>NC_013216.1:2597499-3246874 GCF_000024205.1 Desulfofarcimen acetoxidans DSM 771
AGCAGAAGCCCACCAGCGCATCAATGTCCAGATGCCGCAGTCTGAAAAAGTAAAACATGCTACCAAGATTATTTCCAATAACGGTACTGTTGAGGAACTACACAAGAAAATAAGGGAGTTATGGGATGAATTGAAATAACATTTTTTAACTATGCAAAGAATATATTTACATTATATACTTTAAGATTATAACGGAGTGGTAAAATTGGCAGTTTCCCGCAGAAGAAAAACCAGATTTAAAATTAAAAAATTCCTCACACTTATTCTACTAGTACTAATTACAACACTGTTTTTAAATTTGGATCGGTTCGGAAAAGTATTGTACAGCTTTCCACACAGGGATATAATTTTTTATTATGCCCAAGCCAATCAGGTTGATCCTTACCTAATTGCGGCTGTAATTAAGACTGAAAGTAATTTTGATAACAAGGCCGTATCAGCAAAAGGAGCTCTGGGTCTTATGCAACTTATGCCCGATACTGCAGAATGGATTGCCAACCAGATGGGTAAAAACGATTTTAAGACCCAGGACTTATATAATGAAGAAACTAATATTGCTCTGGGCAGTTGGTATCTGGCAAACCTACACAAGGAATTTAAAGGTGATACTATTCTTGTCCTAGCCTCATATAACGGCGGCAGAGGCAATGTTAAGGAATGGCTGGAAAGCAATCATTGGAATGGGGAGCACAATACTTTAGACCAGATTCCTTTTCCAGAAACCAGGCAGTTTGTGCGCAAGGTCTTATGGAATTACAAGATGTATAACTATCTATATGATGACTAATATATAATTTAACGCTTGCATGATATTAATTTATCTGCTATAATAACAAATGCGTAAAGAGACAGGCTTCGCGCATTAAGTCGGAGTGGCGGAACAGGCAGACGCGTACGTTTGAGGGGCGTATCCGAGAGGGTGAGGGTTCAAGTCCCTCCTCCGACACCAAAAAAACACTTGTAAATCAAGACTTCCGGGGTTTTTACCGGGAAGTCTTTTTTATGTCCTTTTTGGACGTTTTTTCACCAAGATGTATGTGCCAATACATCTTTTGGCGTATGCGGGTAGGTGTCAGTTGCGTACATTATCTTAGGAGGGATACCTATCGCCAAAAGAAGAAAAAATACATTGGAACCAGTATTTGTTAGTGCTATTGAGGAAAAAGTACCCGAATTCACTGATGCTGAAAAACTTTTTTATGCGAGCGAGAAGTCAAAAAACCGACTCAAACGAACTATCCAGTGGCATCAAGAAAACATCCAGGCATTTAAAAGGGCCATGTTTGAACAAGGTATTGAACTAAATCTTAATAATATAACCTACAGAACCATTCGCAACAATCTAGTTCTTTACGCTATTGAAAAATGGGGTAATCAGCCGCAAACAGTTAATATGCGTATTAGAACCTTAAAACAGTTTTTTGACTTTCTAGTAAGTGAAGGCTATCTGGCCGAAAACCCGGCTGCCCGTGTGGAAAAATTAAAAACGGCTAACACTTTAATTGTTGCATTAAATAAAGATCAGGTACGACGTCTTTTGGCCGTACCTGATAAGGATACCTTGACAGGTTTTAGGGATTATACGATTATGCTTTTGTTACTTGATACAGGTCTTAGACTTTCTGAAATCAGTGGTCTACGTATTTCCGACTTGCACTTTACCGAAAATTTTATAAAAGTTATGGGTAAAGGAGCAAAAGAAAGAACTGTGCCGCTGCAGGGTAAACTCAAGAAAACGCTTAGAGAATACCTACAACACAGGGGCAAGGAACCTGACCATGACTTTGTTTTTATCACTATTGATAATAATCCTATTAAAAACAGGACTATACAAGATAGACTGGACATTATAAGTAAAAAGGCCGGGGTAACGGAAATTCGTACTTCCCCTCACACTTGGCGACATACCTTTGCCCGTATGTATATTTTAAACGGTGGTGATGCTTTTTCTCTGAAAACCATTTTAGGACATAATAGCTGGGAGATGGTACACCGCTATGTTAAAATTTTCGGGACCGAGGTAAATACACAACATCTAAAAGCCAGTCCTTTAAAGAACCTCGACGATAATTATTGATTGATTTTCTTTCTTAATATGCTGTCTACCGGTGATTTACCTTGGTATTTTTTAGCTAGGTCATCACTGAAAAGCCTTAGATAAATAATTACTGTGCTCATACTATTGTGACCTAAAAGGTCACGCAAAACATAAGGGTCGCCCCCGTTCATTAAAAATTTTTTGGCAAATGTATGCCTAAAAGTATGTGGACTGGGGCGAACGCCTTTTAATCCGGCTGCACTAGCGTGCAGTGATATTCTGTCCTGCACTGAACGCTGTTTTAATGGATTACCGTCTTGATTTAGTATTAGGTTAGTTTCAGCATCCAGGTCACCGGTAACCTTAAGATATTTCATAATCGTGCGGCGTGTTTCAGAACCGAACAATACAGTTCTTGATTTATTTCCTTTGCCCTTGCGAACTAAAATTCTGCATGTTTTTAAATTAACATCGGAATACTTGATATTACATAACTCTTCTAACCTTACGCCGGTGTCAAGCAGTATTTGCATGATCATGTAGTCGCGCAGTCCTGCAAAGGTTGTCCTGTCCGGTTGTGCCAAAAGTGCATTTATCTGTTCGTCACTAAAAGGAAATATTTCCGGTTTGGGACCTCTGATTGTTTTGAGGCCAAGAGCCGGGTTATCGGGAATGTATTCTTTTTCATTTAATATACGGAAGAATACTCTCAAAGTTTTTACCCGGCCATTTATTGTGTTTTTCTTTTTGTCGGCATTCTTCATGCTCTTTACATATTCATCCAAGGTCTTAGCAGAAATCAAAGAAATATTTACTGCCTGTGTGGTCAAAAACTTTTTAAATGCGGTCAGGTTTTCCAGGTGGTAGTTTAAAGTACGCTGGCTCCACTCGTCAACCATATAGGCATCTTTAAAAAGTTCGACTGCATAGTCAAAATCAATTTTATATCCGGTTTCATCTGGAACTTCAATTGACCTTTTTCTAAAACCGCTTATAATTCGCATCTTTTCACCTCGCTCAATATAAAAAAACCGGATACTCAATTATTCCGGTTTTTTTAACTCATTTAATGTATTCTGTATTCTTTTTTGTAGTTCACCTAATTCTTTTCTGCAAGCAATTTGCTGCTGTGCAGTCATATTAGGCCAATCTTTCTTTAGCTTATTCATCTGCTTGTCCGATTTACTAACAAGATTGTGGACGGAAGTTTTGACCGGTACATCTGATAAATACTGTTGCGCCCATTCTATAGCCTGTTGGCCGCTTAAACCCATTGTTTCAATATCATCTATTAGTTTTTCCTGTAATTCTATCAGCCCTCTTAACATTATTAATGCTCGGGCATGCATTTCATTTAGGTCTGACTGACAAAACTTTTCTAGTATATGTTCCGGCAGCTTTAAAATACCCAAGTACTGGCATACTCTTTGTCTGGTCAATCCTAGCATTTTTCCCGCTGCTTCTAAAGTCATCTTCTTGCCGGTTAACGCAAGTTGACATTCTATCATTTCCTTGATCGCCATTGCTTTTTCGAACGCAACCAAGTCTTCCCGCTGAATATTTTCGATCAATGCCTCGGCCATCACTTCGATATCTTTTACTCCTTCTGTAATCACGGCAGGTATCGTTTTAAGACCAATTAGATTACAGGCTCTCCACCTACGCTCTCCGGCTATAATCTCATACATTCCTGATCCATTTGGCCGTACCCGAATTGGTTGCAACACGCCCCGCTCCCTAATTGACTCAGCCAGTTCTCCTATTTTCTTATCGTTAAATGTTTTCCGTGGCTGGTTAGTACGGGGATTAACTTTACCTAATGGAAGTTCTTTAACCTGTGAACCGGTACTGGACGTTAGAAACAGTGACACAACTTTATCTGCCCTATTTGTACCACTCATAAGACTGCTGCCTTATCCACATCTACTCCCATAAGTTCCCGTGCCAGCATTTCATATTCCTTAGCACCCTTGCAATACTTATCATACAAATTAACTGCCTGTCCTACCCGGGTAGCCTCTATTAACTTAGAATTGACCCTGATCATGCTATTAAAAATGTTACCGTTATATTGCTCTCGAATCTGCTGAAGAATTATTTTGTCTTCATTTCTCCGGAAATCGATCATCGTCGGCAACACTGTCCATTTATTTAGTTCAGGATTAATTCTAATTTGAATTGTCTGAATGATATTGAGCAACTGCTTTAAGCCAGCCACTGCAAATGTTTGGGCCTGCACCGGTATAATAACTTCTGTTCAGGCTGACAAGGCATTTAACATTAATACGCCCAGTGTTGGAGCAGTATCTATAATTATATAGTCATAACCTTCGACTCTGGACAAGGCTGTTCTTAACTGCTGTTCCCGACCGATTTCTCCCATCAGTTCTGCTTCAGCTGCAGCCAACTCAATTCCAGAGGGAATAACGTAAAGGTTTTTAATTTCAGATTTACGGGCGATTTTAACTGTAGCTAAACCTTTCAATAAATCATATACTGTAGGTTCATTTTCATGCACGTCTATACCCAAACCTGTGGTTAGGTTAGCCTGGGGATCTAGATCAATTAACAAAGTTTTTTGCCCCAAGCTCGCCAAACAAGCTCCAACGTTTATTGATGTGGTGGTTTTTCCGGTTCCACCTTTTTGGTTGGAAACTGATATGATTTTGGTTTCCATTTAATCAATCCCTCCCGTGAATATTTTTTAGTTTTATTGCCCTACATTTGGGGCATTTATTTTGTAAACGTGAGTTTACATTTTGAAATATGTATTTTCCCCCCAACCTACCCCCAACCTACCCGCTCGACTCACCTAAGCTTTACTCTCCGGCCCACTCATTTAATACGCAGGTCTCTTAACCAACATCCACGCGCTCGCCGGTATCAACTTCATTAACTAAAATTCTCCCTACATTCTTATTATATAAATTAACCTGGGAAAACCTATCCCTGCGCTGATAGGATATAGGAAATCCTTATATTTGCACCCAGGATTCCTTTTGCAATAATGTAAATACACCTAACAATTTCGGAAGCCGCTGTTTCTATCGCAAACGGTGTTTTCTGTTGAACCGCCCATCTCAATTCATTGCATTTATTGTCATACCTCGCCTGCCGGATGCCGTTGCAGAAGCCTTTGCTATCGGTTCCAAGTATGAGTCATTTTTACCTGACATTACTGCAACCTGTTTGCGCGGATATCTCCGGGGCAGATCTGCAGGCACGCCACTAACCATCAATAACTCACCTGTACTATGGTCATAGTGCATCCGGTTCCAGTCGGCCAGTCCCTCACTGCTTATGGTAGCAGGTTTTTTAGATGTACTTTTTCTCTTGTTCATGAAATACATGTCCTGCATTGCCTCACGGTTTGCAGCCGCCATTTCCCTTTCTTGCTGCCTGCGTTCCTTCTCCATCTGTATTTCAACTTCGCGCTCTACCAGATTTTCTTTTAGTTGAGCACTTTCTTCTTTAGTTAGACCGGTTATTACTTCATTATTAGCGCATCTGGTTTGTATTTTTTTCATAACGTCGGTGATACTGTCAGGTTTTTTATTTACCCTCCTGGCAATTTCTCGATAGGTTATCCGGTGATCATTTATTAACTGCCTAGCTACTTCACAAGCTAGTTTATCATCTTCAAATTTCTTGGCCCTCTCCCTCATCTTCAGGCTTATCCTTAATTTTTCGTTTTCTTCATCAGATAAGCCGATAATGATATGACCATCATTAATTTTTGACTGGATCTTCTTCATAACAAAAGATATATCTTGTACTTTTACTCCGAGTAAATTTGCAATTTCACGTTGTTCTATCGTGAAATCTTCGATAAGTATATGTGCTACAGCCAATAGTGTCTTGTCCCTATTTCCTGTTGTTCCCTTTTTCATTTAAACACCCCCGATCACGATCTTTTTCATGGACATACGAATACCATATGGACTGCCGATCTTCTATATAGAAGTGATTAATAAAGTAATGGTAATTTTTACTCCTATCCTGTAAAATAGAATCAAGTGTGGGGAGGGGTATTATTACCATGAGGAAATTGCATTTAAACAATCCACAAAATTTAACCATTGAGGATTTGAATAAGATAAAAAGAGAAACACCATATAAACTAAGATGCAGAGTTCAAGCTGTTATTCTTGTCATGAAAGGGAGACAAGCAAAGCAGATTGCCGAATATCTTGATATAAGTGAACAAACCATAAGAAAATACGTTGCTTACTTTAATGAAGGTGGAGTTAAAAAACTGCTTCATGTATCAAAAAAGCCGGGAAGACCGCCAAGGCTAACCAATGAACAAAAAGAAGAGGTCAAAGAGGTACTGAAACAATCACCATCAGAGGTTGGTTTTAGTACCCATACTACTTGGAATTGTAAAACCCTCGCTGCTTACATTTATGATACATACGGCGTTAAATATACATCAGATGGTGTTTGGCGCATGCTTCTTAAGATGGATTTTCGTTATAATCGTCCCACTTATGTATTAGCCAAAGCTGATCCGGAAAAACAAAAAGCTTTTCAAGATGAGCTGGAAGAGTTAAAAAAATCTCACTGAATGTGAAATACTCCTATATGTGGATGCATCTCACATTAGGGATTATCAAGGTTTACAACGAGCATGGTTCCCAAAAGGTGAGCAAAAAAAGATTAAGACCTATGGACACCATGCAAAAGTTACATTATACGGTGCTTTAAACTACTATACGGGTAAAGTTTTTTGTGTAAATTATGACAAAATCAATGCAGAAAAATTCAAAGATTTTCTTAAAAAATTGGTATCACATTTTTTAAAAGATGACATTTCTAAAATTTACATTGTTCTTGATAATGCAAGAGTTCATCATGCAAAATTACTTAAAGACTTTTTAGACGAGCATAAGGATCATCTGTTTTTGAAATTTCTTCCACCCTACTCACCCAATCTGAATTGCATAGAAGAGTTATGGAAATGGTTAAAAAATACAGCTATTTATAATCGCTTTCATAAAAATGCTTCAGAAATTCAAAAATCTGTTGACTCGTTTTTAGAGGAAATCAAATGCTGTTCGGAAGATGTGAAAAAGAGACTTTGCGTTTAATTTATAACGATATTTATTATTTCGGTTCTATATAGCAAAAGATGCACCCCACTTCAATATTATTTAGTTTCCTGCGACCGACTATTCCATCGGTTTCGCCCGGTTACAATCCGGGACTCATCAGGCAGGTTATCTTTTACCCATCCAATCTCCTCCCACCCCCTACTCTCCTAAAACTCGTCAGGCACGACTTATCCCTATTTTCCAGCATTAATTTTCGCCTCCCACCGGTTCAGCCATAAACACATCATGCCGGGCATACCATCTGTCACCGTTCACATTTTTAAACCACATAAATTCGCCTTTTATCCGGTATTCTGTAGCTATATCCGGCATTCCAATTGATTCTGCAATCTCGCGCTCTAGGTTGTTTAACACCTTAATTGCTTCGTTTAAATCTAACTCCAACCCTTGCCGGTTAGTTGGTCTAAGATACTAGCTATCAGTTGATCTTTAACCCAACAATCAAAGCATGAACGAGTAAGTTGGAATGCGGCCTTGGCAGCCGGTAAAACCTCTAAAGTTAAATTAACGTGTTTCATTGCCTCTTGCAAAAGAAGCACCCCACTTCAATTTATTTAGTTTCCTGCGACCGACTATTCCGTCGGTTTCGCCCGGTTACAATCCGGGACTCATCAGGCAGGTGTTATATTTTTGTCAGTCGGTAGCGGCTCCCTGTCTCTTTGTCTTTAAATTCAATAGGACCAAGTATATTAACGCATTTAACTGCCACTTGAAGCGGTGTTGTTAGTTTGCCTTTCTCCAAACGTAATACATAGTACTTAGAAAAGCCAATGAGTTCACCAAATTTTTCTTGTGTTAGGTCTGCAGCTTTTCTTTTGGCAGCCAGATCTATGGGTACTATTAAACCCTTTGTCATTGCTCTCACCTCAACCATTTAGTTGACGGATTTAGTCAATTTAATATAGAATATTCTTGTTATTGATAAATGATTTTATATGGTATTTATACGGCGCATGTAGTCTGTATTCTCCTTTAAAAGGTTAGGAACGCTTACGCCAAGTGTATTTGCTGCTTTTTCTGCTTCTATATTAGATAGGTACTTGATAAATTTTTTTACTGGCTTTGACGACACGCCACAATGTAGCTTAAATTCTACCCTGGGGCCTACCGTCAAGTGATTTTAACGGCACACATTAAGGCAGCCTTCCTGCCCTAAATCTTACCGTTAATATCTTTGCCTTATACTTCTATGTTTGGTTCTCCATAACATGGTATACTAAAGTAAGCGGCCCAAAAAATGCAAAAAAGTGCCTAATAAACGGCTAGGCACCATTTTTCTTGTAAATTATATCGATTAGTTAATTGTGTTATGAATATATAGGGATCATTATGTTGGTTGTCAGTATGTAAAAAACAGCCTGACCCATATTAAATTATTATTTAAAAAACTCATAGATTACCGAAAAAGACTATTAGTTTAGTTGATTGGATTGATTCTAATTAAGCTTTACTACCTTTCGTTAATGGCCTTCGGTATCGGTTGGGGTAGTTCTTCGGACTCGGCCAGGAGTTCACTGGCGGGAATACCGAAGAAGTTTTCGAGGCGCCTTTGTAATTTCCATGAAGGGTTGCACTGGCAGTTGATAATATAACTAACCATTTGTCTTGATACGTCAACTGCTTTACCCACTTCGGTATATGTTAAATTTCGTTGTTGTATTTCGGACAATAAGACTAGGCGTTTCATTTTACACCTCTTTCCGTAAGTAGTAATTACTATATTTTATAGTATACCGTAAGTAATGCTTACGGTCAATAGGAGAAGTTATGTCTTTAAAAAATATTTTTGCTAAAAGACTATCCTTGCTTATTAAAGAAAATAAAGCATCTAAACAAGCAGTGGCTAATGCCATTAATATAAGCCGTCCGGCTATAAGTCAATTTGCCAGCGGAGAAAATCTTCCATCCGCTGAAAAACTTGTCGCCCTCGCCGACTTCTTCGGTGTGTCTATTGACTACCTGGTTGGTCGGTCAGATGATCCCCGAATACCCAATGCCCTTAGTAACACTATTTGTGATTTCTTTGCTGACGATTCGGCACCAGAAATGCCACCGGAAGTTCGCCAAATAGTTAATAAGGTTATTAAGCTACCGCATGAGAAGATAAAAATCCTTAATGATGTTTTAGATACATGGGTAGAATCTGATTAACGTCCCATAAAGGGACTGAAACTATTCAGTTACCTTCAGCAATTCACTTGCTGGAAGTTTGAAAAATTGTTCCAGACGCTTTTCTACTTTTCGAGAAGGAAGCTTTTGTCCAGACTCAACGTAATAGTACATGCGTCTTTTGATACCTATGGCTTCTGTTACCTGTTCAACAGAAAAACCGCTTTCAATTCGCTTTTGTTTTAGAACTGTACTCATAAATTCACTCCTGTGCAATTAAAATGCACCTCTAACATTATATTAGTGCAATATTATTGCACTGTCAAGTATTTATATTAAATTTAGGAGAAATAATATGGCCACCTTTGGCGAAAGATTATACCAATTAAGAAAATCTAAAAACTTAAAGGCTGAAGAATTGGCTGAATTCGTTGGACTAAAGAGAAGAATTATTTTTCTTTATGAAAAAAATGAATCCAAGCCAAGTTATGACACCTTAATATTATTTGCTGACTTTTTTAATGTTTCACTTGATTATCTAGTTGGTCGGTCGGATAATCCCCAGCGTATACTTAGTGCCCTTAGCATCACCCTAGATGAATTCTTTTCTGATGATTCGGCTCCAGAAATGCTACCGGAAGTTCGCCAAATAGTTAATAAGGTTATTAAGCTACCGCATGAGAAAATAAAAATCCTCAATGATGTTCTGGATACCTGGGTAGATTCTGATTAACAATACGCCGCAATGCAGCCACCCTACTCTGCTACCCTAGGGCCTACCGTCAATTTGCTTTCTTTCCCAGCTTTAACGGTACGCCTTAAGGCAGTCGTTGCACTAAATCCTATCGTCATTTTTTGCACCTCTTCAAATTTTTCCGTTGTTGTTATTATGCATTACGCTTACTGCTATAAAATATTTCACCAATGTCGATTTCCAATATTTTTGCTATTTTCTCAACTCTTTCGGCAGAAAGTTTACGTCTTCCACGCTCAATATCACTATATCCACCAGGAGACATACCTAGTTTTTTTGCGACATAGCATGAAGTAATTCCTTTTGCCTTTCTTATTTTACGAATCCTATTACCATATACAACACTTCGGTTCATTTATAAAGTTTTTCCCCTTTCAATAAAATTCGCTTAAACAAATTATATATAAGCGAAATGCTTATGTCAAGCAAATATAAGCATTTCGCTTAATTAAATTTCGCTATTTGTAAACTTATGATATATTTATATTTAGGTGGGGATTACGTGAAGATTAGTATATTTGCTCAAAGATTAAAAAAAGAGCGTGAAAGCAAAGGATGGACACAGGAATATTTAGCAGATTTGTTAAAAATAAAAATTGGTACTTTGTCTGGTTATGAACGCAGTTATAGACAACCTGATCTTGATATGGTTATTAAAATTGCCGAACATTTAGACTGCTCTGTTGACTATCTCCTTGGCCGAACCAATCAGCGCTCGCATTTTTATGAAGACCGGGAACCCACAAAAGCAGAGCTTGAAGAAATCCTTAAAAACAGCAATGTTATGTTCGACGGAGCGCCCCTGGATGATATTGATAAAGAGGATTTGATTGATTTTGTGAGAATTGCTATGCGTACTTTAAAGGTTAAAAGACAACAAGAAAACAAGCAGGACAAATAACTACCACAGCTGAAGCGTGGTAGTTATTTTTTTTCGACAAAATATAACAATATTTAATTAACAAAATAATTATTATAACCTATTTTTTCCTACAAATTAATAAATACTGAGGTGGTTATCTATGATATTTAATATTTTGAAATACTGGAGAAATAGCCTTGCAGATAGTTCTCGACTTCACAAAAAGATCGACACTTCTGCATTGGAGATAAGTCATGATGTTTTGAACTCTGGAGTTATTGATCATGACACTACAGTAAAAATAGTAAAGCTTTTTAAAGAGGCTAACAAAACTTCAAAGGATTTAGACAATACTGATAATACAGCTATTCCAGTTTTAATTTGTCCTTATCGTTTGGCTTTAAATTATTGTGGTTGTCATTACGAAAAACGTGATGGTAATCTTGATAAGGAAATTACTCCGTTATGGATTCCGGCTAAACTTTCTCAACACGGAAAATTACAGCCAATTGAAGGAAGTCTGCCATGGATCGCACGAGGCTTACTGGACCCAACTACCAAGCAAGGTAAAACTATAGGCTCTATTGAAGATATTGAGCATTATTTGTCTTGCACAAGAACAGACGACTTATGGCAAGATTGGCATAAATTTTCTAATTATTGTTTTAATATGCTCAAGTCACTGCCATATGGAGATTTATCATTTCCGGAATATACTATACTTACCAATGCCTTTATTATGCCGGATACTGATATCCGTGGAGCAGAACTTAATAATATAAAACTACTTGATTACTTAATAGAAAATAATAAAACTACTCCTACACTGACAAGATATGCTTCTTTATCGGATATGTCGATTGGACCTATATTAAATGATCAACAGGAATTCAAGATAGCTTCTAAACATATGGGACAAATGAGCAGTGAGTTTCCTTTGGCCCCCTCACAACGAGAAGCACTACATCATTTTTTAACTCTTAAAAACGGTGAGATTCTAGCTGTCAACGGACCTCCAGGCACCGGAAAAACTACACTTTTACATAGCATAATTGCAAATATGTGGGTAGAAGCAGCAGTTTTTCAAACCAGTCCACCTGTTATTGTTGCTGTATCGGCTAATAACCAGGCGGTAACTAATATAATTGATAGTTTTGGTAAAGTTATTAAACCCAAAGATATTTTATCTGAAAGATGGCTTCCCGAAATTAATAGTTATGGTCTGTACTGCCCGTCTTCAAGTGCAGCTACACGTAAAAATACAACTAAATTTCAAATTGCACTATCAAATGATAACAATTTTCCTGCCACATCTGGTTTGCCAGGTAAGTTAGAGGATTCTAAATACTTTACGTTAGCAGAGACATATTTTTTGGATAAATGTACTAAGTATTTTGGTATCTCAATTAATTCCATTGTTGAAGCACAATCTATAATTCACAAAAACCTCTTACAATGTTTAGAACCCCTCTCTAAACTTATAAATGAACATAATGGTAAGATAAAAACAAAGCAGAATAATCTACCTTTCTGGTTGCGGCTACTTTACTCTTTGCCACCGTCAGTTTGTAAATTTATTGAGCAGTTATTAAGACTTTTTAATATCTCGGATAAGCTTGCAAAAACATCTGACATACCAGAACAGAGTGATGTCGTTTTTAATAAGAATAATTTCTTTTCAAAGCTTGACCTTGAAATTAGACATAAAGCATTTTTGCTTGCCACCCATTACTGGGAAGCAAGATGGCTACAAGAAATACAGGAAATGAATTTTTTAAGCAACCAGAAGAAAAAACTACCTTTAAGGGATCGTGTTGAAAGAAAATGGCGTCGTTACTCAATGCTGACACCTTGTATTGTTTCTACCCTTTATATGTTGCCAAGCATTCTAACATGTTGGAAAAGAATTGACGATGGTTTTGAAATGGAACCGCTTTTAGAATTTGCGGATTTATTAATCGTCGATGAATCTGGTCAAGTAACAGTGGAACTTGCTGCAGCTTCCTTTGCATTAACCAAAAAGGCGCTGCTTGTTGGTGATATCTTACAAATTGAACCAGTCTGGAATATAAACAAAGCCATTGACGAGGGTAATTTATTAAAGCATAAGATTATTTCAAACCGTAGCCAATTTGCTGAAATAGCTTCAAAAGGTATTACCGCCTCCGAGGGTTGTGCAATGCTTATTGCTCAAAGAGCAAGTAAGTATCAAAAATTAGATTCATCGGGAAATAAATACCCTGAACGCGGCATGTTTCTTTCGGAACATCGTCGTTGTCTTGACAGTATAATTGATTATTGTAATAAATTAGCTTACAACGGAAGACTAAAGCCAATGCGCGGCAACGAAATACTTAACGGTGGATTTCCACCTATAGGGTATCTTCATATATCAGGCCAATCAACAAAAGTTGGTACAAGCCGTAAGAATGATATGGAAGCTGAATTTATTTTAGATTGGGTTTTAACAAATAAAGAATACCTTGAATATGTTTATAAAAACGATATGGCTAATAAACCAATAAAAGATATCATCGCAATTGTTACACCTTTTGGGGCGCAAAAGGACTTATTTCATAGATTACTTTTATTAGATAAATATTCATCTTTACAAGATATTACCATTGGTACTGTTCACGCACTACAAGGTGCTGAAAGGGATGTAGTTATTTTTTCACCGGTATACTCTCATCAGGACGGAAATCCGGACGGTTTTTTCTTCAATCAGGGCGTTCAAATGCTCAATGTAGCCGTTTCACGGGCCAAAAACAGTTTTCTTGTTTTTGGCAATATGGATATTTTTAATCCCAAATCTAACAAGCCCTCCGGTTTATTAGCTAAATTTTTGTTTACTAATGAATCAAACAATCTGTTAATCTGGGAGCAAATTTCCAAGGTAAGTTAGATAATTATTCTTGAGTTCGGAGATAATAAATTGCAACATATACACCGAGTAATAAAGGAACTAATTATTAAATACCCAAACAAAAGTCCATTCGAAATTGCAGAATTGTTGGGCTGCACGGTTATAAGGTACCCCTTTCATAATCTTAATGGTTTGATTATCACAATATTTGGGGTTACCTTTATCGGTGTAAATCTCAATCTTCCGCTGGATATTCAAGACATTGTTGTCCTTCACGAAATCGGACATTTTTTGTTACATACAAATATCAGTTACTTTGCCGTAATGGAGCACCGGGTACAATGAACATGAAAACGAGGCCACCTTGTTTGCTATAGAGTTTATAGCCAGGTCTGACCAACCGGATGCTGGTAAGCATGCTTACAACTATGCCAAAAGAAAAGGTATACCCACTGATTTGATTGAATTGTGGTCTAAATGCGTGGGAAAGTAATTCTTCGATAACATTAATATTTTTTAGAAAATATATTTATAGATTTTTGCTATAATATGGAAATAATTGTTTAGGGGTAGGGACAAAATGAGGAGGTTGATTAAGATGCCAGCATTAGCTGAAAAATTAATAGTAAGTGTTAGAAGAAAATAATGTTTTAGACTCTGATTTTTATAAACCCTTAGAATTTAAGATTTCTTAGGACTACCAGTATTAAAGGTTACTGAGTTTAACGGCTTCAGTCTAAAACATTATTTTCCCTGAACATCCTCCCCGAATGGAGGGCAAAAGATTCAATTATTTAATTCGCTTATTCAGTTCTGCAAGTTCGCTGTATACCAGAGTGTCAGTCATATTAACAACCATCTCCGTAATTGGTTTTACAGAAATAAGACCGGGACTGCCTACTCCCAGGCCATCCTTTCAACTGCCGTCTGTAAGTCCTCTTGTGAGGGGGCAGTATACCACTTTGTTATATCTAAACTCATATGTCTGGCCATGACTGCCACCTTGTCAATGGGAGTACTCTGGTCAATCGTGTTCTTACAGAACGTGATGCATAGTATGAGGCGTGACCCCAGGCAAATTTGCCCGATGCGTATATTTATGGCACCTCTGATTGTACTGCCTGCCCGCCTCTACGGTTCGGCTATAAAACTCCTTCTGTGTTCTTCTTTAGCCATCTTATAAAAGCTCGTTTTTTTCATTCCCGTCCGTCGCATTGCTTCCACAGCAGTAATTTTTCCTTCCATCCAATCTTGGTATATCTCTTTGAAGTTTTGGGGGACTGAACATTTTGACCTGCCCATTTGCTTTCCTTTTGCCCGTGCCACAGCCTGTCCTTCCATCTGCCGCTGATACCGCTTTTTAATCTCCTGTTCTGCAACATAAGAAAGTAAAGCCAGAAACATGTCCTCCATGAGCTTGCCAATGTCACCCATCTCCCGGTATTTCCGACTGATAAATAGAGCTTCATTCTCCAGCACCACAATGTCAGCTTCTAATTCCCTAGTAATATGTTTCCATTCCTTAATGATTCCGTCATAGTTTCTACCTAACCTATCCAGGGCATCAAAGTAAATGATATCGCCTTCTCGGATAATTTTTTTCATAGTCTGGTATTCAAGCCGGTCAAAATTCTTGCCGGTGGCCTTGTCAACGAAAATAAACCTTTCCTCTATCCCAAGTTCCTGCATCTTTAAAATTTGCCTGGTAGCATCTTGCTCATGGGTACTCACACGGCAATATCCAATTTTCATAAACTCCCCCCGTTCGAAAAGTATCTTGAAAAACACGAACGTACAAAAATAAAAATTATGGCCTTTACGGACATTTCTAGATTTCGTCAGAGAGTGTCCATAAAGGGAACCCTTTGCGGACAAAATAAATTAACCCCGAACTAAAAACAAAAAATGTCCGTAAAAGTGGACTTTACGGACAAAGAGCTTCTATTGATTTCTTGATTGATGTAAAATTAACAATCGAAATATCACTAGGATCATACGAACGGATATTACTTCAATAATAAAATCTTAGGATATTTTAGTCATTTGATTAGTTAACTGTCTATAGTATTCCGGATTCATATTCTCAACAATTCTCAAATGTTTATACATATTAGTATTATCTTTAAGGGCACAATATAACTGCGACATTACGTAATGTATATAAAAATGGGCAGGATATTCATCACGAATAGTATCTTCTAACCTATTGAGACGTTCAATTATTTTTTTAGTATCCCATTCGTTTATACATACTAAAGGCATAAACCCTCTTTCCCCATATAACTCTATCATACTTGAAACAGCATTTATGGTAGCTAACAAATGAGTGCTCATTCTCATATAAAAAGTCTCGTTATTAGCAGTTCGATGGCTAATACTAAACTGTGTTGCGAGTTTCTGTGGCTCTAATGAAATTGCATGTACATAAATTTCTAAAAGCCTTTTTTGTAAAAGTCTAACAAATTCTAAAGCAGTAAGACCATTTTTTATAAATTCATCTAGCGCTCTTGTTACAGCTTGTGTATATATTTCTTTTAATAATTTATTTAGTTCATTTACAAATTCCGGAGACTTTTGCTGTTTTACGGCTAAAGGTATATCTTTGTTGAATCCTATATAGGTAATCACTTTGTTTTTATCAACCATCTGCTGTCCCAATTTTGCCGTAGAACAGGAGAAAGCAAAAACGAAAGAATTAGAAAATAAATGTGAGTTTTCTAAAGTAATTTTTTCTTCGTCGCCATGAATTCCTTCGCCATAAATGCAATTTTCAGTTCCATGAGCAGTTATTAATATAATATCTGATGACTGATTTCTTGAACACAATTCATCATAGAGATTTTTTAATTTTGAAAATACTTGATATCTTACGCCAAACTCATATCTAAGAATTTTAGAAAGAGTTTCAAGGAATCTAATACCAATAGAAGAAGGAAAAAAATGATATATATTCATTATGATTACCCCTTTAGGATTCTTGAAATTAGAACGGATTCCATAAGATTTTCTCTAAATGCTCTTCCAGCAGGTTCATCCTTTTTAATAGCATTTATTAATTCTAATATAGAATAATCTTTACCGTCTATATATAAAATATCTTCTTTAGTCAATGACAAATATTTTAGAAAATATCTTTCCAAGGCAAGTTGAACTATATCAATACTCTCTATTGCTTCAATAATTGCCTCTACGCGAAGTTGATTAAAAGGTGTTCCTCCATATGACTTAATATTTTTTGTTTCTAATTCCTTAGTTAATAATTTGAAAATACCAAGATTAAAAAGTTTTACTAAATCATTTCTATCGGGAAACATTTCCTGTAAACTACTAGCAGTATAAAATATAATCTTACAATGCTTGTTTACTGAGTCTCTAATTTCTCTAACCAACTCATCACCGTATTTTCCACTACCCCCCAATGATAAATCGTAGTCAATTAGCACAACATCAAAAACATATTTCTCCATACTTAATAGTTCGATAGCCTTATCATAATTATCAGTTGACATAAAACTTATGTCATATTTTAAACTCTTATCTTTTTTTATTCCATCAAAAATTATTTTATAATTCTTAATATCTTCACTAATTTCACGACAATCATCGACAATTAGTATATTTCTTTCAAACAAACCATTCACCTTCTATCTTTTAAAAGTTATCTGAAATTCTGCACCAGATTCATCAGGTTTTAGCTGTACCAACTGAATCTCTCCACCATTATCTTTTATCAATTCGTCAACTATAGCTAACCCCATACCAAAACCATCAGTCGTTGTATAAAAAGGTATAAACACATGTGCAGCATCTCTTGGTGGTATACCAATTCCATTATCTCTAAAAAATATATTAATACGTGAATCATTATTTATAACCCGAATATGAATAAACTTATCATTCGTATTACACTTATTTAAAGCTTTTTTTGAGTTCGAAATAAGATTTTCAAGTATTACTTTAAAATCACTTGGGTCAAAATAAATGATCAGAGATTCATCACCTTCAACAATACATTCAATACCATTTTCACGAAACTCAGGCATATAATGATTAATAACCCTTTTAATGCTTTTAATTATATTAATATTTATTTTTTCTCTCTTTTTTAAAATTTTTTCCCTTACACTCACAAGAAAATCGCCTATTTCGCTAGCTCTTTCCTTTATGAAATTATGACATTTATTGATTATATATCTTGCATCAGGATTAATATCAATTGTTTTTAAATCATCCTCTGTATTTGAAATCGCTGTTGAAATATTTTGTGCTCGTATAAAAGCTTGGTGAATTATTTTTTGTAGTAAAGTTTCTTTACTAGCGGCTCTTTTGTAAATTTCAATAACCTGTAACTGATTACGTATAATTTTATCTTGCTCAATGGTTTTATCATGTAATTGATTAGATAAATCAACCAATTCATTTGCTTCTGACGGTGCCACAGAAAATAGCTTTTTTGCTATTTCCTTAACTTCTTTTGTAGTCTTAATTATTTCTTCTCGATTACTTCTAGCCTCACTTTTAATATCTTTATTTTTTTTAAAATAAAACTCACTTTCAAGCTTAGTTAGTGCTTCTTTTTTTATAAACTGCTTAAGTTCATCGTAGTCTTTGTTTTCTTCTAAACCTTGCCTGTTAGTAGCATCTATTAATCCCTTATTATGTTCTCTATAAATTTGAATATAACCTATTACTTCGCGGGAACCTAAATTTCTAAAATGACCTTGTGTCTTACGCCTATCTAAACCTAGCCAATCATTAAGATGCTCACCATATGGATATATTTGAAAATTATCACGATAAATCCTTATATTACCAAAATTCACAACATCTATAGAGAATTTGTGTTTAAAAGAAATCTTATCTCCAGTCGTAAATGAGTAGATTAATACATTCACTGGTCCAAAATTATATGTATTATTATAACTACCCTTATCTAACTCAGCTCCATTTCTATATATCCTATAATTAATAATATCAGTATCATTTACAGGTACCTCAACATTAATCCAAATAGAACTTATATCACTTATACTATAAGGTATTAGTTGCTTATTCTTTACCCCATATTCTTGACAATTAAGATATATTGCAAAATCGTCTGTATTCCCAACAGGTGATAATAAACCACTTAATTTTTTTTCCACCCTAACAATATCATCTATTGTCCATGCATCTCTTAGACCACTAATTATCAATGTAAGCCCTTTTAGTTTAGGTTTATCTATGTAACTATAGTCAATTTGTATATCATCAAGTAAATAATTAGTATTTTCAAACAAATTCCAATCAAAAATCATCCTTATAGCTTTTTCCGATTCTTCAACACAAGCTATCATTTCTAATTTATTCCCAAGTCGATCAGCAGAAAACCTTCCAATACCTTTTTCTCCATTTAGCACACGGCCTTTTGAAGTAAATAATTTACCTTGCTTGCTATCAGTACCTATAACCATCCACTTATTTTCAATCTCATTCAAAGACATTCCATCGCCATCATCATCAATCGTCAATGTGTCTTCTAATATATTAAAAGAGACATTAACCTTATCCGCATCAGCATCATATGAATTTTTCACCAATTCAAATAGAGCAGAGTGTTTATTTGTAACTAGACGTCTACCAACAAGATCTTTAACTTTAGAAGAAGCAGAAAAAGAAAAACTTGGCATCAAGATCGTCTCCCTAAATAGAATTTGATGTTTGTCTATCAAATTCACAATAATTACAATTTATTTGTTCAATATATTTAATAAGTACTTGTCCTAGTATTTCAGCAAATAAAGGTGGTACAGCGTTTGCAACCTGTGTATATCTTGGGCATTCTATTTTTCTTCTTTTTCCACCCGTAGTGTAATTGTTTTTGAATTCAAACCAATCTGGAAAGCTTTGCAGACGTGCATATTCACGAACTGTTAAAACTCTTGGCTCATTATAGTGTAATAAATCATCGGGTAAAGATGTTAATGTGGGTGAAGGTTCTAATTCATCCGCTGGAACAATACAATGTTTCTTAGTATCATATCTCATTCTTTCTTCGGAGTTAATCTGAACTCCTTTTTTACATTTACTTAAGATTAGGGAGAATCTCTGAATAATTTCTTGGGTATGATTTACCAATCTATGACTATCAGGTACTCTATTTCCAACGTCTATATCCTCACGCATTAATTTTTGAAAAGCCGATTCGGCTTGTCCTTTTAAACCATGATAAAACCCTTTAGAATCCTGACTAGGAACTTTTCCAAACCTTATACTTTCCAAATCTGAAATAGCATCTTTTATTGAAATTTTCTCCAATGTTAACCCCTTTTCCTTAAGAAAATTATCACGTAGAGATCTTAATTTCTCAAAGGGATTATCTATCACATTTCCAAAAGATTTTATATCAAACCCGATTAAAATAAAACGTGTTCTGGATTGTGGGATTCCATACTCACTAAAATTAACTAATGCAGTAAATACATTATATCCTAATCTTTTAAGTGAATTCTCTATTTTTTGGGAGTACGGTAAAGGTTTTTTACCTGATTTTTTTCTTTTATTCAGTTCATTCTTTTTCTCTTTACCAATTGGTACCGTAATACCCTCAACGTTTTCAAAAAAAATTATTTTGGGACTAAGGCATTTAACCATACCAATATATTTTTTAAATAATTCATTTCTCTCATCATCACTACTACGTTTACCTGCAAATGAATAACCTTGGCATGGTGGTCCACCTGCTATAAGATCAATTTGACCAGAAATTGTTTTTAGCTGCCTCCAGAATCTAACCCTAAACTTGCATATATCATGAGGTTCTTTCGACAACCATTTGGGCCAATTATAATGAACCTTATTTCCATCAATAAGGTTGTATTTTAAAGTTTCAAAAGCCATAGGACTTTTTTCTATTGCAAAAAAACCTTGCCAACCAGCATTCATTAAGCCTAAAGAGATTCCTCCACAGCCAGCAAAAAGGTCAATATAGACAGGCCTTTTTAATTCCACATTGTTTTCCCCTTCCACCAAAACCCTTACAAAAAGTATAGCAAATAAGAGATTTTTACACCAGACAATAAATGTTACTAAATTCATTTGTAGGTGGATTTAGCGTTACTATATGAACAGAGCATTGGCGCCAGTATAGCATAATCAAAAATTAAATTTTCAAAGACACTTGTTCCAAATCTTTGGCATTTGTCCAGTACTCTCAGAGTACGTAAATCAAAGATACTTAGGTGTTTTTGCGTCTTTAAACGGAAAGCCCATAAACGTTTGTGCTTTCCCAAACATTTTTCGGATGACATTAGCTACATTACTTAAATACTACCTTGTTTTTCCAAATTTCTAAACATTTTAAAATATTATATCAAAGAATTCTTAATAAACATGTCAAAGTATATCGAACTAGAAAAATAAAAAACCTCCCCGAAGGAAGATCAAAAAGATTCAATTATTTCTTCTTCCTCTAAATACTGTTTTATTAACAAGAACATTATCTAATTCCTTTAATTTACAACCCATCAGTTCCACCTCCTCACGTTACACAGTTTTCGGTACATATCTAAAAGTAACCTCAATTCTGTTATGCCCTAAGTCCTTTGTCAACTTAAGCCTGGCTAGATTATCAACCGTTTTTGTATAAGGCTTTCTGCACAATTCTTTAGCTTTCTGCTCACTGGTTTGAAATTCTTTTGACAGAGTAAGCCAGTCCTTTTTATTAACCAGTTCGTTAATTCTATGCGTATAGTCGGCATGCCGCTGAACGGCAAATGTTTTTCTCATACCATGTAACCCCCGACCTGTAAACCCGGTTTCTGAAGAAATTCTTTTAATTCTGTTATAAACAGTAGGTTGCTTTAAACCAACGAATATTGAGCTAGTCGGGTTGTCATTGACCAATCGTTCCATAAATTTTTGATACTTCCTATCATAAGCTACAGTACGTGTTTTACCGCCTTTTTCAGTGAGCGTAACAGTACCTTTCACCAAATCAATCCTTTCTGCTTTCACGGCCTTGGAAAAATCCCTAAAAACCTTTGTTCCTTTTACAACTACTCCATTTACAACAACCTTTCCGCCTTTTTTCATTTGCCGGCCAAAGATTGTTTCAGCCCGGCAACCGGTAGCCCTAATAAACAGTAAAGCATCTGCGGCTCGCTTATCCTGCCTGACCATCTCACTAATCAGCCTGTCGGCCTCATGTTCTTTGTAAGCTGGCCCCCGCTGCTCGGTTACATTCTCCCGGCTCCGCTTGGGCTTTTCAAAATCATTAATATTCCATTCTACTTTACCAAAATAATTATTGGTCATATTTTCAAGTTTCTGTAAAGCTGCGCAATACTGATGCACAGTATCAGGCCGGTGCGTCATGGCTATCCTATCTAAAAAATTCTTAATCTCTTCCGGTTTTACACTACAAATCTGAAATTTGCTAGTACCACGCCTCTCAGCCAGATCTTTTGCCCAGCGCATACAAACATCTTTGTAGTCGTCAAAAGTCTTGGAACCGGTGACAGAAGCATCCATCTTCCCCTGATCTCTAAGTTCTGATTTTTTATTACCGAATTTTTACTCATTCCAAATAGCCCATCCACCTGGCGAAATATCGTCTTTACTTTTGCCAAATTAAACACCCTCTATTATTCATTAAAGATTAAAACCCCCAGTTTTACTGGAGGTTTTAATCATAAAACATTGTGTATTTTTCTTCCCATTACGATTGACGAAGTTAAAAACAGAACCACCTGAGTGATTTGCTAATCTGTCTTTAATCGAACGTAAGTTTTTCTATCACCAGGTTTTTTAAATATTTCACACCAATCCGATTCATGCTTTTTCAAAGCATTATATAATCCTATTTTGGGGTTTGAGTAGTAGGTATCAAGTGTATTAGCTAATTCGTCAATACTCATTCCTTCTTCTTTTGGTGTCAGTAAACGTTTTACATGCCTCATCATTAGCTTATACCGACTCATACGGATATCTGCATGTCTTACACCCGAGATATTTAAGGAATGTTCAGGTATAATATGTTGTTCCCACAGTAGGGGTCTAAACCCATTATATGTTTCTGCCCCAATTTTTCTAAATAACCTAGCTGGTGAATATTTATAAACCCTTGAGCAATATGGCCTATCTGACGTTGTATCTATATCAAGATATATAATTCCTATACCATAGTCAATTAATAATTTTCTAACCAATAGAGATATTCTTGTTTTTTGAGGAACAGCAGCGTAGATATAATGAGCTTTATGTCGCCATTCAAATACTTGTTCAAGTAGTTTTATATTCATAGTCAGCTTGGTTTCAATTACTGTAACCAATTTCCCTTTTACGGCAACAATATCCGCAGTTTTGCCGTAACATGGAACTTCCGCATAAACCATGTATCCTTCTTCTTCTAGATACTGTTTTATTGGTAGAAACATATCTGATTCCTTCATTTTTAAACCCATCAATATCACACACCCCTAAACAATAATTCTTCTTGTTTATCTTAGATTATTGATATATGTACAGATATACGGATATTGAGTTTGACATAATAATCCGTATATCCTTTTTGTTAACATACGTAAACTTTTAAAAATAAAAACTTATTTGCTCCCCAATGAAATTTATCCCTCGAAAAGTTTTAGGTAACTCCAAAGAACTTAAGAATTTTATACTTTGAACAACCCTCTCAATTACAGACAAGTCAGTTCTTTTTTCTTGACCATTCCTGGTTAATACCTTTGCCTTGTCTTCCCTGCGGGAATTAAGCCAGGCTGAACTGTCAACCAAATAGAATGGGTAATTCATTAATATTTCTGCTTTGGTAATACCTAATCCATGAAAAGCAATTTTGGGATACCGAAGAAATACTTCCGTTAGAAAGGTCTCCCTGTTTTTTTGATTAACGGTACCACCAATACCAATCACCGGGTATTCCATGACCAATTTATCCAACTCTGCTAAATTAGTGCTCATGTGAAATACCGGTATAGGTGTCAACCCGCATGTTTCCATGTATCGAAGATTTTCCATCGTTTTTCTATGGTTCCCAATTTCATCCTTAACAAAATAATGTTCAATTACGTCTGAGTTTTCTTTAATGAACTGGATATATTCATCCAGATCTATGGGTTTAACATTCTTTCCTTTCTGTATTGCCATCCATTCTGTAAAACTGCCACAGTCAAGTATGCAGCGCAAATTATACCTTTTAAGATACTCCCTCCACGCTTTTCCCTTGCGAATATGCTACCGCGTCAAGTCAATAGCAAAGCTAGGCCTGATTCCTCAAATTTGATTTTTAAATTTGTAATATATCCACGCTACTGCAGCAAAAATTACTATCATTATTTGCCATACATACCAATATTTTAGCATAAAATTATAATTTTGAGCCGTTATCTCCCAACCTTTCTTAAAAAACTCTAACATAATTAATCCTCCTCCTAAATTATTACTTAGTAGTAAGATCCAAACAATAATTTACGTTATAATGCTTAAAACCAGCCTTTTCAAAGGCTCTTCTAGCAGGGTAATTATCATCTCCTGTTTGAATTAAGCAATATGTAACATTGTTTTCTTTAGCTATCTGAATGGCTTCTCTTAGCAAATCTGTGGCAATTCCATTACCACGATACTTCTTTCCTATTACTACCGTTTCTATGTGCACATAACATCCATTCGCATACCCCGGATATGTGTCATTTAAAAAATGTACTGATATACAGCCTAATATCTTTTTATCATTGAAAGCACCTAATATGAAATCTCCTTTTGATAGCATTTTTTCATACGCTATCTTTGCGGATTGTACATATCCCTGTGTAATTTCAATATTTTCTTCCTCACAGTATATCTTTCCGACTTCGAGTATCTCACTTATTTCAACTTTTCTAATTAACCATTCGTCCATAGTCTTAATCCTCCTATAACCTTCATAACCTTGCCGCTACCGCGGCACAATAGTCCATCCACCTGGCGAAATATTGTTTTTACCTTTGCGAAATTATTGCCTTAACCATATCTCAACTTTTGTCTGCATCTATTACAATATTGAAATATATTGGGGTTGTATATATAACAAACGGGACAAAAACCTCCATCAGCGTGTTTATCCGTTGTTTCCTTTGGAATTTGCTTTTCCATTTATCACACCTCCCTTATTTCTTACACTTTTAAAGTCTAGGCTCTAGGCAACACTAATTGAAGCAATTATCCCCCTTGATCCTTAATTTTCGACTTAAATACCCCCCTTTCATTATTAAAATAGCCAAACAAAAAACCTCCACCCTTTTATAAAGGTGGAGGTCGTGGTTAGTTAATATTTTTTCAGTTAATTATTAACCCTTGTAACATTATTTAAAGTTTCTAAAAATTCATCCAAAGTTTTAACTTTAACTGCCTTTCTGAGAAGAATTTTAAGAGTATTTATTTCCCGAATAGAAGCTAAATTATTATAAATATCGGACGGACACAAGCCTATATTTTCCTCTAATGCTTCAATTATAGCCTGCTGTATCCCCTTTTGAAGCCCTCTTTGCTCACCCTGATCAATCCATTTTTCACGAATACCATCAAATAACGGGGAGTTTTCCATTTTATTCACCTCAATATATTTTAGAATTATTTCCCTGGTAAACTTAATCGTTGACAATACCGCCAGTCCGAGATATAGATCCGCCCGTAGACCTTCATCTGGAACTTCATCAACTCTCTGAACGCACTTTGCAAACAGTTCTTCTGGAGCTTCATCGTGCCTCATTAAAACTACCTTTCATCCTTCTTTTTATGCCCTGTAAGGTTTACTATTACAGGGTAAACTGGTTTCTTAAACTCCCGATGCTGCATAGCAGTGTATTCTAAAAGTCGTCGAGGCATTTCCCGGTCTGGCCTAATCTGCATTTCAATAGCCATAAGATATTCATAACCATCTTCACTAACTCGAAAAAGCATATCAGACTCTCGCTTTACCGCTATAGCTTCCTTTTCTACTCGTTGAACGTCTTCTACAGTTATACCTCGCACCATTTCTACAAAATGAGCTGGGTATCTTTCAGCCAACGCTTTTAAAATAAGGTCGTATTCCTGAAACATATTATCACAGCTTTCTGTATTATGGTTTTATTTTACACTAAGTAATACGTTGTTTCAATAAATTAAAATCCGTCCCTCCGCTCGGGGGCAATTCCCGGCTGCCGCCGTGCCTTGCTTAGGGCCTCCGGCCTAAAACCTAGCTTGCCGCTACCGCGTCAAGTCAATAGCAAAGCTAAGGTCAAGACCAGGCGACCCCCGGTCGTTTATTTATGCTTCACCACCTAAATAAACGACCCAGTCGTACCTTAACCATGGCCTTCCTTCCAGTCAGGTATCTAAACCACTGGCTGCGCCAGCGTATGTCAATACATTCGTCACCACCGTGGCCCTCCGAATGTATTATAGTCCCTGTGTGCCCATGCGCCTATGCGCTCTCGACCGGGCAGTGTAGCCGCTCTACCAGGCCGCCTCTGGTCCTGGTCATCGACGTTAAGAAGCTTCACACCGAAGTGGAAATATGCTTCTTTGGGAAAGAAGGTGAGGCTGTTTTTATAAACACCTCCGGCATGGCCGGAGGGTTTTAAACGTATGTGAAAATCGTTCTATTTAATTAATACTTAAACATTTTGAATCATCTTTCTGTTAGCATCAAAGTTATTGCCGTCATAATAACCAGTTATTCTGGCATGATCATTATCTTCTATAGTAATATGTGACTTTTTACTCTTCCTTAAATTAATCTTGTTATACGTTTCTTCTACTAAAGAATCTTTCACCAGAATCAAGGAAAAGCTCTCATTTGACTCAACTTGTTTCTTGAATCTATCTACCAGTCCATCCAGAAAACCAAGAATATATTGATTCTTCACACGTCTTGAGTTAATCTTTATCTCCTCTTTGTGAACTTTAATGTACTGCACAGACAGATATTCAATGACACTTATTGCATAAAGGTAAACTTCTTTGGCCAGCTCTACGTCTTCTTGCAAGCCAACAAATTGAACCTTCGTAACATTGGAGTACCTTTTTATATATGGATAACATCTAAAGTTGTCCCCTATTATTAAAGAAAGGCTTTGCTTCCACCATGTTATTCTATTTACTTCGTAAACTGATTGGTCAACTACTTCTTTATCCTCTTTCGTTTCAAACTGGACATCGGCCATTGATAAGCCATGTTGCAGCATTAATTCCTGAGCCTTCAGCATTGCCGTCTTTGCTTCCTCGGGGTAAGGGCTATTGCTAAGGACTAAAACTTTTTTTATCTTATTAATAACTCTTTCTGTAACCATTTTACTACCTCCCTAAGTAAATACTACTTTTTGTTACGTCTTCTATCCTGTTTTCTTTTGTCATATATGCGGTACACCTGCCCGGCGGCCTGTTATACCAATCACCTCCATAGAAGTTTATTGGCAAGACAGCAGCAACCACTCGGTTCAGTGGAAGCAAAAACTTAATTGATATCACGGCTACTAAATCGGGCCAACCGGCCTAATCTCTTCTTCCCTTCTTTCGAATTAGAGATTAAGCCAATTCAAGCCCCAAGCTTATTAAGCTGTACCTAACGGCATTCCAATTCTTAAATAACAATCGGTACAGTAAAAATAACCCGTTTTGCGATTATACGTACCTTCACGTTCAATAACATATTGTCTTGGTGGAATATCTTCACCTGTTACATGTTTTTGATACTCTAATATTTCCTCTGGTATTTTTTTGCATTTTCTACATTGTACAATTAAGGGTTTTTTCATAATTTATCCACTCCTTTACTCTCCTACATAGGGAGAGTGATTTTCCCTACTGGGTTTGTAAAAGAATTTGTTAACTTACGTTAACGTCAATTCCTTGCTTTCACTAAGCACAGGAGTTACCCAAATCGGTGTATTGCTGAGCTCAAATATTAATTCTAAACCGCGAATTGTAAGGCGGTTTAGTGCTTGGTATTTTTCTGTTTTTGATGTTTTTTCCGGCAATAACCCTGAGAATCCCTTGCAGGGCGGTGACATGAATATTACTGACGGATATATGCCTCTGGTTGCATTCCGTATGTCTTCTGCCGTAGCTTCCTGCCAACCCAATGGAGGTTCGTGACCGTGATAAGCAATATAATCTTTTCTGCTGAAAAGATCAATACAGGCAGCAGGTACACCGGTTATCATTTCAAAATCCTGACAAGCTTCTCGGTCACAGTCAATTCCAACTATGGTTTCAAACTTACCCAGCAACCCCCTGTATTCCACCATTGATTTTTGCATCCCCAAGGCTCCCCCACCAATTCCGGCAAAGAAATGCACTACTGTGTATTTCTTTGTTTTGTCTGGCAGACTAGGAGTCTCAAGATGTCCAATATTATTTATCAATACGTGCTCCCCCCTTTTCTTCCCCCATAACAAGGGAAGAATTTCCCCTGTTACAGGCTTTAAAAAGCAAGGTTGTTTTTTGTTAACTTGCGTTAACATTCTCCTGATACATTTCAAGCAGTGGTGCTGTTATATGAAGTATTTCTTTCTCTATTTCAGCATGGTCATTTCTACGCACTGCATTAAATAAATGTCCAAAATGAGTGCCGATAATTAATGACCACTCCTGGATGCTTCTCCTGATGTTACCATGCTGCAATCGATTAATTTCAGCTTGCAAATCTACTTTTGTAAGAAAACTATTTGTAATCTCTTCAGTCATCATAATTCCTCCAATCTTTTCAGATTAATGTTGTTCGGACATTTATATATTCAAGTACTTTATCTATTCTTAAACCCGTTAATATTTATTAATTTTTACTTCCCGTGCCCATTTGACAAGCTTTTGCCTTGTCTGTTCCACACTTTCTTCAGTCATAACAAACAGTTCACCGCCATGGTGATATTCCATGGCTACCAAATCAGTACAGATACCGTCAGGGAACATCTTAAGGCTCAAGAAATATGGCTGCTCACTGCGTTTTTCATGGCCATGATTGGTTTGAAAATAGCCTTTCATTCTGCCGCCTCACCATCCCGCTCTGATTCTTTGTTACCCAGAATATAGTCAGCTGCTTTCTGTGCTTGTCCAGCCGCCAAAACTACAATTCGAATATCTTTCTTCAACACACAAAGCCAGGATTGAATATAAGCTGCTGAATTCTCTATTGTGTTGTTTTCAATACCTACTGTACCACAAAGCATGGCCGCACCTATCTCAGCTACCAGTTCTTCTTTGCTATATATTTCAGAACCTAAAGCCGCCATTTCTGTGAGTGAGGCACGGTTTAATCTGATTTTGTGACCGGTACTGTGAATGGCTTCATGAAATAAGGTGCTATAATACTCCTCCGGTTTCCGGTATTCATTTATTGCCGGTATACTTATACTGTCTGTCAGAGGACTATAATAGGCTTCACCTGGTGCAAATGTTATCCGTGGTCGTGACTGATAGCTTTCATCAATTATTTTTTCAGCCGCTTCTATTGGATCATGTTCAAAGGTTTCTGTTTCTTTTCTTCGGCTCTTCAGGCCCTCGGTCTGACTAAGTTCAAATACCCGATAGTAGCGAAGAAATGGAATTTTCTCAAGCTGTCCATTTTTTTCTATCTCTATCCATTTCCAAAATACCACTATATGAGATTTTGCCCCCTTCTTAACCTTTCCTCCGGCTTCCTGTACCTGTTTAAAGGTTAAATACTCACCGAAATCAAGAAGCAAGGCGTTTATTCCCCGATAGGGCTTTTGAGTTTTCCAATTTACCGCTCTTGTATCCCGCCATGGCTGCTGCCACGGGATTGTTCCCGCCTCTAGTTTTTTTATTATTTCATCCGTAACCATTTGATATATCGTTGACATATAAAGCAGCAGACCACCAGGCCCACCGCTTCACCTCCTTATTAAAAGTGATTTAGCGGGCCGGTTTGGCCAACTGTATTATTCGATTTATGCTCCCAAATGCTTTGCACAGGCTTTAGCTACTTCATAGGCATAATTCATCTTTTTAGGCGGCTATTGGTACCGCCCATTACCTCCTTCTACTCCCCAGAACAGGGGAGTGATTTTCCCCCGCTGGGTTTGTAAAAGGTGTTAACGTGCGTAAACTTTTTAATTTCTTACTGCAGCTAGCATCCCGATCGTTAGCTTATGGTGTTCTCCGCTTTCATTAAAAAAGTAGTATCCACCGAATTTTTCTGAGTGCTCTACCCTACCAAATTGCCAGCCGTAATCGTCATGGTTCTCGTCTTCGATGAAGACTTCTATTCTATGACCGCAAGTCAATTCATACCCATTTAAGCTATAACGACCTGCGCTGTTTACTACCAGCCGACCCTCTTCTCGTGGTTTAGTCAGTTGCTTGACCCCTTCAATAAATATAGCCAAGTCATCACTGAAATTACCTTCGCACATAGCAATCAACTTTACTAATTCTGCCCTTTCTTCTGCCCTTTCAATACCTTTTGCATTATTCAGATTTGGATATAACAAAGTTATATTTTCAATTTTTGTCTTAACAGCTTCCAATATTACGGTTAGTTCATTAACTTCCTGATTAATCATTTTTTTAATTTTTGTCATTTCCTACACCTCATTTATTTTAATTTCAGTAGAGTTAACTAAGGCTTCATCCAGTCCATTACCAAAGATGTTATTCCAAGATGCCTGTTTTACTTTAATTCCCATGTCAATTAACTCTTTTGTCAGTTCAATAACTGCTCTACCTACCCAAATATTTACTGTTTGATCTCTATCAAATGCTAAAATTACTTCCGGCCTTTTACTTCTTAGTATCTCAAGCACCGGTCTCCATGTTGTGGCACCAATAAGGCCAAGCACTACTGCACCTAAGTATTGAGATGCTATAGCAGCTTTAATTGGACCTTCCGTAATCCATATTCTACGGTCATTTATCCTTTGGGGTATTGCTACATGCACTGGTACCCCACTACATGAACCGGCTTTTTTATTTGAACTGCTAAAGAGCCGGTATTTGCCTTTACTGTCTGGCTGGTCCAGTCTAACCTGTAACGCTTGTATTTTTTTTGTTTTGTCCTTTATTGGGATAATAAATCCTGTTTTCATTTTAAAAGTCCAGTAATAACCACCGTGTCTATTAGGTGCTCTATAGAATCCAGGAATACCGCTAAGCTCAAAACCCTGTTCAATTAACTTTTGACAGATGGTCCAGGGTTTTTCTACTTTAGGTACTGACCGGAATTCAATAATTTGCTCCTCAGCCATACCTCTTCTTTGAAGTTCATTTTTATGCTCAGGTGATAAGGTTAATAATTCAAGAAATGCTTTATAAACCTCATTCCTTACTTCTAACGGTGCTGCTATTACTGCTGTTTCAACTGTTTCTGTATATTGCACAACTGATAACATCGGCTCTGAAAGTTTGTGTAGCCAGCCACCATTTTTAATTGGTTTGTTGCTTTCAACCCTCATGCAAATAGCTATCGTTGAGTTAAATGCGCACCAGTCCGACCTTCCACAAACAGGGCAAAGACGATGGCGGTTAACTCTTACAAATTTCATATAGCCTCTCGCCTCCTGTTTGTTAACTCACGTTAACATTTTTGTTTTTAATCAATTAATATTTTAGAAATAAAAAAGAGAACGGTCAGGGTAATACACCCCTAGTTCGTTCTCTTCTTACTTTTGACTCTATCATATCTATTAGTTAGTTAATTATCATATGCCTCACGTCTATGTTTAACTCGTAAAGCATAAACAGTAATCTCTTCACCGACAATTTTTAATATTACTCTGTAGTCGCCAACACGAAGCCTCCAAAAGTCTTCTTGACCCTTTAATTTTTTTAAATCAGCATTACTTGGGCATTTTACCATTTTATCAAGTGCCTTTATTATCCGCTGATTTGTCTTCTCATCAAGTTTTGATAAATCCTTTTTAGCTCTTTTCGTAATGACAAGTTTCATATTTTATTATTCCTCTTAAACTCTTCCCATGACTCTACACGTCCCTCAGATATATCCTGTAATGCTTCTTTAACAGCAACCATATCTTCTTCTGTTAATGGTTCATCATCATAAACAGGATTAGCCAGTACTTCGGACCACTGTTCATCTATAGACTTTTTTTCAAGCAATTTCTTAAGATATTGTTTTACTTGATTAATTTTATTTTCCGGTAGGTCATCTATCATGCGATGAATTTCTTCTTTCGGTACACTCACGTTTTATTCCTCCCGCTGTCCTGTTGTTACTTGTGAATCTATCATACAGCCATCGTTATGTCAATAGCTGTAAAAATACAATCAGAACACATGACCGTGAGGCAAAAAATACTCACTTAGCTCTTTAAAACAGTAGCCTTTACCGCAAAAATTATTTTAGAACCGTTATCATTTTCCAATAAGCAATATTTTATTTCTACTTGTTTGCCAATAGCATTCAATAGTACTTTACCTGCTCCATTCTTGGCAAAAACAACTTCCTTGCGGTTATCTTTCTCACACCATGCTCTTATTGAGCCCGTTTTGGTTTCCTTAGCTTCCAGAACTGTAACGGTGGCTTTAAGTTCTCTTTGATCTTTACAACCACTTACTTTTCCGTCCTGGTTTTTTTTTATTTCCTGATGCTGTTTCTGTGTTTGCTCTGCCGGCTCAGTTGCCATAAGAGTTACTGGCATACCAACACGACACAAACTACATCCGTTTCCATCCCACATCATGCACTCATCACCATAGCATGCTAAAAATTCTTCTGCTATTGCCTGACCAGTTATTGATTCCCATTCAACCGGCACTCTAATTTTTCTATACGGACATACTTTTCCTATTAACATATATTCGGACACGGGCTTCACCCGCATCCATTCACCTCCTGATGTTTGGATTACGGGGTTTTAGCCCATAAATACTAGCTTGTTATTACTTTAAGATAATCTTCTGCTTTCTTTTCACTGCGGAAATATCCACTTTCACGTGAATTAGGTCCACATTCACAGCAAGTACCAACATAGTATCCAGCTGCAGATTTTAAAACCTGAAGATTCAATTCTACTCCGCATTCTTCGCATACTTCCAAATTATTTTTATTATCTGTCGTCATATCTCGGACACGGGCTTCACCCGCATCCAACTCACCTCCTGTGTTTGGATTTGCGGGCTTTAGCCCGGTTATTAACTTGTATTTACATTTTTACTTTATTAGCCCTAACAATAACCCATGTATCCTTCCCAATAGTAGCCACACTCTGTGCACTCTACAATGCAATAGAACTGGCCATATTCATGATCTGCTTCCCTGGAAACAGTTTTACTGTTTCCGCATTGACAACCTACTAGTTTAACAGATATGGGCTGATAGTTAGCCCGCGTTGTCATTCTACATGGTTCATTCACCGTACTCATGATTTTCTTGCATTTTACACTAATTATTTCCATTTTTATTTTATTAATTATTTTATTAATCATTTGCATTTTTTCGGACACGGGCCGCGCCCGCATCCATTCACCTCCTCGATGTTTGGATTACGGGCTTTAAACCCATTATTACTATTCATTGTTTACGTGAAATGCTTTATGCTAAAGTAGCTGTCATTTCTACCATAGGTGAGAAAATTTCAGTTAAGTTAACTATATATTCCCGTTTCTCATTTTTCATTAATTTGTCTAATATTTCTTCTAATTTCAACTCAATTTGAAAATCGTATGTAGGTTCACCACATGTTTTACAAATGTAAATCGGTATTCCCTTCAGATGAAAAGTCTTATTATTTTCTACAACATTTCTGTCCTCAAATTTCAACTCGGCTGGTTGCCCGCATTCAAGACATCTTATTATTTTTTTCATCCTTTGTCATCCCCTTTTTTTCAAGGTCTTAAAATCCTTCTCCCATATTTCCATGTCTGGTTCATACGCCGTTACAAGCATCAATGCATCGTATCTAATTGCCACAACAATATGCAATGAACGACATTGATTACCGTACCCCAAGATAACTCTTACTGGATCTTCATTATTTCCATATTCTCCAGGTGCATGACCTTGAATTATTTTACCGTTTTGAATAGCATTTTTAATTTCAATTAAGCTTATTCTGCGTGATCTTATCTGCTTCTTGAAATGTTTTGTAAATTGCATATCTAGTTTTCTAATTTCTTTAATTTCATTTTTCCAATTCCTTTTTCCATCATCCACAACCCGAACGCTCCTTTCTTTGCAAAATAAAGCGTCCGGGTAATCCCACAGACGCTGTTTCCAACGCCCGTAGGCAAAAAGCAAAAAAGACACAATAACAGATACTACAACTGCCAAAGTGTCTTATATCTCTAAATCTTAATTTCTCACATAGTTTTTATCCAGAATCTATCCAATAAAGGGCATAACTGGACTGTTAACCCTCTACCTTCACCCTGCGTCGTCGCCACATCAATACCGGGTGTGCGGGCTACACATTTACCGGTGGTTAGGTTTCTACTTTAACTTAGCACCGTGGTGGTGAAAACCCCAAAAACCCTACACGGTGGTTAGGGAAGCTCTGTTCTTTGACCTGGCGTAACCCCTAGCAAATCCCACTCTGCCTTACGCTGCATTTCTGCTCGGTCTGGAACTTACTGCCTGGATGTGGCTTAAAGCCGGGCCAGACTCCCAACTGTCTGCTAAAAGGGTTTTAACTGACAGTTTTCTCGCCGGTATGACCAAACACCGGTTTTAAAAAGTACACCGACACTTTTTTGTGATTAACCTAAACAAACGCAGTTTGCCTAAATTTTTCAACATGCCGGAGGTGGTGAGAATTAAACAAACGCAGTTTGCCAATTAACACCCAGAGACTGCAGTAACGCGGTTACTACATTGGTCAATCTCCTGACATAGCCAGCTTATCACGCAGTGATTAGACTATGCCGTTTATTTAATTTACAAGTATATAATACCAATTTTTTTAATAATGTCAATCCTTAATTTTTAAAAATTTTTTACCACTTATATCGTAGAACGAGTTGTCATTATTATTAAGATCTTTTGCAATATCTCTAACATATTTACTTATATTTAATTTATTTATTGTATCCATATTTACAATAAATACCGTTTTGTTATATTCCTTGAGCTTTGAAATTTTAACTTCTTCAATTAACTCTATTGCGTACAATTTTCCATATTTATCCTTTACGATATAATAATCAACCATTTCATAATGATGTTCAACCTGATATGCAAATAATGATTTTAGATATAGCTTATATTTTTGCTCCAATGACAATGTAAAAGGCAAGCTGTTATATTTTTGTTCCATGTCCTCTAGAGCATATATTCCGCCTGCATCAACCATATACCACAGATAGTCTTTTTCCTCAGTTTTTATTTTGTTCTCAAAGATTAACCCTGTCTTTATACATATTTCTTTTAACTTTTTAAAATGATTAAACTTTATTCCAGTATGCGACACTATCATATCTGTATCGGCTATTAAAAAATTGTTTACACAAGTTAACACAGCTTTATGTTCCTCGGATAATACAAGTGTTTCAAAAAATCCTGCTACATCGTCCTTCGATATATTCCGGCCAACAAGAGGTTCCTCAAAACCTATATTGTATCTACGGCCTTTGGTAGGTTCCTTAATGGATTCTTCTTTAGCTTCTTTTGGTTCCTTAGCTTCTTTTGGTTCTTTGGCTTCTTTAATGATTGACTCTAAAAAGTAATCTGTGTCATAATTACAAATCATGATTCTACTCCCCTTGAACTAATATTAGTAAATCCCCGGACGCTATTTGTCCGAGGATTTAAGGTTGACCGCTATATTTCTTCTGTTTTTTGTTCCAGATTCGGTTGAACCAATGCCAGTTTTCTTTCGCCATCAATATTTTTGCTGGTCGCTATTTGCTGCCAGTAACTACGATTTTCACGATTTTTCTTTCTGCCCCTAACAACCTCCGGATCAAAAAGTGTCAAATAGAGTAATTTTTCTTTTACTTCAATGCTCTTGACTGTACAAACTAATTTATCTCCCAGTTCCGATTCTAACGCTATCGGGTATGAAGCTATGCCAACAACTCCTGGCTTTATTTCCATAAACATGCTGTTTACACCCAAACGCACTATTGTTCCGGTCACCATGTCACCACGATTGTATTGTACATTATCCCATGGGTCAATTAAGGATATGTCAATTTTACCGTTTGCTTTATCTACTGCATTTATCTTAGCTTTAATGTACTGGCCTTCTCTGTAAAGTTCATCTAATCTCATAGATCGAGATACTCTTGCTTCAGTTGGGTTAAAACCGTAAACTAGGCCACCCCCAACATCAATTCCAAGCCATGTTTCGGTTACAAATACAACCTGTGCATCAAACTCTATACCTGCTTCTATCTTTCGTAAGAGCCGGGATTTACTTTCGTCAATCAGTTCTTTTCTTGTACAGGCCACAATTTCATTTTTCCGGTCAATTCCTTTTATCCTGACATTGATTTCTTTGCCAATAAAAAAGTTCATCATTTTTTCATCAGGCAAACCGGTTTCACTGGCAGGAATAAGACCACACACATTTTCTGCATCTAAGAAATCATTAAACGCAATTTCCCAGGTCGCACCTGCAAGGTTTTCGTTTCTTCTGCAAGCAATAACTGTAGCAGTAATTATTGTGTTTCTGTCTCTGGCATCATAAATCATATTCCAATAATCATGCTGTTCAGCATCATTTACGCTTCTTTCCATCGGTAATAATGTCTTAGCCATTTTTTTACCCCCTCGTTTTATTCAGATAATTTTTCATGCCACTCTTCTTCTATAATTTCACCACCACCTTTTCTTGGTACTATTTTCTTACTTGGTACTTCACTTGTACTTTCATCCTTTATGCTTGGCAAGCTTACATCAAAGCTTCTGGACGGTGCAAGTTTTACCATTGGTATTTCACCCAATTGCTTTATTTCTTTCGCCTGGGGCAATTTATCCCAGCCTACCTTTTTCATACGTAGCGGGTAGCACCACTGGACTAATGCTATACACTCTAATGGATGTAAACGAATAATTTCATCCGGTTCCATAAGTGATATTTTTGCTGTCTTTTTAGTTTTTTCAGCAAGTTTGAAGTGATGAACAAGAGGTACGGTTAAATCTTCACTTTCAAATTTCCCCTCAACTGCTACCTTACCAAGTATGCTGGAAAACATCTCAGCTGTTTCCATATCCCCTGGGGCAACTCCCAATAACAGAATGGTTGGGCAGTTAGCCAATATGTTTTTAGCTTCATCCCTACCATACACATCATCCAATTGACTACGACCTTGCAATATAAACTGAATATGGATACCAAGACTACGGGCTGTAGAGATTATTTCTGAAAAGCCTGGTACTTGTCCAATGTTAGCAAACTCATCCAGTAGCATCCTCACCGGTACTGGCAATTTACGGTTATTACGATCAGCCAGTTCATACAGTCTTTTGAACAGAAATAAATAAAACGTGGAGAGTATAGGCTTAAGAACCTTATTTTCACCACGCACAGGTAATACACAAAATAGAGCTGTTTTCTTTTGTCCTACATCACCAAGGTTTATTTCTTGTTCTGACAGTAACGCCGCCAAGGGTTCGGTTGTCAGTATTTTAAGTTTTGCTGATAATCCGGATACAGCATGGTCATAGTTTGCCGAAGCTGATCCGCGCCAGCGTTCATAAATCGTTGCACTGATTTTACCAGTCTGGTAAGCTGTTTTGAATCTAACATCTAGGTCTTCTTTATCCCATGATGTCAGACTCATAACTGCCCTCATGTGTTTCTGCTCTTGTGGAAATTCACCTTTTAACAGTCCGACCAATGCTTCCAAAAGCTGAATTTCTTTTGATACAAAATAACCTGAATCATCTTTTGCAGCATTATTTATAAAGCAAGCTGACATTTCAGATATTTCTGCATCATCCACACTTTCAAGAATGGGATTCCACCGGTTACTAAAAGCAGGATTGGATAAGTTAAAAATTTTCACCTCGTAACCTTTACTTTTCAACCAAGCTGAGGTTATTTCGGCCAGTTCCCCTTTGGGATCTATTATAACTATGGATTGCTCATCTGCAACGGACGAGATTATGTTGTTAATAACAAATGAATATGTTTTACCACTGCCGGTACCGCCAAAGATAGCTGCGTGGCCTGCCAGACTGGGCATACCTTTGGGTGCCTTTCCTGGAATTACTCTAATTATTTTTCCATCTAATTCACCTAAAACAATACCACCGGGATACTTTGTATTAGCTGGGTTTAATACATTAAAAGAAAATATGTTTTTCATTCAGACTTTCTTTCCCCCTTATTTTTTCGGTACCAACGGAGCACCAAACTCACAAAGATGTTTAATGTCATCTCTTGATGCCCAACGAGAGGTACCGAAAGCCGCATTATCAACATTTTTTAAACCTTTGGAGTATCTTGAGTTATTTTTCTTAGCACCCCCTTTAAATCGCCATAATATGCCCACCCCACCTATACCTAATAAAACATTCAACCACTCCCAGATATGTTTTACTGCGGGAAAGGATAATGTTTCAGTAGGTTTAGTTAGCCGTCAGGCCCAACCTACGGTAAAAGGGTGTGAGAAAAAGTACGGTAATATCTTGCCTTGAAGTGCAGCTGCTTTTTCTTCCGGTGTTGCAAAAATTGAAATGGCATTCCAATAAACCTTAAGTTCGTACAGAGCAGCCGCCAAACTACCAATAGCCCAAACATCAGCAAAATAAAAAAGCGGCACGGTAACCGGTAAACTTGCGGTAATCAGCGCGACTTTTTTATGACTTTTTATTAAATTTCTCAGATTTTCCTCGGGAATCTTATCCAGTAGTTTATCAAAGATAAAATCAATTTTACCGTTCAGCAGCACACTTTTACCCCCTTTCTAGGCTTCCTGCTTAATGTATTTTTGCCGCAATGCTTTACCACCTCTACTGCTGCACTCTGCCTTGTTATAATTTAAGACAAGTTTTACCGCGCAAGTTAATTCTTTATTCACCGATGGCAACCGGTCGGTCAAATCCTTATGCACAGTACTTTTACTGATGCCAAACACTCCCGCCGCTTGCCGCACGGTAGCCTGAGTCTCTAGAATATAGCTGCATATTGTTAGAACGCGATTATGAATATGCTTCTCCATTTTTTACACCTTCTTATTATCTAGTACAAATTGCAAATTTTTCTATCCATAACTCCAACTACTTTTTTCAGAGCATTAACAACTTTTTCAGGCGCAAATCTGGATACTTCCGCTAGAGCCACTAACGGTTCAAAAGTCTTTACTGGCCGGTATTCTCTCTTAGAAACCATGGCGCTATAAACATCACAGGCAGCAATAATTAAAGTTTCTAATCCCGGTTCCATGATTTTATTGGGATATCCCCTGCCGCCCGGTCTTTCGTGGTGCTCCAGGATTAGTCTTTTAACCCGGAATGGCACTAAAAAACTTCGTTCCAACATATTGACGCTTTGAATAGGATGATCATGAGTTATAGTCCACTCTAATGCGTTAAGCGGATATTTATGGAACAGCTCCTTGGGCCAGGTTAGTTTCCCCAGGTCATGCAGGAATGCTGCTGTACCGATTGTGTTTACTGTATTAGAGTCAAGTCCAACCCGGCTTGATACAGCAATTGACAGATTCATAACTTCCTCTGAGTGCTCTAGCAAATAAGGCATAAGGCACATTTGCTCCCTAGCCCATTGAAGAATATTCAAATATTTCCACCTCCATCAACCTGCTCCACTACCCCTACTTGACAAATTCAAAGTTCACTTTTCCCTCTTGTAACACTAAAACCGCCTCAAATTTCTTTTCGGTCTTAGATTTAAAGCCTTTAATTACAGCCGTCCTACCTTTCTGAATCAGCTCTTTAGCTTGTTTTTCAGAGATCTTTTTCCCGGAAATCTCTTTCCAGATTGTAAATTTACAACCTTCTTTGTAACCACTGCAGCTATAGCTTTTAGCAGACTCAAAAATGTTTTTGCCACACAATGGACAACTGCCCAAAGACTGGCTGTTCTTTTCTGGAAAATCAAATTCAACCTTTCCGTCTGTACCAAGTTTTAGTGCAGCATCAAATTTTTTTTCCTGTTTAGATGTAAAACCTTTTATAAGACCGGTTTTTCCTTCCTCCAACAGTGTTTTTGCTTGGGTCAGGGAAATATTTTTACCGGCAATTTCTTTCCAAACTTTAAACTCGCAGCCCTCATTATGACCAACACAACGATAACTCTTTTTATTTTCAATCACATTTTTACCACAAAGCGGACACTGGCCTATGGTTTCCCTTTCTACATTGTTGCCTGCTTCTTGGCTTTTAGCCAGTTCAACAATTTGCTTAGTCACCCCTATAATACCTGCCATAAATTCTTTTGGTGTCAATGCACCAGTCTCAATATCAGCTAAAGATTTTTCCCATAACCCAGTCATTTCCGGGCTTTTTACTAGATCTGGCACCAAATCAATAAGAATTTCTCCTTTAGTAGTGGGGACTAAAGCTTTTTTGTTACGCTCAATGTAACCTACTCCTATCAACCGCTCAATAATGGCCGCCCTAGTCGCCGGGGTACCCAAGCCGTGCCCCTTCATAGCATCTTTAAGTTCACGGTCCTCCATCAAACGACCGGCACCCTCCATCACAGCCAACAGAGCGGCTTCTGTAAACCTCTTAGGCGATTGAGTTTTCTTTTCCTGGATTTCAGTTTTCTTTGTTTGTACGTCTTCCCCCTCAGTCAACAGTGGAATTTTAGCTGAATCCTCCACGTCATTTTCTTCTTTATCTACCGCATAGACAATTTTCCATCCCTGGTCCAATTCCACTCGACCACTAGTAGAGCAATTCTTAATTATCATTGAACCACAAATCGGCATGGTATATAATTTCCTATAATACATAACAGGTGGGGAGACCAAACTATGCCATTCATAAGTCAAAGAGCAAAATTAGATTTGACAACAGAAGAAATAAATAGATTAGAAAAAATTATACATTCAAGAACAGAAAGTGTGAGTCATATTGAACGGGCTAAAATGTTTCTCTTGTATCATCAAGGAGAAACAATAGCTTCAATTGGTAGAATATTAGAGACTAACCGTGCAAAAGTAGAACGACATATAGATAAAATTTTACAATTTGGCTTAGATATAGCACTCAATGATCTTCCTCGTTCAGGCAGGCCGGATACAATAACCAAAGAAGATAAAGCGTGGCTTGTTTCTCTTGCTTGCCAAAAACCTAAGGAATTTGGATATAGCTATGAATTATGGACAACAGATTTATTAGCCAAACATGCACGAAATCATTGTGTAGAAAATGGCCATCCAACCCTGCAAAATCTAGCAAAAGGTACAGTATCAAAAATACTTTCAGCAAACAAAGTTAAGCCACATAAAATTAAATATTACTTGGAAAAAAGGGATCCAGAATTTGAACAAAAAATGGCTAACGTGTTATATGTCTATAAAGAAGTTGAAATGGTATCAAAAAATGATGAACAATCAATGTATGCTTATATATCATATGATGAAAAACCCGGTATTCAAGCTATAGAAAATATTGCTCCGGATCTTTCTCCTTCTCCTGGAACGTATTCATGTCTTGCTCGTGATTATGAATATGTTCGCCATGGTACACTTAGTCTCATGGCCGGTATTGATTTGGTAACAGGTCATATCTTAGCTCAAGTAGAAGACCGCCATCGTAGTATTGAGTTTGTAGAGTTTCTAAAAATGATAAGTGAGTACTACAAAGATATAGAGAAAATAGTAATTATATTGGACAACCACTCCGCTCATATTTCAAAAGAAACAAGGGCTTATCTTAGTACTGTCCCAAATCGTTTTGAATTTGTTTTTACACCAAAACATGGATCCTGGTTGAACTTAATTGAATCATTTTTTGGCAAAATGGCTAAATCAATGCTGAGGGCTATTAGGGTAAAAACTAAAGAAGAATTAAAAGATAGAATTTACAAATATATAAAAGAAATTAATGATTGTCCTACTGTTTACCGCTGGAAGTACAAAATGGATGATATTGAAATAATTTAAATTATTAGTAGAAATTATATTATTTAACTAGCTTATTGATATGTTAATTAGGAATCGTTCTACTAGTAGTCCTTCGTTTTCAGTATTTAATAATTCTTCTATATGAGCATACCGAAGATCATCAATAATAATTTTATTTTCTGTCTTGCATAAAAAATCCGGGTACCCAGTTGGGGTAATGCCGGATATTTCTTTAAGTAATGTTGTTTTACCGCTACGACGTCCTCCACATATTAGGATATTTTGCCCGGAATTATAGCATGATTTTAGATGTTCTTTTATTTTATTAATTTCTTCTTCCGGAACGCTCGTTAGATATTTGCCATTTTCCAATATCATGTTTTTCAATTCATTCCACCACTTCGTCATATATTTAATATTCTGTTACCTGAGTCTAAATTCTGCACTTACCACCAATCTGCCCGGACTAAAACCATCAAATTTTTTAGTTCTGGCCCTTGGGAAATGAACTATAACATTCCTTTCCACAATACGACACCTTTGTACAATACGTTTTTTACGCTCATTTTTAGCTTTTCGTCCCGGCCTTTTGTGTTGACAGGCCACATTATCACCTCCCTAATCTACCCTTAAGCTGGCGGCAACCAACACCCACCGCACTTATTAAAAACACCCCTCCATATTGAATAATTGATAACCACTCACCTTTTAATGTTCCACCCTTTGTAATCACACATCACCTCTCTCTAATAGTTTTTTGCATTCAATCGGTACAAATGACATTCACAATTAGTAAATACTTTTTCGATAATGTTATAAACTATTTCCCATCTTCCCCCTGCACGTCCACAACCAATACCATATGGCATTCCTACGGGAGCATATTTCCCATACTGGGCGACAAGACTTTTTAGAGATTTTTCCAGTGCCTCATAATTAGTTTGAGGAAAAGGCAACAACACCCTATATCTATTTTGACCGCACAGGTTGGCTATGTACCGATTGCCGCCGTGAACCTGCTCGTCTTTAACCCATGTTCCACAAAGATATCCTAAGACCAACTTTCCGGATTTATGTTCCATTTTGTAATCTGCATATACCTTTGGCCACTTTTCCCTTATTTTTTTTGCTATTCCAGAACCCATAACGCCTTTACAATTTACCTGATGTGCTATAACCACACAGGGCGAGATTAACAAATTTAACAAATCTCCATCAATAATCTTAACCATTTTCACGCACACTCCAAAATACAAATTCACATAAGTTAACGATTAAATTGATTAGTTATTCCACACAATTTATGTTACTTCAATAGATAAAACCCACACACCTACACCAATTAAGAATACCCCCACCCATTGTATTCCTGACAACCACTCACCTTTCAAAAATCCGGCACCTAATGCAACAAGAACATAAGTTATTCCGGCCACCGGTACCGCCTGAGCTACCGGGCGGGAGGCCAGAAACGGCAGCCATAATGCCATGCTAAGGAAGTAGCATACAATTCCTGCAATTACAGTAGAGTTTAAAAATGCCATTAAGCTGCTTCCGGCTCTAGTAACACCTTCTTTAACTAATAGGTGACCAGTAGCACCGATTATTAAAGAGGTTATAAGATAACTAATAGTTCTAATAACTTCATCTCCTTTTCCAGACTGCAATATGTTTACCTTTTATAAATGGTTCTCCCAATATGTCATGTAACTTACCGTAATCATTTTCTGCTAAAAAATCTTCATAAATAATATACTTTGCTCCGATTTGTTCAGGCAATTGGGGCAGTTCCCCTTTGTAAAAAGCATCTACTTTTTTACGCTTTTCTTCATAGTTTAGCGTTTCCATTGGATGAGCACAGTATGGTTTTAATTTTATTGTCCATGCAGGCATAAAATTGCCTGTATAAGTATCACACAATACTATAGCTTGCTCGTTGTCCAAATTTGCCAGGGTATCAACATATTCCATTGGTAAATAGTTTGGATACTTGCCTGTTACAGTTTTATCTGCTTTAAATATAGGTATCATCCACAGTATAGAATACCCTGACGTTAATAATAATAATAAAGTAACACCGATAACCGTAAGAGTTGGATTTTTTCTTTCCTCAAGCCATCCTATTATTTTTTCTACCACTTCACTGGCCAATATACCTAATGGTATCGCCAGAAAAAATATATACTCTGTGCGGTTAGCTAAAGGCATGGCATATGCCATAACACTTGCTGTAAGCACCCAAATGGACCAGAAACTAAGCTTCTTTATTTCTGAGACAATCTTATACCAAGCTAATAACCCGGTAACTCCATGTATAGCAAGTAAGAGTATCAACGGGCTTACAAATTGAGTAGCGGTAGCGTCCCTCCAAACACGAAGCCATTCTATGTGTGTAAAAGCAAGGTATTGGATAATGGTTAATGGTAGAGCTGCTATCATGCTGGGTATAACCACCTGTAGGGCTTCTTTGGTACGTTTATTTAACAATCCATGTATAAGAGGTATTAAGATTATTGCCATTAAAAATACATGGACAGCAGAGAATAAAAATCCTGCTATTGCTGAAAGACATATTCTCCTACGTGCCGGAATATCTGCAAGGTACGCATGGAATATTGATAAAAAAGCCAGCAAGTCAACCAGGTAATGGGGATACGTTAAAAATGCTGTTCCCACCTTGGCTTGTAAAAATAAATCCATTTTTGCTACTTTAGTATTAAGGACGCTGTCAAAATACTCCCAGTAACCAGCCATGCAGGTTATTACTAAGAGAAAAGCTAACCATGTTTTGGACTTAGTATTTGTTTTTAAAAATCCCCAGAGACTTATTAAACATAGTGCTCCTATTAAAGACCGTGCCAGGTGATATACCCAAATAACAGATAAACCTGTCCACTTGGAAATGTGGCCCAATAATAAGTAAAACCCATAAATTGGTGCTGGTTCGGTACATTCAGTTGTGTACCGGTTTATATACGTCCAGTGCCCTGCTGCACCCCACTTCATTTTCGCTATAAAAGTAGCATAATCAAAGCCACCGGATATAAAACCACTGGGCACATATCCAGTTGGTGTGTTATAAATCTGAATCAAAAGTGGGATTAGCAAAATAAAAAAACCAATCAAAAACCATAAAAAATATTTCCGAACAAAAACCACCTCCTAAAAATAAGAAAAACCCCTATAAAAACAGGGGTTTTTCTCGTTATGGTTTTTCAAGTTTAAATACTTGGCTACTTTCGATAAGAAAACTATTTCCCCAAGACGCGCCGTGACCAAGCAGTTGGGGTAATCCGGGTATAACCGAAGGCTGATTATATTTCACTGTAACGGTAACATAATTTGCGTCTTTTATTACGCTCACGCTTTGCTTATTGGCTACATTGAGATTTCCATCACTTAAAACCTCATCAACCTTTGTATCTGCACTGCCTAAATTCAGTGCTTCATATCTTGCGCCCTCCCTTGCTGCGTCTACCACAACTATATGCGCCCATATGCTGAGCGAAAAAATCATGCCCCCTGCTGTAATAAATATTATGATTGGCAGTATAACAGCTAACTCAGCAGTGTATGCACCCTTTATACATTTTAATAGTCTAATATAACCACCCCCCCAATAACACCAGTATTGTGCTAATAAGGATTGACACTGCATAGGGAAGTGTCGTACCTTCTGTCGTCTCCCTGGAGTAATCTTTGATTTGTACTTTAACAATAGCGTAGTTAAGTTGATATTTGAAAGTGCTCTTAAATAGTTCACTAATCTTGCCCTTTTTAGCATTAACTGCTATTGAATGTAATGCTGATAGGATAGACGACAGCATCCCTATGTATATTGCATACTGCCACCCCAGAACAGCACCAACACCCATTATTAGTTTGACATCTCCGGCGCCCATACCGGTTATTATATAAGGCAGCAAGAAAAGTACAAATCCAGATACTATACCAAGCAAGGAAAAAATGTATCCATATCCAAAAAAAATATTATAGACTAAACCTGCTACAATTAACCCAAATGAAACATTGTTTTTAATAATACGATATTTTAAGTCGGTATAGCTGCCTATTGCTAATGCAGTTAGGACAATAGTTGCGGGTAGAATATTAGTATACGGAAGATTTAGCACTCTTTAACTTTGAGGAGGCAGAAGTTTGTGCACCTTTAATACTGGTACTCACAGCAGCCACTACACCCACAACAATAACCAGAATCATAACCACAATAGCAGTGTTTTCAGCAATACCACCTTTTTCTTCCCGCAAAAATGTCTTAAACCATTCTCTCATTAATCTTCTCCCTTCTTTTTAGTAGGTAGAACTTTGGGCAGAACCTAACTTTGAGGAGGCAGAAGTTTGTGCACCTTTAACACTGACACTCACAGCAGCCACTACACCCACAACAATAATCAAAATCATAACCACAATAGCAGTGTTTTCGGCAATACCACCCTTTTCTTCACGCAAAAATGCTTTAATCCTTTTTCTCATTTTTTTCATTAACTTTTTTCCTCCTTTTTTATTTGCTTTGGTATACACCCCCACACACTTTTAATATGGGGGATGTATACTAGATTATTAATTCTAGTAGGTAGAACTTTGTGCACTAGTCAATTTTGAAGAAGCCTGAGTCTGAGCACCCTTAACGCTAACACTCACAGCAGCCACTACACCCACAACAATAATCAGGATCATAACCACAATAGCAGTGTTTTCGGCAATACCACCCTTTTCTTCACGCAAAAATGCTTTAATCCTTTTTCTCATTTTTTTCATTAACTTTTTTCCTCCTTTTTTATTTGCTTTGGTATACACCCTCACACACTTTTAATATGGGGGATGTATACTAGATTACTAATTTTAGTAGGTAGAACTTTGTGCAGTACTTAACTTTGAAGAAGCCTGAGTCTGAGCACCCTTAACGCTAACGCTAACAGCAGCTACTACGCCCACAACAACAATCAGGATCATTACCACGATAGCAGTGTTTTCGGCAATACCACCCTTTTCTTCACGCAAAAACACTTTAATCCTTTTTCTCATTAATCTCCCTCCTTTTTTCAAGATTTTACAATGCGCCACCAATAGCCTCAAATACCGTCTTAATTTTAGGGCCGAGGTAAAGTAGAGCACCAACTGCTATAGTCAACACCATAACAATTATTGCTGTGTGTTCAGCGATACCGCCTTTTACATCTCGTAAAAACTTCATAATACAACCCTCCTCCCTCCTTTTTAAAATTTCATAAGTTGTCCAATCCCGATAAAAGGCGGTCCCAAAACGACTATGAATAGTGCAGGTAAAATGAAAAGTATCATAGGAGCTAACATTTTAATACTGGCCGCCTGTGCCATTTTTAAAGCGTTTGTCCTAAAATCTTGCTTTATTCTGTTTGCCTGGTCTTTTAAAACTTTTGCTATCGGTACACCCGTTCTCTCTGCTTGGATAATCGCGTCAACTAATAAGTTAACGTCTTTAATGTCCAATCTTTGAGCCATGTTTTTCAATGCTTCAGAACGCCTACGTCCTAACTCTATTTCAACAAAGGCGTACTGAAATTCTTCAGCTAATATGCCGGGCATATGCTTAGTGACACGATCTATTGAAGTGCTGAGATCTAAACCGGCATCTATACCGTTAGTCAGTAAGTCGATGAAATCAAGTATTTCAAGTTGAGCTCTTTTCTGACGAGCCCTTATTTTCATATTGATATATTTCGTCGGCAATAAAAAAAACAACCCACCGGTTGCACCACCATAAAGTAATATTTTATCAATAGCTGGAAAATAAAAAATACCCGTAAGAACAGCAGCTCCTACCGATAATGTCAAACGCAACGTATATATTTCTTCCGCAGTTATTTTGCAGTTGGCTCTCCGTAAATTAAACTCCATTTTTTCTAGTGTCGTAACTGACGGCAATAGAGGCCGAAAAAGTTTTATAACACCGGCCTTTATTTTTTGTAAGGATAGTGATAAATTTTCTTCTGAATTTTCTTCCGAAATTTGCAGATATTCTTCTAATCTCTTTTTTTCTTCCCTTCTCTTAACACCTATATAAAAAAGTATGAGAATAGGAATTGCTCCGCAAAGAATGCCTATCTGTGTTATTGTATCCAAATAATCACTCCTATCAATTAAATTTAATGGTACTTAGTTTATTGATTGTAAACCAACCAAGAAATACTAAAAAAACAGATAACATGAGCATCATAGTTCCATAGGGACTATCCAGCATAGGTTTCAAATAATCTGGTGACATTGTTTTTAGTATTATTAGCACAATAAAAGGCATTAAACCAGCAACAACCGCTCCCAGCTTTGCTTGTGTTGTATGGGCCTTTAAGACGTCGCGTGTTGCAATCCTCTCTTCGATTGTCAGGCAGATATTATCAAATCTTTCGGCTAGATTTCCGCCAAGTTGACGATGTATTTTTGCTGTCATAACTACCATCTTAAACTCTGCTACAGGAATTCTCACTAACGCCTTTTCAAGCGCATCAGCGCTTGAAAATCCTAAGTCTATATCATATTTGATTCTTTTCAACTCTTCATTTATTTGGGGAGCCACACGGCCAATTGATCCAGCTATAGCCTGGGCGAGAGATACACCCGACCGCAAACTGTTTGCCCATATGATTAGGCAGCCGTGAAGCTGCTTTGCTAACAATTCACCGCGTTTGCTGATCATGGCATTTAATATATTGATCGGAACATATAACCCGATTGGAATACCAATAAGTGCAACATAAGTACTTGTAAAAAGAAACTTTAATATGCCAAAAGCTATGGCAGCGCATAATACTTCCATAGCAAATACCTCTAATTCACCAAAATTCAAATTGGCTTTCTTAGCCTTTGAACTGATTTTGCTCAGAATTCCAATATTGAGCTTGGGAATTCGGTACCGTGCAAGTTTTTCTTTACGTGCTTCCTCCTCTAATCCCACTATTTCCTGAAGCACTGTCCTCATGTTCTTAATTTTAAGTATACATACACAACCATAAAACATTACAGCAATGAAAATCAGCAGCCCAAAATATATAGACTCCATTGTTATTCCTCCTTGATCCAGGAGGGTATTTCTATACCCGCTTTTTCTAATACCGGTATAAATGCACTTCTGCCTGGCGCAGGTACTAATCTATCTTCATTTTTATCATATAGTAATATGTCCTGCATAAGAATAGTCTCTCCGCTGATACCAAGTATCCCAGTGATATGAGATATTTTTCTTCTACCGTCCTTCAGCCTGGTTTGCTGTATAATCAAATCTATTGCTGCGGCAATCTGCTCTCTTATTGCCCGGCTGGGTAATTCCATACCAGACATCAGCACCATCGTTTCTAATCTGCTAACCATGTCTCTTGGCGTATTGGCGTGACCGGTAGTCAAAGAACCGTCGTGACCGGTGTTCATCGCCGTCAACATATCTAACGCTTCCCCGCTACGTACCTCACCGACTACGATTCTGTCTGGCCGCATACGTAAAGAGTTTCTAACCAGCTCCCGAATTGTAATCGCGCCTCTACCCTCAACGTTGGGAGGTTTAGATTCAAGTCTCACCACATGCGGCTGATTTAACTGTAACTCAGCCGCATCCTCTATGGTTATAATTCTCTCATTCTCTGGAATAAAAGAACTTACAGCATTAAGTGATGATGTTTTACCGGAACCGGTCCCCCCTGAGATCAATATGTTCATTCTATTCTCAACACAAGACTTAATAAACTCAGCATCTTGCTCGGACATAGTGTGGTAGGTATGGATCAATTTATCCATATCTAATGCCTTTCTAAATTTACGGATTGTAAGACACGGACCGTCTAAAGCCAACGGTGGAATTACAGCGTTTACCCTGGAACCATCCGGTAGCCTGGCATCCATCAGCGGAGTTGATTCATCAACGCGACGACCTATTGGGGAACCGATTTTTTCAATGATAGCCAATATGGCTTCTTCATCCGGTGGTATTACATCTGCTTTTGTAAGTAATCCGTCTTTTTCATAAAATATTTCCATAACGGTTTTTACAGGGCCAACTCTCTTCCCTTGTACCATTACTTCAGTGACATCCGGATCATCAAGTAACTTGGTTATTACTCCGAATCCCAGTATTTCGTCTTGAATTTCTTCCGCCAGCGCATCCAGCGCCGGCAGCATAATGGAGGGGAAGTTTTTCCCCTCCGTCATTACTGCCTCATGGATCATGCCTCGCAATTTTCCCCTGATTAAAGGGTCGTGCTTCATTGCTACGAGTTGTTTGTCAAAACCTTGGATAATCTCATTTACCTTAACACGCAATGTTTGGGCATCTATTAATCCTAAGTGTTGATCGTTTACAATCGTGCCGCCGGAATCCTTAACTTTTTGCGTAAAATAATCAAAGTTTGGTTTAACAGCCAATGTCAATTAAAATGTACCTCCTTTTCATTTATGCAGTATTTTTTGGGAAGGTCTAGATTCGTCTATTAACCATGTCTCTCGGCGTATTGCCATGCCAGGTAGCATAAGAACCGTCATGACCTGTATTCATAGCAGTTAGCAGGTCTACTATTTCTTCGCCACGTATTTCACCGATAATAATTCTATTCGGTGTCATACGGAGTGATTCTCTGACCAACTCATGGAAAGTAGGGAGAATAGGGAGATTAGTTGTACCCTTACCTTCTACTTTAGAAGGTCTAGATTGCAATTCAGACGCATCTTCGATAACTACAATTCGCTCATTATCTGGGATAGAGGAATTTAAAGCATCAATTATTGATGTTTTACCGGAACCGGTACCTCCCGATATCTGGTAGGTATTTGATGATAACTTCAATTAAAATGCACCCCCTGAACGTTTCCAAAAAGCAAATTTTAATAAACTGCTTTTTTCCGGAGCTATATTTGACGGTATGATTGTGTTACACAAGCTGGTTACAGACTTAGCAAATTTGCTGGCCCTGCGGCTCAGCACAGGCGGTGTTCCCAGGTTGCTTTCTACCTGCACCCCTTCGTCATATGGAATTATGCCGGCCAATTTCATATTTAGTACAGACGTCATGTCATTTACTCTCAAAGGTTGTTTTTTGGGCATTTTTGTAACTAACAATGAAAATTTATCCTTTTCAAAGTTAATCATGTCCATTCTTCTAATTACCGTGTTCGTTTTAGCTACTGTTGCAGAATCGGGAGGAACCAGAATAAATACCCTTGTTGCGTGTTCAATCGTTATTAATGTAGGAGCAATTAACAGTGGCGCTGTATCAACAATAACAACATCAAAACGACGTGTTAAAATTGAGAGTATTTTACCGGTTATTTCCGGATTGATCAGTTCCCCTTCTTCGTGATTGAGAGGAGCCGGTAATATTTTTAGTCCTGTAGAATGATGATCTGCAAGGCATTGGCTCAAATCATCACTGTTCCCGCGTATCCAGTCAACCATCGTGGTTGTTGGTTTCACTTTAAGCCTGGTTACAACATCACCGCTGAAAACATCAAAATCAACCAGTACGGTGCTCTGACCTTGCTTTGCCAGAGCAATACCCGTATTAATGGCCATTGTAGTCTTACCCACACCGCCATTTACACCGAAAAAGCAGATTAATTCCCGTTTAGGAATTATAGTTGGCTTCTGCTGTCCATGTACCGGAAAAGGTTGGTTACGTTTCCGTTCTGGTACCACATTGTTTATTTGAGCATTGTTGACTTGACTGTAATCAGGTGTACTTTGTCTTGTCAGTTGTTCGCGTAAAGGTCTTTTAACCGATGAAGTTTGTATTTTCCCGGACATTTCGGTTGCAGCAGTTTCTTTTAACCAAACACCTTTACACCCGTTGAAAGTTGACTTTTTCCAGATTTCAATGTTAGTTATGTTCGCAGTTAAAATATAGCAGTCAACACCTTGGCTACTTAAGTGTCGGGCAATAGCTTCCCATTCAGAAAAATCATCCGATATTACGGCTATATTCACCATACCGTTATTAAAAGCGTCTTGAGTAGTTGTTGCAACAACAAAATCTGCATTAACGGCAGTAGTCAATGACCTTATAAATTCTGCATTTGTATCACAAATTAATACTTTCATTAATTAATTAGCCTCCTGCATTGATTTGTTGCTGTTGCTGAATATATTTTTCAATAAAACTTTGAGATGTTGTTGGTGTGGTTCTGGCCGCGTTTGTATCAGGTTGATACGGATTGAGAGACAATTTTATAGTACCTGCTGTTTCAGCAAATCCTACATCCTGTGCCTGTTGGGGAGTTAACCCCAATATTACGCCGGTCGGTTTATTCGGTTCCCCTGTGACTGCTATTACGGGTACCTGAACTCCGATTGTCTGACTAACGGGTTGTTGTAATCCGCCCATTGGAAGTTTCATATTACCAACTACATCGACACGATCACCGGGCATTATTTTACCGTCTAAAGCATTTACTCCTTGCACTGTTACCGGAGTAGCCCTTAGTTTAGGATCTTTGAATTGCGATATCTGCGTGGTTAACAAACTTCCTGGTCCTTCGATTGCCAGAAAATCTTTGCTGACAGGGTAGCCTGCCGGAATAACAGTTCTGGTTACTTTTCCAATTAAATTTTGACTGTTTGGGAACATACCTTGTTTAATTGCTGCTTTAGGTATGTTTTCTACAGCAAGCATTTCTTTCTCATTTTCTTCTGTTATCGGTGTGTAAGCCGGAATTTCAACCTTAGCAACCACAACCGGCAGCACCGCGGTATACTTTCTTATTGTTTGCATGCCTAAAAATCCAGCTGCAACGGCAGCTATAAGAGTAATAAATAAAAGATAGCTGCTTGATTTTTTATTAAATAATTTCAAATAGACACTCCTTTCAAGAAATTATCAAGTCCCACTGTTCGGATTTATTTCGACCGGGCTTATTCAGTTCTTGACTAAACATTTTTTTGAATATTTTTTTATGTTTTTTAGGATTATACAGATTTAAGAAATCTTTAGATAAAACAATCCCGGAATATCTCCGGCCTTCTAAAATTTCCATTGTCTTGTCAAGCCAAAAGCGATTGAACGTGTTTAATGTGACAGTGGATAATTTACCATTTACTTTTAATTCTTGTATTTTTCTTAAATCATGTTCTAATTTTTCCTTAAATTGTTCTATACTTTCGTACTTTTTTGAGGGGTTTACGTGCATTTCCGTTACCCGGCCGGATACAAAGATACCATATTTTCGAGTGTACAAATTATATATCCAGCCGTTACAGGGATACAAAATAGTTGCAGATAAACCCAGTTTTTTGGATTTTAACTTATGGTATTTTGCCCAGCAAAGAATTGATGTAATGTAGATAATAAACACCATGCTACATAAGCTAAATTCCGCTAAAGGGTATACAATTGTGAATAGGCTCCATATTGAAAAAACAATAAGAAATACAGATTTATTTAACCCCAGCAATACAAAATTGTTATAAATAGCTTTCTCTCCTTTCTTATGTGTCTTTGGCCTTGCTTATAGCTACCCTGGTAACGGTTATATGGTTTCCCATCCCTGATATAGGTCCTGCGATATAACTTTGAATTTTTGCCGTAACACCCCACTTGTAGGCATCCAAATAACCGTCAGAGTCTTCGTCAAGCGCACTATGATTACTTGTATCAACTATTGTTACACCTTTATCAATGAATTTCATGCTGCTAACATTTTGGTTCCAAACATCTGTCGCTCTGGCTTCTGCTATTATGGGGTCTAACAGCAGTTTTTTATTGGTGACACTTCCTGTCCCATCGGTAATAAGTTTAGCCGACACTGCACTGCTTCCAGCCAAAGAAGCTGCATCACAAGCAGCTTGCAGTTGGTGTTTTAAAACATATGCTCGGCCATAATCCAGTCCTAATGCGCTAAACATTAGCATTACCGGAAGGATTACCGCAAGGTATGCGGTAATCAATCCCCTTTCGTTTTTTAATACATTCGTAAATAATCCCCCCTTTTTTTAAATGCCCCTAAAAATAGTAAAGGGTTAGCTTTTGAGAGCTAACCCTTTGCTATAGTAATTTTCTTTTTTCGCCATTCTAAAATTAAGCCAACAATAAGTAAAAGTATAATAAATACCCACAATATCATGCAAATAATTGCAAGTATCCAAAACCATAATGTATGAATCTGAATTGGGAATATAATATAGAAGAAACTCAGGACAAAACTATACATTATAAAAGCTTTAAATAATGCATCAGCCAACAAGTTGTATCCTCCCATTAAGCATTTTTTAACCAAAACCCACCAGAATTCCCCCACCTCTAAGGTGGTGGGATGAATAATTGTCCCCGGTTCTCCGATAATTATGTCGGTTTCACCCAGGCACCACCTGGGACTCATCAGGCAAGTTTATATTTTTGTCAGTCGGTAGCGGCTCCCTGTCTCTTTGTCTTCAAATTCCAATAAAAAACAAACCATTAGTTTTATTGATTAATAGTTGTATTTCCATGCCTGGTATAGGATTTATAACTTTCAACGATGCGGCACTTTTAAACATATCAACGTTATTATTGTTGTTAACAAAGAAGTTATGATGTTCTCTTTAAATGTTGTTTTTTTAGTAGGTAATAATGTTTTCCACCCCAAAAACCTATTAATTAATTGATCAATCTGATAAAAATGAAATATTATCAAGGAACAAAAGATAAAAAGTAGAACAATATTAATTATACTAAAGAAAAATTTTCTTTTAGGAGTACAATTTAATATGCCATACATTTTATTTAGCTTATTAATAACTATTTCAATAGCTGTATATAGCTCATATATTTTATTTAATAACATTTCCTTATTAATAATAAACATTACGTTACCTTCTATCGCTGCCAGTATATTAACTGGTATAGTATTGGCTCTTTTAGGATATTTGCTACTACATAAAATAAAAATTTGGACTGATAGCGTAACTTTCGTTGTCAGTAAAATACTTACTAAAGGAAATACTTTCAGTTTAATCCTAATATCCACTATAGCGGCAGTAGGTGAAGAGTTTTACGCAAGAGGATTTATACTTGTTTTTTACAATACACATGGTCTAAATCTTGACTTAATTCTAATTATCATTTTTGCAAATTTTTTATGGACCTTAAATCACATATTTAATGCTAAGGAACATTTTAGAAAAGGTATGAATCAAACCATAAAAAAATCAACTCCTCATCTTGTCGTGGTATTTTTAATAGGTATTCCTCTAACCATATTGACCTTAATTTTTAATTCAATTACACCCCCAATCATTGCACACTTTTCTTTTGACTTATTATTTGGGTTGCTTTATCGTCATTATATTAAATCTAACCCCTAAAAATAGAAAATGGTTAGCTCTTATGAGCTAACCATTAGTTTTATTGATATAGTTGTATTTCCAAATTTGGTATAGACAAGGGATTAATTTGTACTTTAGCAGTATCCGTGGCATTTTTAGAACCACCAGCTGCTGTCGCTTTTATTATTACGGAAGTAGGTTGTCCCCATAGCCCGGTACCCGGATGAGTATAGGTATAAGTATGTGTTTTCTTGCCCCATCCCGCACTAAACGTCTCTTTTGCGGTTTTTGTTACTGGTATGATTTTTTGGTACCCGGTATCATAGTTGTAGTCTACATTCGTATCTGCTGACTGACCTGTTGCATTTACATTCATTGTTATGGTTGGCGGTGAAGGTTCTTCTTCATCACCAGATACTTTCGGTTTTTTGAAATAAGTAGTTATTTCTACAGTATATTTCCACGACTTAAATGCTTCTACAGCAGCCGGTGCCGATATATCAATTGATAGCGCAGACGACCCATCAGAAGGTGTAGTTGGTACTGCCACGGCATTAATATAGCAACTAGCTTTGTTATCGATAAAACTTGTTTCGGTAGACGGTCTATCTCTATCTGGATTAACTTCTACTGTTACACTGGCACCATTTGACGGCATAGTGAAACTTACACCTGCATCAAGTGTCCCAATGACATCATAATTCTGTATGTCTTTTATTATGTTGCCGTTAACTTTCCATACCAACCTTGTTGTGAGAAGTTCCCCCCGGTCATTGTGTATTCTTGCTTTGACTGTGGTGTTTGTAGATGTCTGCACAGATGTTGGATATTCTAATATTTCTACCCAGAGGTTCTGATAATCAGTTTGTAGCTCCACCCAGGCTTTGTTGTTGCTGTAGTCTGCTTCTGTTGTTGTTATTGACATTTTACCATTTACTGGACTAACCTGATCCGTATCACCAGGGTAATCCAGATTTGTGGCTGTTACTAATTTAGTTTTACCTGCAGCCGGGCATGTCCAGTCAAATATCACTTCTACGGTATCCCCTTGTTTTTTTATCACCAATTCATAAGCAGAAAAAGTCGTTCCTGTACTTGTAGTGAACGTGCTAAGTTTCAGATTCTTAATCTTAGCCTGATAGTATGTTCCCTTACCACCAGGTTGGTGGTAAATATTCACGGGTAAATGATATTCACCGGGTGCAGGTAGTTTTATTGTCGTAAATATTGCTTTTCCTGTGTACGTCTTTCCCGGCTGGGCATTAGTACCACTTGGTACACCACTATCAATACTTGTTGCTTCAATATCTATGCCGTCCACGGGTATTATAGGAACCGCTGATATGTCACCTATCGGTACTTCCACCCACGCTTTGTTGTTGCCATAGTCTGTTTCCGTGATTACATTTTGCATTTTGCTTTCCGCTGGACTTACTTGATCCGATTCGCCCGGATAATCTAGGTTTACTCCTGCTGTAAATTTAATTTTAGAAACATCGTCCGGGCATATCCAATCAAAATCAAATGTGATTGTGTCACCTTCGCTATGAACTATCCATGAATAAGCGTTAAACCGTTTGTTGTCTTCTGTTGTGAACGTAGTCTGTGATGTGTTTTTAGATGTTATTTTCTGCTGGATATATGTTCCCTGACTATTTAACTGCTGGTAAATGTTAACCGGTATAACAGATGATCCATTGCCAGAAATTTTATTTGCTAAAAGTGTTGCATGACCTGTGAATTTATCACCGGGTTTTACCGTTGTATTTTTGGGTACTCCACTATCTATTGTTATTGAGATATCATTATTTGTTTTTAGTCCTATTGCAAGTGTTGGATCGATGTTAAATGTTTCGTACCATATTTTACCGGACGAATCCTTGTGCCAAACCCTAACACTACCAACTGCTGCAACTAGATCGTTGTTGATCCAGGCAACCAGGGGTTCGGATAAAACTTTTAAATATGACGGATCAGCAATAATTGGTGGCACTTGGGATAGTATCATATCCCAGGAACTGTCGGGAATAAATTCATCATTTTCACCACATAATTTATATTGTTTATCCCAAGGTTGACTTATCCAGTTTCTTTGTTCCCATGTAGTAAGAGTATCGTCATTTGGAAATTCTTGATTTGTAAATGGCTCGCCTGTATAAGTGTAACCAAGGTATCTGTACTGACCATCTTTATATTGTTGTGCAGGGTTTACTCCTATAACATCGCCAGGATTGCCATATACTATTCTATTACCGTCAACACGTGCGTAAATCATTTTTCCTTGTACAGATATTGAAGACGGCAAATTCAGTGCTTGAAGCGCATCCTCAAGACCAGTTCCTGCATATGATACACCAGTCGAAAGCAAAAACAGCGTAAAAATAAAGAAGGCTACGAATAACCTTCTTTGATGCAAAGTATTTATTCTAAATTTAACCAATTAGCGACCCTCCTTATTGATAACAACATAAATGCCAGTTATATCATTCTGGAAAGCGTTAATACACATACCACGGTTGTCAAAGTTATAGTCCTTTTGAGAGTTATATCCATTGTTAGTCTGTTTTAGCTTAATTTCTGACTGAGTTAATTTAAAAACATTTTCATAACTTTCTGGAAAGAATAGTTTTAATATTTCTTTAACCTTCGTTAAAACTTTTTCGTCTGTTCCTTGCTTTAGAATTATAGACAAATCTGTATCAGATTCATCCATTACATAATGTACTTGATACTTATTTTTCTCAATATATGCCCACCCATCACGATACTTCCCAGGCGGATAAACCGTTGCACCAACCAAAATACTCTCAATGTCCTTAACAATTTGCGGTTTATCAGTAGAAGTTACTATTTGCTGCGTATCCTTTAGATAGTCCACCGCTGCCGAAACATCTGGCTTGCTTTGTCCCTGTGGCCAGCAAACAACGGTCTGCGTGGCTTCGTCCCAATCCACCTGGTAATTCAAACCTTCAGCAACATACCTTGCCGGAAGAAAAGTACGATCATTTTTCAGCATCGGTGCAACATCAATATCTTTAACTACGCCATTGATGACGACTTGGGCCTTACCGATAGTCATTCTAAGATTAGAGTTACCCTTTAATATAGCTGTCCGACTATCTTGTTCCCAGGTGATGTTATTGTCAGATATACCCAAAGCATTGCCTAAAAACCTCACCGGGATGAAGGTTCGATCACTCTGAATGAACGGGGCAACATCCATTTTAGTGCCGGGCATTTGGCCATTTACAACGTAATAAGGTACGTTGATTTTGAACACTATAGAATTAATCAGTTTGTCATTTTGGTATACCTTTAGCTGGTCGGCATGGGCTAGTTTCATATATGGCAGTACCACAGTCAGTAAGGCCAAGGCAATTACTGACACAAAGAATTTTTTCATTAAATCAATCCCCCTTAATTATTACATAATTTTACACCTAAAATACTTGACGAGTATTTTTACTATGTGTTAATATAAATGGGAATACTTTAACTAACAAAATGCTTGTTGGCCTCACTCTACCGAGGTTTTATCTAAGGCCCCTTAAACTGCTGCGAACAGTTTAAGGGGTTACCTATTTAAAGACGACGATTAGTGATGTTTACAACAAGGGTGATAAGTGCTAGGGTAATATGTCAAGAGGGAATTTAAAAACATATTTTTCCTTGTTTTTGGGTATAAAAAATTAACCACCACAGAAACACCCAAAAATTCCTGTTGCGGCTATAAAATTATTCCCTGATATTAAGGCATAATCTTAAAATATGGTTATTGTTTGCACCAATAAAGCTCAGGGAAAAACATATATTGGTGCACAAATAATATTTCAGTGCATCACCACTCTTTTACCTGTGGATAACTATGATAATTAATATTCCTAGCCAGTTGGCAGCAGACAACCGCAGGAATATTAATCAGCACCGTTACCGCAGTTATTTAAACAGCTATCCCCTGTCCGACCTGTAAAGCTGGTTCTTTGAAAGTAAGGAAAAAACCAGCCTTACAAACTTCCTAGCTGTAAGAACCTGAGCTCGTTTATGGGCATGTTTTTTTGATTCTTGAAATTTTTTTTGATAGTAAGCTCGGTACTCGTCATTATGTCTCCTCAAACTGTCCGCAGCTTCTATCAGATAATACCTGAGATACCGGTTTCCAGCCCTATTCAGGGGTTTATCTTCACCGTCAAATTCGCCGGATTGATTGCTATTCCAGGTGATACCTGAAAATTTAGCTAACTGGGACTGATCTTCGAACTTGTTAATATCCCCAATTTCAGAGATAATGCCGGCGGAAAACACTGGCCCAATTCCCTTGATTGACATCAATGGATTCGAGAGCTTGGCCATATCCCTGGCAATCACACTGTCCAATTTGCGGATGGTTTGCTCAAAAAAGCGGATATTATTCATACTGGTTTCAAGAATCAGATTAACCGAATCCGTGAGCTTCGGACTCATCCGGTAGGATTCACGGCAAATTCGTTTTAGCTCAGTAGCCAATGTTTCAGGGTTAGAAAATTGCTTATTTCCTTTATCCACAAGCAATTGAACCAAGTCTTCAAGTGGTGTATTAATAATTTCTTCCGGGCCAAAAAAATCGGTAATAATAGACATGCTGGTGGCTCCAAAGATATCACTGAATACATCACCATAATTACTAAATTTCATAAACAACATAGTTAAAAAATAACTTTTTTCTCGCACAAGTGAACCCACCAGGTGAAACCTGTAACGGGTCAGTCGCTGTAGCGGAAGATACATCTCATCAACCTCGTAAGGTTTAGGTAATCTGCCGTGTCTTAGTTTTTCAGCTATGATATAAGCGTCATATGCATCGTTCTTGCCCTTTGGAGGATAAGACTTCTTGAAGTTCTTGATACTTCTGGCATTGAGTTGGTAAACTGTAGGCCTGTATGGCTTTAATTCTTCGGTGATTAGTAAATAATTCATCAAGTGAAAGTGGTATAAAGAAGTAGCTTCCATTCCAAAAACAACATGATCAAAGCTATCTTTAATCGATAACTCTTTAGTTTTAGATGCCAAACTCTCGGCACCTGAAATGGAGTTATCGAAAACTAACTTTTTCAACAAAATCGTTCCGTCTAATTTCATAAAGCAAGCCACATTCTTATTCTTACCAATATCAATGCCAACATGCAAGGATATTGTCATAAAAACACCTCTGGTAAGTGGATTAACTTTTCCGTTTTCTACGCGAGAACATCCTCGTAATCAGAACTGACATGGAGCGGGAGACTACCTGGATCTGCTGCCATCCAGGTCAACTATCATGCTGAACAGGCTAGGTGTTAGAACTAAAACGTAGAAGGAAAAGAAACATACTTTATTAAGCAGTCTATGCTGCTCGGGGTATTGAGAATTTACCATCTTACCGGGATCATTCTAACTAAATGATTATTTAAATTGCTTATTTCATCAAACATTGACAGACAGGCACCTAAAAAGTACTATCTAAACCATTGTAAATTATAGCACTCTTTAAAGAAAGTTGACAACACCACTCCCCCGGGTTTAAACAGCCTCACGTAAATCAGAATTGCTAAGCAAACATTCTAAGTGTCAGAATCAAACCCTGACGGGGAAAGAGAAACAGACTTAAAAAGCATTGTGGATATCACCACATGCGAGGAGGACTGATGAATTCATCTTACTAATTTTTCAGTGTGGGCTGTCTCTTTGAAAATGATTTGCCTGTGGATATTTTTCTGTCAATAAAATTTTCGGTTCGTATAGACATCACCATCCTATCATTGATTGGGTACCTTGGCGCAACTACTTCCAATAAGTAACCCACATGCAGTAATTCACGTGATTAATAGGTACCTTTACTGCATTGTTGTGGTATTGTTATTGACTTCATCAAACCCAGGTACCCTTGATATGGGAACCGGTTCCCTGAACATCCGGACCACAACATTCTACTATTTTAGAACATGTCGTATTCGGTTGTTCTGACTCTATTATACGAGGAGTATCACTGCAATGATTAATTGTATCGAATCAGATACTGTGATCATCCGCCCCACCCCCTTTCAGGAAAATATCCCCGGAAGGTGAGGCTCCATTTTGTTTAGTTATTTTTGTATTCCCATATTCTATTTTACCACATTTTACTGCTGTTTTTTAATCTTCTTCTACAAGATATGGATCAATAGTCACCAAACCTTTGATAAATTTAAAATGTTTCTTACTAAGAGTGAATAATACTGCATCATTGACCAGAGCAGTAGCACCTATTAGAGCATCCATTGGTTCTAATCCGTGTGAGGCTCGATACTGGGAAAGTAAATTGCCTGCAACTGTTGCAATCTGCCCGTCAACGGGAAGATGCTCAAAAATTTGGAGTAGGTTATTAATTGCAACTAAACGCTTCTCAGATATTTTTGGTTTTGGTGCTGCTAAGAGTTCCATAATGACAACAGTTGAAATTAAACCTTCAAAGTTACCGTTTTCAATTTCCTGTAGCTGTTTTGTAGCCTGGGGTATGCCCCGGAGGTGGTCAATAATAATATTGGTATCAACTACTACTTTCAATTTCGTCTAACCTCCTACCGGAACCCCTGCGAATATTTTCAACAAACTCCTTACCGCTTACCTCCATATCGGATAAAAGACCTGCCGTTGCTGCTACTATACCCTTATTTTTTACCTTATGCTTAGTAGAAAAGGTGATTCTTCCACCGGTTTCTAACCTAACTGTTAATTCATCACCTTCCTTTATCAGTAAATTTTTACGGATTTCCGCTGGCAAAACAATCTGACCTCTTGATGATACGGTGACAGTATACATAACCTAACCTCCTTATCCGTCTTACATTACTTATAGAGATTATATAGCTTATGTATAAAACTGTCAATGCTATTTTACTACCCCTAAATAAATGAAATAATAACCATATTTGTACTACTTATTTCACCTATTATTGTTATTTTGGCTAAACTCTGACATTTAGTAATAATAATTTATTGTAATAATTTGCAAATATAGAGACAAGCTTTATTATCGCACCTCCGTAACCTTGTTCGCCTTCATGATTAACTATCTCAATGTTCGACCTATATCAAGGAAATTATAAAAAAGCAAATCCCCGGCAGAAGACAGGGATTTGCTTTTAACTATACGTTCTTTTTTTCAGTGTCCTCCATATTCAGAAGATTATTTGCCATTTTGTTACGTCTTAATTTATAATAAAAAATAAGCGAGATAATAATCATGAATATGGACATAAAAACCTTAGTTTGGCGTAAGATTTTTCCAAATGCAGTCGTAGCAAGGGCTAAGGTACTCTTAAAAAAATGCGTTCGCTACTACAGCCAATTTTCGGCCTTTTGTAAAATGTTTTTAACATGCTTTACGTCCACAATTGATTCACATCCAAGCGCTTTTAATATTTGTTGTTGCTTTTCGGAGACCTTTGTGATATTTAAGTGTGTCTTTGCCTCCGATTTATCAAAGACCCAGCGATTAGCCTTGCACTCAGCTAATAAGGCTAAAACCGTCTCAGTTGAATTGGAAATTCCGTGCTCCTTAAGTTGGAGCTCAATATCATTTCTCAGAAAATAGGCTAGCATGCAAACAGCAACATGGGCCCTTACTCTTTTCTCCCTGGTTAAATAAATTGGACGTAATTCAAGATGTGATTTTATCTCCCTAAAGGCTTCTTCAATTTTATTTTTCCGTCGATACCACTGTACTATTTCCTGAGCAGATATACGCTCTTGGGTAATATTGGAGATAAAACATGTGATTCCATACAAACGTTGTTCTTTCTGCAAAGCAGTGTTGTCAATAGTATCTGAAAGCTGAAATGATTCAACAGTACGAGATTTACCAGTTTTAGTTGTAACGGTACGAGAACAGGGCGTAATCTGAACGGACAAATATTTATGAACATGAAACCGTTTCGAGATTTTGCTGATTTCTCGCTCAAGAGTGTCACGATTTCTTGATTTTTTGGCTTGTTTCAAATCCCCATTTTTTTTGATTAGCCACCTATTAATTTGTTCTACCTTATTTCTTTGTATTTGGTGCTCATCAAGAAAACGTGCCACGTCAAAAGTTATAATGTATCGCCGATTATCATCTTCAAATTCTCGGTAATACAATATGTCATCATCTATTGGTTGAAATTCCTGCATCGCCAAGACTTGTTCCCAGTCCTCCGGCATAGGAGGGGTTGGCAATGCTGTTTCGAAAAATGATAATACGTTAATCTCGTCCCTGTCCATTGCCGAAACATAATCCCAATTTGTTTTCTCTAATGTTTTAAGGTTATCAGCAGATACCATACCTCGGTCAAAAACCATGGTGCAGTGTTGTATGGGAAAACAAGTCTTGACGTTTTGGATTAAGTCGCAAACTGTGGAAACATCCTGAGTATTACCCTCCAGCAACTTCCAATAAAAAGGGTAACCATCCGGGGTAATCATCAAAGCAATAACAATTTGTTCGCAATCGGGACGGTGATCCCGCGAGTAGCCAAACTTAGTAAGTACGCAGCGACTTCCTGTTACATATGTAGAGGTAATATCATAAAAAAACACATCCAGGCTATTTGGTCGCTTTTCTTGAATTTTACGAAACATATATGACTGTAGCTCGGTTTCTCGCTGGCATAGTCGGTCTAGTTCTCGAAAGATATCAAATGCATTCATTGACAATGGATCTGTATCTATATAGGCAGGCAGTACTGTTTTGGTCATCCACTCCTGCACATTGCATTTCGCAACCGGGTCAATACAACGGTTAATTACCATACCTGTAACCCAGCGGTCATCCTGAAAGAACTCGTGAAACTGCCATTGTTGCCAGATATGAACCAGAACAGCTACATCTAAATATGCTCCATGCTTTGTGACAACAATATCATCAGATTTGGCCACAACAAGATCTTGGTTAGAGTGGGCATTAAGCGTTAAGCGTAACCGATCGGCTGCTTCATCATCAAGAGGGCCAATTGCAAAAATTAAGCGGTGTTTAACTTTACCGTTGTCTCTAAATGATTCGACTATACTATAATGGGAGTATTTTTTCCCTTTGACTGTCTTAACGGATTTCTTGAGAAACATCGTAGCCTCCAATTTGTTCGCGACTACTATAATTCTATCAGAAATCCAGTATATATCAAGGTTTTATTGGTGTATTCATAAAAATATTCGCTACTACATTTTTATTATTAGTGCCGTGTAAGCCTTGATATAGCTGGGGTTGGAAAATATTTGCGCCAAAGTCCGGTAAAAACTAAAAGTAAAAACGTAATAGATAACTTAATATCAATAACCCCATTTAAAGCTGCAACAAATATAGCGGAAAAGGACACCATAATAATAAATATATGTGCAACTTCTACAGTTGTTAAGGTTGTGATTAAATGATAGCCATTTTCTTTATTATTGCAATTTTGTTGTCTATATCTCTCACTATTAAGCAATTCTATTGGTTGATTATAACTCTTATGTTGGCTATTTTTCTGCGAAGTTCTTTTAAACTTAATACTAATTCCCTTAGGGTCGCTTATCGTAAAGAGATTAGTATTATTTATACCATTTTTTTCTTCTTTTCTATATGTTCTTCCACTCTTCTGTTTGTCATCAGCTTTAACCTTTTTCAAACCTCTTTACCTCAATTCCCTTGGGTTATCTCATTAGGCGGTTTTACCTCTTTATTAGGACTCGGGTTATTTTTTCATGCAACAAAAACATTGGGTCCACTCTTTGTTGGAGAACCAAGTATCACTAAAGAACAAAAAGTTATAAATTGGGGACCTTACTGCCTAGTTAGACATCCAATATATTTAGGCTATCTACTGTTAGTTTCCGGGCTGACACTTATGTCAGTTTATCCATGGATTATGCTTATTAATACCTTAAGTATATATCTATGGGCCAATAAAAGAGCTAGTTTAGAGGAAAATATGTTGAATAGTTATTTTAATGGTAATTACTATGAAAAAATGCACAATACACCTTCACTTTTCCCTTCACTAGCTAGTATAAGAAAATATATTTGGGGTTAAGTTAAAAAAATATATGGACAATTATACTGAAAAATTAAACTTATCCAGTTTCTAGTGTATTTTGCAACTTCCTCCTAAGCTAGAGCCAACATTTTTTCATGCTTAATCCAAAAATCGTAGAATGCCATTTTAACATCCGGACAAAACAGCGCTACAGGAATACCGCTTTTAATGCTTTCGAGAACTTCCTTGCTTTTTTTCTGTACCAAACCTTCTGCCTGCAATCCGGCAGCTTTTTCAGCATCAGAGATTTCCAGTTCCTTACTACTAACCATTTGATTCACTATCAAAGTAAAGTTATTAAAATCTAAGCTACTCTCAAGCAAATCGAATTCTTTCTGTATTTTTACCAAGTGACAGAAATCTTGATCAGCCACCATGATTACATTTGAAGCCATGTCAATTATTTTTTTTGTAACTGGTTCTGTAAGATTTCTGTAGGTATCCACTATGATTATATCTACTTCTTCTTTTAGGTTGCCAATTAGATTAGCCAGGCTTTTAATATTTACTGGTGCAGGAGTATACGGATCGGAACTAAATACATGCAAATTTGGAATCATTGGGTTCTTATATGCAAAGGACAGTGGGTCGTCGTCTTTTAGCGCTTCGGTCAAACTATCTGCATCTAACGCCAACCAAGTGTAAACCGATTGATTGCGCATATCCGCATCAATTAGTGCAACGGAATAACCGTTTAGAGCCAGGGTTGTAGCTAAGTTTATCGACACAAATGTTTTACCCGCAGTCACAGGTGAAACTACAGCAATTAAGTTATCTACCCTGACATTGTGCTTTCTGGCTAATCTGTTTTTAGGTAAATTAGGCAAATTTACAGATGATAATTTATCTGTTATTTTGCCCGCCATTTCCGTGCCTGACCGCACAATTTTAGTGAATGCACTTTCGGTATCTTCGTCCTCTTCCTCGACATCTACTGGGCTATAGTGTTCATGTTCATCTTGATTAGTAGTATTTCCTGTAATACTTAACCGACTACAAACTGTTTTAAGAATAGCTCCGATGCTTATTTCACCGGATAGTGCCTCTATTCCTAGTTCCTTTATTCGTGCTAAAGTAATGTCATCAGCCTGCATGTTGCTGATAAACAGTATCTTATCGGAAATCTGTCCAATTTGAGTCGCTACTTCAAGAATATCAATATCCCCTGGCAGATTACCAGAGAATAGTATCATGTCAGGCTCAATACTGGAAGCAAGTTCCAGCAGTGTTTTCCGGTTAACTGCAATTACAGGCAAACAAGAAATTGATGTAGATATTGCTTCGTGTAAGTCTTCGTCACCAGTTGCTAAAAGAATTGATTGCTTCAATTGATCCATTGGTTGAATCCCGCTTTTCTTTTTTGTTAGCACTGTTGAAATTATATTTTCAATACCCTCACCAAATTTTTTCCCACATAAAGCAATTGGCTGGTGCTGCTGCATAGATTTTTTGACAGAAGCTACATCTTCCACTATTTCAAAGTATTTATTATCGGTTTTATAGCATCTGGCTATATCACGCGGATGGTATACTGCTTTTGGGGATACTTTGTTTATAATTAGTACTTGCTGTGCGTTTAAATGACCGTTTTTTATCAGACACCTTCTCGACGGTTCTGTTACCAGCATTACTATATCTGCAAATGATTCGTTGGCCATCGGCAACTTTAGATTTCCTGTATCTAAAATTATGTAATCATAACTGTAAGCAATTTTTTTTATCTCTTCTTGTATCACACTCATATCTTCAATTGTTCCATGATCAGAACCGGGTAAGACCGATAGACCATACTCGGTGATGAATATTTGCTTGTTGTGTCTATTAACAATGTCAGCTTTTGTAATTAGCTTTTCCGGTGATATGCTTAATTCGTTTTGTATATCCGTCCCACCAGACATTTCAACCAATAACACATTATAGCCATTGTTCGTTAACACTACTGCGATGTTCGCTGCAATAACTGTTGTTCCAACGCCTGATACTGCCCCAACCACTGATATTATCATTATTTTCTATCCTTCCTTTCTCATTTAATAATTTGCTGAAGGTATCCGTAGCCACTCTTCTGGGTTACAAGGGCTATTATTTACATAAACCCCAAAATGGAGGTGGGGACCGGTAGAAAGGCCGGTAGATCCAACGTACCCTATTACTTGTCCCTGGCTTACATAATCACCGGCATGTACTGCATATCCGGACAGGTGACCGTAGATGTTCATACAGAAATCACCTGTTATTTCAATACAGTTACCATAGCCACCGTTGGGTTTTGCCAACTTCACTTTTCCACTCACCGCCGCAATTACTGGAGTGCCTGTTGGCGCATCAATATCTATTCCTTCATGCGGTCTTTTATAACCCAATATCGGGTGTAGTCGTGAGAGCGTAAAGGGGGAAGATATAGTTATGTATCCCGGTACTGGCCATGCACCGTTACCAGTTGGAACCATCGTGTCTGAAAATGATGAAGCTATAGTCAGGACTTTGTTTACATACCACCATGCATGGTTATAACAATATAATGCCTGAGACGGATTATCTTTGTAACCATCTGCTTTCAGCATATTTGCTGCAGCAAATATTGCATCCCAGGGATTTTCAGGGTCATATACCCCGTCACCGTCACCATCCTGCTTATACTGCTGCCATGTAGCCGGCATAAACTGCATAAAACCCATAGCTCCAGCGGATGATGTGGACATATTTCTGCCAAAATCAGTTTCCACTTTACATACCGCAGCCAGCACAGCCCAAGAAACGTCATATTTCTCTTGCGCTTTTAAAAATATCTGCATTAAGTCAGCAGGAATAACTGATTTCGCCATTCCTGTAGGGGCTCCGGAACGAAACCCCGTTGATACACCAATCATTCCGGTTACAGTGGATATAACCATAAAAATCATAGATACGAAGAATAAAACAATAATTACTATTGCTACAGACGCGGTTATTAATCTTTTTCTTCTTTTCTTATTTGCAATAATTTTTGAAAGTTTTATTGCAGTAGCTATATAGAAACGATTAATAAAGTAATGGTAATTTTTACTCCTATCCTGTAAAATAGAATCAAGTGTGGGGAGGGGTATTATTACCATGAGGAAATTGCATTTAAACAATCCACAAAATTTAACCATTGAGGATTTGAATAAGATAAAAAGAGAAACACCATATAAACTAAGATGCAGAGTTCAAGCTGTCATTCTTGTCATGAAAGGGAGACAAGCAAAGCAGATTGCCGAATATCTTGATATAAGTGAACAAACCATAAGAAAATACGTTGCTTACTTTAATGAAGGTGGAGTTGAAAAACTGCTTCATGTATCAAAAAAACCGGGAAGACCGCCAAGGCTAACCAATGAACAAAAAGAAGAGGTCAAAGAGGTACTGAAAAAATCACCATCAGAGGTTGGTTTTAGTACCCATACTACTTGGAATTGTAAAACCCTCGCTGCTTACATTCATGATACATACGGCATTAAATATACATCAGATGGTGTTTGGCGCATGCTTCTTAAGATGGATTTTCGTTATAATCGTCCCACTTATGTATTAGCCAAAGCTGATCCGGAAAAGCAAAAAGCTTTTCAAGATGAGCTGGAAGAGTTAAAAAAATCTCACTGAATGTGAAATACTCCTATATGTGGATGCATCTCACATTAGGGACTATCAAGGTTTACAACGAGCATGGTTCCCAAAAGGTGAGCAAAAAAAGATTAAGACCTATGGACACCATGCAAAAGTTACATTATACGGTGCTTTAAACTACTATACGGGTAAAGTTTTTTGTGTAAATTATGACAAAATCAATGCAGAAAAATTCAAAGATTTTCTTAAAAAATTGGTATCACATTTTTTAAAAGATGACATTTCTAAAATTTACATTGTTCTTGATAATGCAAGAGTTCATCATGCAAAATTACTTAAAGACTTTTTAGACGAGCATAAGGATCATCTGTTTTTGAAATTTCTTCCACCCTACTCACCCAATCTGAATTGCATAGAAGAGTTATGGAAATGGTTAAAAAATACAGCTATTTATAATCGCTTTCATAAAAATGCTTCAGAAATTCAAAAATCTGTTGACTCGTTTTTAGAGGAAATCAAATGCTGTTCGGAAGATGTGAAAAAGAGACTTTGCGTTTAATTTATAACGATATTTATTATTTCGGTTCTATATAGATCCAGATAATCATCCCCCCTAAAAAGAACAAAAACGGCTTCAAAAATACAAAACCGGGCATTTGCCCGGTTAATTCTCAGTAAATAAATTTTTTTGATACTTTCTTAGTTATTTCATTAATTGTCCTGCTCAGAAGGAGCATTACTTATATTCATACTCCTATTTCCGGTTCCTGCTGTTGTGTCTGGTACATTATTAGTTTTATGGTTTTCATCGTTGTTGTTAGGATCACTATGGTCAGAAGGAGCATGACCAACATTCATAGTCCCATTTCCGGTTTCTACTGTTGTATCTGGCACATTATTAGTTTTAGGGTTTTCATCGTTGTTGTTGAGATTCTCCTTATCCGTATCATAATCATTAGAAGTCTTTCCGGTCAGTGACCTAAACGGATATCCTTCCGGTGGCTGGCCTTCCCAAACTCGACTTTTAAACTCATCTTCATAATACGAAGTAAATTCTACATTATCTATATCTTTCCCGTCTGTAATCTGCAGGTTCTCATAGTTTGGATTTTCTCCTTCATATGGATTTTTCTCTTCCTCCGGATCGAAGTATTCTGGAAAACGGCCGCTATCTACATGTCTATAATCATCTGGGTGTGGTTTTATAGGCGAATAATCTTCTTTAGGTTTCCCACTTCCTCTTCCTGCCCAACGCTTATATGCCATATAAGTAAGGCCCATGTTTCTGGCTGTTCTCAGCATTCTTGTTGGATCTACGTGTTTTTCTTTTGCTGTATTAAATGTCAGCGTGTCTGTAATCATTTCTACGACTTTTTTTCTATAGAAAAAGGCTCCGAAAAATATTACCGTTAATATTATCATTGCAAAACCTACCATTATTTCAACACCGCCTCAACAAAAGCTGTTCCTACACTTAATACTAACGATAGGTATAAGCCATAAATCATTTTTACCATAAAAGCTCCAAGCAAATATTTGAAATATTTGCTTGAAATTGCCCATCCTTGTACAGGTATCATTAATGCAAATAAAAAAAATGGTAGAACTAAAAGCATCGCTGCCATTATTACTTGGCTTAGAATTATGTACAGTCCGATTGTTCCCGTAAATAATAACAAGCCTATTGCCGGTAAAAGTGTAAATAATGCTGTTGTAACGTGATCTGTTGGCGACGATGCAGCCATTCCAACCATTGTTCCATTATGTTTGCCATGTTTTATTTGCTCTGTTCCTTGTAGTGTTATTATTGATTTAAAAGTCGTAACGTCCGGCCTGGCTAATACTTCAACTACATCATCATTACATTTTCCGGTTGTGGCAAGATATAATGTATCTATGCGCATTCCGGCTACTACTTTGCTTTTATCAGGAAAGTTGGATTTATCCATTAAATTACATTCCGATTCTGTAAGTTTCAAATCGTTTTCATCACAAGTTCCGAACATGGCTATCGCCCATGGGTCGGCAACTATTACACTCCATACTGATTGGCCAAAGGCAATTAATCCTTTATCTATTGGATCTGTTGCGTTAATATCTTGATTTGCATTTGTGTATTCGCCAACGGCGCCGAGGAAAACTCCGGTTATACCGTCTGTTGCTTGTGAAAAATCTGTTATTACTTTTTCAGCATTGGCGGTAAAGAAAAATACGCTGCCAATTGCTAATACCGCTATAATTAATGCGCTTACTACTGACATCAATTCACGTTTTAAAATCCAGTAGACTGAGTATATCATTAAAAAAATCGAACCCCAGGATATAAGTAAGTATGTCAAATCTGTATCGGCCTGAAATATTTTTTTTACACCTTCCGATATCCAACCAACCATTCCGGATACAATATCAGTATGAAATGACACTACACATATGTTAATTGATATTCTGGTTATTGATTTGGTTATGAAGAATATTATATTTGCTATTGCATCTACTGCGTTTGATGCGCCTTTTTCTGCCATTGAGGAGAAGCCCCAACCACTTTCCGGTGAAGCATGATTAAATGTCCATCGATTCATGGGCCAGTTTTGCCATATCGAGTTCTTTGGATCAGCAATTTCTCCAAGACCTACTATGGCAGCACCGGTGCCGGCAGTTAGTATTGCAAACGGACCGCTTACAGCCAATCCCATTGGTGCATTGGCTGTAATGCCTAATCCTATAGGTTCAAATAAATTACCCTCTCTATTTTTCTCAGAATCTATATCGCCAACCAAATTATTATTTATCGAACTTTCATCACCAATCATGGCATATGCAGATTGCACATAGCTAAATATGATGAACAAGATGACTATGATTGAAAGGTTTTTTTTACTCATTTTGCGCTACCTTCGGAGATGTATCAAATAAATGCAGCAAGTATTTGGGTCTGGGATCAATATAGACTTGTGATATGCGGCCAAAGGCATCTCTCATCACACACCAACCGCTTTCAAGTGCGGGAAATGCTGATGTTAGGCTGTTTTCTTCTGTGTCAGCTCCCAGAATTTCCATGTTGGCCTTAATTTCTGTTTTATCCTCCGCTCTGAAGCAAAATTTATAATTTATATTGTTTTTAATTGATTGGAGATCCTTTATGTCTGTTGTATTCTGCGTAATCAGAATCGGAATTGTTCCAAAAGAACGGGCTGACATACGTATTAGTTCATCCAATAACCGGCGTCCTTCTGATATGTTTGCCAACATCCAACTTTCATCAAATACTTCTACTTTTACAACATCTTTCGGTAATGAGAAAGCGACTTCTCTGGCCATTGCTGATGCTAAATAAAGCAATCCCAGTCCTTGTCGTTCATTTTCCGTAATTCGGCCTAAGTTCAAGTTTTCTGCTGTTCTGGGCAATGGTAATCCTTGCAAATTAACTACTGTAGCACGGGCTATTTCTTTTACGCCACCGATACCGAACACCAAGTGCCCGAGACTGCTGTTTTTTATGCTTTCCATTAGTAACGCACACTGGCCGGATTCCTGTTTAACCGGTTCGTGCTGCTCATTTTCCGACATTTGTTTTAATATTTCCAACGTGGTATTTAAATTTCTTTTTTCAGGTTCCATATTTCCCGTTGTTTCTACAGCTTTACTAACAGCAACACGTCTGGTATCGTTGTCATCGCGCAGATTTAAGACTATGCTTAAATAATCCAAAACGTAGCTTTTGGCTTGTCTTTCATCTTTCGAGAGCATAAACGGGTTTATTGGTTCATTAGCACCAGGACATAGGTTTATTTTCTTAATTGGAAAAATTTTTTCCAGTACAGCATACTCGTTATTCTTAGGGTCAACGATAAATAAATAGGCACCGGCCAAATATGCAAGGTATATTAGTAATTTGATAGTTAAACTTTTTCCACTGCCTAACGCACCGCTGATAAACATGGCATTTGAACGGTTCAACTCTTTTGCTGCATATCCAGGTTTCCAAAAAACCGGTGCGGCATTTGACCACCCAATAAAAAAGCCTTTTTCGTCACCAACGTCCATGGATATTGTTGGACCTGATGCTGATATGAATCCAGGATCGCATTCAATTAACGGCGAAGCCCTTAGCGCACCAGGAAGAAATGAATAAAAACATTTACACTGATCGCCCATCGGTCTTACGGCTCTATAACCCGAAGATGAGTATCTTTCCATAAGTCTTTTTGCAGAAGCTCTCATATCTTTTATTTCTTTTGCAGCTACTGCCATTACTACTGACATAGACGCAAGAGGTTGTCCAGCAGATATTTTCCCTTCCAAATGTCTGCCTTCGCTTATGGCATATTCTTCATCTGTTGACGGATCTTCGTCACCTCTGGACTTTTCCTTTAATTGTCCTTTGAGATAACCTTTTCTGCTTGTTACTTTTTTTTGTGCTTTATGTGGCTTTATTATTTCAAAGTGTACTACTGCATCCACTGCCGTTCTCATTGCCTCTAAGGAGGCAAGCCACTCAGCCCCCACCTCTGGTAATAGTTTTGGCAGATCAGGAAAGGTGATGAAGGTTTGATGATGTTTTTCGTCACTGCCATTTGTTATTGTTATATATGATGTCTGCTCATTGATCAAACAACCATCTGAAAATGCTGAAACTATTGCCGGCGTTAATCTACCGGCTTCACGTGAAGGTAAAGGTGGCGGTAATTCTCCTATTCTTTTTGTATTACGTCTAATTATGAAGTCTATATCTGAAAATCCTGCTTTACCGTCAATGCTTGATGAGATTCTTCTATAAAGTTCTTCTTCTCTTTCCATCACTTCTCTGATTTTTTGCTCATTTAGCACCCATTTTTCAGCGCTAGTAAATGCGCTTATTATTACTTCCACATATTCGCGTGTATATTCACGCCAGTTATTTGGCTCTTCTATTGCAGTACTTATTTGTAATACTAAGTATCTGCGACGGTTTCTTGCTCCACTTGCCAAGGCTGTGCGCACCGAACCGGCATGATTAAAAGCCTCCTTTGTAAATACTGCGTCTGCATCGGTAAGATACTCTTTTTCATTCAAGCGCATTTCCTCGCATAACAACAATATTTGGCCCTTGCCTTCCAGTCCCCATAGTAGTTGTTCAAAGTTTCTGATTACAACTTCTCTGTCCGTTATAGGTAAATTATTAAATGGTCTGCCACGAAGCTTATATATTGCATATGCTTCTCCTTTTTCGTTGAAAATTACATTATTTTTAAAGGCTATTAACGGAAACTTCATTTATTCAATCACCTCCGGCAATCTCCAATCCGCACGGTATCTTTTTAATAGTTTTATTTTTTTACCCATAAGATTAGTTGTTTTATGTCTAAAAATATATGCCAATATATCCTTAAAGAAAATCGGCATATATTTTCCCCGTAAATCAAACTGTGACAACATCCATGAGCAGATAGCGGATAATATTATTGTTGTCATAAATGGGTGTCTAGCACCAAATATGTTGGTTATAGGGTATAGCGGAATCATAATAACTACAGTCATTATTATATTTTCGAGCGGAATAGGCCTTGGCAGTGACTTGCCAAAAAAGTCATGCACTTTAAAGTTTATTTTAAACAAATCTTTGTAACTATTAAATGTCCTAATGTTACTCATATAACACCTCCTAAAAACAAAAATCCGGCAATTGCCGGATTTTTGTTAATTAATCACCGAAAATAAAGTTTGTAATTGCCTCTCCCACTGATTTCATTGTACTTGCCTGGGTTATAAATATTAAAATCGCTCCGACTAAACCCACGAGTACTGCCGGTACAATCTCACGTTTAAAAAATAAAATAGTTGCCGAACCCAGTACTGCAATGGATATCATTGTTGCCATTAGATCTTTGATGTCATCGGCACCCTGTTTAATGTCATATGCAGCAGCAATGCCTGGAGTTGCTACAATTACTATTAAAGCCAGTATTACAATCATTATCGTATTTTTTTTCAATTCTAAATTCCCCCTTTATTCTGGCAAACTACCCAAATCTTCAATTAAGTAACTACCACGTACAGCTTGTACTTTTATATAGATTATTTGTGTTATCTTTTCGATTCCTGCCGTAGATACTGTAACTCGCACACAAGCTTTTGTTGGTTTTTCACTATCTGTTTTAATTTCATCAATTGAAAGCAAATTCCACCCGTTAATGGGTTGAATATTAGAACCGGACATAATGAAATTACTTAGTGCTTGTCCGGTGAAATACATGCTCATAAACTGGTTAATGAAGGTTGCGAAATCAGGTGTTACTACTCCGTCATATTGTTTTGGTTGTGATATTTCACCTTTTTTATTATTGTTGCTAACAATGACTGGCAAACCTTTTATAACCGGTTGATTGTTTATTACTGTGACCGGAACTTCAACAAACAATAAATAGTTTTGCCACCCTATTGCTGGCAGCTGTATATCATACTGCGAATCTTTAATTTTTACCAAATCATCTCTTGTGACAGGTATCAACGATGATGGTACATTAGTATTCCCTTCAACCGGCGATAACCTGCGTACATGCAATAATATTTTCACCCTATAATCTCTTGAATTTTTACTTTCAGATGCTAGTAAAGATGATGACATTACTTCTTGGATACCGACAGGAGCAATTATTGACGATGTCTTATTTAAGAATGTCCCTAGTCTGCTATTGTATTCGTTATTATTGCCATTGAAGGTCGCCCACTCTGTAGCGAAAGCTTTTGCGGTATCTCTTACGTTAGTAATTACTTGCTCGTTTTGTTCAGTCATTGCGTTTTTTGCAACTTGACTGACTTTATTAACAATGTTAACGCTGCGTATAGAAGTTATGACTACAATAATAATTAATAACCAAAGTAATCCGGCAGCAGTCCAACGATATATCAATCTACGCATTAAACGCCGCCCTCCCCTATTAACTCACGGGTTTGGTTAAGTGCTTGATTGAATTCTTCACGCGTTAACCAGTTGTTTACCGCAAAATACTGATCTACCAAATATTTCTTTTTTATTATCGGATTTGTTCGATATACTAAAATACGGTTACCTGAAATCCAACAAAGTTTGCCGTTAATTTTTTTTGCCGTTTGATCATCTATGCCACTTAAGCGCCATGTTTCGCTATTTATTCCAAACGGTTTTTTTAATACATTTATAAATGATGGGATACTATCATATAACGCTCCAGAACCTGTTACTTTTAGTCTTTTGCCTTCGTCTTCGCCTTCGCCTACATATTCGCAGCTGATACTGATATATGCACACATTATTGCCTCGCCTGATTTTTCCTTTTCCGGTGCGCTTCCGCCAGCTTTTATATTATCCATAAATGTGTCAATATTTTTTCTTAGAATTGATGCGCTCTCAATATAACAATTGTCCCATCCTAGTAGAGCAATTCTTAATTATCATTGAACCACAAATCGGCATGGTATATAATTTCCTATAATACATAACAGGTGGGGAGACCAAACTATGCCATTCATAAGTCAAAGAGCAAAATTAGATTTGACAACAGAAGAAATAAATAGATTAGAAAAAATTATACATTCAAGAACAGAAAGTGTGAGTCATATTGAACGGGCTAAAATGTTTCTCTTGTATCATCAAGGAGAAACAATAGCTTCAATTGGTAGAATATTAGAGACTAACCGTGCAAAAGTAGAACGACATATAGATAAAATTTTACAATTTGGCTTAGATATAGCACTCAATGATCTTCCTCGTTCAGGCAGGCCGGATACAATAACCAAAGAAGATAAAGCGTGGCTTGTTTCTCTTGCTTGCCAAAAACCTAAGGAATTTGGATATAGCTATGAATTATGGACAACAGATTTATTAGCCAAACATGCACGAAATCATTGTGTAGAAAATGGCCATCCAACCCTGCAAAATCTAGCAAAAGGTACAGTATCAAAAATACTTTCAGCAAACAAAGTTAAGCCACATAAAATTAAATATTACTTGGAAAAAAGGGATCCAGAATTTGAACAAAAAATGGCTAACGTGTTATATGTCTATAAAGAAGTTGAAATGGTATCAAAAAATGATGAACAATCAATGTATGCTTATATATCATATGATGAAAAACCCGGTATTCAAGCTATAGAAAATATTGCTCCGGATCTTTCTCCTTCTCCTGGAACGTATTCATGTCTTGCTCGTGATTATGAATATGTTCGCCATGGTACACTTAGTCTCATGGCCGGTATTGATTTGGTAACAGGTCATATCTTAGCTCAAGTAGAAGACCGCCATCGTAGTATTGAGTTTGTAGAGTTTCTAAAAATGATAAGTGAGTACTACAAAGATATAGAGAAAATAGTAATTATATTGGACAACCACTCCGCTCATATTTCAAAAGAAACAAGGGCTTATCTTAGTACTGTCCCAAATCGTTTTGAATTTGTTTTTACACCAAAACATGGATCCTGGTTGAACTTAATTGAATCATTTTTTGGCAAAATGGCTAAATCAATGCTGAGGGCTATTAGGGTAAAAACTAAAGAAGAATTAAAAGATAGAATTTACAAATATATAAAAGAAATTAATGATTGTCCTACTGTTTACCGCTGGAAGTACAAAATGGATGATATTGAAATAATTTAAATTATTAGTAGAAATTATATTATTTAACTAGCTTATTGATATGTTAATTAGGAATCGTTCTACTAGTAACCCCTGGTATATTTGCCATCCGCCAACTCCTTGGCGTAGTTCATCTGCTATACTATTATTTTTCGTTATGCACCATTTTGTATTCCAGTTTTTGCTAAACTCTTTTCTGATTACCTGTAGATTCTCTGTTTTTTCTGCTTTATACACACCAAACAATATATTTACAAAATCAGTTATGTCTGTGAGATTGTATTTGTAGATTATTCCGGTTTTGATCGTTTTACCAAATGCATACCAATTGGGTGTCTCAATTGCATATTCTTGAGGGGTTACCTCTCTGGCCTTAAATATCTCCTCATTTTGCCCGGCCCAGCTTTCAAGACTTCCTTCACAGCTTACTGTTTTGCCCATATTACTAATCAGTATTTGTTTTATGTTTTCATACTCCGGAATTATTTCAGTAAATTTTTTTGATTTTATTAGCTGCCAGGTATAATTATTGTCTCTTACATAAATAGAACCGTATATGACGACCATATTTCTTTCGGAATCGTAGTTTACTATTTTACCGAAAATACGTGAATGCCCATAAAACATACTGTAGTTTTCTTCAGCATAAACTGCCTTCGCTGATGGTAAAAAACTTAATATTGTAATTGCAATTAACACTAGAATAGTTTTTCTTATTGTTGATCATCTCCTTATGGAGTTATTGTTGTGCTTGGTGCTGTTGTTTTTTGCTCATTATTTTCGGTACTTTTTTCAGGAGGATTAATTATCTCCTGTGTCCCTACTCCTGCTTCACCTCCCACATACATCATTACACTGTGACCAAATTGTGCCAGTTTGCCCGGCTCAGAATTATACAATAGTATTCCGGCAATTATTATAACGGCAAATATATAGACAATATTTCGCTTCATGAAAAGCTCTACTATAAAAGCTATTACTACCGCTATTACTACTAAAACTTTTGCCAAAGTAAGGATGTTAATCGCACCTTTGGCAAAATCAAAACCTCCGGCTGCAAAAGCATTCGGGACGGTGAATAATAAAATTACTGGTATAAGGACAGGTAAAAGAAATTTTTTCAATAACACAACCCCTTCCTGATCTATTTACAAAGCATTAACTATTTTCCTTGATTTTGTAACACCCCTCTCTTTTCTTTTCCACCACTATCTCCATTCTTTATCACCCAGAAATGTTACCGGAATGTGCCGTAAAGCCCCTGCCTTCAGGTCTTATCTTTACCCATAAGTCCTTGAGTAAGATAGAATGAATCTGCTTATGCTATACGCAGAAAATGTGTGATAAATTACCCAAATCGGTTATGATGCTTAAATATGGTAATGGACGCATTGTCAAAAATTTTCTAAAATTGTCTCATGAATAATTTACCTGTATCTCTCAAACCAACAAATCAATCAATGCTTTGGGCAACTAAAGAGTGCGGTACGGCTAACTTTGGTGATACCCGTCTCACTCATCGACTGGTTTCACTGGCTGCAAGCCTTATTGAGCATCCAGAAAAATCTTTGCCTGAAGCACTTGGTCAGTGGAGCGATGTCAAGGCTGCCTATCGTTTCTTTGATAACGAGAAAGTAACTGTTGAAGCCATATATGATGTACACAGAAAGGCCACTATAGAAAAAATCAAGAATCAACCGGTGGTTTTGGCCATCCAAGATACCACCATTTTCAACTATACCTTACATCGAGAAACAAAAGGGTTGGGACCTATCGGTCAAGCGGGTCTTTCCGGCTTCTTTCTACATTCTTGTCTTGCTGCATCCGCTGAAGGAGTTCCATTAGGAATCTTGGCCCATCGCTTATGGGTACGTTCACTAGAACCCAAGGAGAAAACACATAAAAAGCGACCTATCGAAGACAAGGAAAGTGTTCGCTGGATTGATGTTACCCGGGAAGTAGCCGAAACGGTTTCTCCCTTTACCAAAGTAGTAATGGTGGGTGACAGAGAAAGTGATATTTTTGACCTCTTTCTCCTAGCCAGCGCTAATCAGTATGATATCTTAGTCCGTGCTGCTTGGAACCGCCGCATTGATCAGTCGCATGATTACCTATGGCCTGTTGTTGAAAGCGCCCCGGTATTGGGCCGTACGGTTATCAATATACCACGTGCCGATAAGCGCCCAGAACGAGAGGCTGTTGTTCTTACCTTACAGGCTGCCACTGTTACCTTAAAACCACCGAAACATCGGGGAAAAGAAAAATTAGCTGCACCTACTCTTAATGCCCTACTTGTTCAGGAACAATCGCCACCCGAAGGAGAAAAGCCAATAGAGTGGATGCTGTTAACTACCCTGCCTGTTACTACCATTGATGATGCACTGCAATGCTTAACCTGGTATACCTACCGCTGGCGGATTGAGCGGTATCATTATATTTTGAAAAGCGGTTGCCAAGTAGAAAAACTTCAATTAGAAACTAAAGACCGTCTTATGCGTGCTATTGCCGTGTATAGTATGGTAGCTTCTCAATTACTTTGGCTTACTTATCAAGCCAGGCAAACTCCTGATGCACCTTGCACAATTGTTCTTAGTAACAGTGAATGGGGTGCCCTTTACGCTGCTATTCATAAGATAACTATTTTACCCGATAACCCGCCAAACTTACAAACAGCAGTACTTTGGATTGCCAAGCTTGGCGGTTTTCTCGGACGTAAAAGGGACGGTTACCCCGGCCTTAAGGTTCTCTGGCGTGGCTTCCGGCGTCTTCAAGATCTGACCACTATGTGGGATCTTTTTCATCCATCTGATACTTGTGGGTAATGGTAAGGGCTTTAGCCATGGGGAAAAATTCAATACTACTATGTCCACACCCTCAAACCAGGCTGCTACCGCCATTTCTCCCCTTATTATTCAATCAGGTAACCGGGGCAGTATTGAATCCCTTTTCCCATGCCTGACAATTATTTTCGGTTCTGCTTTCAATTCCTCATCCGGTCCATCCCGACCATACCATTGAAGTAGCTTCTTCCGGTACTGCTCAACCGCATGGTCTGTCACCATAATTTCTTTTCATGGCGCTCTTTTAAACATTTACCACAACTCCTTCTTCATTAAAAAATAAAGGCTTTTCGGATTTTGTGGTGGAAATCACCGAAATAATTTCCAGTTAACTAGAGTCACCTTATTATGCAAAATTATTGAAATAAGTCGTTAAATTATTAGCTTTGGTAAAGATCTTTGAGCTTCCGTCCTTGACATAAATACAGTTTTCCCGAACCTATCAAATGAAGCATCAAATCTATCATTTAACTCACCATTCCTTCCTATGTCGCATAATTAACCCCAGGTTTCGCACTAAGGGATTATTAAACTGGGAATCACTGCCAAACCTTATTTTCTTAAATTATCCTTAAACCATTTCTCAATATGATAAGAAAAATTGATTGCTGAATTAATAACCTCTATTAATTCAAGTGGATGTGGTAAGTTAAACAGGTTAACCAATACATCAATGGTATTAGGAATATTCGTCCCATTCCAATGGCTTATACCAATAGGCTGCAACCTTTGTTCTGAGATAGTTAGGTCGCCAAGTTCTTTCTGTAATTTTTGGGGAGACATCTTTTTGCCATTTTTAGCTAACAGCCAGGCTGCTAAATTAAGCACAAGCATAGCCAATACTTTTAAAAAGCAATAGGCATCTACTCTTTCAGGATTGCGAAGGAATATTTGTTGTAAATCAAGAGAACCCTTCAAAAACCTAAAACTAATTTCGATATCATTCCTACCACGATAGCGGGTAAGCAGTTCGTTAGCATCAACCTTCTCTTTGTCGTGGTTGGTTAAAAGCACAAAGATACCATCGGTTTTCTCAAGCTCTGGAATTATAGCTTCATCTTTTGACCAGGACATAACAATGGCATTATGTTGATTTAGTTTAATTGTTACATTAAACAGCCTACGCATATCAGGCTGCCCTTTAAAAATATTATCTACTACTTTTTCACAGGCTTCCTTCGTGATTAAGTTACGTTTGTTGAGCTTGCCATTGAGTTCTACTAATGCATCTTCTGTGCTGGTTATACGCTTTTGACGACGCTCTTGTTCCTTAGGTTTTTTGTTTAAATCGCAATAAATAACCGCCCTTATGGTATGGGTCGCAAATATTCGCTTACTTTTTTTGAGTTGCTTTTTGTTCTTACTACCCTCTGAGGGAGGATCAAGTTTTACCTTAAACGTATATTTTGTCTCTAATGCCTCGTAGTGTCTGGATAGATTTCTTTCTATTTCTTTCTTAGAGCGATAGTCAATAGTAGCAAAATCATCTTTTTTAGCCTCATTTAATTGCTCTAAGACCCAATTTTTCGATAGTTCATCCTTGAGTGGGCCTATAAAAAAGGCCTTTTTGTTGCTATTAGTAAGCATCAAATGCATATTATCTTGGGTTAGGATACCACGATCAATAATCATCTCAAATTCTTGGTCATCGGTAATCTCTTTAACCTTCTCGAATGAACGCTCAAAAGTCGTGCCACCTTGAACATTACCGGGATCAATTGATGATGTTACCGGCAAAGATGCACCAGAGGCTATAGTAAGATTGAGGATTAATTGTTTTAAACCCGGTAGACCACCGTACCCGAATTGAACTTTATCGTTATCCTCCATAACACCAGAGACTGGAACGGAAGATGTATCATTGTAAAAAGTGTTAAGTGGGATTCCAAATCTCTTGGATGCTGATAAAACAATATCCTGCAATACATTAGCCATATATTTTGCATTTGAGTTTATAGCGTCAAGGGCTCTACCCATTTTGTCATCATTAAATTTTTCGGATGGTATACCAAGTATTGTTTCGACTTGCCAGTTTTCACAAGCTTCTTCAAATTTATATAAACGGGTGAGATCTTTATTTCTGCCCAGCATGTCGCCAACCATTATTTCACATGCCAAACCAGTACTTACCCGACATTTAGAACCGTTGGCTCTGTCTTCACGTAGATGCTCATAAGTAACATATTCTTCGCCTATAAAGTTGTCAATTATTTTACCGATGCCCAGGCTTCTTGCTAAAAAGACACCGATAAGTACTGCACCTGAGGGATCTGCCTTCGGAACTTCTACTTTTAATTCGGGCATTATCTTCATCAATATTTCGGGGGGTAATTTGGCTAGTTGTTCTAAAATAGGTTGTAAGTCCATGACGATCCCTCACTAATATTTATTCTTATTAGTGATAATTCGACACAAAAAACAGAAGTCCTTCCAGTTCATGGATCTCTTATTTTTATGGTTGTAATTAATATTACTTATGCACCACTATCTTACAGGTTTAAATTTTTATCTTGCGAAAGATAGGTTAACATTATGCTCACTTACATAAATCTACATATCTAGGTATCCAGCATTTACCTTACACCATAAAACCCGAATACCCAAAATAAAAAACACCCTAAGTTAGGCGTAGTTTAAACTACATCACAAAAGATAAAAACCGGGTCATAAACCCGGATAACTATAAATTATTTTTGCCATTTGAAGGAATATAATTTTCTTTGGCGAAAATAATATATTAAGCGTACATTCTATCCGCATACACACCCAAAATATTTTATTGTAATATTTTTAAGGTATATGTACGCATTGCTTAAAAATATTACGCGGTATTAAAACCGCCGCAGGCCTTGAAACACAAGGGATACAGGTTTTTTTGAGGATCGTTTTTTTCCTCCGTACGTTTGAGGGGCGTATCCGAGAGGGTGAGGGTTCAAGTCCCTCCTCCGACACCAAAAAGGCTTTAAGTTAAGGACTATGGTATTATGCCATAGTCCTTTTTGTTTTTCTCAGCGTGTGCTATTAACACGCATAGTGTTTACTGGAATCAGCAATAAAGCGTTGTACACACGTCCTCTATTTGTTTTGTTCGGTGAATGGCCTAAGCCTCGCGAGCCAGCCATGTCGTTAACGCACCGATGGTTGGCCGCTGGTATTTCTGGGTTTTCCACCTGCGGTCATACTCAGCAAAGACGGTATCAATGGCTAACAGTTTTTCTGCTGAATCAAATAAATATAGCATGATTACAGTTACCCCGGCCTTAAGGTTCTCTGGCGTGGCTTCCGGCGTCTTCAAGATCTGACCACTATGTGGAATCTTTTTCATCCATCTGGTACTTGTGGATAATGGTAAGGGCTGAAGCCAGGGACTTTACGGGCCGTCCCGGTAATATAATAATGCAAACCTGGTCCTGTTAATTAAATATATAATAAATGCTGTTGCAAGTGAGTATTTAAAGGTAGGTATACTGATACCTGTAGTAAGGTAAGTCGATAACTGTATAAGCCACGCATTAATTACCAATGTAAATAAGCCCATTGTTATTAAATTTACAGGTAGTGAAATAAGTAGTAGAACAGGTTGCAAAAATAATGTAATTATTCCGAGGAGAAAGCTTGCCCAAAGCATCGCGATTATTGAGGATAAAGATATTGCAGGAAAAAGTATACTTGTAATATAAAACCCAAAAGCGTTCGTAAAACTTATGATAATTAAGTTTTTCATACTAGTACCCCATTAATAAAATGAAATACTGATTTGATTTTTGCAGAAAGTTATATCTGCCATTTGCCAACGACCCAGTTGACGTATTTCGTATAGTAGTTGTAAAACCATACTAATTGACATTCTCAGTAGTTTCAGGCGGGAAGTAAAACATTCTCCCAAAACTACTAGATCTAATACAGACTTAAGTAAATCATCAAATATAAATAAGGGTACGGGGAAAATAAATTTCCAGACCCCATGACGAACTTTTACTAAGACAAAGTGGCTTTGGTACTTATTCCACATATATTTCTACCTTCGTGCGACCTTCTTTTGGGTCATCTGTATCTACATCCACTAATTTGCCATCTACCAAGCCCTCGTCAATTAGTTGCACCAATTCTTCAAAATTGATACCTTGTAAATTAATCCCTTTTTTCTCCATTTCCAGGCGTGCCTCTTCTGGGATAAACTTTAATCCAACATCCGCTAATTTTGTGGCTACTTTTAATAAGCTTAAGGGAACGTTAACGTTTACCTTGGTATGTTGGCCACTGGAAACACGAATTCTTATGAAACGTCCACTTATATTTGAGGGATTAACAGCCTTAATATCATTGTCCTCTATTGCCTTTAATAGTTCTAAGCCTTCAGTGGCAGTAATGGTACCATTCTGGACCATTTCCAAAATCTTAATTTTCTCATTACTCATTACGATACACCATCCTAAAACATATTTTGGTTATTTACCTTTTTACTTTCCTTAATTGCTGAGCCGCTTCTTCAGGGGTTATTTCCCCTTTCTCCAGTGCATCTAGAATATTTTGGTGGTTAGTTGATTCTAGAGGGATTTCTGCTTTACCAGTTCCATAACCAAGGGTTTGTAAAACACTATCCAGGCGGTTACGGACGGTGGGATAGGAAATACCAAGTTCCTTCTCAACATCTTTAATACTGCCCCTGCATTTTAGAAAGACCTCAATGAATTCTATTTGTTCTTGGGGTAAGCGGCAAAATTTAGAAGGTAAAAACTCCCCTTCAATTTTTGTACGACAGTTATTGCAAGCTAAATTAGTTATTATCATTTCATGTTCACACACAGGACAACGGTTTAAAATTTTATTGCTAATTATTCTCACCTCGATTATTAATATATCAGGTCCATCGCTTTAAGTCAACTATTGAATTAATAATATTAATTATTTTTGTTAATTAAATTAACTTTATTAAGTGTGATTTTAATTTTAATATAATAATAGGGCTGCATTTCTTATACAGCATCCCTATAATTTTGAATATTCATAAATGGCGTATTCTAAACAATTTCTATATCCAGCTTCGGCCTGTTATACTCACCAATTTCATCTGTTTCCTTAATAACTATCTTATCAATCAGCAAGCTAATATTTGTATTCGTAAGGGCTTTCTTCTGAATAATTTCTTTCAATACATCTATGCTTTTAATAATATTTTCCTTTTCATATTCGTTCGACTCCTCAAGCTTCTCCAATTCGGAGAGCTGTTCTTCAAGTTTGGTCAGTTCCCTGTTTGCGTCCCCCGATAGCTCCAGGAACGGTTTCTCATTGATGAACCCCTGGGCCAGCTGCCTGGAGTATCCGTTAATCCCTTCTTCCTTTTTATGTATCTGAATTCTCACTTTTTCTGTCTGATTAACGTAGTCCCTTTTTTATTCAGCCTATCTTCAATAGTTTTATCAACTTCACTAAGCCTTAACCCGGCAGTGTAAAGAAGCACTTTCAAATTAGCCATAATAATTTCGTCCAGATCTTCCTCCATAATCCTATGGCTACCGCAGTAATTCGAGCCATATTTATGGAAGGTCGAACATACATAAGTAATGTTATTCCCTGATTTTGTTTTGCCGTTTCTGGCGACAAAGCCCTTTTTACAACTATCACATTTTAATATCCCGGCATATTTATGAATTTTTTGATTCCCGGCCATTACCTTTTCATTAAACCTTTTTTCGAATATTTGTTGGGTCATGTTGAAGTCGTCTACATTAATAATAGCGGGCATAAAATTAGGGTGAACAAATTGATCTTCCTTGTCCACCCTGACTTTCTTACCTTTCATTTTGCTCACCTTTGTAACACTGCAACGGAGAGTACCAATATAGGCATCATTTCTCAATACTCTCTTTACACTTGTCGCATACCACAAATCCTTCTGAGTCCAATTCGGCTTCCACCCAAATCCGAACTTTTTCATTTCATGAACTGATGGGGTTTCATATCCATTTTTATTTAGATACTGTGATATTTTATTGCAGCCGTAGCCGTCCAGGTACATTTTAAATATGAGCCTATTGCATAAGCCACACCTGAAATTAGTCCACCGCCACCGATTGGCACAATGACAGCATCAACCCCTGGAAGTTGTTCTAAAAGCTCTAAGCCAATAGTTCCCTGTCCTGCGATAACATTCTCATCGTCGAAAGGATGAATGAAGGTGTAGTCCTTTTCTTCCTTTAATTGCAATGCTTTTTGACAAGCATCATCATAAACACCTTCAACTAAACAAACCTCTGCACCGTAGTGTTTGGTTGCCTCCACCTTGGAAATCGGAGCACCGTCTGGTAGACAGATTAAAGATTTAATGCCGTTTTTGGTTGCTGCCAAAACAACGCCCTGTGCATGGTTTCCAGCAGAACAAGCAATAACACCCTTTACTTTTTCCTCCTCGCTTAATTGGAAGATTTTATAGCATGCACCGCGTACCTTAAAGGAGCCGGTCACCTGTAAATTTTCAGTTTTTAAATAAATTTAACTTTCCGGATTAACATTTGGCCCATAAATTAAATCAGTCTGTCGGACAACATTTTTCAGAACGTATAAAGCATGATAAATTCTGTCTAAAGTTAACATTTTAATTTCCTCTTTTTCTTTCCAATCAATTATAGTTTTCTTTTTGTGCAGAGAAGAGATGAACTTGTGCCGCCCTGTTTAAAATTAAAAAGCCCTCACCTCTAAATTCATAGAGACGAAGGCTGTTAAAAGCTTCCGTGGTACCACTCTAAATTGCCGTGTAAAACGACCACTTAATGTACATCTAACAATGTACTCTCATTTAACGGTGAGAAACCGTACACGCTTAATCCCCATATTATCAAGTTTCAGCCTGTCTACTCAAGGATGATTTGGTTTCAGTATATCCTACTGTCTTCCAGCAGCTGACAGCTCTCTGTAAGGAAATCTTCTGCACCATGTCCCTATCATAGTATTTATCACTGGTAATATACTGTTTTTTAAAAAAATTGTCAAGCACTATTTATGTAAAGGAAAGGTAAAATCCTAAGGGTTTGTTATTTTATCATCAGCACATGACTGACCAATCATCCGAGGCGAGTGAATATTATGGTGCTGTATACTGTGCGTTTGCTGGCACTTATAATCATCTTTCTCATCACCTATTGCACAATCCGGCGCTATCAGTTTTTCTATATTCATTAGGCGTTATACCAGTATACTTTTTAAAACATTCATAAAAAGTGGATAAGCTCCCGAATCCACACAAAAGAGCAATGTTCAGTACATTCATATGTGCATCAGAAAGAAGTTGGGTTGCCTTTTTTATTCGCAATTTATTGATATACTCAATAGGAGTTATGTTGAATTGCTGTTTGAACAGGCGAATCAAATGATTTTGACTAACGTGTAACTGTTTAATTTCTAATGTGAGCTTATTGCTATTATCAAAACAGTTATCATAGATGTTTAATGTTTTAACTTAATAAATAACGAAATTTACTCCGTATATTAGCGGCCAGCAGCTATTTCCCAAAGATAGAGTGATGCTATTGTACAGTACGGTGAATATCTCCTTTTATATTTCTCGAATTTTGCTTTATCCAATTTTCTGTGGTGATATAACATCATTATTCCTCGCCTAATTGCAAGATCACCCCAGCTCATTACATTGGGTCTCTGCATGGAAAATGTCATCAGCATTTCAGCAGTCCAAACGCCTATACCATTCAAAGCAGACAAGCGTTTGCATACCTCCTCGTCAGGTAGTTCTGATAATTCATCAATATTGAATTCACCTTGCATCACAGCATCGGCGATACTTTTTATGTAGATAGCTTTTTTCATCGTAATACCACATTGTTGTATTTCTTCAGCAGTAGTGTATGCAATTTTTTGTGACGTAATCTCATCAAAACGCTCCAAAAACCTGTTCCAGACGGTAGCAGCTGCCTTACTAGAGATTTGCTGACTAATAATGCTATGCACAAGGGCAGCAAACAAATCGGGGATGATCTCACGTTCTATTATCCCGATTCTTTCGATGGCTTCTGCCAGCTTCTTATCCTTCTTCTTTAAATAATCTATTTCAACTTGACCATAATTAAAAATTTCCATATAACCTCTCTAACTCCAAAAGATACTCTTTGATTTGAAGTCCCCCAAGATAGCCGACCAACTTTCCGTTTGCGCCGATAACCCGATGGCAGGGTATAAAAATTGGAATCGGATTTTTGTTGTTTGCAAGTCCTACCGCTCTTGATGCTTTTGGTTTACCAACGCTCTGCGCAATCTCTCCGTAGCTCCGTGTTTCACCATAGGGAATAGTGCGTAAAGCTTCCCAAACGCTAAGCATGAACTCTGTACTGTTAGGGGCAATGGGTAGCGCAAATTTCTTACGTTTTCCTGCAAGGTAGCTCCGCAGCTGTTCAGCTGCCTCTTTGAGAAGATTTGTTTCTTGTACGACAAAGTCTTCGGCAATGTTTTCCTCTTGAAAATATAGATTCGTAATGGCGGTTCCGTTTTCTGCTATTCTTATTTCCCCAATATCTGTTTGATAGAAAAATATACTTCTCATGGTTTAACGCCTCCATACTACAAACGACATTATCTCCTATCTTTATTTTAATTATAGCAAGAATTGTTCATATCTGTCTTCCGGTATTTCACCATGTAATTCCGGCAAGGGTATCCTCCAAGCGCAATGTCTTCGGCAACAAACTGATCGAGAGAAATTATCTCCGGAGCACGCCGCCTGAGGTTGTTCAAACAGGCATTTACTATAACCTAACGCAGCTAGTGCTTAAAGGGCCGGCTAAGTTGAAATTTATCCAGCCTAGTCAACACTTTCACGAGTACTTCCTGGGTAAGATCCATGGCATCTTCATGTAAACTGGCAGGAAACCAATATTGACCGCTTTGACAAAGCAAAGAAATACACTATACAGGAATTAAAAGAAAAGGGCTATACATTGACCTTTGCGGCTTCTCCCACGAGGAAAAAAAGTTTTTAAGCCAAAAGAGTTGATAGAAAACATATTCACAGTCTGGCACTTCCTTTAAAATTATATCCTCTGCCACAACGGTTCAATTACCTCATAAAGCTTTATTTTCTTTTGACTCCAGAAAAGAAAACTACCACGAAGTAACGCGACCATGATGGGCGTATCCGAGAGGGTGAGGGTTCAAGTCCCTCCTCCGACACCAAAATAAAAACGAAGCCGAATGCTGATAAAACGTTCGGATTTTTTAATTTTGAACACTTTTTATACACAATTTCCCTACCATAGTCCGATTTAACAAATCTAAACGTATTGCTACTTTTTTAGTCAGTTAGCAAATAAGATACGGTCTAGGCCTTCAAAGCTGTTAGCTGTGCCCGGATCAAGTAATATATACCACTAGTAAGATGGAGCTTCTACAAATATAATCGTTGTATTTTTTGTTTCTTTCGCTCTATATAGGGCCTTGTCTGCAACATGTACCAATTCATCTAGATTTGTTGTAAGGTTTGTTGAACTTAAACCTATGCTAATCGTAATTTGACACATAAATTCAATTGCTTCAACAGATTTGCGAATTCTCTCTACTACTTCATAAGCAGTCTCAATGTCTGCATTGGAAAAAACAATTGCAAATTCCTCTCCGCCCCAACGAACCACCGTATCAATGCGTCGAACATTTTGTCTTAAAGTGTTTGCTATCTTTTTCAACGCTACATCACCTGCAAGATGTCCGAATGTGTCATTGATTTTTTTAAAGTTGTCCACATCTATAATAGCTAAGGATGTAGGGTTACCCGTTCTATTTGTTCGTTCAAGCTCCTCTTGTAAGTTCACATGAAAGAATTGCCTATTCCACAGACCTGTTAGAGTATCAATTCCCACTCCTTTTCTTAACTTATCAATTAAATAAAAGAATAGGATACTGCATATCAGCAACAGTGAGACTATAATCGCATTGTATAAAACCACGGTTTTCAAATTTAAACTGGGATTAAGTAGCCCGACAAAGTTAAAGAAAACTGCAGTTAGTAACATTAGTAAGATGAACAATGCCGGGTTGTTAGTTGATGGCGAGGCCAAATCCTTTTTGTACTTATACGTTCTTATTAAAAGTATAATTGAAATATTAATTGTGTTTTGGATTAACACTCCAAACAGTAATAGTAATATATGTTGATGAAAATAGGTTACCGTATATCCAAAAACCTCCACAGAAATCAATGCAACTACGGTTTCCCCTAAAGCATCAATTATCGAAAATATGGCAACAGAAAAGAATGCCTCTTTCAGCTTGAAGTTGCAAATTACCTTTAATAAGAACAGCGTAACCAAAATGTAAAATAATGATTTATAAGCATAGTTTAACCCACCTGGAACATTTAATATTACACCATTAGCTAAGGTTCCAGAGATTAAAAATAAGTGGTTTTGTTTAAGACTTGTTCTTGCACCAAACAATGTAAGTGTTAAGTATAATACTGCAACGACATTTAGCCCCATAGCAAAAAAATTATATGCAATTATAGACGGGGGTAACAACAAACCAAATCATCTCCTTAAAAATATCTTTTCTCCATATTTTCGGAAATTCCTTTAATTTTTTAGAGTCATCGGTACCGACTGCCACTTTTTTGTATCATTAGACCACCTGGTCAATAAATAATTTTGCAAGGCGCCTCCCCTTCTTGTTGCTTAGTAAGTTTTCGAAATAAAAAAAAGAACTCACCAATGTTAGCTAGTGAGTCCTGATTGTTTAAAGTTTGATGTATATTTTCCTTTTTATGCGACATATAACTTCTTGCGTATATTAGAAAACATGGTATAATTTACTAGAAATTCATAAAGGAGTTGATTAGATGACGGTATTGTTAATAGCACTAATAAGGGGTTACGGAAGTCCTTCCTAGTTTCTTACGCATGTTCTAACCATGAAAGGATTCTTCTGTAACAATAATATTTTTAGGAGGAATCCCCAAAATGGTTGTAATCAGACCTGAATCTCTAATAGAATATCCCGCAGTTTATAATGTTAATTTAAAGGCATTTAACCAAGACTGTGAACCAAATCTGGTCGAAGCTATCAGAAAATCAGACAACTATATTCCCGAATTATCTTTAGTGGCAGTAATCAATAACACAGTTGTGGGACATATAATGTTTAGTATCATTGCTATAGAAACGGATAATGAACATATACCGGTTCTTTCACTTGCACCACTAGCGGTTCTTCCGGATTACCAGAACCGTAGTATTGGTTCCAAGCTTATTAAACACGGCTTGAATGAATGTAGAAAATTGGGATATACAATAGTGATTGTAGTTGGTCACCCAAATTATTATCCACGTTTCGGTTTTATACCAGCTAGGTCTCAATATCTGGAAGCAACATTCGAAGTGCCGGATGAAGCATTTATGGTTCTTGAACTTAGTTCCGGAGCATTGATGAATATAAAAGGAACTGTTAAATATCCACCTAAGTTTGGCATTTAACTTAAAATTTTGATATTTAGTAAAAAAGAAGGTTTCTATTCCGGAGCCTTCTTTTTATTTGGACATTACCAACAAGTTATTCGAAAGAGTAATCCTTTCTACCTAAAATAAAAGGCCCGTTAGCCAAAGCCAGTGAGCCTTTTATTTTCTCCCTGTATAAACTGCTTCAAACAGCCTCTCTGTAATAACTTTCCGATAAATTCATACACGGCATATTCCAAAAAATCTCTATATCCAGCTTCGGCCTGTTATACTCGCCGATTTCATCTGTTTCCTTTATAATTATCTTGTCAATCAACAGGCTAATATTAGTATTTGTAAGGGCTTTCTTATGAATAATTTCTTTCAGTATATCTATACTCTTAACAATATTTTCCTTATCATATTCGTTAGATTCCTCAAGCTTTGCCAATTCAATAAGCTGTTCTTCAAATTTGGCCAGTTCCCTATTTGCATCGCCTGATAGCTCCAGGAACAATTTCTCATTGATAAAGCCCTGGGCCAACTGCCCTGAGTATCCCTTAATTTCTTCTTCCTTTGCCAGAGCCAACGCATCACGGAAGCTCCCTATACATTACTCACCAGGAAATCCATGCTTGCCACGGGCAACGTCGCGGATTCACGAGGGGTATTAGTAATCGGCTTTCCTATTTAATTGCTGAAAGCAGAAATGTCTCCCATTTTTATCATGTCAAGGTCGTTATTATCGATAAGCCGTTGTATCGGCATCGTAAAGTTTTGCAAAAATCGCGAAAATCCATAACATCCCGATAACCAACACTACATAAACTTTATGGCAGTAAATATCTTAATGAAATTTAGAAAGGGGATTATCTTCCATAGGGCGAATATATAAATGGAATATTTGCTCTGTTTCTGAAATACTCCGAGATTGAAGATATTCTTTACGACTATTACTCAAGTCTCATTAATAAGAAATTTATGAACAGGCTTCTTACCTGCCCCGTTTATTTATAGAGTGCAATATGATCCAGAATTTAAAAAATGCTAACACTGGAGGAATTATAATAGCAAAAATATTTATCCAGATAGAGAAAGCTGAAGATGTTGTTACTTCATTTAAAATAGTTGGTAAGCTAAAAGCACTTTACTATTTTGGCGTAAATTATTCCAATTATGTCACAGAAACAGAAAAATTTCTTTTTGACTTCCTAGTATATCAAAATAGGTTTCCAATTTTCTTTTACTTTGAAGCAGACAATGATTTTAAAAATATTGTAGGAAATTTTAATGCAAATCAAATAGATTACACCTTAGACCGCTTAGCCGATAAGTCTTGGGTATTCTCTATAAAAGAAGGGTTACAGAAGTATAATATCCCTTTATTTCGAGTTCGGGTAGAAAATACTGCCTCTTTGAAAGTTGTGTTAAATGAAGCATTTTGTTTAGCTTCGTCAAACCAAAGATTGTTTATTTCATTCGGGGATAACTTAACTTACTACACCAAAAAAGTTAAGAACTGGCAAAAGAGGATCCTTGACAGATCTATTCTGAATCTTTCTTTAGAATTTCCAACTACATTTATAAAAGTATGCCACGATGGACAGGGCTTTCACTTATATACTAGTAGAACGATTCCTAATTAACATATCAATAAGCTAGTTAAATAATATAATTTCTACTAATAATTTAAATTATTTCAATATCATCCATTTTGTACTTCCAGCGGTAAACAGTAGGACAATCATTAATTTCTTTTATATATTTGTAAATTCTATCTTTTAATTCTTCTTTAGTTTTTACCCTAATAGCCCTCAGCATTGATTTAGCCATTTTGCCAAAAAATGATTCAATTAAGTTCAACCAGGATCCATGTTTTGGTGTAAAAACAAATTCAAAACGATTTGGGACAGTACTAAGATAAGCCCTTGTTTCTTTTGAAATATGAGCGGAGTGGTTGTCCAATATAATTACTATTTTCTCTATATCTTTGTAGTACTCACTTATCATTTTTAGAAACTCTACAAACTCAATACTACGATGGCGGTCTTCTACTTGAGCTAAGATATGACCTGTTACCAAATCAATACCGGCCATGAGACTAAGTGTACCATGGCGAACATATTCATAATCACGAGCAAGACATGAATACGTTCCAGGAGAAGGAGAAAGATCCGGAGCAATATTTTCTATAGCTTGAATACCGGGTTTTTCATCATATGATATATAAGCATACATTGATTGTTCATCATTTTTTGATACCATTTCAACTTCTTTATAGACATATAACACGTTAGCCATTTTTTGTTCAAATTCTGGATCCCTTTTTTCCAAGTAATATTTAATTTTATGTGGCTTAACTTTGTTTGCTGAAAGTATTTTTGATACTGTACCTTTTGCTAGATTTTGCAGGGTTGGATGGCCATTTTCTACACAATGATTTCGTGCATGTTTGGCTAATAAATCTGTTGTCCATAATTCATAGCTATATCCAAATTCCTTAGGTTTTTGGCAAGCAAGAGAAACAAGCCACGCTTTATCTTCTTTGGTTATTGTATCCGGCCTGCCTGAACGAGGAAGATCATTGAGTGCTATATCTAAGCCAAATTGTAAAATTTTATCTATATGTCGTTCTACTTTTGCACGGTTAGTCTCTAATATTCTACCAATTGAAGCTATTGTTTCTCCTTGATGATACAAGAGAAACATTTTAGCCCGTTCAATATGACTCACACTTTCTGTTCTTGAATGTATAATTTTTTCTAATCTATTTATTTCTTCTGTTGTCAAATCTAATTTTGCTCTTTGACTTATGAATGGCATAGTTTGGTCTCCCCACCTGTTATGTATTATAGGAAATTATATACCATGCCGATTTGTGGTTCAATGATAATTAAGAATTGCTCTACTAGTGAGGAGAAGCTATCTTCAATTGAGTTGCTTAAAAAACAATTGCCTAGTTGTTATGAATATGAGAACTTAGTTAATGGAAAAGAATAATGTATTTATTGAGTTTTTAGTTTGTGTTGCCTTGGGTATATAAAAAGTCAGTTACATTAATCCAAATTTGGTACGTGTTTGAGGTTGTTTTTTCTAGATCTTGTTTCAAAATTCCTTGTTTCAGACGTTGAATCCCAATATATAGCTCTTATTTTAAAATCAACTACTGTATATTGATGCCATAAATTGAAAAATACATTTTTGAAACAGTCTCCTTGCACTGGTGCTGCACCCGCCAACTATAAATTTTCAGCCCACCTTGCTACTTACACATAATTATCAGGTTTATTACCACCGGGTTGATTTTTCTGGCTGTTACGCTGTATATGTTGAAGGGGTTGGGATCTGTTTTGAGCCTTGCCCAACTCAACTTCCAGTGCGGCCTTTTCTTCCCTGGCCAGAACCAACGCTTATCGCAGTCTACCCAGATATCTATCGCCTCAAGCTGCAGCATCAAAGCCCCAAAACCCCGCAACCCACGTAAATATCCATGGTAATAATTGTACTGACACATCTATAAATATTTTTCTCTGCCCTCATCCTACTTTTTAATAGAAAATGTGTTGGCGAGAGAATTTCTACCTTCTCAACCAACGCATTAAATATTTCTCTACAAGCAAGTCCTGCCAACCATTCAGTACTTCAATAACTACTTTAAGACTTAATAAACATCCTACCACGAAGTAACGCGACCATGAGGGGCGTATCCGAGAGGGTGAGGGTTCAAGTCCCTCCTCTGACACCAAAATAAAAACGAAGCCGAATGTTGATAAAACGTTCGGTTTTTTATTTGTGCACTTTTTTTATACAGAATTCCCCTATTGTAAGCAGCCGGATAATTTCGTAAGGTGCCCCCCTTTGTTTGACTTCGTAAGTTTTCGAGATAAAAAAAGAACTCACCAATGTTAGCTAGTGAGTCCTGCTTGTTTATAGCATGATGTAAATTTTCATTTTAAGTATAACAGTAAATTTAAACTTATACAGCCGGTTACCTTGGCATCCAGATTATGATTATCGCACCTATCAGTGCAATCATTGCACCAATCCAATCATAACGGTCAGGCCTCTTTTTGTCTATTCCCCATCCCCATAATAGGGATAAGACAATAAAAATACCTCCATATGCCACGTATACTCTTCCGAAATTAGGATAGACCTGAAGCGTAGGGATGACACCGTATAGAATTAAAACGATTCCCCCTAATATTCCCCACATAATACTCGCGTCATATCGTAACCAAATCCATACAAAGTATCCCCCGGCTATTTCAGCTAGACCCGCTAAAAAGAAAAGTACCGCTGATCTAAATATCATTTTTCACCTCCATGCTCAACTGTATATTTTTGAAACATTCATCCCAAGACAAACAGTTACAATTCAAACTGTTTTCTAACACGTTTTGCATCGTTCTAATTTGAAGAATCTTCTCCTCCAACTCCATCCGTTTATTAACTGCCATTGCTTTCCATCTATCTGAGGGGGGGACATCTGAATCAAATCCATTCAGTAAGAATTGGATTTCCGAAATGCGAAAGCCTGCTCTTTGGGCAATCTTAATTAATTCAATCCTGCCAATTACGTTGGATTCATATCTTCTTTGACCGCCAATTCGCAGTGGCTTCGGAATCAAGCTCATTTTCTCATAAAACCTTAATGTAGATGGATTCAAGTCAACTTTCTCAGCAACATCACCAATGCTTAATATGGACAACACCTCATTTTTTCCCTATTGACTTAAAGTTAACTTTAAGTTTTATACTCAAGTAAGTATAACGGAAAAGACAAGAATTGACAAGTTTACTACTTACACGAGGAGGATTATCCATGAATCAAAACTGTAGTATTGCATGCTGTAAATTTACGTTTAGCGAGGAGGAGAAAAATCACTACACTCAACTAAGAAATAAAATATTCAACGATCTGATTCGAACAGAGGAACTAGCCGATGGATATTCTTTTATCTTTTCTGTGTCAGAAAGAGACTTTCTTCACGACCTTGCGGACTGGATTCCTCTCGAAAAAAAATGTTGCCCTTTCCTTCAATTTTCGGTATTAATAAACCAAGACGAATATGTTAGACTTCAGTTAACTGGGCCAAGTGAAGTTAAAAACTTCCTCCTGAACGAACTAGAACTTAATTAGAATTGCACTATCTAATTGTCTAATAGTACAGTTTAAAATAAAAATAAGCTCGCCAGCCCCAGTAGCCAGCGAGCCTTTTCACAATAGGCGTTGAATATGGGAATTTTAATTTCAAAAACATGATCTATACACAATCTCCGGTACCAGTGGCTATTCCAGTATGGCCGGTGAGACGGATCATTAAGGCAAACCGGTTTGTCAGGTAAAAAATCTTTATAATTTTTCAGATAACACTGAACATCTGGGCAAGGAATTGGTATTCTCATCTTGTAGTGGGACTTCGGTCACCATCTGAGAAGCATGGGGAGAGGGTCAGCAAACTCGTGACTCCTATGCTTCTAATGATGAAAGAAGCCATCTCCTTGTTTTTATTCCAAGGGATGGCTTTTCTGCTTTTACCGCTAAGATTCCTGCCTTATTGGCAAAAAATTGCTGCCTTTATATTTAAAACTCTTTTATAAATTTATTATCAAACGTTAGGGTCAATCAAAAGTTTAAAAATGTAGTTTCTTACCGCCAACTCAACAAGACTTATATCCTTAGAGAGGTAACTGCCGGAGGAATATCAAGGATAAACCTACTTTTAGCCAAAGACATGAACTTTTCATAGCTTTGGAATTGTTGATAAAGAAACTTCTCAAATAAAGCAAATAAGTCATCGCTTACTACTGTCGTAAGGGATCTCGAATCTATGATTACGTTAGCTTGCAGGGTTAATCCTAGTGCTCCCAGTGTTTCATCATCACTGGATCTTATTTTATTTACCTGTCCCGAACTATATTGTTCCGTACGTACAGGAGGTCTAGGAGGAATGGTAAATCCTTCGTTTTTAAGAACATTTTCTATCTTCTCCATCTGCGGCATTATTACATCATTACGTAAAGTTTTCATAGCACTTAATAAATTGTTATCCTTAATGCTAGCCATATATGTCTCTACTTTTACCTGGTTCAAGTGCCTGGATGTCAGAGCGTCCCATAATACACCGATTTCACTCATATTTAGCGAGTTCTGCTTTGCAGTGGCAGGGGGTGTGGGATCAAAGATATTCCTCTTTTTACCAAGAGCAAAAAAAGTTTTGTATGCTATTAGGTGATCGCCCATGAGATCTCTAAATGTCCTTCGTACTGATTCCCGGTTCGAAGCTATTACTGCACGGGCATTATACATAATGTATATTTGCCCAAACGCTACCATATTTTTTATTACCTCTTTATCAGTAAGTTTAACATTCTGGCCTGCTCCGGCTGAACCTTGTATTAACTTAGACTCTGGACGGGGTGGTACAGTAAACCCTTCCTTCTTTAATTCATCTTCCAATTTTTTTATTTTTAAAAAATATACACCTGTCGTTAATGCTTTTAAATATATCTGTAACTCAGGATCTTCGGTATTCATAAGATACATTTCTGCCACTTCTATTAGTTTATAGCCAGAAGTAAGTCCTTCCCAAAGATGATATATCTCCCCTGCATGCATCGGTTTTTCTTCTTCGGTTTTTTTGGTAGGGTAAGAGCTTCTTAAATACTTCTAACATATTGACATCCTCACAAAATTTTTTATGATAAGTTAAGTATAAATAGTTTAAGAAATCACATTCTAATGGAACTTACCTTAGGCGGATTATCTAGGACAAATCTACTTTTAGCGAGGGACATAAGCTTTTCATAACCTTCAAATTCCTTATAAAGAAAGCTTTTAAAAAGACTAAATATGTCATCCCTAAGTATTGTCATTAAAGCTCTTGAATGCATAATTATGGCAGACTGAAAAGCTAAAGTAAGAACTCCTAGAGTTTCATCATCACTAGCTCTTATTTTATTTATTTGTCCTGGGCTATATTGTTCTGTGCGTATAGGAGGTCTGGGAGGAATACTAAACCCTTCGCTTTTAAGAATGTTTTCTAACTTCTCCATCTGTGGAAAAACAATCCCATTGAGTCCCCATTTGATAAGTTTAATTAAATCATTATCTTGTATACTTGCTAGATATGTTTCTAAGTTAACTTGACTTAGGTGTCTGGCTGTTAATTCATCCCATATTACACCAACCTCAGCCATATTAAGTGCATTCTGTCTTACTGTTGCCGCTGGGGGAATGTCAAAAACATTTCTTTGTTTACCAAGCTTAATAAAGGCCTTATATGCTATAATATGCTCACCCATCAGATTTTTAAATATCTTGCGAATCGATTCCCTACTGGATGCCATCACTGCACGTGCATTAAACATAATATATATCTGACCTTGAGATACCATAATCTTTACTACCTCTTTATCGGTAAGCTTGACTTCTTGACCTGTTCCAGGAGCACCCTGTTTTAACTTAGAAACAGGCCGTGGTGGTACAGTAAAACCTTCGTTTTTTAACACATCTTCTATTTTTCTGATTTCTACCAGAAAAATGCCTGTTGTTAGTGCTTTCAGCAGTAACTGAAGTTCAGGATCTTCAGTGTTCATTAGATACATTTCTGCTTCTTCTATCAGCTTATAACCGCCGGTAAGTCCTTCCCATAGATGGTATACCTCACCTGCATGCATGGGTTTTTCTTCTTCAGTATGCTGGAAGGGTATCAACTTTTTAAATAACTCTAACATAATTATCACCCTTTAGAATCTATATGCTTACACACCAGATGGGCTTGCTCAAACAAAATAAGATGTTTTTGTAATAGCTCTAACAATTCCAATAAAATCAAGGCTTTAGTAGATTTAAAGTTTTAATATGCCTAATAATCTTTGTCCTGTGTTTTCCCAGAATTATATGCAATAATATATGAACCAAAAACTAGTGAGCAAACCCCAACCAAAGTCCGAAAACCAGTCTCCTCTATATGTTTTTTAAACTGTGGTAGCAGAGATTCATCCATTACAACCACCTCTCTACTATATTATCAGATCCTTTATGATAGTTTTTCTTAAGGTATCGATTCTATGTCTGGTAAGTACCGTTTGACATGCAATATAAAATAGTATTTCATTTTCATTACATTTTAGTCCATTAATTTTTAGTTCTGGGGTAATAATATATAAGAAAAAATCTAAAACAGTATCGATGCCGGAGTGTTATAATGGAAAATGCTTTTTTGAAAAACAGGAAACTTTTAAAAGGATTACAAACAGTAGGTAATAGAAGGATGAAACATGGAAATAAAAAATCCTGTTGAACAATCCCCTGAGAAAGATTTTGATTCAGTGATGAATAATAAACAGAACAAAATATAAGATTGACTTTGTGGTACTTGCAAACCTTTGGGGCGTCTACATGAACAGCGGTGTCAAAATTTTCTTTGAAAATGTAAATGATAATAGTAAATATATTCTAAAAAAATATATTGATGGGGGAACAAAAAATGGAAATACGTCAAAGCAATACCGAGCCTTCACCACTTAACGATGTAAAAACAGTTAATAAGGCCATTGAAGCCGAACGAAACGTAAGAATTACTTCATCAGAACTTGCTAATCTTTGGGCTTCTTGGATGGAAAGTAGTATTAAGGAACGTATTATTAGTTACTTTTTAAGAACAGTTGAAGATAAAGATGTGAAACAAATCTTAGAATATACACTGGGTATCGCAAAAAAACACCTTAACATAATTTCACAAATTTATTCTAGCGGGAGTTTACGAATTAGCATGTCGTTATGAACAAATGAACAGAAATTATCATCTAAAAAACTAGTGGAGGCCTTGATTTTAAAGGACTTTTTTGCAATTAAAAAGTGGTATTGATGAAGAAAAAGTGTATTACCCTACCGCATAACTCATATTTAACATTTTAGACATGTTTTTTGGTTATGAAATGCTTAATTTCAAAGACTTTATTGATGTATGCAGGAATTTTATGCATAAGTGTCGAAGTTATGTATTACCCTACCATAATAAAGGGAGGTTTCCATGGCTTCGATCATTAAAAAGAAGAAAAAAAATCAATTTTATTACTATCTGGTAGAGTCTGCCCGAGTTAACGGTAAGCCAAGAATTGTCCGGCAAAAATATCTTGGACGTGCCGAGGATATTGCCAAGGCTGTTGAAGGCAAATCTGATTTGGAAAATCCCAAGTACAGTATTGTTTTAGAGTTTGGCACCGTGTGTGCTTTGTATGATATTGCCAAGCAGCTCGGTGTTATTGAAATAATTGATAAGTATGCTCCCAAACGCGAACAAGGGTTAAGTGTCGGAGAATATATGCTGCTGGCTGCTATAAACAGGGTCGTTAAACCTGTTAGCAAGTTCCAAATTGGTGAATGGTATGATAAAACAATGCTTTATAGAATGCTGCCTGCTCCAAAACAATCATTAACAAGTCAAAGATTCTGGGATAATATGAGTTTATTATCTGACTCAGCTATTGAGAGTTTTGAAAATGAATTTACGCAACTTATCGTTGATAAATATAATCTTTCTACCGATTTGCTTATTTACGATGCAACCAACTTTTTTACATATATTGATACGTTATCAGCCGATAAGTTACCACAACGGGGCCACAGCAAGGAAAAGAGGTCTGATTTGAAGATTGTCGGTTTAGCAATGATGGTTACTCCCGATTTCAATGTCCCTCTTTTTTATGATGTTTATCCGGGCAATGACAACGACTCTGTTGAGTTTAAGGCAGTTATTGAGAAACTTAAGAACCGCTATATTAATATTTGCGGTAAACCGGGAAATGCAACCCTTGTTTTTGATAAGGGAAACAATTCTCTAAATAATATGGATCTTGTTATGAGCGGTGAATTTGCTTTTAATGTTGTAGGTTCTCTTAGGCTTTCTCAAAATAAATCCTTGCTTGATATTCCAATTCAAGAATACGAGTCGGTTAACAGTGATAATTTTAGAAATGTTAAGGCATACCGGACTACGCTTTCCGTTTATAACCGGGAAATGACAGTTTTAGTGGTTTGCAATCCTGAGTTATTTGCCGGACAGATGCAGAGCATTGCAATTAATATTGAAAAATGTACTCTTAAGTTACGAGTACTGCAGAAATCATTACTTGATCGTGTTGCCGGTGTAACTACAAAAGGGCGTAAGCCCACGGTTACATCTGTACAAAAAAATGTTGCCACTATTCTTCACGGCGAGTTTATGAGTGATATTTTCGATGTTCAGATATATGAACAAGATGGTCTTGCTCATCTTGATTTTTCTATTAATATCAAACAATTTAACTATGTTAAAGAACATTTTCTTGGCAAGACAGTCTTATTTACGGATAATCATGATTGGCCAAATGATAAGATAATCTCCACATACAGATCACAATATCATATAGAAGACGATTTTAGGCAAATGAAAGACACTACATTTTTAGGTTTTCGTCCAATACATCATTGGACTGATCAAAAAATTAAAGTTCATGCTTTCTATTGCGTACTGGCCTTAAGACTTTGTTGTTTGTTAAACCGCGTTCTGCATGAAAATGGCCTTAAAATGAGTATAAACAAAATGCTGTCAAGATTATCTGATATTAAACAGGTTATTACCGTTTATCCAAAGAAGGGTAATTCAAAAAAGGACAGGGAGTGTTTTTCATTAACGAAAATATCTGCTGAAGAAAAGAGATTATTAGAGGTTTTAGATATAGGGAAGTATACACTTGGTGGGTAATACACTTTTATCCCTCCGATGCCTTGTGATTGCTGGCATAGAAGGGATCTGTTTCTAATAATTCGTAAACTCCCGCTAGGGAAAACCACCCCACTCCTATTGGCTTTACGGATGAAGATGTAAATCTTAAAGCTCCCCGTCTTTTTTCCGATTCTGCAATTTTATTTTTTATAGAAGAATTGACTAGAAGTAGACTTGAAGGGTATAGTACTGCTATATATATGTGTACCCGTACGGATATTCGTAAATATTTTACAGAATGTGTTGCAGATCCGGCAGAAATTTATAACAGAGTCATAAGTGCTATGTTGTCTAAAGGGTTATATATAAGACCACCGTATATTCCTGTTCCTGAGAACATAGATTTTGCAAAAAAACAAAGTTATCTGTCCGGTTTTCTAGGTAAACAAAGACCCCTTAATTCTATAGAAATTTCTCATCTATTTTCAGAGCTTCAAAGAAATTTACAAAGAAATGCTATGTGTATTGGTTTTAGTCAGGTAGCCAGATCGGAACAAGTACAACGTTATATGGAAAAGGGAAAAGAAATTGCATCTATACATGTTAAAACCTTCAGTTCATTGTTAATGAATAATAATTTACCTGTGTCAATGACCTGGGATTCTGGTGTTACAGAATCAAAAATTTCACCATTCTCAGATAAGCTTATGATGCAACAAATAAGGTCATCTAATGTTGTATTAAGTGCATCCTATGGTAGAGCTTTGTCCGTTGTAAGGCACGATTTAATGGTAGTCTTCTTACAGCTACAGGCAGAAATCTTAAAATTTTTAGAGGACGGGTTAAAAATTATAATTGAAAATGGTTGGTTTGAAAAGCCGCCACAGGCTAAAGAACATTTACATTAAGTTTTCCAACTAAACCTGACTTCGTCACATCTCAAGGAAAATGCACAACAAGTAAACTAATTAGAAATTATTTTAACTGAGTTAAACGCAATAATCCTACTAGTCAATTTCATGAGTTATGCAGTTACAGGTAAATGGTCCCAATCAAATAACAATAAAACCCAACTTCCGAATTATAAAATTTAAATTTTCCATATAATGGTGCATAATTAATATTAATTACAACCATAAAAATAAGTAATCCATTAAATGGAAGGATATCGCCCTTTTGTGTCGAATCATCACTACTATATAGAACCGAAATAACATGGAGTAGTATTTCACATTCAGTGAGATTTTTTTAACTCTTCCAGCTCATCTTTGGCTAATACATAAGTGGGACGATTATAATGAAAATCCATCTTAAGAAGCATGCGCCAAACACCATCTGATGTATATTTAACGCCGTATGTATCATGAATGTAAGAAGCGAGGGTTTTACAATTCCAAGTAGTATGGGTACTAAAACCAACCTCTGATGGTGATTGTTTCAGTACCTCTTTGACCTCTTCTTTTTGTTCATTGGTTAGCCTTGGCGGTCTTCCCGGTTTTTTTGATACATGAAGCAGTTTTTCAACTCCACCTTCATTAAAGTAAGCAACGTATTTTCTTATGGTTTGTTCACTTATATCAAGATATTCGGCAATCTGCTTTGCTTGTCTCCCTTTCATGACAAGAATAACAGCTTGAACTCTGCATCTTAGTTTATATGGTGTTTCTCTTTTTATCTTATTCAAATCCTCAATGGTTAAATTTTGTGGATTGTTTAAATGCAATTTCCTCATGGTAATAATACCCCTCCCCACACTTGATTCTATTTTACAGGATAGGAGTAGAAATTACCATTACTTTATTAGTCGTTTCTATATAGTAAAACGGCTAAAATGCTCCATTCCCGCTTCTGTATCAACTGCTACAAAATCATAGTTTTCGCCCAAGTTTTCTATATACATACGCAAAAGGTTATTCGCAACACAATAACACCCCGGCCCCTGGGGATTTCCCATAACTAATAAGTCTAGATCCTGACCCTTAATAAGAGCTTGTTGAAATTTATCTTTAGTGTTTAAGGTACATCGCATTTCATCCGGAATAGTCTTCAGATTTTTTATCTCCTCCAAATAATCAGAAATAGTAGTGGTGACAGTTAATCCTAAAGCTTCATTTAAATTAGCATTAGGATCGGCATCTACAGCTAAAATCGAAATTCCTGTTTTCTTACGTACCATTTGTCTTAACATCAAGGTCATAAAGGTAGTTTTACCAACTCCGCCTTTTCCGGCAACAGCAACATATTTGGTCACATTAATTCCTCCCTAATTGCTTGAGATTATATGTATATAATATTAATTCTCAGGACTAAAAGCAAGCTTGGATGCGCAGAAAATTATAATATATTACCATTAACTACTATGTGGAGCTTAAATCATCTGCCGGAAAGAATAAACAAACCTGCGAACAGAAGCAGGATGATAACTGGCATGATTTTCTATTTGCACATTTTCTCGTGTTTTAAATAGGAGCACACAGCTCATCACAATGGCGCAGATTATGGTAATAGCAACAGCCGTCTGATAACTAAACACATAAGGAAGAAAAAGCATCATAAAAATACCGATTCCGAATTCCGTAAGTCCCTGAACAAATGCGGACAAGCTACTATTAAAATCAAAAATAAAAAAACTCCCATTTCCATATCTTTATACCTCCCTAACTTTGTTGTATTTGTTAATAAAATTGCCTGATTAGTGGTTCCATAACGTCATCATTATTTACAGTTTGATATTTATAATAATGAGCTATGAGATTCTTAATAGATTTGATTTTGCATCAACTAATGCATTTGAGAATATAATCCCACCCGTTATTGATCAAAATTTCTATCGTAAAGAAGAGATGCATTCAAAACTACCAACACTGATCCGGCATTATGCACCAAAGCACCTGTAATGGGGTTCAGTAGACCCAAAACCGAAAGAACAATGGCTACGGCATTGATACCCATGGATGCGGTTATGTTGACTTTGATTGTACGGAGAGTGGAGTTTGACAATCGTTTAAGATACGGTATTTTATCTATGTTGTCACTCATTAAGGCAATGTCGGCGGCTTCTATGGCAATATCGCTTCCCATAGTGCCCATTGCAACACTGACATTCGCCATTTTTAGAGCAGGGGCATCATTCACACCGTCACCGATCATGCAAACGTTTTTATTTTTCTTTTGTAAGTCCTCAATGCTTGAGACCTTTTGTGCCGGAAGGAGATCTGCACGGATATTCTTGATACCAACCTGTTCTGCCATATATTTTGCTGTCAGATAATTGTCACCTGTAAGGAGAACAACATCGGTATCCGTAGCAGCAAGTTTTGCAACAACATTTTTTGCAGTTGGGCGAATGGTATCAGAAAGAGCTATGATGCCGATTGCTTTACCATTTTCAGCCACGATTATAAATGCCTTGCCTTGATTTTTTAAATTGGCTAAGATATTCTGCATTTTATCGGTTTCGGCAATCGAGTTTTCCTTTATATAAAGATGGTTGCCACAAATTACTGTTTTGCTGGATAGTGTTGCCGTTACACCTTTTCCAGGTATCATCTGGAAATCCTCAATTTCGGAAATAACGAATCCATTATCTTCGGCATACTTGACGATTGTTTTTCCAAGAGGGTGTTCAGAGCGTTTTTCAACGGATGCAGCCTTTGAGAGTAATTCAACATTACTAATAGTTACATCCAGAGGAATAATATCCGATACTTTCAGATTTCCATAGGTAAGAGTACCTGTTTTATCAAAGGCAATGCAGTCTACATTTCCCATACGTTCTAAGGCTTCACCGGACTTAATCAGTACGCCATGTTTTGTAGCCTGACCGATGGCTGCCATAATTGAGGTTGGTGTTGCAAGAGCTAATGCGCAAGGGCAAAACACGACCAATACAGTAACTGCTCTGACAACATCATTTGTGATGATATAAGCAACTATTGCAATCAAAAGAGCAATAGGTACAAGCCATGTTGCCCATTTATCAACGATTTTCTGCATAGGCGCTCTCTTGTTTTCTGCTCCCTTAACCATATCAATTATCTTTTGCAGAGACGAATCCTCACCTACTTGGGTAGCTCGGATGTCAATCGATCCATAGCAATTCATTGTTCCGCAGAAAACGCTGTCGTTTTCTTTTTTATCTACGGGCAGAGATTCACCAGTCATAATTGATTGATCAACAGAGGTATTACCATAGATAATGATGCCATCAACAGGAATCGTTTCACCTGGAAGAACACGAAGCATATCATCTTTTGATATCTGTTCAATGGGGATAACCTCTTCACGAACACCGTCAGCAGTCTGAATCAATTTTCTGCCTTGCTGTGGTACAAGTGAAATCAATTTACTGATACCTTTTTTGGCACGAGCCACGGTCATGTCTTCTAGAATAGCACCAAGTGCCATAATAAAAGCGACTTCGCCTGCTGCAAAGAGTTCACCAATTCCAATTGAAGCAACCATAGCAATAGAAATTAGCAAGGCGGATGAAATCCATTTCTGAAAAACCAATCTTGTAATTGCAAGGTATAAAAGGGGTAAGCCGGAAATTACAACCGTAATCCAAGCTGGGTCAACAGGCGGTTCCGTTCCGGTTAGCATTAAAATTAAACTGGCGGCTAAGAAAACACCTGAAACTATTGTCATCGTTAATCCGGCCAGAAAGTCCATAGATTTCTTCATAGTCCATTCCTCCTCATTTGATTTTTTACAAAAAATAAAGTACAATTTATAATATATTGAACATGTTGTTCGATATCTATTATACTGTTTTTATATCAAGCAACAATAATCAAAAGAGACCAAATATAAGATACCGAACAAAATATTATCATTGTACGGAAATGAGGTTTTGGATATGGATAGAAGAATACAAAAAACGAGGGAATCAATCTTTAGTGCTTTCAGTTCACTTTTGGCACATAAGCGATATTCTAAAATTACAGTGCAGGATATCATTGATGAAGCCAATATTGGCCGAAGCACCTTTTATTCTCACTTTGAAACCAAAGACGATTTATTGAAGGCATTATGCAGTGATATATTTGACCACATCTTCTCCGAAGACCTGATTTCTGAGAGCACTCATGATTTTTCCTATACCAGTAACGACCTGAAGTCTAAAATCACGCACATTTTATATCACTTAAAAGATAGCAAAAGGGATATTAAAGGAATTCTCTCGTGTGAAAGTAGAGAATTGTTTTTAAGCGTAATCAAAACGTATTTGGAACAGTTGTTTAATGGATATATCACAAACGATAGCTTAAATGAAATCCCTAAAGAGTATGTTGTTAATCATATGGCTGGTAGTTTTGTTGAAACCATAAAATGGTGGATGCATAATGATATGGCACAGTCACCAGAAGAATTATCCAGGTACTTTTTCGCTGTTATTTCACCCCCCCTATCACACAAATCAAATATTTCAATCCATATTTGACAACATTCTGATATAATCTCATCATCACTCATACCTTTGATGTAATAATCTGTCTTTTTAAACTCATAAGGCCGGTTACCTTGGCATCCAAATTATAATTATCGCACCTATCAGTGCAATAATTGCACCAATCCAATCATAACGGTCAGGCCTCTTTTTGTCTATTCCCCATCCCCATAATAGGGATAAGACAATAAAAATACCCCCATAAGCCGCGTATATTCTTCCGAAATTAGGATAGACCTGAAGCGTGGGGATGACACCGTACAACATAAGGACGATACCGCCAATTATGCCAACAACAAAATGTTTCTTTTCACGAAGCCACAGCCAGACCAAATATCCTCCAGCTATTTCTGCTAAACCTGCTAAAATAAAGAGAATTGCTGATTTTATAATCATGGTTGCTCGACCTCTTTTTCTTCTTCTTTTCGGGGAAACCACAGAATTACTGCTGTTCCAATTAACGCAACGATAGTTCCGATCCAATCATAAAAATCGGGGGTAATATTATCTATCCACCAACCCCATAAAATTGACATGACAATAAAAATACCCCCGTATGCCGCGTAAATACGCCCAAAGCTTGGGAACTGCTGAAATGTTGGAATGACCCCGTATAGAATCAAAACAATTCCCCCTAATATTCCCCACATAATACTCGCGTCATATCGCAACCAAATCCATACAAAGTACCCTCCGGCTATTTCTGCTAGACCCGCTAAAAAGAAAAGTATTGCTGATCTAAATATCATTTTTTTCCTCCATGCTCAACTGTATATTTTTGAAACATTCATCCCAAGGCAAACAGTTACAATGTAAACTGTTCTCTAACAAGTTTTGCGGCGTTCTAATTTGAAGAATCTTCTACTTTAACTCCATCCGTTTATTAACTGTATTGATCTCCATCTATCTGAGGGGGGAACATCTGAATCAAATCCATTATATTACCATTAATAAATAATCAGTATAATAAAGTAATTACATTATTAAGGCATAGGGATGGTAAACATAGTTATCAAATATTATAGTCGCTTTCTGTTCCATTACTACAGAGACCACTAATCCCATTTTAAAAAAATTATAAAAAGACAAATAAGGAACCTTCTTGCAACTGGACAAAGATATGCTGCACCTTTCGCTATACACTTTTATACATTAATTCATATTGCTTAATTAAAAAATATGAAACCATAATTCCGGCTTCATTAATGGCTTCTGTATCTAGATAATGATTAGCACTTTTATCAAATAGGATATTAGCAGAGCCTTCAATTTCATCATCACTTAGCCACAGCTTAATTGTTAAGGGAAATCTGGGGAAAAGGTGTATTTTAGCACAGACGTCTGCATTTTCTTCAATGGAAGCATCTAGTATAAGACATGCCGCTCTTATTTGCTCTACGGGCTCCTGTGAGAAATATTTTGCTAAGGGATCAATGCTTTTACGCAAAAAAGCAGTATAATTAACATATCCGTTTTCTAACTCGCGGTATGAGATTAATTTATTTGTAATAGGAGTATTATCTGCTTGGGAAAGATATTGGAGAATAAGCCATCTCCAATTCCAGGCGGGCATATACTTTGAGCCGTTGAAAACTACATCACCCTCTGGATACTTTATATCAAGCACTTGCCCAAGACTTTTTATCTGTAAAATAGATTGTTTTGGATCAAAGCTTGCTCCACTGTTTTCTGATATCTTAAGTGGATCTTTTGCTGCAAAGTATTTAAAAATATATTCGAACGATGTTTTGTAAGCTCCTTTATCCTCACTTATCATGTAAGGAAACACTATTTTCCTCCCCCTAACAAGTAAAATTCAACAAGCTTTATGATGGCCATCACAATCAGAAATACAATGATGATTTTCGTCAGCTTGCTTCTATCCAACTTTTTGAATACTTTCATAGCCGGCAACAGGACTATCACGCAGACTACACTGGCAATAGCAGAGTACTCAAAAGTTTCCAGTGTTATATTGCCTTCGATGATATGCTGAATCAAAAGTGTTGCGCATGAGATAAGCAAAGTTGCCTGCAGATTGGCAAGGTAGTGAATATTTTCTTCAAAAATACTGTGATAGTAATATCCCAATGGAGGTCCGCCTATGCCGAGCATGTTGCATACGCCGGTTGCGCAGCCAGCCAAGATACTGTTGGGAACAGAAGCTTTTATCTGCCACCCTCTGTCGGAAACGATGAACAAACCTGCGAACAGAAGCAGGATGATAACTAGTGCGATTGTTAGAAAATCATCGCTCAGTACAAACAAAAAATAAGTGCTGATAATTTGCATAATTACAACGGGGATGGTAACTGGCAAGATTTTCTTTATTTCCACATTTTCTCGTGTTTTAAATAGAAGCACACAGCTTATCACAATGGCGCAGATCACGGTAACAGCAACAGACGTCTGATAACTAAACACAAAAGGAAGAAAAAGCATCATAGGAATACCGATGCCGAATCCTGTAAGTCCCTGAACAAATGCAGACAAACCTACTATCAAAATCAAAAATAATAAAGCTTCCATTTCCATATCGTTATACCTCCCTAACTTTGTTAATAAATATCTTTGCGGAACTGTAACAAAGCGACCAGCGCCCGTTACCACGATCTCAAAGAAGTTCAGAAAGGCAATATTAGCGGCTATTATTCAGGCACTACCATCAGACAGATGGGAGCGATAATATCCAACGAGATCATGACAAGCGTATAGGGAAGATCCACTCTTTCCAGTGTCTTTTCATTGCTCTGCTCTTACCAGATACCCATGACTTACACCATACTTATCCAGCACCAATGTGGATTTTTACAATTGACTAAATGACTAAAGACGGGTTGCAATTTAGAGAACCCCAACTGAATTAATCTTTATCATTTTTCTCCTTAGCCGATGTCTTATTATACAAGCGGTTAATGTCGTTGAGAAAACATAAAATAATGGATTGCTCGTATTCGCTATAGGTATTTATCAAAGATAATTTCTCCTGTCTGGCTTGACTATGCAACTTTTGGTGTTCGTTATAAACATGTTGCCCGCCCTCAGTCAGTCGATAATAAATTTCCTTGTTATTATCTGGTCGTTGGTAACTCTCGACCAATCTCTTACTTAGTAGTTTTTTGCATATTTTACTAATAGCCCCTCTTGTCATCTCCATCTCGTTTGCTATTTTTGTGACATTTGCATATTCAATTGTGCCAATCCGATCAATACAGTGAACTTCTGCCAGGTTAACGTCATCAAACGTAACCTCCCATCCATGAGGGAATATATTTTCTTGAATTTTTATGATTGAATTCACGATTTGCATGGCTATGTTCATACAACAGCACCTCCATTTTGTTGACATGGAAACAAAAATAATATATCATTTTTTTGTTTCCATGTCAACAAAAAAGCACGGTATATTTCGCCAGATGTTGCTAAACTCCGCTTTCAAAGCCGCTGGTTAAGGTGAAATATGAAGAAATAGGCGAGGTCTTTAAAAATGCTCGGAAACTGCTGAAGCGTGTAAAAACGAAACTATATTCCTGACAGTGCCCGAAAGCAATATGCCCGGGTACTGCTGGAGGAGTATAGAAGAGAATTTCAACCGGAAGAAAACAGAGTCGGTGCAGCGGCAGAATTAATTGATACTCCGGGAACCGGCTGAGAAAATGCAATGGAAAACCTGGTTGAAAGGAAAGTTTATAGCCGGGAAATTAGCATTTTATAGTGTTCAATAATCCCGTCACGGAGACAATAGCACACTTTGGGTCCGTCTATTTCACCAATAATCCAACCAGACTCCTTAAGAATTTTTAAATGCTGTGAAACAGTGGATTGAGCAATCGGAAGCACTTCTACTATATCCTTACACATGCATTTATCCTTTTGATCGCGTTGCGATAAAAATTTAATTATAGATACCCGGTGTGGGTGTCCAAGAGCCTTCGTGAGAATTGCCAATTCCTCTTTCCAGTTACCTTCTGAATATTGATTTTCTGTAAGATAGTCCATAAAACTCTCCCTTAAAATATTTCAGATCGGTTTAATAGCTCGAATATCTGCTGAAACTACCACTTTTTCGATGTTCTGTCCAAAATTCCAACTATTAATAATTTCTTCACTATTAGCTTTATTTTTTACTAAGATATTTTTAAATCCGGCTTTGTTTAATATGCTAACCAGTTCGTTTTGTAGTATAGCCCCTGAGATACAGCCGCAGTATGCTTCATTATTATTTCTAATTTCTTCAGGAAGCTCATCCACCCTAACGACATCCGAGATAACAATTTTTCCCCCAGGCTTTAAGACACGAAAAGCCTCATTAAAAACAGCCTGTTTGTCGGGGGAGAGGTTAATCACGCAGTTGGAAATAATAACATCCACGGAAGAATCGGCTACCGGTAAATGTTCAATCTCTCCCAATCTGAATTCCACATTGCTAAAACCCATGCTTGCTGCGTTATGCCTAGCTTTAGATATCATTTCAGGAGTCATGTCTACACCAATAACATTCCCACTTGGTCCCACCTTGCGGGCAGCCAAAAAAACATCAAAACCGGCCCCACTGCCCAAATCAAGCACTACCTCTCCGTTTTTTAGTTCTTCAATAGCCAGTGGGTTGCCACAGCCTAAGCCGAGATTGGCTTCACCCAATCCAAGTTTTAACTGTTCGTCTGAGTAACCCAGCTTTTTACTAATGTTTAAAACATCGTTGATATTATTACCAGGTATACAACAATTACTACCAGAACAACAACCGCTTGGACTTTTTACTACTTGAGAATACTTATTTCTTACCATGTCTTTAATATCATTTTTATTCAAATGATTACCCCCTTATTTTTCATCGACGATTAACGATAAAAGGTTTTCAATATTATATAACAGTTTGTGTTTCGTTAAAAGTGTTAAAGTCAAAGTTGGTTTCCAAAATTATTATTTACTGAATATATTCATTATTATATTAAATGTTTAGCTTACTACTACATTAGAATAATGTAGTATAGTAGTCAAATAGGTGTACATTTGGATAAGTAATCCTTGCCTCAAAATAATTTATATCAATCTGATACCTTGTCTTATCTACTTAGTTTTTTAGATTAACTAAATAGCATAGCAAAAGGTGATGGTTATTATGGAAGTTGTCATTTTGGATAGCTGTTGCGGACATGGTGAGACTTTACTCCAAATGGTGGAAAAATTAATGCAGGAAAGGAGTCTGTAAAATAGAATTTCAGTTAAAATAACTAAAGCCACTCTTAAGATTATGAGTTGCTGTTATGGATAACTATGATGATGCTATTGGCAATTATAAACTAATCTGCGGTTGCGATTATAAGGATGAAAAATTTCTGCAACTAGCAGTGCAATCTATCCTTTACACCTCCAGGGAGACCACCGAAGAAAATAAATCATGGCTCAGGCAATTGCCGGATAGGATTTCCTTTGGTAATATACAATTATAGAATATTAAAGTCTGATCATATGTCTGGTGGGGAAGTTTATGAATTACATTGAAATAGTCAATGACGTCATACAATATATTGAGTCAAATTTGCACCCGAAGCTATGCTTGAAGGAACTGGCATCCCGGTATTACTTTTCCCCCACCCATTTCCATCACATCTTCCGAGCAGTTACTAATCAGACAGTAAAATCATATATACTAGGGCGAAAGCTGTCCGAAGCTGCTATTGCTTTGAAGGTGAATCTCTTATGAATACTGGATTTGATCCATTAACATTAGATGAAGATCTCACCCATCTAGGCTTACGTGTTCATGAGGATTTAAGCCCATTGGATATTGAAGAACGCTACTTTAAGGGACGTACGGATTATTACCGTGCGACGGAGCATGCTTACATTGCATATGCAGTAGTGGAATAAATTTCAAGTTAAAGTCTTTGTCCCCTTTCTCTTTTGATTTAAGTGCCGAGATAGTATTTACTTTATTTATCACATTCTTGATGTAATACACAGCAAAAAACCGAAGTTAAATCATATCATTTTAGGACTGTCAATACTATTCTAAGAACTTATCAGGTTCTTCTCACATGCTGATCGCGAGAAAGCAACATAAAGTATCTCCTGGTCAGCCTACATCGTAAAATTTCAATACAAAATATAGAGCATAATATGTTAAGTCAAATATTCCATGATTGTTTTAAAACTTTAAAAAGTATATACTGGTTATAGACAAAATTAATTATCCATAACGTAAGCGTTCACGTTAGCCAACGCACTATCTAACCTACTGGGTCGGAGAGTGCGTTTTTTTGTCTCTCCATCTGGTATGAATTAATACTTTAAGGAGATGACAAAATATGAAGAAGAAAATAGCTTTAGTATCTGGCGGGAGCCGTGGATTGGGCAAAAACATGGCAATTAAACTTGCCCTAAAAGGTTTGGATGTAATTATCACCTACCAAAGTAAAAAAGAAGAAGCTTCACTGGTAGTAGAAGAAATCAAAAAAGCCGGTGGCAAGGCAACCGCTTTGCAATTAAATATAGGCGATGTACGGTCTTTCGGCCCTTTCTTTGAGCAGATTGCCGAGGTATTAAAAGTAACCTTTAACACTAACTGTTTTGATTATTTGATTAACAACGCAGGCATTGGCATGAATGTTCCTTTTGCAGACACCACCGAAGAACAGTTTGACCAAATGATGAATGTCCAACGAATTGAAGTATCCGGTGGAATGAACATATAGAATCAAAAATTGTATATGAGACCGTATAATAAAGGTCAAGATCAAAGAGGGTGCCCCTGTAAGGAGGCACCTTCCCTTCTCACTATAGGAGAATTAGTTCATAGTCACGGCTGCCCAATCCGATTTCTTCTCCGTAAGATAATTGGATTGTTCCGTCTATATGCGATCTCAAACAATGAAATTTGTCAGCACCGGCCTCGCAGTCAGACAAAAGCAAAGACGTGGATAAACTAATCTGTTTATTCACAAGATCATAACTGGCCTGGTCAATAGCAACCGGGTCTGTTGATGCCAGAAAACCTATATCGGGAACAATGGGAGCATCACTCCATGACGCGCAATCACAATCAGGGGTAATATTTATAAGAAAATTGATGTAGCCGATATGTTTATCATGAGTCTTTGCCACCCCATACGCGTATTCAGTCATTCTTTCCAGAAGTGCTGGAATTTCGGTTTCCCAATCCATTTCAATAGCTTTTTCAGGGCATGTGGTTAAACACTCACCACAACCGATGCAACTATCCGGTGAAATTTCCGCCTTATTATTATCGTTAAGAGTGCTGGCCTTTTCAGGACAAACTGTAGAACACTGCGCGCAGCCAATACATTTGTCTTGATTAACTATCATCTTGGAGGCATGCTGTTCCTTTTTTCCAGCTGCCGGTGCCCCACCCATGGCAAGATTCTTTATCGCGCCACCAAAACCAGCCATTTCATGCCCTTTAAAATGCGATAACACAATAACACTATTAGCGCTAACGATATCTCTGGCCAGTTTTACTTTGCTAAAATGTTTTTTACTAATCTCAATTTCAATGAAATTTTCACTACGTAATCCGTCTGCAATTATCAGTGGAGCACCTGTAACAGTATAATCAAAACCATGCTCCATCGCTGTTAGCAGATGATCCACCGCATTATGGCGGCTTCCTGAATAGAGGGTATTGGTATCTGTCAGGAAAGGCCTGGCACCATTGCTTTTGACTTTATCCACCACCTGCCGCACAAATACAGGGTTTATAAAACTATCGTTGCCGCGTTCACCAAAATGAAGTTTAATAGCTGTAAGATCATCTTTTTGAACAAGATTGTTTAAACCAGCGCGATCAAATAAGTTTCTAATCTTACTAATTTTATTTTCCTGATATGTTCTGGATCGCAAATTGACGAAATAAACTTGACTTGGCATGAACCTCATCCTTTCAAAAATAAGTTTTGGGCATCAGGCATGTTTCATTTCGGGTTTTCTCTGTTATCTTTGGCATTGCAAACACCGGTGAATTCGGAATTTCCACCTTTACTCGGGTTGGTAGACAACACCATACTTTTTAGCCATAAAACTAAATCTCCGATCTTTTTAGCTCTCTTTCTTTTTTTACTACTACCTGTTCATATACTTTAATTTTATAATCCAGGCGTTCCAGCGTTTTCTTCATATCTTCCATCTTAGCAATTAACCGCTTACGCTGTTCGATTAAAATTTCTTTTCTTGCCTCAATGGTTGCATCACCTTGCTGAAACAACCCAACATACTCAATCAGTACTTCAATCGGAAGACCTGCACCCCGCATACACTTTATAAATCCTACCCAACTACAGTCTTCTTCCGTATAATTCCTGATTCCATTTTTATTTCTATTCACATGGGGTATCAATCCGATGCGTTCATAATAGCGGAGTGTATCCTGTGGAATATCAAATTTTTCGCTTACTTCTGAAATCGTCATGCAGTTTCACCTCCCGATATCCGATATTATAATACTTGGAGTAAGCTACAAGTCAAGCGTTTTTAATGGGAATTCAACAAAATTTAACTGCACTCCTATTAGAAAAAATTATATGTTATTATAGAATTACTTAACCTGACCGCGAATTAACGCGATCATGAGGGGCGTATCCGAGAGGGTGAGGGTTCAAGTCCCTCCTCCGACACCAAAAAAGACATAGTTTTCCGCCAAGGGGAAGCTATGTCTTTTTTCATTTAGATGCACATGGTATAATGTGTTGGAAGTTATTGTATCATGCAGATAAACAGAAATTTGCCAGTGAGATTATTATATAATAGGGAGAGCGGCTTATGAGTCGATTGATAAGAAATTCTGCAAAAGCTTTGATAATTAAAGACGGTAAGATGCTTGCAATAAAATTGCAGGAGAATTGTGAAGTTTGGTATATCATGCCTGGCGGAGGGCAGGAAACAGAGGAACTACTTCCTGATGCCGCTTGTCGCGAGGTTTCCGAAGAATTGGGAATCAATGTTACTCCGAAAGAACTGGTTTTTGCTGTTGAAGGCGTTCATGGTGAGAAGTTTCATCGGGTGGACTTAGTTTTCTTGTGTGAATATATCGCCAAGCTTCCCAACATAGCCTTACACGGTGACACAAATCAAATTGGCTATGATTGGTTAGATATAAAAACGCTCAATACTCAGCCTTTGTATCCTTCAAAGCTACGTAGGCAGATTATGAACCTTTATGAGGGAAAACCGCACAAAGTATATTTGGGAAATGAAGAAGCAGGGGATCCGAAATGCTTAGAATAGATACTTATTTAAAACAACTGATAGACTTATTTAAGCAAAATTACAGTTCAAGGTTATTATATGTCGGGCTGCAGGGAAGTTATTTTAGAGAAGAGGCTGACGAAAACAGTGATATTGACGTAATGGTTATTCTTGATAGATTATCAATTAATGATATGGAGACTTATCGAGAAATAATTGCCGAATGTGGAAACAGCGATAAATCGTGCGGTTTCATATGCGGAGAATCGGATATCAAAAATTGGAACCCATGTGAAATATGCCATCTTATTTATACCACAAAGGATTATTATGGGAGATTGTCAGAGTTTGTTCCCACATTTACGGCAGAAGATGAAAGAATCTATATAAAAATGAGTCTTAATAATATGTATCACGAATTATGTCACCGATATATTCATGATTCAAGAGAAAAAAATATAACGAAGCTTCCCAGTACATATAAATCCGTCTTTTTTATTTTGCAGAACATTCACTATCAGAATACAGGAAATTTCATACTGACAAAACGAGAGCTGCTTTCTCAATTACCAGAGGAAGATAAAAAAGTTCTGCTTAAAGCTATGGAATTGAAAAATCAAAAGGAGTATAATTTTGACGAGTATTTTAGTGCATTATTTGAATGGTGCCAAAATTCAATATTCAAATCTTAAAAAACAAGCATACTCTGCGTGTTGCTAAATTTCAATTTTATAGATATAACTATACCCCCTGCCACGTAAATCTTTTTTGCACTATTATTCCAAAAAGGACATAGCTTTCACTCAAATGGAGACTATGTCTTTCATTATATACAAAAACATGGTAGGATAAATACCGCTAAAGCTGTACAAGACTTTTTATGGCTCGTATATTTGCACTAAACGATTTAAAATTTTAATTACACTATTACTAAAAAATACGAAGCCGAATATTGATAAAACGTTCGGTTTTTTTATTTCTTTTATACAGAATTCCCCTGCCTCTGACCAACCGGTCAGGGAGATAATTTTGCAAGACATCTTCCCTTCGTATAACTTAGTAAGTTTTCTAGCAAAAAAGAACTCACAATGTTAGCTAATGAGTTCTTTTTCTGTGTAATTAGGACTGGTACCCTACCGGCCATTTGGTATGGGTATTCAGCATACCCGCAATATAACTGAAAGAGAGCGCATTGCTTGGATTTATTCATTATAAGAATAATGTGTCATTGTCTGTCGTCTTAAATTGCTTAAAGTTTTCGTAAAAATGCGTGCGTTTTATTGTATGGATAAATATGGTGGTATTTTTGCTCATCTATAACTATATCATCGTTTTAGAGATAGAAGAGACCAAACTGTTAAACATTTAAAGTGACTCTTTAATTAAAAACATATTCAGGCAACAACTTTCACAATAATATTTTTAAAAACTTTACTGTAACCTCTTGCCAAGTAGCGTGTCCCCCACCACCATATTGGGCGGGCTAGGCATATTGGATAGTTTCCAGTTAATGTGTCCATTCAATTATTTTAATATCTATTCCAACCTTTTTAATCACTGCTTCTTTTATACTTGAATAGTGTGGGCAAGAAAAGCCGATTGGGTTCCCCTTTGTAATACACGAAGCAAAAGCAATTGCTTCTGCTCCCCTTTCCACCATCAGTTTTGCTCTTGTTACTGCTTTTTTTCCAGAACACCCTCCACAAGAGACAAACCCCACAATTTCTACGGGACCCATCTCCTCAAAGGCAAATTTTCCTTCTTTTGCAACCTTAAAATCAGTGTTTCCAGGACACATGTCCTCAGTTTGCTGACAACGAATAATTCCTACTTTTAACATTAGAATTTCTCCTTTTATAATTATTTGGCTTCAACCGCTAAGTAGTCCTGGTAAGCTTGCATTTTACGAGATCCGGTTGGCCATTGTGCTCACAAAGTATAAACCTTTGTTTCATCCAAATCATTTGTATAAATGTTCAGTCCATTTTTTACAAATTATTAAATTTAATCATTAAGCTTAATCAATTAACCTTTACTGTGACTAATTTATTTTTCTTTTCCACCTGATTAAATTTAATTTTCTATAAAATAAGTTACTGCGATGCCATATTTGGGAAAATAGAAAGTTATTGAATGGTTTCTATGATAGAAAGGGGCAGTCTTTGATTAGGGAAGCATATTATGCTTAAAGCTATAACCGATTTTCCGACCATTGCATAAATATCACTAACTGCGTTGGCAACGGCATCGTTATGGCCTACCAGGATGTTCAGGTTTTTGACTGGCGGCAGACAACGCAGTATTTGAGTGAGATTCCTCCGGATCTATTTTACAGGCTCACCCGGATCCGGAAGAATAGGAAGTTAAATTTACTTTTGATATGCTCATCTTTTATATTTACATACTAGCATGATTAGATATATAATGCCAATGCATATTTTGCATTGCAGCTATGCACCAGTGTAATAGATGGTGATTTTCTTGTTGAAATTAATTCTTTGCCATCTGAGAGTTTTTCACTCGGTGGGACTTTAGCAGAGTGGTTCGATGTAGAGGAATGGTTTATGATGTTTTGAATGGATTTTTACAGGAGAATAATGCTACATAGAGGTGTTTTACATTGTGCGGTCATTGGCTGTCTTGTAAAGTTCTTCGTATTTGCCTTGTTCCTCTTTTTCTCGGCTAACAGCGATTCAAGTTCAGCCTGTATGTCTTATCATACCCTATATAAAATCGGATAAGTGGGTTAAATATTCCTCATTGCATCTTAACATCTCTAATTGTCCACATTCATTGAAATAGCTAATCCGCGTATTCTTGTTGTTTACCGGACAAAGGCACAAGAGGCGTACATAAAAATCTTGTTCTTTCCAATTGGTCCATATACAAGCTTCAAAATCAAATCCGCAAACTATGCACAGGCTTCCATGATTAGTGATGCAAATGCTTCTTGCATGCTACTCCTCTCATAACGATTTACTAACACCTGGTTTAATTTATCCTGATTCCACGTTTGTGATGATTTCCTACCGCATGACTTCTGATAATTTTAGAAAGCCCCTTAAAATGTCTATTGATGCATCAATAACTTTATTAACATTGGACAAGGAACCATCTAAAGCGAGCGCATTAGCAGCCTCATGAAATCGCCTGTGTGGTTCATCAATTGCCACGTATTCAACAATATTATTATATTTATCAAACTCCTTTTTATACCATTTGCCAAAGGTACATTCTTGGTGACTTGCCAAAACAGCACCTTTACCTGCAACCTCCATTGTTTCTCTTAAAAATGCAGCATGTTCTTTTAGCCTAGCACCCAGGACACTGAGATTATGCTCCTTTTCTGTTCCTCGAACATAGGGTTTTATAACTTCTATTAAATTGTCTGTATCTCTTTTAAGCATCTCCCCAAAATCAGTGGCTTGCGCTAGATTATTGGTAATTCTAGCCTGTGTTTCCATGGCAACAGCTTGCTGTTGAGCTGCCTGAGCAATATTCTCAGATGCTTCAGCAGTCTCCTCAACCTTTCTTACATTTGACCGCATCATTTCCGATACGATCTCTGTCTCAGATATATATTTATCAAATGCACTTTTTACACCAGATACATTTTCATCAGTATGCTGTGCTTTATTATTCATTTGGTTGGATATGGTTTTAACTTCCTTAACCGCAGTCTTTGTTTGATCAGATAGTTTTCGTACTTCTTCTGCCACTACTGAAAAACCTCTGCCATGCTCCCCGGCACGTGCAGCCTCAATAGCTGCATTTAAAGATAAAAGATTAGTCTGATCAGCTATCTCCGATACATTCTGGCTAATATTATCAACGTCTTTAATCTGCAATAGCAGTTCTGTGGCATTACTAACCATTCCATCCAACATCACCACAACTTCCTTTGACATTTCATTAAGTTCCGCAACCCTATTAAAGTTATCCATTTCCTTGGATTTTAAGAACTGCATGCTCGCACTTATTTCCTCTACAGTTGCCGATGTTTCTTCCGCTGTAGCTGAAATTTGTTGAGTTGCTGCAGCCAAGTCGGCAGCCATTTGAGAAAATTCCTGTACTTTAAGAGATACGCTAAAGGCTATGAGTTCACAATGTGCAAGAGTAAATTCCTGTATGGCATAGCTAAAATCCATCCTAGCTTCCAGTTCATTGATAGATATAGAGGTCTTTGATCCACCATTAAAAAATGAAAACAATTTACTCCTCCTCCCTATGTTACATTTATTACAGCTGAATTAAACCAAAGTCCATGTGGAAAATATAACCGTTTATTATTTAGTTTATTATAACAAGTTCAGCTTAAAAAACCTTGAGAAAAGTCTGAGAAACTGCTGAGATTTGTTATCCAATAATTAATCAGTAAATCAGGAATCTAACGGAAACTCTCGTACAGCAAATCCCAGGCCTGCTGTGATGTTAATTCTATTACAACTTTGGACAATCCAACCGCATTTCTTTAGGGCTGAAGATCTTTGAGAGAAAGACATCAATCCTCCCATTATTTAATTTATGCAGTATTGTTAGATAAAATTGTGCACCGGACACATAAAAGACATGACATAAAATATGGGACTATACATACAATAGGTCAATTTAGGACATTATTCTACATATAACACTAAATCGAAGGAAAAATTATGAGCCAGCAGTCAATCTCAAATAAGGATTTAATGTTTCTTATAATAAGTTTTTTAATTGGTACGGCAATAATGCAAATAACGCCTGCCTTGGTAAAAGAAGCTAGACAAGATGCATGGCTGTCTTTATTGATAAGCATGATTTTATCAATCGTACTTGCCAAACTATTAATATCTCTACAAAGATTATTTCCCAACCAATCCTTAATCCAATATAGCGTCAATATACTTGGTTACCCAATTGGAAAAGCGATTAGTGGCATTTTTCTTTGGTTTGCTTTTTTTCTATCTGCTCTTATTTTGCGAAATATAGGAGATTTTGTTCAGGCACTTATTTTACCACATACGCCTCTTGTGATAATACATACAATTATAATGATTATTATCGCCTATGCTATAAGAAGTGGACTCGAAGTATTTACAAGAGTTATAATCATTATACTTCCGTTATCTATACTATTTTTCTTGATAATTTCTACTTTAAATTTGCCTCAATTAGAAATCAATCGTATTGTACCTTTTATGGAAAACGGTTACAAACCCTTAATTCGTGGTGCAATAGTAGGGGTATCTTTTCCTTTCGGGGAGATACTTATCTTTTCTATGATATTATTCCAGACAAATCATTCCAAACAATATGATAAATTTATTATATATGGTATAATATTTGCCTATATATTTCTAGTTTTAAGTATTTTGCGTACTATCAGTGCTTTGGGTGTAGAATCAACTATACGCTATATTTATCCTATTATTGAAACAGTGCAAGAATCATCAAGTATATTAACGATTTTGGTAACATTAAATTGGTTTGCATTTGCATTTAGCAAGTTATCTATATGTTTTTATGCTTTAACTTCGGGGTTGGCACAATGGTTTAATATAAAATACTATCAAGCCATAGTTACACCAATGGGTGTAATAATTATAGCATTTTCTACATTTATGTATTCTAATTACACTGAAGAAGTATACTATGCCTATAAGATTAATCCCTATTTCAAAATACCTATCGAATTTGGAATACCTTTTCTCCTTTGGTTAGTTGCAAAAATACGTTTTAAAAAATTATAAAAGTATTTTCATTTACTGCATCCATTGCTGCAGCTTGGCCAATTTTTTTTCCAATCCTTCGTAATATTGCAATTCTATTGGGTCAAGACATTCCAGTTCTTCTTCTAAGCTTATTTTGTTAAACTCTGCCACTTTTTCCATCTCATTTAGAAAATCATCAAGTTCCTTTTGATACCTGTCCAGCATCTTGCGATAATCTATAACTCTACTCATCAGATTTACCTCCCTAAAAACTTGTCCAATCAAATTCTTTTGCCTTAAGTTCGCAACATAATTTCCCAGCCCACGGTAGAAAATAAATGGGTATCTTTACTTGCTTAATACGTTCAATGTCTATTTTTTTGATAACAATAAAAACCGTATTATCAGTTTCATACACCATTACCCCAGAAAACTATAGATCCTTTCTCTAAATAAATATTTAAATAGTCAACCTTAAATTGAAATTACTTGATTCGTAAAAAATTTTATATATAATATGATTACGTTAATCATTAATATCTATAGAGGAATATCATGGCTTTTAAATTTACTGTAAGATTAAAACAAATTTTATTCGAAAGAGGTATAACACAAAAAAACTGGCGCAGTTAACGGGACTTAGACCTGTTGCCATTAGTGAATTTGCTGATAACAGGAGGTCAGTTATTAATACGGAGCATTTGTTGAGAGTTGCGGAAGCTTTAAGTATTAGGGACATTAAAGAATCGATCTGTTTTTAAGAAGTGAAACAATAACGCCCACGTGTTACTGTGAAGCGTTATTGTTGATTCATTAATAATTTAGTATATTTCTCAATAAGGAGAGTGTTTGCCATGTTAATCAGGAAGGCCACTATTAGTGATGTATCTGCTATAGCAAAAGTTACTGTTGATACTTGGAAAACAACTTATCGTGGGATTATACCTGATGACTACTTAGATAGTTTAACCTATGAAGAACGAGAAAAGGGTTGGATGGAATTTCCATTTCATCATTTTATTATCTACATAGCTGAAGACGAAAACCATAATATAGTCGGTTTTGCGGCTGCAGGTCTTGAAAGAACATCAAATCCCATTTATAAGGGGGAGATTTATGCCATATATGTTTTAGAAAGTTATCAAAATAAGGGTATTGGAAGTTCCCTCATCAAAGCAATTATGAATAATTTTAAGCAATTAGATATTTATTCAGTTATAGTTTGGGTGTTATCTGACAATAACTATCGGAGGTTTTATGAATTACACCAAGGACAGAAAGTAGATTGTAAGCAATTTGATTTCAATTATTTTGAAGCTGAAATAACCTCCTATGGTTGGACTGATATCAGAGAAATATTTTAAGCTACTTTGCATCTTGTATTCAGCCACATCAGTCAATAAGGGATTAACGGCCCACATAAAAAGAACACAATCCTTGGCGACCAGGTCTTTAAAGAATAAAGACTTAATCCAATCCAGTGATTGCGTTTCATAGTGAGTAGCGGCTCCAGCATTGTAGCCGTTCATTCTGTCGTTGTAACTCCGAGGAGGATCGGCGTAGATTACTTGATATTTTACGTTGGGAAATGCAATCACCATTATTCCCCTCTCACATAAGTGTTGAACAACAAAAAGGGTTACACGATAAATGTACCCCTCATGTTAGCGTTGTTATATAACTAATTAATTTTAAACCTAACAAAAAAAGTAGTTCCCTCAGAATTAGTTTCTATGTTTATCTTAGCATTATGCCGAGTTGCAATGCTATAGCATGTTGCTAAACCTAAACCTGTCCCAGTATCTTTGGTAGTGAAAAAGGGAGTACCTATTTTGTCTAATATTTCAGGATTAATTCCTTTACCCTCATCATGAACCGCTAAAACCACTTCATTACCGTCCCGACACAATCTAATCGTTAAGATTTTCCTGGCAGTCATCGCCTGCAATCCATTATGAACAATATTAAGTAATAATTGGCGAATTTCTTTTTCGTCCATCAGCAAATCGGGAACATCCTGCAGTTCCATATAAATATTTTTGTCATTCATCATTGCATCAGCCTGGATTAAAGGAAATACTGTTTCTATTACTGGTTTTAGATTACTAATTTTCAACTCTAATGCCTTATTCTTAGCCAGCGAAAGGTATTCAGAAATTATTGAGTTAGCTCTATCTAGTTCTTCAATCATTAGATTAAAGTACTCTTGGTAACGCTCCTGCCCATTTTTACCGCCAAGCATTTGTAAAAAGCCACGTACTGTAGTCATCGGGTTTCTAATTTCATGGGCTATCCCAGCGGCCATTTCACCAATCAGGTTTAGTTGACTAAGTCGGGCCATTTCCTTTTCAGCAAGTTTTCTCTCGGTAATTTCCTGAACCTGAACTAAATATCCTTGATAAATATCGCCTTCTTTCCCAAACGGAGAGATAAGAACATCAATATAAATGAAGCCTGATTTTGTCGTCTCATAAATTTTTTTTTCTCTAACAATATCAAAATTAAATCTAACCTCATACCTGGTTTGTTCACCGTTAATAATTTTCTTCTTTGCTTCTTCAGGGAGGTTGGGATCTTCAAAGAGATTGAATCCTTTTAAATCATCAACATTCGATACACCAAACATGTCTAGACAAGATTTGTTTGTATCAATCAATAAACCATTTTTATCATATAATTCAATTCCAATTGGTGACAATAAGAAGATTTTTCTAAATTTCTTTTCTTTTAACTTTAGTCTAAATTCCACCTGCTTGCGTTCAGCAACTTCTCTTTTCAATTCCGCGTTATGCTCTTTTATTTTTATTAGCAAGGGTTTAAGCTCCGGAAGAATATTTTCCGATAAGCTATAATTATCCTCTACTACAGCATCAGCAAAATTTTTTATATTTTTCTTGAATTGCGTAAAGAACAACCATGATAAAGATATAATTGCCCCTATCATTATTAATGCAGTTATAAGTATTTTCCTGGACATACTACGTGCCTCTGCATGCACATCTTCCATTTCAAAGTTAGCCCAGGCATGTCCAATAATTTTATCTTTATAATAAATTGGATAAGTTCGGCTAAGAGCAGGTTTACCCTTATAATCAATAATGGTATCAATGGTATCGAGATGATTTAATTCCGGTTGTCCCGATTTATACACATTAAAGACAGGTGATTTATGTGATACTGGTTTCAACATCGAAGGCTCAAAATTTGGAGCTATAGCCAAAACACAATCAAGTTCAATAGAATAATACCCAATACCCATATCGGGGTGAATGGAAGCAATATCATTCACAATAGGCTGCAAAACAGTATTTAGTACCTTAACCTGTTTCTCTACAGGTTTGTTTAAAGCGCCTTGCTTTTCTAATATTTCAATAAAAGAACCCGGCAATCGCCGTTGTAACTCAATTGCAACTGCATACAATTCCTTATCCCGTCTGCTCTCTCTATCTTTCAAAAACTGAACATGAGTAGTTATTGTCAAGATAACCATGGGAATGATAATTAACGTTAACATACACATATAAAAACGTTTGGTAATTTGTAAAGGAAAGATTTTCGGGTACAATTTCTATTCCTCCATAGTCATTGTAAAAAACAGTCATACGTCAATGTTGTACCTTGAAAACTACTGTTTATATAGTCTTGCGAATAATAATAATATTCAACAAATATTCAGACAAAACCTTTTAAGAAAAATAGACTTCTTCATAAATAAACCTAAAATCATTCACATCCAAGCAACAATTCTTAGAAAAAGGTGCTCGTCGGAAATTATGCAATACTAACATTGATTATGCAATATACATTTGTACCGCATTATACAATGGCTTATCCACAGATCCATAACAGTCATAATTTTACAGAGTACAAAAGTACAAAAAAGAAGCCTTACGGCTTCTTCGTTTCTTAGCATATATGCTTAAATATCTTTTGCTAACATGCCGAGCTTATTTATTGTTTTCCAGTTGCGCACAGTGGCCGGAACACCCAGTTTAGCAAGATTATCAGCAAGTCTGGAGTTCCGAATACCATGACGAAATAAAAGATAAACATTTCTTCCTTCAATTCGATACTCATCACTTTCAGTTGTATATGTATCTAAAAGTTCTATCTTTTCTTGTGAAGGGGCATGGATCAATAGTACAACATATAGACTCTCTCCTTCTGAAGACAAATCTGCTTCAGCTACTACTTCTTTCGTGTAGGGGCAATCCTGGATTATCCATTCTAACTCTTCTGCGGTTCTTAATACAACTGAGACCTCAATTCCAAAAGCCGTTTCAAACCCAAGCTCAATTTTCTTGCGCAATGGTTCTTCATCTTCATTTGATTTGAATAGGACATTACCACTTTGTATATATGTTTGCACCTCACCAAATCCCATATTTACAAATAATTGTTTCAGATCAACCATCTTAATCCTATTCTTTTTACCCACATTAATTCCACGTAATAGAGCAATATAGCCAGCCATTATAAACATCACCTCTTAATGAAACTTACTAAACGTAGGTTTTAATTCAAAATAACATATTATATCTAAATTATTATTCCACAACATTTAGCTTAGCTAACCCTCGCACTAATGACACGGAAAGCAATACCTGGTAAGGTTTGTACAGTAAATATCAAAAGGGAAGAGTATTTAGCCCTTCCCTTCTAACGTTAAGCTATTGATTATTTCTAAAAATTATCAAACTTCTGTAAATCATTTACTGTTACAAATTTATAACCTTCTTTAGATAAATACTCTAATATCCCTTCAGTTACTTTAAGTTCGTTTTCAGTATCATCATACATTGCATGCAACAAAATGATAGAGCCAGGTCTTACATTTTTCTTTACATAATCCACTTTGTCAGAGACAGAGGTATAATAGGTATCTGGTTCAAGATCCCATGTAATAGTTTGCATATTATGTGTTTTTAAATAGTAAGGTAATCCAATGAGTTTTTTGCTGTTTGGTGGTCGAAAATCAATTTCTCCATTAAAACCTGTTTTACGAATTAACCGGTTAGTTTTTTCTATTTCCTGCTTTATGAAAGAAGGGCTTTTAAAAATCATTCGCTTATGGGAATAAGTGTGATTACCTATTTGATGACCTGCTTCCGCTATTTTTTGTCCTTGCTCAAAGTTTTTCTCCAACTCATTACCAATTAAAAAGAATGTAGCCTTTGCTTTATATTTATCTAAAAGAGGTAGTATCTTCTCTACATTTTTTGATGGACCATCGTCAAATGTTAATGACACTACTTTTTTATTCGTTTCCACATGACTGGTTAATCCTCCAAATAACTGATATGTTCTCGAATTCATTAACTTATATGTGCTAAATAATACAAGTGAAAGTACCACTAACACTATGCAATATATAAATATTCTTTTTTTCATTCATTTACTCCACAATTTTTTTAAATAAATCCATATTCTAAGACAGTCAAACTTGCTCAATAATAAAAAGCAACTCAAACTTATAGTTGATTGCTAATATTTTATATAAAACGAGCTATAGCAATAGATTTGCCTTAAAAAAACGTAATAATGGTCAAGAAGTGTTTTTTTGCATTTCAAAAAAATCTTTTCTTAGAACAATTATTGATTCTCTTTTAGTCGTTCAATTATTTTTTTGTAACCATTTTTCTTATTATTTACTTCACTAAGTTGTTTTTCTAGTTGAAGTTGTTTTTCTAAAATATTTTTTAGCCTTTCTTTATATAAAATTATTTCATCTTTAAAAATCTCTCCTTCCCATTTTAATAATTCTATTTTTTCAAATATATATTTAATTATAATATTAAGATCATCCACTTTCTTTTGGTACTTTTTCTCTAATGAGTCCAGACTAATACACAATTCATTAAACTCATGATAAGATGACACTTTATAATCATTTATATTACGGATTTTTTCAATTTCTTTGTCTGAATAATTAGTTTTAACCCATTTATCAATCTGTTCTATCATAAAGGCAACATTCTCCATCATCTAATATATTTAATAAATTCTCACTTTTGATATAATATTACCATACTAGATGGAAAAAGTATATATTTTCGACAATTACTAATATTTTAAATAAATATAACTAAACCATTAACGGTTAAAAACCAATATGCTTACTCAAAAAGCTCTAAACAGGTTAAAACTTTTTTTATCTCTTGAGGGTCTAATTAAGTGAAAGGAGGTAATTAGGTGCAAAAAAACAAACAGCTGTTTGAAAAGTTTATTACCCAAAATATTGATAGTGCATATCGTTTTGCATATTCTTATGTAAAAAATCAACAGTATGCGGAAGATGTTGTCAGCCAAAGTGTTATTAAAGCATTATCCGCATTGGATAGGCTGAAAAACCCTGAATTTATGAAAAGTTGGTTTTACAGGATTATAATCAACACATCAATCACATATTTAAATCAGAACAAGAAAAACGTTTATATGGAAATTGATGATTTGAATGGTTTTGACAATACAGTTGATACATATGAGGATATTGATTTAAAAGAAACCATAGAAAGGCTGCCTTTAAAATACCGGAGTATTATCATACTTCGTTATTTTGAGGAGTTTTCCCTGAATGAAATTGCAACGATGCTTGATGAAAATCTAAACACTGTCAAAACCAGGCTGTACAAAGCCCTTAAAATTCTCAAATTGGAAATGGATGAGGTGGATTTATGAGTATTCGTCAGTTAGAGGAATTAAAAACAGAATATGAAAATGTAAAGGCGCGAGAACAATTAAAAGAAAGGGTTTATAGAATTATGAAAAGAAGAAGTATTATGAAAAAAATCGTGAATGTCGCAGCTACAGCAGCAGTTATTTTTAGTATATTTGTCGGAGCGCTTAACGGTGTCCCCGCTTTTGCGCAAGACATAGCCAATATCAGCGGAATGGAGTCTATGGTTAAAATATTAACGTTTGGAAGGTATCAGGTCAATGATGGACATTTTTCGGCTAATATTGTTACACCGAAAATAGAGGGCTTGCTGGACAAAGAGCTGCAGGACAAGATAAACCGCGACTTTAAGGAAAGCGCGAACCTTGTTATTTCAGCCTTTGAAAAGGATTATAAAGAAATAAAAGAACAGGCGCCCGAGGCGCATATGGGCGTTGAATACAACTATCAGGTTTTAACCGATAACGATGACACCCTGGCGATTGATGTGTATCTGCTTAATATCGTCGGCTCATCATCGACAACACATAAATTCTATACGATCAACAAAAAAACAGGAGAGCTTATAACCCTGCCCTCATTATTCAAAGAAAATGCCGATTATGTAAATGTCCTGAGCGAATATATCCTTTCTGAAATGAAAAGGCAGAATGCGGCGGGAGAGAATATGTTCTGGGTAGAAAAGGGCGATTATGTGGAACCGTTTTTAAAAATTAAGCCTGACCAAAACTTCTACTTAAATAATGAGGGCGATTTGGTTATTTGCTTCGATAAGTATGAGGTCGCACCGGGTGCATCAGGCTCTCCCCAATTTGTTATCCCAAAGAATATCATAAAAAATATAAAGATGGAATAAGGCCAGTCATCTTCCTTGACCAAAATTTACAAAGAAAATAAATGAAAGATTAATGGAACTTTTCTTTGTTATTTACCGACAAATATATAGAAGAGAAACTAGCTGAAAGGAGTTTAAGAAGAAAACATCATGAAAAAAACAGTTTTGATTGTATTTATCTTATTATTGAGCATTTCATTGTTTGGTTGCACAAATAAAATAAATGATGCTCAGCTTAAAAAAGAAGGTCAACACCAGGAGGAACAACAACTAACCGATGGAAGTGACAAGACGGCAATTGCAAGTCTGGTTGAGGATTTTGGCGGGAAACTTCAAACCGTTTCGCTTCAAGCTCCCCCCAATATAGTGAGTAAGAGCATACAAGAGAATTACGGAGATTTTATTTCCCCTACGCTTCTTGCAGAATGGCTAAGCAAACCCGAGAATGCCCCGGGGAGAGTGCTTTCAAGTCCATGGCCGGATCGCATAGAAATTCTAAACATTATGAAATTATCGGAACAGACTTACAAAGTTATAGGTAACATCATTGATATAACCAGCGTGGAGAAAGTAAACGGCGGTACTGCCGCAAAGCAGCCAATTACTCTAGTAGTAGAAAAAATCGAAAATCGTTGGGTTATTAATGCTGTAACCCTCGGTACCTACGAGCAAACAAATTCAATTGTGTATAAAAATACACAATATGGCTTTAACTTTTCATTGCCCGTTAGTTGGAATGGTTATTCGATTGTAACCAACAAATGGGAGGGTCTTGCTATAGGAAATGGTGAGACTGTTGAAACTGGTCCGATGATCTCCATCAGACACCCTCAATGGACTTCTGAAAACCGGCGACAAGATATCCCCATCATGATATTTTCACTCAATCAATGGGACTCACTTCAGCAGGAAAAATTTCATATTGGTGCGGCACCTATTGGGCCAAAAGAACTTGGTCGTAACACCAGATATGTTTTCGCTCTTCCTGCACGTTATAACTTCGCATTTCCGCCAGGATATGAAGAAGTGGAAAAAATCTTAGAAAGTAATCCTCTTCAAGCGAACGAATAACAAAGAAATATCCTAAAAAACAGTTATTCAATTTAACAACTTAAGGTTTTATTAGTAAACATTTTTAGCATAATGCTTAACACATACTATTTTAAAATATGTGTTAGGCATCTTTTATTTGTATTATGAAATATTTTTCCATTCTGCCTGGGTTCTCGGTACGTCTTATACTCTGGTATTTCTCCGTTTATAGAAATAGCCGGTCCCTCGCAACTACCGCCCCATGAATTGATTTTACCGGATTATATTCACCCTCAAAGTGTTAATTATGTTTCTCCTTAATAATTTCTTTCCTTTCGTGCTTCCATTGTTCAGCTACTATTGCAGCAGACATATATATTAAATATTTTTTTTGAAAGTTAGATAATTCACCTATAACAGACAATCTTTTCACCACCTTATTGAATATTTCCCTGAAATATACTAAAATATTTATTAAGTTTAGATAAAGGAGGGAGAACGATTATATTGTCAAGCCCCCAACAACCTAGTGTTCCACTCAGTGATGATTATTTAATAGCTATTTATCTTCGTGTTTCTTCTGATGAACAGGCTAAAAGTCAACAGGGCTTGCAAGGTCAGCTATATTCTTGTGAAGATTTTATCAGAAATAAATTTCCCAACTCAAAAATAATTGAAGTTTATTCTGATGAAGGTATTTCGGCGGATAAGACTGAAATACATGAACGATACGAATTAGCACGTATGTTGGTAAATGCTCGAAAAGGATTATTCAATACGATAGTAGTATTTAAACAGGATAGAATAGCTCGTAATAATTTACAATGTGAATTTATTTGCAATCAATTAGATTTAATTTCCGTACCGATATGGGAAGCTGATAATAGTAAAAAATTGAATCAGGCCTCACCCCAGGATAAATTTTTTCGTCAACTATTGGCTTCATTTGCTGAACTGGAAGTTGAAAACACCAGAACTCGTATTAAAGCAACAAAAAAGGGGCAAAAGGCTGCCGGACAATTTTCCGGAGGTGATTTACCATACGGTTTTAGATGGGATAAAGATAACAAAAAAATCATTGAGGTTGATGATGAAATAAGGATATGGCTTCAGATTATTTATAAATATCTTGTTGAAAACAAAGGCTCTGTAGTTATTTCAAATGAACTAAATAAGGCAGGAATACAATTTAGGACCGGTCACAAAACAAGAAATGGCTCTGAGTTTTCCAAATGGGATAAAAACAATGTTCTAAGCTTGCTTAGAAATCCAATACTAACTGGGCACCTGCCCAATAATGTATTAAACCGATATGTAGATGCGGACGGAAAACGTCGAGTATCAAAAGTTAAGCCAAGAAATATTGTACTGCAAAAAACACCTTTGTTAAGGGAAATAATTCCCTTGGACTTATGGTACCGAATAATAGATAAGATGGAATCCAAGACAAACCAAAAAATACCCCCAAGATCCATGTCTACATCCTGGCTCCTATCCGGTTTATTAAAGTGCAGCTGTTGCGGTGCAACGATGATTGCCAAAGATACGGGAAAGAAGTCTAAAAGTTCGGGTGAGACGTACAAATATTACAAATGTCCCAACAATTCATGCACTTCTCCCTGTCGCTCTATAAGAAAGAACGAAGTTGAATTAGCTGTTATAAATGAATTATTTGGAAGATTAGATTTTATTAGCGATAACACTGATACTGTTAAGAAAATAGCACTAAAGAAAATTAAAAATGACTATGACTTTGTTGATAATAGTATTGATGCAATTAAAGCAGAAATAATTGATTGGAACGCTCGATTAAACAAAGCCCAGAAAGAATATGACGAAGGCAGATGGGAACCCGAACTATATCAGGAGGAAGTAAAAAGATATAAAAAAATAATCGAAGAAAGAAAGCAAATATTACAAAATAAACAGCTTGAACTAGAAATCAAGATGCACGAGTTTCAAAATATAGAGGCTACATTAAACACTTTAAAATCTTTAAAAGACGGTTTGGAAAATACTAATAAAGAATTTAATCAAAAGAAACGAGCAATATTACTTACGCTTATTAACTATGTCATAATTGAGAATGGTAATCCCCATATTTATTTAAGAGCTGAAACCGGTATAGATATTCCGGAATACTTAAGATGCACTTTAGATGACTCGATGCAAGTTGTTTTTGGGGAGATAATAGCCGGGGAATTAGAAGTATCTGCAACCAGTTGCCAGTGGGTATCTTCGGATTTACAAAGACATGGGTTATCGCACCAACAAATTTATTATTTTGAATTATCGGGCTGCCACTCATCCCTTGAATAATACCTCCTGTTTTTTCTAAAAGCTTTTTATCTGTAATTCTGACAACCAGTCCCTTACCGTCAGGCCTGGCCTGTGGAGCAACTTCTTCGATATTAATATCAAAACTTTCTATCTTGTTGTTTTCCAGTACGGTTAAAATTTTTGCCGGTCCTTCCTTTACCTGATTAGACATAGCTGCCGGCAGGGGCTTAGAATAAATTGGGTTAGTTATATCATTTTTCAATTTTCCGCTAATTCCAAATTGAGTATTTTTCATTATACTCCCCAATAAATCGCTATCTCCTTTAAAAACTCCAATTTTTTCTCCGGGTTGCCCCTTTTTACCTGGCCTAATGTTTTCTATCATGGCTGATACAATTTTTCCGTCTGCCAGGTCAATTTTTTGTGAGGTATCTATATCCGTAATTACATGTCCCAGTGCACCGTATCTCATACTTTGGGGTTCATAAAAAGTCAGAGTACCGACACCTGCTACACTGTCCCGTATAAATAATCCAATTCTGTAATGACGTGTCTCATGGCAGTATGCCGGGCTAACTGTAGTTTTAAAAATATGGCCGTCTCTCTTAACTTCCAAAACAGCTTTTTTACCGGCCTGACCGGCTTTTTCAATCTCTTCACGCATTTGAAAATCAGTTTTTATGACGTTATTATTTACTTTGAGAATAACGTCTCCTACCTCTATCCCGGCATCTTCGGCCGGATTTTTTGTATGGCCTTCCTTATCCGTCACAGAAGACTTTCCTACTACAATCACACCTTGCGAGTGTACTAAAACACCAATAGAATGCCCTCCCGGTATTACCTGAACCGGTGCAACTACATTAACTACCATCTGGCGAAGAGGAATCATGCCAAATAATTTAAAATTCAAGAAAAACTCTTCTGAGGCAGACAGGGCCAGAGATGTTTCTGAGGATGTTTTTTTAAGCAATAATGAACTGTCAGCAAGTGTTTTGCCTTTATAATTAATTTTTCCTGAATCTTTAGATTGAACATCAATTTCTAAATTATTAAGCACATTTTTGGGAAATAATAAATCCAACTTTAACGGTTCACCTTTAGCGATCATCTGGCGGGAAGGTATGCTTGAAACTTTTTGTGCCATAGTGCCAATACATAAAATTGTCACTAAGACTAAAAAAAGACCGGTTACTTTTTGCCGGGTCATTTTCCGCACGGTATCCCTCCTCGTGATATTATCAATATTTAATTTTGTGTGTCTGTTTTTTAAGAATTTTTTCAAAAAACAATGCGTGACCACGTAAATTTAAGTTAACCAAAGATAAATTCAAATATTCCGACCATTATTGTCGATAATTGCCGAGGCTTTAGTTTTACTTACCTCCAATGCTTTTGTTGCTTTTTTGTTCTAAACACAAAAAAAGACGAACTAAACTCGTCTTTTAATTATAAGAAAATTTTATAATATTATTTTTTATTTAATGACCTGTTTAACAATTGTTTGGCATGGTCTCTGGTTATAGACGTTACATTTTTACCACCCAACATGCGGCTTAGTTCCTCGACTCTTTCTGTCATATTTAGTTCCCGGATATCCGTTACAGTCATATTATGCGTAAATTGTTTAACCACTTGAAAATGTTTGGCAGCCAAACAGGCTATTGGAACAGCATGTGAAACGCATATAACCTGCCTCTGTTGGCTGAGATAGTCCAATTTTTCAGCTACCGCTTGCAATGCTCGTCCCCCTATACCGCTGTCTACTTCATCAAAAATCATAGTCGGAATTTCATCCATCTCGGCAAAAATTGATTTTAAGGCCAGCATAACCCGCGAAAGCTCGCCACCTGAAGCTATTTTTGCCAGCTGACGCAGCGGTTCACCTGGATTAGCTGTAAACAAAAATTCAATTTTGTCATGGCCGTTGAAACCCTGCGAGACACGGGTTATTTCAACCTCTATTATGGCCGCCGGCATCTCTAAAGCATGCAGTTCTTGGGAAACAGCAGTTTGAAACTTGCGAGCTATCTTTTGACGTGATTCAGACAACTGAACAGCAAGAGTAAGATATTCGCGTTCTGATTCTGAATTTAACTTAATAAGCTCGTCTATTTTTTCATGGCTATGTGCAATAGTATCTAATTCTTGTTCGGCTTTTTCCTGGAACTTCAATATTTCATCAACTGAATCACCATATTTATATTTTAATCTGTTAATTAAATCCAGCCTTTCCTCAACGGCTTGCAAGCGCTGGGGATTAAACTCTATATTATGCCTATAATTTGCTAAATCACGGGCCATATCTTCAATTTGATAGAGCATACTTTCCATAGCAGTTTTCATGTCTATAAAAGCTGCTCCATATTCCTGTAAGGTTTCCAAATTACTAACTGTTTTGCTGAGTTGTTCGGTTACAGCTCTCGTGCCGGAACTTCCCTCATATAAATAATTGTAACTTTCGTTTATTAACCTGATAATTTTTTCAGCATTCAAAAGGATATTAAACTCTGCTGCCAGTTCCACATCTTCCCCCGGCTTTAACTGAGCTTTATTTATTTCCTCTATTTGATACAGCAGCATATCTGTTTTTTTTTGTTTTTCTTGTTCATCAAAGGTTAATTCTTTGCATTCTTTGTAAACCATCTGCCAACTGCGATAAGCTTCCCCGGTTGCAGTCAGCAGGTCCAGGTGCTCTTTCCCGCCAAAAGCATCCAGCAGTTCCCTCTGCTTGTCTATATCCAATAAGGACTGCTGTTGGTGCTGCCCATGCATATCAATCAGGTATTTGCCTATTTCCCTGTAAATAGAAAGAACAACGCTACGCCCGTTAATACGGCAGAGGTTCTTGCCGCTCCGGTTAATTTCACGGGTCATAATTAATGTACCGTCTTCTTCCGGTTCTAACCCTGCTTCAATCAACAAGTTATTTATTCTGGGTATATTATCAATGTAAAATTGAGTTTCCACCAGGGCCTTTTTTTGCTCGTAACGAATGGCTTCCGGAGAACATCTACCTCCCAGCGCCGCTGATAAGGCATCCAGGACAATTGATTTACCGGCTCCTGTTTCCCCTGTCAATACATTCAGCCCTCGGTCGAATTCCATCAACAGATTTTCTATAATCCCAAAATTTTGTACGGTTAAGGTAATTAACATATAATCACCACCTGGTTATATCCTTTAGCCTGTTAATAATATCCAATACAGCATTTTTAGGTTTTACTACTATTAAAATGGTATCATCACCGCCTACTGTACCGATTATTTCAGGAAAACCGGCGTTGTCAACAGCTGATGCTACACCCTGTGCTTCACCTGGAAGAGTTTTTATAATAACCAAATTTTCACTGAAATCGATAGATATCACAGAGTCCCGCAACAGTCTTTTTAACCTCTCATTATTTCGCACATTTGAGGCTTCCACGGCGGGAGCAGCATATCTCTGAATACCGTTTTCGCCTGGCATTTTAATCAGTCCCAGTTCTTTGATATCCCTGGATATAGTAGCCTGGGTAACCGTGACATTAGCTTCGTGGAGGGCGTACACCAGATCGTCTTGTGTTTCAATAATCTGCTGGCTGACTATATCCAGAATCAATTTCTGCCGCTTGTTTTTCACTTCTCGGACCTTCCTTTTCAATAAGAATTAAGAACGGTGAGGGATTTTTCCGATTATAAAAATTAAGCTTGATGACATTATACAATTTATTATCCAATTTTGATACATATTTTTCAACGGCTGTGCACTCTTCCAGCGAGCCCTCGTGGCCGGTATAAAGCACAATGCTGATCCTTCCACCCGGCAACAGAAGTTCCATGGACTGACACAAGGCTGCCAGGGTTGACTCTGCTTTTGTTATAATGCTGTGATCCCCGCCAGGCAAGTAGCCTAAATTAAACATAACAGCATTAACCTTAACTTTAACCAGAGACACTAAAGCTTCGTGACTGGCCAGATAAAACTTGACGCGCTTATCTAAATGCCTCTGTTTAATCTTTTGCTCGGCAGCAGCTATGGCCTGTTCCTGAATGTCGAAAGCAAAAATCTGTCCACTTGGCCCTACCGAACTTGCCAAAAAAAGCGTGTCTTCCCCGGTACCAACAGTAGCGTCAATTGCTACAGACCCATCAAATAAGATTTCTCCTATAAATATTTGAGCGATGCTGACTGCCCGCCTCCAGCTATTAAACATCCGAACGCTCGCCTTCTTTCAATTTTTCACGCAGGACATCAAAAAAACTTACATCCTTGAGCTTGATAAATTTTGCATTAAAGCTGGCCTTACTAATTAACACTTCATCATTTGGCTGCAGTTTGCAGCCATGCTGGCCATCCACCGTCAGCATAACCTCTCCCGGTTTATGGGGTATAAGCACTCTGACCAAATTATTTGCCGATATGACCATGGGTCTAGCAGTCAATGTGTGAGGGCAGATGGGGGTAATCAGCATTACCTCAAGATCAGGAGTAACCAAGGGGCCGCCGGCAGAAAGAGAATATGCTGTAGAACCGGTGGGAGTGGCTACAATCAACCCGTCCGCAGGGAAGGTTCCCACAAAATCTGAATTGACATAGGTCTCGAGAATTATTAAACGGGCAAAGGCACCCTTGGTAATTACTGCGTCATTAAGGCCTGATACCCTAACTACTGATTGACCGTTTCTGAAAACCCGTGCCTCTAACATCATCCGTTCTTCTATATTGTATTGGCCGGCCAGGAGCTTCTCCAGGCTGCTGGAAATATCGGGTATGTCTATTTCCGTTAAAAAACCCAAATGTCCCAGATTAATCCCAAATACCGGGATAGACAGCGGTGCCGCCAACCTGGTAGTTTGCAGCAAAGTACCGTCCCCACCAAACGTTATCAGACAGTCCGCATTTTTTATTATGCCGGAGGAATCAACAGCCAAATCCATCCTACCCAGTGTACGGGCAACTTGTGCATCTATTAATATTTTACAGGCACGCAATTCCAGCCAGTTTATAGTTTTCTGCACCAGTGAAATTACGCTTTTTTTACTTAGATTCACAGCCAAACCGAAGGTTTTCAAACAAAATCCTCCTATCAAAACAAAAAGGCCCGGGCAGTTATAGTATAATTACTGACCCTGACCCTTTCTACGATAACTCTATGAATGTGCAAGTTGTCTTCTAACCAAAAAATTTATGCGCTTGTTCAACTATATAAGGTACGAGCTGTTCTATATCGGGTGGCAAAACATTTTTCTTCGTGAAATATAGTAGGTACTCAATATTTCCTTCCGGTCCTCTTATCGGGGAAAAATCAAGGCCCAAGACAGACCAATTCAGTTCATTAACTACAGACAAAATATTAAAGATTACATCTATATGCACTGAAGCTTCCCGGACAACACCTTTTTTACCTACTCTTTCCGGTCCTGCCTCGAATTGAGGTTTTATCAAAGCTACGCCTTCAGCATCAACTGCTGTCAGATGATCCACCTGTGCTAAAACCTTGGCCAGGGAAATAAAAGAAACATCAATAGTCACAAAATCAGGGATATGAGTAAACTTTTCGGATGACAAATATCTAATATTTGTACGTTCCAGTGAGACAACCCTTAGATCAGTGCGTAAACTCCAGGCTAATTGCCCATAACCAACGTCAACAGCATATACCAGTCGAGCTCCGTGCTGCAGCGCGCAGTCAGTAAAACCTCCGGTGGAAGCACCTACATCCAACACAATCCTTTCCCGCATATCTATTGAAAAAGCAGTGATAGCTTTTTCCAGTTTGAGGCCACCTCTGCTTACATACTTTAAAGCATTACCTCGCACTTCCACCTGAACACCGGAAGAAACTTGCGTGCCGGCTTTGTCCATACGCTGATCATTAACATAAATCAGCCCGGCCATAATTGCTGACCGGGCCTTCTCCCGACTCGGAAAAAAACCTTCCCTAACCAGAAAGTTATCCAGTCTTTCTTTATTGCGAGGCAAAGCAGTCCCTCCTAATCAGCTATCAGCTTCAAGGTATTGCTTCTGTAACCTAAAAGCATATTTATTTCTTTGACCAGCCCTTCGGCAGTCAAACCGTAAATATCCCTGAGCAGCTTGGGATGACCGTGCTCGATAAAATTATCAGGTATGCCTATGCAATGAGTCCTTGTCTTTAAACCGCTTGCTGTCAGCAACTCCAAAACAGAACTGCCAAACCCGCCGCTAAGCATATTTTCTTCCACAGTTACCAACAAATTCGTATTGGCAGCCAAATCCAAAATGCATTTTTCGTCTAAGGGCTTAATAAAACGCGCGTTAACAACGGCAGCGTCAACGCCCTGTTGAGCTAAAATTCTTGCAGCGTCTTCAGCTACCTTGACCATGTTGCCTATGGCAATTATGGCTATATTTTTTCCTTTACGAACAACTTCCGCCTGTCCAATAGGCAATTCCTTCATTTCTTTATCCAGAACGCAACCGGTACCAATGCCGCGCGGAAAACGAAGAGCACACGGGCCCTGAAACTTTACTGCAGTATTCAACATATGTTGAAACTCATTTTCATCTTTAGGTGACATAATTACCAGGTTAGGTATCGGGCGCAGGTAAGACAAATCAAATAATCCCTGGTGGGTAGCCCCGTCATCACCAACAATACCGGCCCTGTCAACAGCAAAAAGGACAGGTAAATTTTGTAAACATACGTCATGAATCACCTGATCATAAGCCCGCTGTAAAAAAGTAGAGTAAATGGCCACCACAGGTTTTAAGCCTGCGCATGCCATACCAGCAGCCAGAGTAACAGCATGACCTTCAGCTATTCCGACATCAAAAAAACGATCCGGATAAATATTGGCAAATTTTCTCAATCCTGTGCCATCCGGCATGGCGGCAGTTATAGCCTGAATTCTCCTGTCTGTTTCCGCCAGTTTGACAATTATATCCCCGAAAACTTCCGTATAGGTGACAGTCCCGGTACTGTTGATCACATCACCTGTTTCTATCTTAAAAGGCCCCACCCCATGAAACTTATCAGCGTTGCTTTCTGCCGGCAAGTAACCCTTGCCCTTCTGAGTTTGAACATGTACCAATACAGGTCCTTTACAGGTTTTAGCCTGCTTTAAAAGATTAACAGTAGCCTGGTAATTATGCCCGTCCACCGGTCCCAAATAAGTAAAACCCAGTTCTTCGAAAAGCATGCCCGGTACTACCAGGTATTTAAAGCTGTCCTTTAATCTGTCTATGACTTTTAAAACCTTGGGACCAATATTAGGGATTTTTAACAGCAGCTGTTCAACTTCATCCTTGCTTCTGGAATACATAGGATCAGTGCGAATCCGGCTTAAATAACCGGACATAGCACCTACGTTAGGAGCTATTGACATTTCATTGTCATTTAATACGACTATAAGATCCTTCTTAAGATGCCCGGCATGGTTTAATGCCTCAAAGGCCAGTCCTCCGGTCATGGCACCGTCTCCGATTACGGCAGCCACTGAATGTTTTTCCTTTAGATAATCACGTGCTATCGCAAAGCCCAAGGCGGCAGAAATTGAGGTGCTGCTGTGGCCTGTGCCAAAACTGTCATAGGCACTCTCAATAAGCCTGGGGAAGCCGCTGATACCACCATACTGGCGCAGAGTGGAAAACCTTTCCTTGCGACCGGTTAACAGTTTATGTACATAACACTGGTGTCCTACATCCCAAATTATTTTGTCTTGAGGTAAATTAAAAACCCGGTGCAATGCCAGTGTTAATTCAACTACACCCAAATTAGGCGCTAAATGACCACCGGTTTCTGATACCGTCTCAATTATTTTTTGACGTATTTCTCCAGCCAACTCATTAATTTGGCTATTATCCAGCAGTCGCAAGTCCTGGGGTGTTTTTATCATGGCTAATAAACCGTTCAAAATTACCACCTCTATTTTTGCTTAGAACAACGGCTCTTTTTACCGATTTTAATACCGGTTATGCCTTCCCACCATGCCATTATGCGTCCTACCGAGAAAATAACTTCATTGGCATGTTCAATAGCATATTTTTTACCAATTGCTTTACTACTGACGGTTATCGAAGCGATAAAACCAGTTAATAAAATATTAAGAACAAACTGATCCCAATCGTGCCGGTAAGCATAAATTTGAGAAGCAAGAGCAATACCAAGTGCTCCTGCCACCGTTCCGGTTATATCTCCGACTACATCGTTGCCTATATTAGCTACTTTATCGGCATTTCTGATTAGATTAACTCCTTGCTGAGAACCAGGCACACGCTTAGATGCCTTGGCATGAAACGGTGCCTCCGATGCCGCAGTAACCGCTACACCTATAATATCACCCAAAATATTTATTAAAATAATAACTAACAAAATGGCAAATGATACCACCAGGCTGTTTAGTTTTCGGGTTAAAGTTTCTGATATCAAAGAAAAAACCACTGCCAGAGTAAATGAAATAATCCCAATAATTATAATATAACTTATTGAAACAGAGGATCTACCGTTGGACAAAAAACCCACCTCATGAGCGGAACATATATGTAATGGTCAGTGACAATAGAACGAGTAAATGTTGCGGCTTAGGTCCAGCAGGATTTCCCAAACTGTTGCCGGCTGTCGCCATACCGGCGGTTTCCCATTAAAACAGTTTCCGTTACGTCACCGCAAACGGGGCTGGATTGCCACTTAGTCCGCACTATAATCCCCGTTCTACCCAAGAGACAGCCTAGAAGTTTTCCTTAACAGAATAAAACCTTTTTCTATCCTCTTTTGCAGTAAAAGTTTCAACCCCCAGGAGATAAAGCACGGGCCCATGCCATATCTCCTGAAAAACAAGTATTCACCAGTACCGCTCAAGGCAGGCTACGCTGCACGCAGCTTTCACCACATGCAGGTTTATATCCCAAGCCATAGTTTGTGCATGCCCCACAGGGGACAGCCTCTCCACATACTTGGGTCTCCACGGAAGCAGGGTCAAGTCTGCATGCCATTGCAGGTTGCCCTCCCACCTTAACTCCCAGTACCAACCCCCAACTGGGCGTCAGCAGCCAGCACCAGGAACTTCATCGCTGTGCCATTGGCGGATTTTTAGGCCCGCCTTCAAAAAAGGTCATCCTGACTAGGATACTGCGTCACTTACCAAATAAATTTTAACAAAATAAAAGATTTGCTAGATGATTATTATATCATATTTATATTTTAGTTACAAATATTTTGATACTATTTGTAACTGTCCAAATTTTGTATAAGCATAATATATGAATTATGTTTACTTGAAAACGCTGCAAGGCAGCTAATGATCCCTGTTCACCACAAACTTAACCAGTTCTTTTAAAAAATTTGCCTTTTCACCAAATGGCTCAAGTGCATACAAAGCCTGTTCGGCGGAATAGCCGGCCAACCTGTAGGCTTCTTCCAGTCCGTACAGAGCCGGGTAGGTAGCCTTATTATTTTTTTCATCACTTCCTACCGGCTTGCCAGTCTTTTGCATATCTCCTGCCACGTCTAAAATATCATCAGTTATCTGAAAAGCCAAACCAAAGTGCTCTGCGTAATTTGTCAATGATTTCAGTTCTTCATCATCAGCACCTGACAAAACAGCCCCGGATCTGATAGCCGCCCGGAAAAGAGCCCCGGTTTTTTTAGTGTGTATATATTCCAGTGTACCGGCATCTATCTCTTGATTAGCAGAAACTATATCTACAACCTGCCCGCCGATCAAACCGGTTGTGCCGGCCGCAGCGGAAATATCCGCAATTACCCTAACCACGTCTGCCGGAGCAATTCCATTTCTGCCCGACAAACCGGCTAACAATTGAAAAGACATGGTTAATAAAGCATCGCCGGCAAGTATGGCCATAGCCTCACCGAATACCTTATGATTGGTGGGTTTTCCCCGGCGGTAATCATCATCATCCATAGACGGTAAATCATCATGTATCAAGGAATATGTATGTATCAGCTCTAAAGCGCAGGCGGCAGGCATAACTTTATCGGCACTCCCACCCACTGCTTCCGCCGCAGCAATGAGCATCGCCGGTCTTAATCTTTTGCCCCCGGCAAAAATACTATAACGCATAGCCCGGTGAATTATTTCAGGGCAACTGCTTTCCGGCAGCAAATATCGATTCAGCGCGGCATCGACCTGACCTGCTATTTTTTTCAATTCGTTTAGAAATTCCATTAATCAAGACCCCCTTCGGAAAGGGTACCTGTTGCACGAACCAGTACCGGTTGACCTTGGCTGTCAGTTATTAAGCGGGAAATTTTCTTTTCTGCCTGTTCAAGTTTCTTATTGCAAACTTTTGATAAAGCTACTCCTTCAGCAAACAGTTCGAGAGCATTCTCTAAGGGCAGCTGGCCATTTTCCAGTTCCCTGACAATCACCTCTAACCTCGACAGTGCCTGGTCAAAATTCATTTCCCTGGTGGTCATTACATATCCCCCTCCGATTAACATGCGAAAATAAGAAAAGATCAAATCATTAAATGATTTGATCTTTTCTTATAACACAATCACAATAAAAATGTCAACCTAAAATAAATATTATTTCATGCGCTCCTGTACAACAGTCAGGGCCATATCTTTTAATTTCTTGGCTTCCGCAACCAATTGGGCTTTTTCGGCCAGAACTTTCTGAACATACTGCTCATCTTTAATCATAGGAATATTAATATCCGCACTTAAGAGAACTGCATTAACACATGATTCAGCCACATAGGCGGCAACACCGGCATCACTTATGGCCATTTTATTTCCTATAGTGGATAACTTCTCAGTAATGGCAAGGATTTGCAAGCATACGCGGGCTATTTCCATCGGTGTATCGGTAGCGCTCTTCAGTGCTTTTTGTACTGCTTCCGTACGGGTGGCCTTTTCCTCGTCAGTATTCTTTGGCAGCTGGTAGGCTTTCATAAAATTACTGAATTCCATCATATCTTCGTCAACCAGTTTTTCCAGCTTTTTAATAATAGCATTAGCTTCGTCCAAGATAGCCTGAACCTGCGGCTCAACATCCTTGAACTTTTCTTTACCAACCGTAAGGTTGCAAACCATTGCAGTCATAGCCACGCCAAAACAGGCTACCATAGCTGAAACACTGCCGCCACCCGGAGTAGGCGAGTTGGATGCGGAGACTTCGATCACTTCACGCAGGGTCTTATCAAAGAAAGCACTCACAATAAAACCTCCCTATAACATTATATTTCACTGCGTACTAAAAGCCGCGAACCCATGAGGATCCGCGGCAAGAATATCCCCGACAGTAAAAACTCTCAGGTTTAAGATTGTCCAAATTTATTTCATTTCCAACTGCCACTTGGTGGCTTCCACTAAGTTCTTCATCAGCATAGCTGTTGTAGCAACACCTGCGCCACCCGGAACCGGAGTAATGTAAGCGGCTTTCTCAGAAGCGGCTTCAAATTCAACGTCACCGACAATCTTGTCGCCAACCTTGTTGATACCGATATCAATAACGATAGCGCCCTCTTTAATCCATTCGCCCTTAACAATGCCGGGAACACCCACTGCTACAACAACAATTTCAGCATTGCCAACGTGCTGTGCAGTCAATCCGCGCTGGCCGGTAGCAATATGACAAATGGTAACTGTGCAGAACTCTTTTAATAACAACATAGCGGTAGGTTTGCCAACGATATCACTGTGGCCAACTACTACAACTTCTTTACCATAGAGGTCAACACCGGTAGATTTGATCAACTCAACTGCTCCCGCCGGAGTGCAAGGAGCCAGGCGAGGTGCAAAGTAGGTTACCAAACCAACGTTATGAGGGGTCATACCTTCTACATCCTTGGAATAAGCAATCTTCCACTGGGCGGCTCTGGCATCAATTTGAGCCGGCAGAGGCATTTGCAGAATAATGCCTTTTACTTCATCATCAGCATTTAAGCCTTCAATGTATTTAATAAGTTCTTCCTGGGTTGTTTCAGCCGGAAGTTCACGGAGTTCATAACGGATTCCCAGGGACTCAGCAACTTTTTTCTGAGCACCAGTATAAACTGCAGAAGCTGCATTCTCACCAACCTGTATGGCCACCAGGAACGGAGTAACGCCTTTAGCTTTTAATGCCTCTACCTCGGCACTTACTTCTACCTTAATTTTGTCAGCAATAGGTTTTCCTTTTAAAAGTTCGGCTGCCACAAAAATTCCTCCTTATTGGTTTAATAATTGGTCTATTGTTTTATTCGTTGAAATTAGGAGACATTCCTGCTGAATAGTTGGAAAAATTAAAATTATTTTGCAAGGAAGATTATTTTGAATACATCAGTCGTTTAATGGCCTATAAAATACAGTTTGCTTTCTTGGCTGGAAAGTCCATTTTGTTTATGCTAGTATTATGTAAATGCAAATGAAGCATCTGTCTGGAGGTTTCACAATGAACCTTTTCGAACACGCCATGGAAAGAGACATGGCTAAAGCGGCCCCTTTAGCCGCGCGCATGAGGCCTAAAAGCCTGGAGGAATTCGAAGAGCAGTCAACAATTGTAGGACCTGGCACTACCCTCAGGCGTTCTATTGAAAACGACAGCCTGATGTCGATGATTTTTTTCGGGCCACCCGGTACCGGTAAGACTGCTCTGGCCAACATCATCGCCTCTATGACCAAATCACACTTTGAAACTATAAATGCTGTTATGGCCGGAGTGGGCGACATTCGTCGGGTAGTAGATGAAGCACAGAAAAGACGCTCTTACTACGGAGAAAAAACTGTTTTATTTATTGATGAAATCCACAGATTTAACAAAGCTCAGCAGGACGCTCTGCTGCCATTTGTAGAAAACGGCCTGATTACCCTGATCGGCTCCACCACTGAAAATCCCATGTTTTCAGTTAACAGGCCCATCCTGTCACGCTCGCAATTATACCGCTTTGAACTTCTTTCCACGGAAGCCATTGTCCGGTTGCTGCAAAGGGCCTTGCAGGACCGCAACAGAGGGCTGGGTAATTATAATACCGGTGCCGATCCGGAAGCTCTTCCATACTTGGCCGAAATATCCAACGGCGACGCACGCGCTGCCTTAAATGCTTTGGAGTTGGCTGTAATAACTACTGTACCGGAAGAAAACGGCAGCCGCAAGCTGACACTGGCTACAGTACAGGAGGCACTTCAGAAAAGACTGCCTAAATATAATCAAAAAGATGAGCATTATGATGTGGTTTCTGCTTTTATTAAAAGCATGCGGGGTTCAGATCCGGATGCTACACTGTACTGGTTGGCCAGACTGCTTTATGCCGGTGAAGATCCGCAATTTATCAGCCGGCGGATCATGATTCATGCCGCTGAAGACGTGGGATTGGCAGATCCTCTGGCACTGGTGGTCGCTGCGTCAGCCGCCCAGTCCGTAGAAAGGGTGGGCCTGCCGGAAGCCAGAATCATTCTGGCGGAAGCAGCACTTTATATTGCCCGGGCACCTAAGAGCAACTCTGTTGTCAAAGGAATCGACAGTGCCATGGCAGCGGTAGAAAATAAGAGGCATGAACCGGTTCCCGCTCATTTAAGAGATGCCAGCTATAAAGGAGCCAAAGACCTCGGTCACGGCAAAGGCTATAAATACCCGCATGATTATCAAAACCACTGGGTTGAACAGGATTATCTGCCTGCCGGTCTGTCCGGGACAAAATTCTTCGAACCGCCGGAAAACTAATATACCTGTAAAGCTAAAACTATTATTAATTGTATTATTTTTGCAAAAAATCAACAGTTATTATTGATACCTGAGTTAACCGTCGAGAAATTCCAATTTAATCACAGTTACGATATACAAATTTTTCCTTATATTATATATTATAGTAATATTTCATTTAACCACCACATAAATATATATAGTATGTATTTTTTTTTGGGAGTGGTTATGTGAAAAAGCCAATACTTATTTTTGTTCTATTAATCGCATGTTTTTTTAGCACCCTGGCCCCTCTTATGGCTGGTACAACCGCCAGACTTATAGTAAACGGCCAGGTTATTGAAGGAAGCTTTATTGCACAAAATGACAGCTTGCTGGTACCGTTAAGAAGCGTAATGGAAACTCTTGGGGCTTTAGTACTTTATAACGATCAGGAAAAATTAATTATGGCTAAAAAGGCGGATACGGTTATTGCCCTGCAGATAGGCAATAAGCTTGCAGCTGTTAATAACAAGCAGGTAACCCTTGACCAGGCGCCTTTTTTTTACCAAGGGCAGGTTCTCGTGCCACTGAGTTTTCTGGCCGGTGCTTTAAATACTCAGGTAAACTGGGATAAACAGGCTTCTACTGCTTATGTTAATGCCGCCATAGAAGACAAGCTTTGCCAACCGGTTGACGAAAAAAACAAACAATTATTGTATAACCGGTTAGCAGAATTGGAGAACAGGTATTTTGAGATTAGATCCGGTCAAGGATACTCTGACCGGGAAGAAATAGCCAGCTTATTAACGGAAGTATTTGCTGATAGGGAAGTTGCCAGGGCATATGCTGATGAGAAGCAACTGTTTGCGGAAAGTTACAACAGCAGCGATATTTACCAGGGTGTTAGCAATGATTGGGTTGGCATAAACTGCGTTACCATGTTCACCCCCAGCAGTGAAATTCTGGTTTTGCAGTCCGCCCCTGATACTTTTGAGTTACTAGCAATTTGCCATTTGGATTTAGACAGTTTATTCGGCATAACCAAAACGACCCTTATTAAAAAGGGCGACAGCTTTAGACTGCTTCGAGAGGACTTTTACGCTGCAGCAGACATAGTTTGCCGGCAAGCATTGCCGGCTCAATAGGCATTACAAAATGAAAACTGTTTTTATGGCCTATCAATAGTATTTTTTTGCCGCCTGTTTTTTTTCTGTACTGAGGCCAGATAAATACTGAAGCTGATTAGCAAGACCCCTGCCAGCATGCTGGCGTTAATTTCCTCATTCAGGTGCAGCCAGCCGGAAAAAACGGCTATAACCGGTACAAACATCAGAGATATGGAAGCCGCAGTTGTATCTATCCGAGAGAGAATAATAAACCAGGCTGTAAAACAAAAAGCTGAAGCCAGCACTCCACAGAACAATACTGAAAATACCGGCAGCGGCGCCCACAAAACCGGCTTGCCCCACTCCATAGCCAGCGCAGCCAGAGCGATGCCGGCAGTACCAAAAACCATTTGCCAGGTGGAAACCATTATCTTATCATGGCAATTAAATCTTTTTTTGATTATTATGTTTGCCGCTGCCCAGGACAGGGCTCCTAATATAATTAAACTTTCTCCCATTAGAACCTTAAGATTTTGCCGGTATACGATATCCCAACCTAAAATCAGCAACAACCCCGAACTACCCAGGAGCAAGCTGCCGATTTTTCTTCCGGTTATCTTCTCCTGCAGGAAAAAGTAGGCTAAAACCATACTCCAAATAGGCATCGTATACAACAAAACAGAGGACTTACCGGCACTGACAAAAACCATGCCATACATAAGTAAGGTAAAAGTAAGGGCTGTTTGCATTAAGCCTAAAAGTGCCAGGTAAGGCCAATCCTCATTTGCCGGCCTTAGTTTACTTCGCAATGACGAGATGAACAGCATAACCAGTGAACCTGCCGCAAAACGAAAGAAGGCAAAGGTAAACGGTCCCATATAATATAAGGAAACTTTCATAAAAATCCAGGCATAACCCCAGATAATTGTTATTAACAATAACATCAGCAACAAGCTAAACGGCATCTGATTTTCCATCCTCAATATTATTATATTACATCTTCTTTCTCACTTCACATAACAGTTTGCCATTTTTCAATTGTACATCCAGCTTCTCCCCAATTTCTATTTGTCTGATATCAGAAATTATTTCTTTGCTGCCGTGTTCTGTACATATGCTGTAACCGCGTGATAGGGTAGCCAACGGGCTCAGCGCCTGTACTTGTCCGGCCAGCAGAGCCAATCGGTTGCGATCTCTGGCTATTAGCTCTTTTATCGCCTTATTCAGCCTCTCAGTTATTCGATCCACTGCTTGCCCCCTGGTTTCGCAGATAACAGCAACAGGCTGCTGCATAACCCGGCTTTTCATAAAACGCTCCAGCTTACTCCGGTTAAGACTTATATCATCCTGAACTGCATAATACAATCTCGCTCCGAGACTTTCCAGGTAGCGCTGCATTTCTATTTTATCCGGTACAACTATTTCAGCGGCAGCGGAAGGAGTAGCCGCCCTGACATCGGCTACCAGATCCGCAATGGTAAAATCAGTTTCATGTCCTACAGCGGAGATTACCGGGACATCAGACGCAAAGATACTGCGGGCCACCAACTCAGTATTAAAAGCCCAGAGTTCCTCAATTGACCCTCCGCCTCTGCCTACTATAATCACATCAATGCCACCAAGGCGATTTAACAGCTCAATACCCCGTGCTATTTCTGCCGGGGCGTCATTGCCCTGGACCGCTGCAGGCACCAGCACCATTTCCATACCTGGCCAGCGGCGTTGTATGATGCCGGTTATATCTCTGATAGCCGCTCCTACGGGAGAAGTAACTATAGCTACTCTACCAGGCAGCATGGGCAAGTTTTTCTTATGTCTTTTGTCAAACAATCCTTCATGCTCCAATTTTTGCTTTAACTGCTCAAAGGCCACATACAATGCACCGATACCGTCCGGCTCCATTTCTTCAGCATATAACTGGTAAGCCCCGTCCCTTTCATAGACACTGATATAGCCCCTTACAATAATTGACATACCATTTTCGGGGTTAAACAAAAGCCTGAGCGCCCTGGAACGAAACATAACTGTTTTTATAAGGCTGTTATTGTCTTTCAAAGTAAAGTAAAGGTGACCGGAAAAAGCTCTCTTAAAATTTGAGATTTCGCCCTTAACCCATATATTAGCCAATTTACTGTCGTTTTCCAGATTATTTTTAATATAAGAATTTAATTCACTGACTGAAATAATACGCAACACTACAACTCCTATATGATTATTCCTCATGTTTTTAGAATAGCAATCAATTCCCACTAGACACTCTTTTTGAAAGTTCAAACCATACTCTTGTTTATTAGTCAACAGAAATTTTAATATAAAATATGTAAATCTCAAATACCTAATTCTTTAAGCTTAATTCATAAATATCCTAACACATCTTATAGCTAAATTAAATCTCATCTTGAGGTCTTTAAACAATAATATGATAATATATGGCAATAATTAGTAAAACCATATGCACATTCCAGTCATATATTTCATAAAAATGTAACAACCACAATAAGGCTCCGGCGGTAAGTCTTTTGGTCTATCCATCTATTATTTTTGATGATTTCATATGCTGCTCATAACCAACATGTCCCCATTCGAGATCAATTCGTTATATTTGTTTTTGGAGGAGATACAAATGCCCTATCAATTTAACTGCTCTTTTCACTGTACAGAGCCAGAAAAAATTAATAGGATTACTTTTGCTATAATATGCAAAAGCAGTTTTATAGGCTACTTAAACGGAAAGGAAGTTGTCCGCAGCGATAAAATTTCTACAGAATGTAATTACATTGATTTGACTGACTATAAAAACAATTTACAGGTAGGAGATAATGAAATCCTTATTGAACTGCAACAAATGGATTTTCAACAAATAGATACTCAGCAAATGAATTTAGCACAAATAGAACTGCGGCAGCTTCCCATTGCAGGTAAAGATCATATGCTGTTTATGGCAGAATTAATTTTAGAATAATTTAGCACTATTGTAACAATTTTTACATCTAGTTGATATTATATATTAACTAAATAAAGGGGGTTTTAAAATATGGCTGAGAAGCACGAAGTTAAGGAAGAGCACAAGAAAAATGTCAAGAAAGAAAAAAGCCATAAGAAAATCAAAGACTTTAAGAGAAAAGATTTTATTGAAGATGAAAAAATTAGTATTGTTTCTGACGTGCAAAATTTCAATGCGAAAAATATTAAAGGCACCCACCTGGTTGGTTTTGTTGACGTAGAGAAAATTTTCAGGATATCCAAAGAAAAAATCTTTTTGGAAAAGAAACTCCCGTTCTCTATCCTTATCTTGCAATTTAACGAACATAAATACTAATAAACTAAAAACCCGTATCACCATAATAGTGGTACGGGTCTGCTCTATTTACTTATATTCTTCCGTGTAAATGGGGCCTGCGTTTTAGCTAAAGTATTTTGCGCCACCCCCATTTCCCATTAACTTACTTACTCAAATACTCATGCATGCTCTTGGCAGCTACTCTACCGGCACCCATGGCCAGTATAACGGTAGCAGCTCCGGTTACAACATCACCGCCGGCATAAACTCCCGGCTTAGAGGTAGCTCCGGTAGCCGGATCAGCAACTATATTGCCGCGCTTGTTGGTTTCCAAACCCTCTGTGGTTTTCGGCACCAGCGGGTTGGGGCCCTGGCCGATAGCCACGACAACAGTGTCTACATCCATGATAAACTCGGAGCCTTTGATGGCAATAGGCCTGCGCCTGCCGGAAGCGTCAGGTTCACCAAGTTCATATTTCACACATTCCATACCTGTTACCCAACCTTCATCATTACTGATAACACGCACCGGGCTGGTCAGAAAAGCAAACTTGACTCCTTCTTCCTCAGCGTGCTCGGCTTCTTCATGACGGGCCGGCAACTCTTCTTTGGAACGGCGGTAAACGATCCAGGATTCAGAAGCACCCAGGCGCAAAGCAGTCCGGGCCGCGTCCATAGCCACGTTGCCGCCACCCAATACGGCCACCTTGCTGCCGACTTTAATAGGTGTATCATATTCAGGGAATTTGTAACCCTTCATTAGATTGGTTCTGGTTAAAAACTCGTTAGCGGAATATACGCCACAGGCATTCTCGCCCGGAATTTCCATAAAGTAAGGCAAACCGGCTCCTGTACCGATATACACGGCATCAAAGCCTTCTTCTTTCATTAACTCATCAATTGTTGCAAATTTGCCGACAACGGCATTAACTTCAATCTCTACACCCATTTTGCGCAGAGTTTCAATTTCTGCCTGTACTATTTCTTTAGGCAGACGAAATTGCGGAATACCGTACATCAAAACACCGCCTGCTACATGCAGTGCTTCAAAGATAGTAACTTTATGACCCAATTTGGCCAGGTCGGCAGCACAGGTTAAACCGCCCGGACCGGAACCGATAATGGCCACCTTCTTACCTGTAGAAGGTGCAATTTCCGGAACCTCAATACCCTGGGTTCTCTCCCAGTCGGCACAAAATCTTTCCAAACGTCCGATAGCAACCGGCTCGTTTTTCTTACCTACAGTACAGTAACTCTCACACTGGTTTTCCTGCGGGCAAACCCTGCCGCATACAGCCGGTAAAGCGTTCTTTTCCTTCAGCTTCTTAATCGCTCCGGCAAAGTCACGCTCGGCAACCAGTTTAATAAAATCAGGTATCAATACTTCCACCGGGCAGCCCTTCCGGCAAGGCTCCTTTTTGCACTGCAGGCAGCGTTGAGCCTCTAATACTGCTGTTTCCTCATCAAGGCCGAGAGCAACCTCTTCAAAGTTCCTGGCACGTACTGCTGCATCCTGATGCGGCATAGGATACTTAGTCGGAACAACCTTTTTAGATTTCTTTTCTTCAGTCATTATTTGGCACCTCCGCAACCACAACTGCAGGTGCAGCTTTTATTAGTATATTTCTCTAAGGACTTCTGCTCTTCCTCTTTATAAATACGCCCTCTGCGCATCATTTCTTCAAAATCAACAGCATGAGCATCAAACTCAGGCCCATCCACACAGGCAAACTTGACTTCACCGCCGACAGTAACCCGGCAGCAGCCGCACATACCTGTGCCATCCACCATGGTCGAGTTCAAGCTGACTATAGTTTTTATACCGTATTCCCTGGTTAAGTTAGCTACCGCCCTCATCATTGGCACCGGGCCGATGGCAATAACTTCAGCAATATTTTCTTTGCCTCTTTCATTAATAAGATCCAAAAGCTTATCTGTTACAAAACCCTTGCATACATAGGAACCGTCATCGGTAGTTACGCGCAGCTCTGTACAGGCATCCTTCATCCGATCTTCCCAGAAAATAAGATCCTTGCAGCGGCATCCCATAATTCCTATAACCTCATTACCGGCTTCTTTTAAAGCCCGGGCAATCGGAAATACGGGTGCGATACCGACTCCGCCGGCTACACACACTACTGTACCATAGTTGTCAATATGAGAGGCTTCTCCCAACGGGCCAACAAAGTCAAGCATAGAGTCACCGGCATTAAGAGTAGCTAATTGTTTAGTGGATTTCCCCACTTCCTGGAATACAATAGTAATCGTTCCTTTTTCCCGGTCAAAGTCAGCAATTGTAAGCGGAATACGTTCTCCTTCTTCATGAATGCGCAGGATGATGAATTGCCCGGCTTTACATCTCTTAGCCACTCTGGGTGCCTCAATGACAAATTCATGAAGTGTGGGTACTAAAGTAATTTTGGACAATATTTTATACATGTGTCCCCTTATCCCTCCCCTAAAAAATAATTGACAGAAAAAATTAATCATTTTAAATATTCGCTATTAAACATCTTACTCCTGCTCAATAATCCGGAAAAAGTGCGGTTTAAATAATAAAACGCCTTTTTCATGTAATGTCATTGGCTAAACACTTGTAAAAGGCGTTTGATTTTTATAATAGCTTTTGTTTTCTTTCAATTTATACTGATTCAATTGCCTGTGTTTCTTCCACAACGGCAGGTTTCTCTTCCGCACCGCCAGTCAGGTATTCATCTGGTTTTTGCACTACCTTCCCTATAATACCGTTAACAAATTTTCCGGATTCCTCTCCCCCAAAAATCTTGGCTAATTCTATCGCCTCATTGGCCGAAACATTTAGTGGAATATTATCTTCATAGAATATTTCATATAAGGCCATGCGTATAAGGGTTTTATCAACATTGGCTATCCGATCCAAACGCCAGCCCTTGCTGATTTCAGAAATTACCCTATCTATTTCCTTAAGGTGGCCGAGGGTTCCAAAAACCAGTTGTCTGGCAAATTCCATTATTGGCACCGGGCAGGTTGAATCTGCAACTGTATTTTTAAAAGCTTCTTCCGGATCAATACCGCCTACTTCTATCTGAAAGAGAATTTGCATAGCAATTTGCCGGCCTTCTCTCCTGCTCATTTAGGTTCCTCCCTCGTTGTACTTAAAACTAGCGTCGTTCCTTAAACATGCGGGATAAATACTCGGGCCGTTCCAATTGCTCGTCCAATCTTTTTCCGGCATAGAAGCCAAACCCAACACACAAAGAAACAAAAACAGCTTTTAAAAGACCATATGTAATAGCAAACCAACCAAAAATAAGTCCTAAAACCACTCCGACAATCTTTCCCCTGTGTTTATCCCATATATCTATAACGAGTTCATAATAGTTCATCTACAACACCCCTTTAAAAACTATTCTACACGGGGTTTATTAACTGCAAAACTCTCCACCAGGATTTTTACGTTATTTACAGTAATACCCGTTACTTCAAAAACATATTCTTTAATTTGTTCCTGCAGTAAGCCGGAAATTTGAGGCACATTAATATCAGGCGTTACTACAATTTCCATATACAAACTAATACCGGGGGGTTCAGCTACTATTTTGGGCTTAGCCTGGCGCACACCGGACATAAGCAATACCTTTTTTTCCACTAATCCTTCTATCGCCTGCAGTGATATACGTACCTCACCTAAAGCATTATCATTTACAACAGCATGCTTGCCAGCCTTCTGATACTTTAAACTAACAAAAAACAGCCTTATTCCGGCAAGTATAAGAATTATCAGCAGGGCCGCCACTGTTTCCTTTTGCATCTGATTAATGCCGGATAGGTTGATCAGGTCAACAGGGTAACGCCAACCAGACAGAAAAGAAATGGATAAAATTATGATAATGGTCAAGAGAAATGAGTACAAACCTAAAACGATCCTGTCAAAAGAGCCCATTTCCATCCCTCCTTCTAACGGAATTTAAATGCAAATAGCCCCCCGCTAATCAGGGGGCTGTATTTTTTTGCTGCACAAGGTGTTTATGTTTCTCTGACACCTTCAACGGTAATATTAACAGCAGTAACTGCCAACCCGGTTATTTCTTCCACTCGCCTTTTTACTGCGACCTGAATATGAAAAGCAACATCCGGTATATTATAACCGTATTCAACCTGAACTTGCAGGGTAATAGCAACCAGATTTTCTGATAGCTCTGCTTTTATTCCCTGTGTCAGACTTTTGAAATCAGATTGTCTAGGATTAGAACTACTGTTTATCCCGACCACACCTGAAATATCTTCTAATGCTTTACCGGCGATTACTCTAACCACATCACCTGATATTTTAATCGAACCCATTTTACTTTCTACGGGCTGGCTTACCTGGTAACCGGCTGTCATTTAGCATCCCTCTGATTATTAGAGTAGTTACTTATCTGTTAGATACCAATCCTGCGCTGAATAAAATTGGTGTAAATCTCGCCTTTTCTGAAGAAAGCATTGCCCAACACCTGCAAATGAAAGGGTATAATGGTAGACACACCTTCAATTACAAACTCACTCAAGGCCCGCTGCATCCGGACGATAGCTTCTTCACGGTCTTTTCCTAAAACGATCAGTTTACCGATCATGGAATCATAGTAGGGAAGCACAGTATACCCTTCGTATACAAAACTGTCCAACCTGACACCAGGCCCGCCCGGTGCTATATATTTGGTAATTTTGCCGGGGCTGGGCATAAAATTGCGAGCCGGATCTTCAGCATTAATACGGCATTCGATAGCCCAACCGCGAAACTGTATGTCATCCTGCGTATAACCCAGAGGCTCTCCGGCAGCCAGCCTGATTTGCTCCTTAATTAAATCTATCCCCGTAACCATCTCGGTAACCGGGTGTTCTACCTGGATACGGGTATTCATTTCTATAAAATAGAAATTATTGTTGCGATCCAGCAAAAATTCTATAGTACCGGCATTATGGTAACCTACTGAGCGCGCAGCCTTCACGGCAGCTTCTCCCATTCTGCTGCGCAGCTCCGGTGTCAAAGCAGTAGATGGTGATTCTTCGATAACCTTTTGATTGCGACGCTGGATGGAACAATCCCTCTCACCCAAGTAGACAATGTTATCGAATTTATCTCCTAAAATTTGAAACTCAATATGGCGCGGCTCTTCCACATATTTCTCAAGATAAACATCAGCACACCCGAAAGCAGACTGGGCTTCACTCTGAGCCGCCTGGATAGATCTCTCCAGATCATCTTTACTGTGAGCAACGCGCATACCACGGCCGCCGCCGCCGGCAGAGGCTTTAATCAATACAGGATAGCCCATTCCATTAGCCAGTTCCAGGGCTTCATTAATATCCTTAATAATGCTTTCCGTACCGGGAACAACCGGTACACCTTCTTTAATCATGGTTTCCCTGGCTACGGATTTATTGCCCATCATTTCAATAGCTTTAACGGACGGGCCGATAAAAGTTATTTTACAACTCTCACACTTTTCCGCAAAACCGGCATTCTCTGCCAGAAAACCGTAACCGGGGTGTATAGCATCAGCCCCCGAGACAAGAGCGGCACTGATAATGTTAGCCTGGCTTAAATAACTTTTAGCAGGTTGAGGGGCACCGATACAATAAGCTTCATCAGCCAGTTTCACAGGCAAACTGTCCCGGTCAGCCTCGGAATACACAGCAACTGTTTTGATACCCAGTTCCCGGCAGGCCCTGATTATTCGTAAGGCGATCTCTCCCCTGTTGGCTATGAGTATTTTGTTGAACATTACTAGTCACCTGTTCCTTTTAGTATATATCGTCTCTAAGGCTACTTAGCTTTTCTTAATTTAAATAATACCTGACCATATTCTACAGGCTGCTCGTTTTCTACGCAAATCTCATATATCTCACCGGCAACCTCAGTCTTAATCTCATTAAAAAGTTTCATAGCTTCCAAGATACAAAGTATCTGCCCTGCTTCGACTTTATCACCCAGTTTAACATAGGGAGCCGCATCCGGTGAAGGAGCCTTGTAAAAAGTGCCGACCATTGGTGAAGCAACTTCCACCAGTTCACCGGGATCTACCGCTTCCACCGGTACAGACAGTTCCTTTTGGGGAGCTTCTACAGATAGATGTTCCATCAACAAAGTTGCCTGGCTTACGGCCACAGCTTTTTTAATAGCTACTTTCATCCCGTCGCTTTCCACGGTTAACTCAGCTATATCAGTTTCACCTAACAATTTAATTATTTCTTTAATATCTTGCAATTTCATCGGCTCATCTTCCTCCTTGCTTTCTTGAATCGTTTTCGGAACACCTTTAGCCGCAGGCTTAGCAGTTTTAATTTCCGGTACTACAAATTTTTCAGGATTTTTACGATAATCAAAAAACCTTCTGGCAACCTGTGGAAACATGGCGTAAGTAAGAACATCTTCCTCAGATTCAGCGATACCTTTACATTCTTCTCTCATTTTATCCATTTTTGGCTCAAGTAAATCAGCCGGGCGGCAAGCAATTAATTCTCTGTCTCCCAGCGCCTTTTTCATAACTTGCTCATCAATAGGAGCAGCGGGCCTTCCATAAGTACCCTGAATATAGCCCCTGACTTCCTCCGGTATCAGCTTATAGCGCTCTCCCAACAAAACATTCAATACAGCCTGTATACCTACAATCTGGCTGGTAGGCGTTACTAACGGCGGGTAGCCGAGCTCTTTTCTTACTCTGGGGATTTCTTCTAACACCTCGTTTAATCTGTGTAATGATTTTTGCTCTTCCAATTGGGTAACCAGATTTGAAATCATGCCGCCTGGCACCTGATGTTCAAATACCCTCATATCATTAATTCTGGTAACGCCACGCTCAAAGCCCAGACGTTTACGAAGTTCTTCAAAATACTGTGATGCTTCAAAGAGCTGCTTAAGACTCAGCCCTGTATCATAAGGGGTATCTTTCAAGGCCCGCACTACGGTTTCCACCGGTGGCTGAGAAGAGCCAAAAGCCAGAGGCACTGAAGCAGTATCAATAATATCCGCACCTGCCTCAGCGGCTTTCAGGTAAGAACCGACGGCTAACCCTCCCACGTAGTGACAGTGCACCTGTACAGGTATATCTAATTTTTCTTTAATTGCTTTGACCAGTTCATAAGCTTTATAAGGTGCCAGCAAACCGGCCATATCTTTAATACAAATGGAGTCTGCGCCCATTTCGGTTAATTTCTCTGCTGTCTCCAAATAATGCTCCAGAGTGTGTACCGGGCTTACGGTATAACAAACGACTGCCTGAATATGCGCCCCGGCAGCCTTGGAAGCCTTAATCGGCATGGCTAAATTCCTGATGTCGTTTAAAGCGTCAAAAATACGCATGATATCAACACCGTTTTCAACAGCCTTATGACAGAAAGCTTCTACCACATCATCAGGGTAATTGCCGTAACCAACGATGTTTTGTCCCCGCAGCAGCATTTGCAGTTTTGTATTTTTGCAAATTTTCTTCAACTCGCGCAATCTAACCCAGGGATCTTCGTTTAAATACCTGATGGCAACATCAAAGGTTGCACCGCCCCAAACCTCCAGCGAATGATAGCCTATAGAATCCAGTTTTTCCGCAATGGGTAGCATATCTTCCGTACGCATTCTTGTTGCCCAAAGGCTTTGGTGAGCGTCTCTAAGCGTTGTATCTGTGATTTTCACCTTTTGTGCCATAAAAAACTACCCCCTCCTAACAAAAAGTTTATTACTAATGATTGACTAAAGATACAAGAAAGTCGTTTTAAACGACTTTCGAGCAGCCACAGGTACTCGTGCCCGGCGGAAATCATGCAGTACTGACATTAACTATCCGCAGAGCCATCATAAGCATAATTTTCTAGAGTAATAAAAACTCAGGTTGCAGTTGACAACCTGAATAAAATACTATACTGTTCAATGCTTTCCTGTTCATAGTACAGTCTCTATTATATTATAATGTTATACTTTTGGAAATAGCATTGTAACAAGTATACAATATATCATTATTATACAAATCATGGTTTGGGAATAGTGACAACATTTTGTGCCGAAATCCCCGTACTGCGCGAGACTATATCGGAGATTCTGGCCGCATCCTCCGAGGTTATCTCTTCTGACTGCACAATTACGGTAACTGACTGGTTTTGCAAGAATACCACACAGTCCTTAAAACCCTTGGCCCGGATTAAATTTTCCACTTCTGTCTCCTTGTTTATATTGCTGCTGATAACTAAAAGCTGGTCCTGAGCTTTTTGCCGGGAATCAGCCGAAGTTGCTTGATTATTTATAATTTCTCTCAATAACTCTACTCTTTGTCCGCGCATTTTTTCCCGCTGCAATCTATACTCCACAAAGAATTCAGATGTTTTCTTATTTTTATCTGTCAAAACATCTTTCACTGCCTCATTATTACTTTGCTGCGGCTTTGATCCATTAACATTACCGGCAACACCAACATCGTTTGAATTTGTTTTAAATCCACCGGTATTATTGACCTGCAAGCTTGAACTATTATTATCTGCCGGAGCACTGACATGCCTGGATAAAAACTTGGATTGCCCGTTTAACCAACCCAGGCCGATCAAGCCGAGACCGACTACTACCAGAGCTGCCAGACCCAGAGTACGCTTTTTTATCACTATTGATTTAAAATACATATTATTCACCTTCCTTTTTAGGCATAACTTGAACTTTGTGAGCTTCCACACCCAGAGCAACGCAGGTTGCTTCAAATAAACGGGCTTTAATCTCAGGTTCACCCGCACCCTGAGCAACTACCAGCACTCCGGCTATCTTGGGTGCGGACTGTTTGGTAGTAACAGGGATTTCATTGCCCTCGTTGCCATGAATTACAACTAACTGACCGTTATCGGTTGTTTCCGTCAATACTCTGGTGCCGCCGCTCTGGTCTTTTTCCTGAGTAGTTTTCTGACCGGAATTTGTGTTTATAGCATAGTCGGATTGACTGGAGGAAGCCAGGCGCACTGAGACCTCTACTTCTCCGGCACCCTCAATCTGCGCCAGCATCTGCCGAACTTTAGACGCCAGTTCTTCTTCTTCATTTGACATTTGTGATCCTGTTAAATAGTTATCTGGTTTTTTCTGACCGGTCAGATCTAAATTATTGTTAGAACTACCGGTTTGACCGGTTGGAGTCGCTTTATCGCCGGAAAAAACACTGCCCAGAATTATTAATACTACTGCCAGTGCTGCAATGCTAAGCAAATAAGTTATCAATTTATTATGTTTTTTGAATAAAGGTATTTCAATATCAGTTTTCATTGTTATCCCTCCCGAAAAGATTACTCCTGGCAACTGATTTTAACCTGATTGGGGGATAGGTTGTAGAAGCTTGCCACTGTCTCTTTGACTTCCTCAATTTCCTCGGTTTTCGGATTATTCTTTAAGTTCGTGCTATTTACTTTTTCAACCTCATCGCTCTTTTCAGTTAATTGAATGTCCACAGGTTCAATCAAAGGATTTAGCTCTTCCTCGTTCTCAGATTTTTTTATTCTGGCAGTTACCGTCATGTTAATTTCCTGCAACTTTCCATAATCCTTATTCTGTGGATCATCCTGTATAGCCACATGAACTTCTTTAATAGAAAGCTGCCCGTTTAAAGAAGCAATAGCTGAAACCTGGTGTTCAAGCCCTTCCCTGTACTTATGCAATGCTTCCGACTGGTTTTGCCCGGCTAACTGCTGTCCCGCTGCCATAATCTGTTTGGCTTCTTCCTGGTTAGCCGGTAAATTAGTGCTTGCCGGCAAGAATAAGTCTATATTTTGATGCAGCAACCCGGAACCGGTTTGTAAAAAAGAAACCAGTACTACCAACCCCATAATTACCTTAACATAACGTTTCATAATACCGGAGGGTAAAAGCATTTCTAAAAATACGGTTAAAACTACGATCAGAATGAGATTTTGCACCAGTGTTTTTATAGTCTCCACTTCAGCCATTCCCCCCTATCTCAGCATAACAGTAAGATCGCCCACTCCCACCACAATAACAATAGTGAAAAAGAACAATAGCCCTACTGTAGCAACCGCAGCAAAAACAGTTATCAGGCTGTTGCCCAAACCGTTTAAGCATTCGACCATTTGCCCGTCATCAACCGGCTGCATTAAGGCAGCGGCTAATTTATAGATGAAAGCAACTGAAAGAATTTTTAACAGAGGAAAAATAGTTAGTATGAAAACCATGATCAGCCCGGCTATGCCAACAGCGTTTTTTAACAGCATTGAGGAACTCACCACTGCTTCCAAAGCTTCGGAAAACATTCCGCCAACTACCGGTATGAATGCGTCTGTGGCAAATTTGGCTGTCCGCAAAGCCACTCCGTCTGAAACAGCACCGGCCACTCCCTGTATAGCCAGTATACCCAGAAATATTGTTGAAAACATTCCCATGAGCAACATACCTGAGGTCTTCATTAAACCGGCCAGCTTGGATATTTGAAATTTTTCCGAAAGATTGCTTACAATACTCAATACAGCCGCAAAAAATATCAAAGGAAACACTATATTTTTGATTAAGGTACCAATGACACTTATGGAAGCCAGGATAACAGGTTGAGTAACGGCTGCTGTAGTAATGCCCCCCATGGCTGTCAGTAACGTCAGTAAGATGGGCAGCAATGCCTGCATAAAAATAACCATGTTTTCAATTGCCTGCCTGCCTGTGTTAACCACCAATCCAAAGGATGCTACAGCCAGAGTAATCAGCACCATATAACTTACCCCATAAGCCAGCAGCCCTGTAGTACCCTTGTCAAAAGCATCAATCAAATTCCTCAGTACCGCACATATTATGGCCAGTACAATTAATTTTCCCAGTAAAGAAAGGTTGCCGACTACTTCACGAAACATGTATTTTAATAACTTATTAAATAGTTCTGATGCTTTCCAATCCAGTTTACCGTTAAACAGCTTTATTACTGTTTCTTTAAAGTTAAAGTCCGGAACACAGCTTTTGATTTCAGCGTCCATTTGATTAACGAACTGTTCCAGCCGGTTCAAATCCAGAGAATTCAACTGTTTTTCTGCGCTGCTCTGACTAACGGGTTGTGCAGGCTGTTCTGGCAAGGCGGCTTGAGGGAACAGTATTGTTACAAGAGCTAAACAAAACACGCAAGTTAGGCCGCGCAGTATGTTAAACACATATTATCCCACCTTAAGGAACCAGTTTTAATAATGCCTGCAAAACTGCTATAATAATTGGCACAGCCATAACCAGAACCAGTATTTTAGCAGCAAATTCTATCTTTGAGGCCAACGCGCTTTCACCGGAATCACGACAGATTTGAGCACCGAAATCTGCTATATAGGCAATACCGACTATTTTTAAGATTGTGCCGACATAGACCATACTGATATTGGCCTGTGCGGCCAAATCACGCAAGACATTAAAAACAGCTGAAATTTGACCGATTACAGTTAAAAACAGTAAAACACCTACACAAATACTAAGCATTAACGCTAATTCAGGTTTTTGCTGCCTTAATATTACTGCCAAAATAGCACCAATTAATCCCAGTCCAACAATCTGGATAATCTCCATCACTCATCACCAGCCTAATCACAGAGCTAAACATCGTAGAAATACACTCTTAGAACAGCTTAAATACAGATTTTACCTGGTCAAAAAGCCCGCCCAACAGTTGAATAACCCAGGTCAGAGCTATCGCTACACCGGCCAGAGTAGCCAGCTGGGCCTGCTCCTCCTTGCCGGCATGCTTTAGCACAGAATGGAGTACTGCCGTAAGTATACCTATTCCGGCAATTTTGAAAATTAGATCAATGTTGTCACTCATTTGCCTGCCCCTTTCTTAACACTGCTTTATATAACAGGAAAGTCTTCTTAAGCGACTTTCGAGCAGCCGTACTTGCCCATAGCATAGTTTCCTAGAGTAGAATCAAAACTGTCACTATCCCGCCGAAAAAACCGAAATAATTCCATATTTTAACGTTAGACCCTGCCTCTGCTTCTGCTTTTTCCATTTCAGCTCTTAACTGCTCTTGAGTCAGACACAGGTGTTTAATCTGATCTTCCCGGTCCGATACACCAAGCGTACTGCCAAAGTTACGTAGAATTAACAGGTCTGACCGGTTAAGAGAAGACTGCGGGTAAAAAACAGCCAGTGCTTTATCCCAGGCTTCTCCGGCAGTTTGACCGGTCATGCTGAGCAGTTCTTGCGAGGCTCTGAGAAATAAACCGGCCACATTTTTTTCACCGCAAGCTGCTGCGGAGTGCAGAGCCTGTGCCAGAGGTGACGCAGCGTAAGCTATTTCCGTTTCCAACAGCTGCAAAGCAGATTGTATAGAACGCAATTCACCGGTACGACGTGTATAAGTGCGGGCTTTGACCAATCCTGCCATACCACAGGCAGATATAATAATTATTGAGCCGAGAAGTTTTAACAAGTTTTCACCTCCAATAACTGCATGGTGCGACCGTCAATAATCTCTTCAATCGTTCCCACACCCCGGGTTCGACTCAAAATAATATAGCGGTCAATTGTTTTTAATTCTAAAAGATATTTTAAGGCCGGACGCTGAATAAGTTCCTTTATAGAAGCAGCATGAACAGTGGTAATAACTTTAACCCCGGCATGAAAAACTTCCTCTAAGGCCCGTACATCCTCTGCCCTTCCTATCTCATCGGTGGCTATAACCTGCGGACTCATAGCTCGCAGCAGCATGATCATTCCTTCTGCCTTGGGACAGGCGTCCAGCACATCAGTACGCAGTCCCACATCCTTTTGCGGCAAACCGTAATAACAGCCTGCCAGCTCTGAACGCTCGTCCACCAATCCTACAGTTGTTCCCGGAAAGCTCAAAGAGGGTATACCGTTACTAATCTGCCTGACTAAGTCGCGCAAGAGAGTGGTTTTACCACAACGAGGAGGGGAAACCAACAGTGTGTGCTTTACAGTACCCTTATCCCGGTCAATAACGTAAGGGATGAGTTTTGATGCAGCTCCCGGTATTTCTCTGGATACACGCATATTAATCGATGAAACATGCTTTATGGTTTTTACCCTGCCTTTTTCCGTTACTACTTTGCCGCACAAGCCTATCCTGTGACCTCCCGGCATAGTAATGTAACCGTTTTTCAACTCATCTTCAAGGGCATAAACAGATGAACCGCTGACCAGTTGAAGTACCTTCTGCATATCCTGAGGGGTAACCGAGAAAATATTTTCCCGGCAAACTGTCAATACACCCTTTTCAGTTATAAAACTGTCCTTGCCATCTATAACCAGGATTAGGGGAAGATTAAGTCTTAATCTTAATTCCTCTAATTTGCTTAACTGCTTTGATGGCAAAGATTCCAGCAAAACGCGAATACTTTCCGGCAGTACGGCCATAATATTTTCCATTTCAGCCCGACTTTGCTCAGTTTCTTTTTCCCATGCAGCTGTCTTGCTAATGTTTAAAATTTTACTGGCCATCGTCTTGTCCCTCCCCTATATTATTAATATAAATCATATTGGAATTTTATACCTAAAAACTTTGTCGCTCTTACTTTTTAGATTTATAAGAAATTTGCCTTAAGCTACTTTCGATCAGCCACAGTCACTCGTATGGGTAAGCTACGACTTTAAGGAACCCAAAACGCTGCCATTACCATTAAAAAAGTATACCGACACATGGTATACTTTTTTTAGCGTACTATGAAATTATGAAACCACTATAAAATCCAATATCAATAACTTTAATGTATTTTTTTTCATTAACTCAAGGTTTATAGAAGTAACGAGTGCTGAATCAGCAACATAAAGAACTACTTTGCCAATATTTGGAGACGAGACCTTAGCCATTTCTTCAATCATATCTTTATTCCAGGTCTTAATATTGTCGTCTCAATATCAGACCTTTATACTCACCGATAAAGCCAATCCCCTGTAAAGCTTTTTTATAGGGGCTTTCCAAAGCCGGTCGGCCGTTAATGGATTCCACGACTATACTTTTTAATGGATTAAACTCACGCGTTAAGAGAGTCTTGCAAAAGGCAAAATACTCGGGTAAAGACGCATCATCGGGTCCGGCTTTGATCAAAAGCTCTTTGCCGTTACGTTTGGCCACCAATTTTAACCGGGTGCCGTGAAATACGACAAAATTGGTTGCTAAACGGGTGGGAAGGTCTTCGTCCAAACCGGGAAGTTTAAGACCGCAGGGCGATGCCGGATCGGCAGCATTCAGCCAGTAAATACTTTTCTCGTTTAATCCTTTGTGCAATAGTCGGTTTGCTTCCCGGGAGGCAAACTGTAAACCAATGATTTGTGCAAAAAAATGCCCGGCATAAATCTCCCCGGAAAACTCCATGAGACGCAGCGTACGAAAAATCCGCCGCCACTGCATCTCGGGCAATTCCTGCTGGATCAGTTCGCGAAAAAGCACGCCATAACGGGAAAAAAGCTGGCGGATCCTTTCTTTGACCAGTTCCTCCCGCTCAATAGGATCCTTCTCTTCACATTCCGACAAGGCATACCAGTTGCCCTGTAAAGGACGCGAAGCAGACCAGCGGCTGTATCCGGAACGGCGGCCAAAACCATGCTTGCCTTCCACCTGGAGGGGTGTAAATTTGGTTAGGAGGCCCCTGCGTAACACGGCAAAACTATCGTTGGCAATATTGCCTTGCCAAACATGACGCCACAACCGTTGAGTCAGATCATCACTCGGTAAACCCGTATGCCGGCTGAGGGTAAAGAAATCGTATTTGCCCAATGGATCCGGAAAAAGATCCCGCGCCTGTACTTTATCTTCTGGTCCCTGCCCCTCTTCAGCGGGAGGGAACAACTCCAAATCTTCACGCAAGCAAAAAACCACCCGCTTATTGCCGCGGCCGAACCAAACCAGATCACTGGTTTGCATGAGGCTATCCATCCAAGAGGTATAATAGGTCTCCAGACGGGCTGGCAGGATTGCTTCCTCCCAAAGCTGGGCCTGGCTAATCAAGCCAAACAATTGTTCCAGGCGTGCTTGTAAATCTTCCATGTTCGTTCCTTTTTCCACAACCCCCTGGTAGGTCGCCAAAAACAAGGGCAATGCCGTTACCGGCAAGGGCTTGTCCTCCTGCCGGCGTGCACGCCTGGCCATCGCAAACAAGCGCTCCAAATTTTCCCGCTCACATACCTCTGCTTCGCCGGCTTCCTGCGTAAACACATCCGCCACAATACATTCCTCTTTCAACAGGATGGCCAACACCGCCGCAGAAACATTAACCGGCAGGCCAAGGCACCGGCTGACAAAATCCCGGGGCACGGGACCGTAGTAGGATAACCACTGGCTTACGAAGAGGGCGGTGTCTGTAACATCGCCGCCAAATTCCCCGGGTTCCGCAGCCGTCTCCTGTTCAAATAGGGCAGCAACCTTGCTCAAGCCCGCCGACATCTGACTAACTGCCTGAGGGATTAAGGGGTGCAGGACAAGGTCGGAAAAGACGGCACCCAGGCAGGCAACTATCCTGGGCAGGATCTCCAGGGCACACAAGCCCGGCTGTTCCGCCCCCGGCAGATGAAGCCAGGCCAATTTGTCCCCCAGAGTGCGCTTGATCTTTTCTAAGGTTAACTTGTGATCGGCTGACTGGAGATCCCGTTCCATGGCGGCAAAGAGGGATGCCGCTTCATCGGCGGGAATAAAAAGGCGTTCTTTGATCCAGAGCAATAATTCCTCTCCGTCAGTGGGCGCATACCCCGGGGCGGTCCGCTTGAGTTTGCCGTTCAATTGCCGGACTAGGGCCTCCGGGATTTCGGGCCGTAAATGAGGTGAATACACCAGTTCTTTCAACAGCTCCCCGCTTAAACCCGACTGCCGATCAGAAAAAGGGGTATCGTCTTCATACATGTATTTATTGGTCTGGCGCCAGATCACATCAGACGCGAAGGGAGACGGTTGATGAGTAACCGTTTCACTTATTTTGATCCGGCCATCATTTATTTCATCCAACAGTTGCTTAACCATGTCTAAATCGAATTCGTCCTTCAGGCAGGTGCGCCAGGTCTCAATCATGATCGGAAAATCGGCATATGAGGAGACTGCTGCCTGCAATTTTTTGGCTCTGAGGCGGTTGAGCCATAAAGGCATGCGCTTTTTGAAATTGACTCTGGGCAGCAGCAAGGCAGTACCTGCGTTTTCCCGAAATTTAGCTCCAAAGAAACCCGAACTCTCCAGTTTGCCCCGCAAGAAATCCTCTAAATTTTGAGGTGAGACCAGGGAGAAAAGCTCTTGCAGCGCAAAACTGTGGGGCAGCATTAACATGATGCTATTGTTGCTGACATAAATCTCCAGGGGATAGCCGAACTTTTGCTCCCAGGCGGCAGCCAAACCCATGGCAAAAGGCCGGTTGACTTTGCCGCCCCAGAGGGTATGTACAATAACCTGTTTGCTGTCCGCCGTGTTCAGGGGGTCGGCAAAGTGTTCAATTAAAATATGATGACGATGGGGTAAGGGTTGGCCCGCAGCTTCTTTTTGCCGTTTGAGAAATTCAATAAGCCGTTCAACCGCATACACGGACCAAGTGTTTGGGGTCACCAGCTGATGCGCGAAGGAGTCTGTTTTCAGGTTTTGCTCCGCCTCTTCCAAAAAGAGGCCTATTTTTTCGGAATAAAAGAAATCCCGGTTTTGCTCTTCCGCCCGCCAGAAGGGTATGATGTTGATTGTCTGAGCACCGGGAATCACTTCCACATCATTATGAGTAATGCACATAATCTTCCAGACCTGTGTACCAAGCATGAAGGTTTCGCCCACACTCCGCTCCCAGACAAACTCCTCGTCCAGCTCACCGATCTTAGCCTTGGTATCCAGCAGGCGGAGATCATAGTAACCCCGGTCCGGGATGGTGCCGCCTCCCAAGTAAACCAGGCGGGCCACCCCGTCACGGGCTTTGATTGTACGGTCAAGCTTATCCCAAATAATACGCGGTTTCAATTCGCGCAGGCGGGTATCCGCATAACGGCCCGCAAGCATTTCCAGCAACAGGTCATAACTCTTCCGGGACAGATTGCGATAAGGATAACTGGTCTTGAGGAAAGCATAAAGCTCATCCGCATCCCAGGTTTCAACGGCGGTCATGGATAAAAGCACTTGTGCCAGCACATCCAGGGGTGCTTCAATAGGTGTGATTAGCTCAATCTCGACCGCGGGCAAGCTGCGTGAAACCACCGCGGCTTCCACAAAATCGCGCCCGCAAATGGGAAACAAAATTCCCCGGCTCACCTGGCCCACACTGTGTCCGGCCCGGCCGATCCTTTGGATGGCGGCAGTCAGCGAGGGCGGGGTTTGCACCAAAATTACCGTATCCAGTTTACCGATATCGATTCCCAATTCGAGGGAATTAGTGGCTACGATCCCTTTCAGTTCACCGTTTTTGAGTTTTTGTTCCACCGTTAGGCGGAGCTCTTTGGCCAGTGAACCATGGTGGGAATAGACCAGAGACTCACCAGCAGCATCATTGATATATCGGCTCAGTTTTTCTACGGCCCGGCGGTTGTTGCAAAACACCAGTGTGGCGATGTTTTCTTTAATCACCTTTGTCAAGACGGCAGCCAGAGCCTGCCAGAGGGCGTCCTGCTCTACCTCCTCCGCCCCGCCATTGTTCCGTTCAATAGCGTCAACGATTAAATTATAGTGTTTTTTTGCCGCAGATCTCAAGATAACCAGCGGCCGCTTTTGATACCGGCAATCCTCGCCGTCCCGACATGCTTTAAAACCGCCAACAAATTCGGCGACCGGTTCCAGAGGGCGAACCGTGGCAGATAGGGCGATCCTTTGGAATTCCCCCGCCAAAAGAACAAGCCGGTCCACTGCCGTGATCAGGTGGGTGCCCCGTTTGTTATCCAGAACTGCGTGGATCTCATCCAAAATAACCGTTTCCACTCCGCTTAAAATCAGGCGGTTGTTTTTGGAACTAAGCAGCAGATTGAGACTCTCAGGCGTGGTGATCAGGATCTCAGGCGGTTTGCGCAGCATCTGCCGTCGTTCGTTTTGAGGGGTATCACCGCTGCGGGTGAGTACTTGAATAGGGGGAAACAGCTCACCGGCTTCTGCAAAATACGCCCGCAGCTCCTGAAGGGGCTGCAACAGGTTGCGCTGCACATCGTTGTTGAGGGCCTTCAGGGGCGAAACATACAAAACCCGTACCCGGCCAAGCGGCCAATCCCCGGTAATCAGCTTTTGCAGTGCCCAGAGAAAGGCGGTCAAGGTTTTGCCGCTGCCCGTGGGAGCTGTGATCAGGACGTGCTCGCCTTTGGTAATGCGAGGCCAGGCTTGGATCTGAATATCGGTAGGCTCGCCTACCTTTTCGGCAAACCATTTGCGGATAAGTGGATGAAACAGAGAAAAAACCGAGTGTTTCATTAGAATCTCCCCTCAAAGTATACGGTGTAAGTTATAGCGAATCAGTGAACTTTCTTTGCATCGGTGATGAATGCCGGTATCATTTATGGAAGTCCGGGTGCGTATTAGTTTGCAGGGGGGGGAATAAGCCGAACTTCCGTACCTTGTCCGGGAGAACTGTCGATGATCATCTGCCCCCGGTGCAGTTTAACAATTTCATCACAAATAGACAAACCATAGAATTTTCAATTCCCTCACTTATCCGTTGCGTCCATTTCATTTAGCACTTCTATTATTCCATCATATATCGCTTGCGCTGTTTTGACTCTGAATTCTCTTGTCATAAGCTTTTCTCGGTCTGATTTGTTGGTGATATAAGCTACTTGGGTTAAAACTGCAGGCATGTTCACCTGTTCCAGTATCTTAAATCTGGCATTACTTATTCCCAGGTCTATTGTACCAAGTTTTTCCACCAGATTCGATTGGATAATTTGCGCTGCTTTTTCTCCGGTAATCCCATAACCGGCTTCATTACCAGAGTAATAATATTGAGTTTTGGTTCCATTTATTGCACTATCAGGATGCATATCATTATGAATACTGACTAACAAGGCGGCTTTACAGCTATTTGCAAACTCCACCCGCTTTTCCAGTTCCACTGTTCTGTCATCCTGACGGGTCATCACAACCTTTATGCCTGATTTTTTCAACAAATCAGATAGCAGAAGCGATATTTCCAGATTAAAATCCTTTTCTTTAATCTCTATTGATTCAGGATCAGAAGTGTCAAAGGGATATGTACCTCCCCAATCATTTCCGCCATGACCGGGATCAATAACTACCATCATATCCTTTATATTTTCATTAAACATGCTGTTTCCATCACCTTTAAGAGTACTGCCATTTGCAATGGTAAAAGCTAGAGCTCCGATAATGATAAAGCTCAGGATAGCAAGGGCCGACAGTTTGTAGGAGCCTTTCCTAAACATTTTTATCATGGTGATTCTCCTCTCCATCTGCTTATTAGTTTCATTAAAACCAGCCAGGATTGATGGTGTGGAACGATTAGAGAATATACCGGCCAGTTTAAGAAGTGTATTTCCGTAAGGGATTACTGCGGACTCGCCCAATGTTTCCATTACATAAGCATCCGTAGCAATCTCCCTGTCATATCTCATCTCCCTAATTGCCAGCCATACGAGAGGATTAAACCAGTGCAGTATGGCGGCCATTGCTGCGCACGAATTGTAGATGAGATCCTTTCTCTTATAATGAGCCAGTTCATGTAGCAGTACGTGTTCCAACTGATGATGATGTATTTGGCTGCAAATATCTTTGGGCAAATAGATACTTGGACTAAATATACCGGCTATACAGGGACCACGAAAATATGAATCCAAATAAAGGGGAATATCCTTTTTGAGCCCTAATCTTACACAACATTGTTGCATTAGTTCAGTAATCTGAGGGTTATAATCTCTTTCAAATTCTTTACTCCGTCGTTTAAATTTTATGAGCATAATCGAAGCGAACAAGGCTATAGACGTAACCCCGGTAAGCCAAACTATACTGAGAAGGCCCAGGTTCCAGAGGGAATAATCTCTAGTTTTCTCTTTGTCGTAGTATTCTCCATCTAATTCTTGAAACTCATTGCTATTCAAATTTCCTGTTCTGAAGTAATCATCTGCTTGATTACTCATATACTCATGGGAATAATTAAATAATGGGTATATTTCGGGAAGAATACTGGTTAAACTATATGGGCTTTCAATTTCGAAAGGCACCATAAGTCTGAGTAAAACGAGAAGCCACATCACATGATATACTCTGCCGGACAGGTAACTAGGTAAACACTTCTTGACAATCAATAACAGTACGATTATGATGCTAGAAATCAATGAAGAATATAAAATATGAGAAAATATAATACTAAGCATCTCCATTTATGGATATCCCCCCAGATTCTTGAACTTGTCTGGAGCACAAACGACTATTTACGTTTCTTGCCTTCTAATAGGTTTTTAAGCTTGGCAATTTCCTCCTCGGACAAAGCCTTTTCCTCAATAAAGTTGGCAAAAAACATTGCTGCCGCGCCGTCGTACACCCTTTCAATAAAATTTTTACTTTCAGCCAACACGCATTCTTTCTCAGATATGGTTGGATAGTATACATAGCTGCGACTGGTTTTTTCATATCCTATTGCGCCTTTTTTCAGAAGTCTGTTGATAAATGTTTTTATAGTTTGGGGCGACCAGTCTTTTTTTTCAGACAGAGAGGCAATTATTTCTTCAGATGTCAGTGGGCTGCTCTTCCATATGACTTTCATGACTTCCCATTCTGAGTCAGATATCTTGGGGATACTCAAGACGCTTCCCTCCAATGTCTATTGATTACACATGTAAACTCTTACTACAGTTTACATGTGTAATCGTAAAAAGTCAAGCTTTATTATGGATCTTTCCCGTGGTATTGGCCATGACTCATAATGGTATGAATGAAAAATCAAAGGAAGCTGTGGCTAAAAATCTAATGAACGAACAGTTTTGACAAATTAAAACGTTACTATTCAGCAGAGTTTTGTACTTCTTTTTCTTGCACTGCCCGCCTTTGATCCCCTCGTTTAGTCTGCTAATTTGTATGACGGCGGATAATGTACCCAACCCTTTGTCTTGCCGAATTTTACTAAGATATCGTATGCTTCTAACTCTGCAGAAAGAAAATCCGCAAATAATTTGCGTAGGGAGTCGTTGAGACATATGCTTATTGATTTTACATGAACTGAGAGAGCAGTTTGGCTAATGTCAAAGATTAGGCGAAAAATGTTTTCGTCTGTCAGCGTCATGGGTTCTGCCGGCTCTCTTAATGCTTTGCGGGGAGGTTGAGGAAAAGTTACCCTATAATTTTCCATTGCATCTTCTAACTTTGCAATGTTATCCTTTGTTAATTTTATACCTTGCTCCAGCACAAGTTTAAAATCGCCATCTTTAACGTAGTTCAAAAGCGCTTCGGTGACTTCCTGGACATCGTACCATGCTTGTAATTGTGTCCAAAGAGCATAAGATTCGCCAACGTGTATGCTAGAATCAGCTTTTCCCGCGGAAAAGATTTTATCCAACATTTCATGACCCCCTTAAAGTCGATTTTTAGATATCATATCCAAAATATAGGGTGTCAAGCATAGTAATAGCTGGATAAAAGTTGCGTCATAACCTCATAGATTTTCCGATTATCATCATTGAAAAATCCGTGAGGTTTAATCTATTGATAGGAGGTTTTGCTATGAGCAAAGTTGAGAAAGTGATATCATCTTTTAACGGTAACTATTCAGCAGGGAGTAGGGTGTGCTATGGTTGTTATCCCGGCGTAGTGACTGAGCGCAGGCTAACGGCTCTTAGACAGACTGTGGGTAACCGAACTTAGTGTCCCGGTAGCGCACCCTGACACAATCTAAGATAACGCACTTAAATATCTTGGAATTTACATTTGCGGATACATTTCTTTTATGTATGGGAAGAAAACAATGACGAATGCACCAGCAGAACGCCAGCCACAAAATCGTGACTGGCGTTCTGCTTTCCTTGTTACCCCGTACCGGTTACCCCCTCGGTTCAGTAATTGTACCTATGGGGGGTAACACTTTATTTATCTGGGGTTACAGGCTTTTTCTTCCCTATTCCCAGTCTATCACTCGGAGCGCAATCTAAACGATTTTGTTTAGATAATATAGCTCGTGGTATTCTAATTGTCTTTATTATCCATAGCGCAAGCGCTATCCAATTTTTTGTTGCCAGATTGTTGCCAGCATAATAAGCTTTCTGCATCTTCTGATTCAAGGTAGCTCTGGCAAACCAAGTTCCTTCAAGAACTGATTATGCTTTGCCTTTGCCCTTTTTATGGCATCTTCAGTTTCGTCAAGTTTCTTTTTCACATCCGCAAGATCAACAATTTCTTCTTCCGCAGCTGTGCTCACATATCTTGATATGTTGAGATTGAAACCGTTCTTTTCAATCTCTTTCATTGACACGCGACGAGAATATTTCTTGTCCTCTTCTTTACGGAACTGATAGGTGTCAACAATCTTGTCTATATGCTCAGGTAGCAAGATATTTTGACGTTTACCTTTATCAAAGTATTCGCTCGCATTAATAAATAGCACGTCGTCGAATTTCTTGCACTTTTTAAGCACAAGAATGCAAACCGGAATGCCTGTTGAGAAAAAGAGATTTGCGGGCAACCCAATAATAGTGTCGATATTCCCATCTTCGAGTAGCTTCGTTCTGATTTTTTCTTCTGCACCACCACGGAATAAAACACCATGAGGCAAAATAATTGCCATCGTGCCTTCATCACTCAAAAAGTGGAATCCATGTAGCAGAAAGGCAAAGTCAGCCGCTGATTTTGGGGCAAGTCCATAACTTTTAAAGCGGAAATCTTCGGCCAGTGTATCGTTAGGCTCCCAGCGGTAGCTGAAAGGAGGATTTGCAACGACTGCGTCACATTTCAATTTTTTTGCCGGGTTCATCTCGTTTAAGATATCCCAATCATTCAACAGTGAGTCTCCGTGAAAGATTTGAAACTCAGAATCCTTAAATCTATGAAGAAGCATGTTCATGCGTGCAAGGTTGTAAGTTGTTATGTTCTTTTCTTGCCCATATATTTGACTAATACTGTTTGGTTCAAGATGCTTTTTAACATTGATTAACAACGAAGCTGAACCACAAGCAAAATCCAACAAATTATTAATATATGGCTTTTTGCCTGTACTGGGATCTTGGCTATCAAGTATAACAATGCGCGACAGGATGTTGGAGATCTGCTGAGGAGTATAGAACTCTCCGGCTTTTTTACCCGAGCCTGACGCAAATTGGCCAATCAAGTATTCATAGGCATTTCCCAAAAGATCGGTTTCGTTAGTAAACTCAGAAAGCCCCTCGGCAATTTCAGTTATGATTGAACACAGCATAGTGTTGCGAGCTTCATAATTTCTTCCAAGCTTGTCGGAATCGAGATTGACTTCGGAAAACAAACCACGAAATGCGCTGTCAAAGGACTCATTTTCTATAAACTTAAAACCGGCTTGCAAAGTTTGCAAAAGATACTTGCTTTGAGTGCGGGCTAATTCGTATATGTTGCTCCAAAGATAGTGAGGTTTGATTACAAAATGAACTTTACGACGCATTTGTTTTTCAAACGTCACAATTTGATCTAAATTTTTATTATACCAAACAATAAGCGGAGTTAACTTTTTACTTTCAAACAATACAAGATGATCGTCAATCATCATATTTTTTACGTTTTCCTCTAATTCCTGTTTGATAAAATAATCCGTTACCTGTTCTTTCAATAGACTAATAGTCTCGTCTTGCTTGCCAGCATTATAAATACTTTCTATTTCATTTTCACATTGCAAATAATCGCTGCCAAGTTCTTTTTTTGCTGCTTCCTCATAATTGTCTGACAGATAGCGCAAGAAAAGAAAGGACAGCATATAATCACGGAAGTCATCGGGATTCATGGCCCCGCGCAGTTTGTCGGCTATAGCCCATAGGGTTGCGCCTAATTGTTTTTGTTGTGTGTCGTTCATTCTTGTGCCTCCTGACCTTGTTCATCCATGAACAGATTTTGATTGAAATTGTTATCTTCTAAAAAGTTATTTAATATTCTTTTAAAGTGATCCTTGTTCTCTTCGACCATTTCTTTGGGGTCGAAAAGGGAATAATTACCATGACTCAAAAGGTCGAGTATTCTTTTGTGCACAGGGTCATCCTCGTCCTCCCCTTTTCTTATGCACGAAGAAAAATGCGCAAAGCCATGAAAAGACGCGGTCTTTTCTAATATGTTTCTAAGGATATTAAAGTGATATGTATACAACTCGCCTGTATCAGCTGCCTTTTTTAATTCCTTCAGCAACGCAACATGATGAAAAAACGGAGTTTTTCTTGTATCTTTAAGGATATATGTACCATTCGTAGTGTTTCTATGCAAAAACATTTGCTCAGCATTACTAATTTCATTGCATAAAACATTGAAAAACAATGCATGGTGCGACGATACAATTACTTTGACGTCATTGTCGCTCATTAGCCTTGCCAAATGGCTTGCGACAGCAATAACATTATTGTCATCAAGCGAGGAAATCGGGTCGTCCACATAAATATATTTTACCCAATTATACGATTCAACATTATCTACAACTAATTGGACAACGGCTAGGAAGAACCACCAAATGAAGATGTTTTCCTCCCCACGAGATATTTTTATATTATCAACCCTTTGAGTGGTGCCAGAAATTAACGCATCTCTGAAAAAGCTAATTTCCCAACTCTCATAATTGATAGTAAAATCGAAATCTACATACCTATGCAGCAAAGGGCGGATTCTGCTTTCCATTTCCAAATCTTTGAGTCCCGAAAAAAATCTGGAATTGCTATTTAGCTTTAACAGGCGCTCGGCGTCGTTATCCAAATCATTATCCCAATAAAAAAGGTCTTCGGTAAACGCATTATAGTATAGCGTATCAGCCGTTTTCTCACCTGTCTCTTCAATAATCTGCTGCCCCAAAGATTTGAACTCCACAGAAAGCCTTGTCTTGCCTGTGCCGTTATAGGCAAACAATACAATATATTTCTTCTCTTCAAGCAGCATTCTTAAATACTTGGCTATATCTTTGAGCGAATCAAATTGTTTGTTGTTTTCTATTCTCTTAAGAACAAAATCCAATTTTGCAAGCAGCTCATCAGATAACCCCTCTTTCAAGCTGTATTGTTCCGCACCTCTTGGGCATTTATAATTGTCAGTAAACAGTTTTTTATATTGTTGGAAATTATCATTATTAAGCTTTTTGTTGGTAAGCTTTTTAAAATCCTCTTTCGAGAAAGCGGATGGGACGTTTATGCTCACTCGCCCACCTCCTCAATAGAAGGGAACAGGCCTTGCATTAAGCCTTTTTTGTGGGTTCTCAGAGCCTCAAGCTTTTTGACTTGCCCGGCTATAAGGTCATCAATGCTGGAAAGACAATCAGCGATTTTCTGTTGTTCCTTTTCGCTCGGCAATGGAATGGGTATGATATCCAGCTTTGCTCTGTTCAATTTTGGCTGAGCCATGCCTGTAAGGAAGTCCTCCAAGTTAATGCTATTTATATAGTTTTTAACCATAACTTGTGTATTGCTATTTTGGAATTTGAGTACATGTGCATGATTGTTTACCCAAGTTTTGCCCGAAATACTAAATGCGATGGGATATGTACGCGCTACTAAATTAGCTCCATCTTCCGACACGCACAGTAATACTTCGTCAAAAATAAAACCGTCAACATAATCGACAATACCAGATGCACCATAATAAGGCGTAAAGCCTTTTTTTCTATCCTTCTCCGTTATTGGAATCCTTCTTGAATCCAAGTTTTCGCATACTTCACTCAATGGACTAATTACCCACTCTCCACTACCCCTAAACTCTGGGAACCTCCACTCAGGCAAAGTTTTCCCCTCGGCGGGAAACAGCTTCTGCATAAGCCCCCTTTTATGTGCTCCGAGAGCCTCAAGCTTTTTGTCTTCTGCGGCGATAAGGTCGTCAATGGAAGATAGGCAATCGGCGATTTTTTGTTGCTCTTTTCTATCCGGCTTTGGCAGCATTATAGCAGAGAACTGTCTATAACTTACCATTTTACCATCTCTTATGCCCTCTAAGTCCTTATTTAGATCTTTTATAAATCTCCCCGTTTTAAAATAATGTTTGTAGTATTGATCAACAATTGGAACCCTCTTGCGCAAAATAATATATGCCGGGCTACAAATACCATGATATAAAGAATATTCTATTCCGCCTTGAAAAGATCTTAGGCTAATGATGAAATCTCCTATTTCCACAACCTTGTAACTTTCAAGGCTTTTATCCGTTACCGACACATTATAATCAATCTGATCTCTTGGGATGGCACCATGTTCCTGCGTTATGGCGAGAACCGGAAGATCAGAATTATGGTTCTTATTGCTAATGGGCTCAAATATTACATCTCCGGTTTCGAAGTTAATTGCGCCATTGATTGCAAATTCCGGGAACCGTAGCCTCGGCACCAAAGCCGTTTTGTTATTATTCATATGCATTTAACCCCACAATCACACGCCCGCCTGCAAGCTTTTTCAGCAGTGGGATCAAGTCATCCATCAGCTCAAGTTCTTTCTTTGTCCGGTCTCTCCAGGCAAGATTTAACGGAGCCAATAAATCACTCAGTTTTTCGCCATCAAAAATCATGCGTCCTATAATTTCATTTACAAAGGTTTGCAACGATGCAGGCTGCAAACCGTGCTTTTCGGCTAGCGATGCCATTTCCTTTGCCGATTTTTCATCTTTGAATGCCTTATAGCCTTCTTTTATTGCCTTTTCGTCCAGGCCTTTTATAATGGACCCAGGAAATCGGACAACAAAAAGGTCGAATTTAAGATACAATTAAGACATGAGAAAAACATACACAGACACCTTCAAAGCTCAAATTGTTCTTGAGCTTCTGAAGGAAGAAAAAACAATTGCTCAAATTGCTTCGGAGTCGGGAGTTCACCCAACTCAGCTTAAAAAATGGAAGACAATGGCAATAGACAAATTGCCAACCCTTTTTTCTGATGAGCACAGGGCAGCCAGAGCAGCAAAGGCAGCTGAGGAGAAGAAGGTTAACGAGCTATACGCCGAAATTGGTCGTTTAACCACGCAATTGACGTGGTTGAAAAAAAAATCTGGCATTAAATCTGACTAAAGAAGAGCGTCTGGCACTGGTAGAACCAGACAATAAAGAAATATCCTTGACTGCACAGGCTGACTTGCTGGGAATAAACCGGACAAGGATCTATTACAAGCCAGCACCTCCTTCCGCAGAAGAAATCGCCATTAGGCATCGCATTGACGAAATATATACACGGCATCCGTATTACGGTTCTCGACGTATTACAGCTCAATTATGCAGAGAGAACATACCCGTAAATCGAAAGAGGGTTCAGCATTATATGCGGGATATGGGATTAGCGGGTATTTGCCCAGGTCCCAACTTAAGTAAACGGAACACAGAGCACCGTGTTTATCCGTATCTATTACGGGGTGTAACAGCCAACCACCCCAACCACATATGGGGTATTGATATTACATATATTCGCCTTAAAGAGGGGTGGATGTACTTGGTAGCCATACTTGACTGGTTCTCCCGCTTCATTATAAGCTGGGAACTTGACCAGGTGTTGGAGATACCATTTGTTCTAGTAGCAGTTAAGCGGGCGTTGGATAAAAAAATGCCCCTAATTTGGAACAGCGATCAAGGTAGTCATTTTACGAGTCCGCAATACACACAACTTCTGCAAAACGCAGGTGTTCTGATCAGTATGGACGGAAAAGGCAGAGCTATAGATAATATCTTTACAGAGCGGCTCTGGCGTTCAATTAAATATGAAGAAGTCTACCTGAACGATTACATGAGCCCCAGAGAGGCACGACGGGGGATCAGACGGTATATAGATTTCTACAACAACGAAAGGCCTCATCAGTCGCTGGATTACAAGACACCGTTTGAAATATATTACTAATTAATTGATTAATTCGAAAGACCGACTGTGGACAGTGACGTCCTGTGGACAACCCTACCAGGTTGACCACAGGACTTGGACAACGCTTTCGCGTTGACCACACTGACCACAACCACGGCGATAAGAAGTAAAACATCATATCAATAATAAAACATCAAGGAAAAGAGAGGGGGTTCCCTTGGTATCTTAAATCATAAAAAAATTTGTCTTGACCAAGGGGTCCACCTTATTTTCCAGCTTCCAGCGTATTAATATACGCAATAATATCATCGCGCTCATCCATCATGTTTGAATTTGAGCTAAGCAAACCAATGAGCTGTTCACGGCTCATTTTTTCTTTTTTAGGCACACCAGGTTGCGTATATTTTGAAATCAAAGACATGATATAGTCGTAATCAATTATGGCAGAGGAAAACAGAACAAACTCGAAATTCAGCTGTTCAATAGCAGGGTTTTGCTCTTCAAAATCCTTGCGCTGTTGCGCTTTTAATTGTTGGGCAGTTTCAATATAAACACCACGGAAGGCACACAAAGTATCCTCCGGTAATAGCTCTTCAATCTTTACCACTTGCTCTTCTTTGATATCTGTATATTGGTCAAGCTGTGTTTTAAGGCGCTGAACCTCTTTGAATTTATTGATAAATTCGCCTCGTGCGGCATCTCCTTTAAGATTGCTTACTTGCTCAGGTTTACACTCCAGACCTTGCGATTCCATAAACTTTTCAAGCTCGGAAACTGCTTTGTCCAGTTTATCTACGACAACGGGGGCTGGATCAACAAGCCAGATTTCTTTTGCTCTGCTGCTACTATCTTTTCCGGAGAACAGCGCAATTGCCTCATCAACATCTTTTTCCTGCCCTCTAAAGTCAAGAATATTACCATATGGCTTTGTGTCATTCAAGATGCGGTTTGTTCTTGAAAACGCTTGGATTAAGCCGTGCTGCTTTAAGTTTTTATCGACATACAGGGTATTAAGATATTTTGAATCAAACCCCGTTAAAAGCATATCCACCACAATTGTTATGTCAATTTTGTTTTTGTGAGGATAGTCCGAGTTGGGATATTTTTGGTCTTTGATGCGTTCTGTACATCCTGATAATACAAATCAAATTCATTAATACTGTGACTTGTGCCATACATCAAATTATAGTTATCCATAATGCTTTTAAGGGCCGCCTTTTTCTTCTCCGGCTCTTTTTCATTATCAGCTTTCTCCTGCTGTAAATCTTCTTGCAACTGCTTTACATCTTTGTTTCCTTCGGCTGGCGGAGAAAAAACGCAGGCGATATTCAGCGGCACAAAGTTCTCGCCCTCGTCCTTGCTGCGCTCGTCCTGCAATGATTTAAAGAGTTCAAAATACTCAATTGCATCGTTGATAGAAGCAGTCGCAAAAATCGCATTGTATCGTCTACCGTTGGTAGCGGCGTCATGCTTCGAAATTATCGCTTCGACCACTGCTTTTTTACTCAGAACGTTTGGAGCTTTTGCAGCTTTTTTTACATCCTCTGGCTTAAAATAGTCAATGTGAAAGCGGAGCACATTGCGGTCATCAATGGCGTTTGTAATTGTATAGGTGTGCAGCTCCTTTTGGAAAACATCTTCCGTTGTTACATAAGAGCCAACTGTACCATCAATTTTTTTGTAGGTAGCATTATCTTCAAATATTGGCGTTCCGGTAAAGCCAAAAAGCTGCGCCTTTGGCAAACATTTTATTAGTACACAAAACAAGGCCGCCATTCATCCCACCACCTTAGAGGTGGGATGAATGGCGGGGTTTGGTTAAAACTAATGTTGCAATAAGGTAATAAAAGTATCATGCGCATTGAGGGACTCTTAGTTCGGTCCACAGTCTGTCTTAGAGTCGTCCTGCGCGAAGCACGGAACGAGAGGGGATAACCATAACACACCCGTCTATGTATGTGAATAGTTACGATTTATTCTAAGTACATATTAGGTTGTAAGGGGAGAATAAGCCGAACTTCCGTCCCCTGCCCGGGAGAACTGTCGATGATCATATGCCCCCGGTGCAGTTTAACAATTTCATCACAAATAGACAAACCAATTCCACTGCCTGCTGATGATGTTTCTTTGTAAAATTTTTGTTTTACTTTAGGCAGAGCTTCATGGGGAATACCACTTCCGGTATCTGCTACAGTTATTTGGACATGATCTTCCCCGGACCGGGCGCTAAGGCTGACAGTTCCTCCGGAAGGAGTAAATTTGAGGGAATTATCCAGCAGATTAATAATAACTTGTTTTAACCTGTTGGGGTCTGCTTTAACCGACGGTAAATCCTGCGGGGTCTCGCATACTAGATGGACTCCTTGCCGCCGGGCTCTGGGATTCATTTGTTTTACAATAGAGTCCAGCAGTTCCTGCAGATGAACCGTATCCTGCTGCAATGTAATTTTTCCTGCAGATAGTCTGGAAAAATCCAATAATTCATCAAGCAGCAGGGTTAGCCGATCGCTCTCTCTTTCAATAATGTTCAGCCCATCATTTATTTCATCCACATTTTCCAATCCCCCGGCCCGGAGGGTTACCGCCCATCCTTTAATGGATGTTAACGGGGTACGCAGTTCGTGGGAAATGGACGCAATAAACTGGTTTTTCAATTGCTCATAACGGACTATTTCTTCCGCCATATAATTTAACGTATCGGCCAGCTTACCCACTTCGTCATCATATTTTTTGACAGCCCGGGCACTAAACCGGCCTGCGGCCATTTCCTCAGCCACCCGGGTAATTTTCTCCACCGGCCCGGTGATGGTTGCAGACAATAACACACTGACCGCTGTGGCCAAAAACACCACCAACAGCCCCACAGCAACCAGTATTAAAGCTGCGTTCCTGATAACCCCGTGTATCCCGGTAAGAGATGTTACAAAGCGAACTGCTCCTACCACCCGAGCACCGGATTGCAGGGGATAGGCTACAGACATGGCCGGTTCGCCGGTAACAGGCAAGTTGCCCTGCCATTGCCCCAATTCTCCCGCCAGGGCCTTTTGAATATCGGCAAAAGACAATTTTTCTGCAACCGGTGTTCCCTGAGAGTCGGCCAGCACCATCCCCTCGGTACTTATAATTTGCACCTGTGCCGCAGTAGCTGAGGAAAAGCTATCCAAAAGGACCCCGGCTTCGCTTGGCAAATCTTTATAGGCCAGATAACGCGCATAAAAACTGCCTGCCACCTCTGCTTGTTTTTCCAGTACATCTATCACATTATCGAAATAATATTGTCTGATCCCTACCAGCAAGAAGGTATTCATTATGAATACTGTAAGTATAATTACCAGCAAGTAGCTGCCGACCAACCTTTTTTTAATGCCCTGCAACTTTGCCCTCCTCCCGCCAGCGATAACCAACTCCCCAAACGGTTTCAATATAAACCGGTTTGGAAGGGTTGTCCTCAATTTTTTCCCGCAACCTCCTGATATGTACGTCTACAGTCTTAGGATCACCGACGAAGTCCTCTCCCCAGGCCAGATTCAACAGCCAGTCACGGCTCAAGGCCCGGTTGCTGTTTTCCAGAAAAATCTTCATCAGGCAATACTCTCGGGGAGTCAGATCCAATTCCTGATCATTTTTGCAAATCAGCTGAGCCCTGTCATCAAGACGAAAGAGGCCTTGGCATATAATTTGACTGTTATCCGGTCGATCTGTTTGCATCCGCCTGAGAACGGCCCGAATCCTGGCCACCAGTTCCAGGGGATTGAATGGTTTCACCACATAATCGTCCGCTCCCAATTCCAGCCCCATTACTTTATCTATATCCTGCCCCCGGGCTGTCAGCATAATCACCGCTATGCCGGGAGACTCGACCCGCAGCCGGCGGCAAACCTCAAGGCCGTCCATACCAGGCAGCATGATGTCCAGCACCATCAGGTGAGGGCGAAATGTCTTCGACCTGGTCAGGGCTTCTTTCCCGCTGACGGCCTCCATAACCTGAAATGAATTTCTCTCCAGGTTAATGGTAATAAACTGGCGGATGGAGTCTTCATCCTCCACCACAAGAATTCTTTCCTGCCCCTTCACTGCACCACCTCTTTCATGAAAACGGGAAAACCTGTGTGAAAAGCTATCTGCTTTTTAAGACAGGATTTTCCACATAATAGTTTGTATAAGTAAACCAGCTTGTTAATTAACTACTTATTATTTGTGACAATTTATAACTTTATCTAAAGCGCGCTGCACCATAGGCTGCTCTGAATAGCCGGCGTAGTTGTACCGTTTTTCGGACTGCTTTATAAGCTCCAGTGATTTTTCATAGGCAGCCTTAGCCTTGTCAGTTTCCTTTAAGCCCGCATAGCTGTGCCCTAAAATAAGGTAGTACTTGTATGAGTTATCATTTTTCCGCTCCATCGCATTGGTTAAGATTGATCTGGCTTCTTCATATTTACCCAATTTGTTCAGGGCATCTCCCTTCATTATAAGCCAGTTTTTTAAGTCCCAGGAATCATCGGATTTTACAGATTCGCCTTTAGTGATAGATTTCAGGGCATCTTCGGGTAGATTGGCATTTAACTGTGCACGGGCCAGGAAAAGCCAGTAATATGGATCTTCGGGCATTTCTTTGACGTTCTCTTGGTAGAAAGCAACGAGTTTCTTATAATAGTCGGGGTAAAGGTCGTCGGCAGATGACAACACAGTGCCTGATCCAAACTTCTCCCAACGGTATATTGCACAATCCGGATAATAGTGTTCTTCCCCGGAATCAGAATTATAGACTTTTTCTCCGCGGGAATCAAGATGGGACCACAGGGCCAGGGCTGCCTGTTGGCCAGTATCCTCTTGGTCAGTTGGAGCGAGGACTTCCATTTTCTCGTAACCAATGCCGTCGATACGGGTTAGGATACCCTGCCAATGCTCAAACTTGTCTAGGGCCTCGCCCTTGCTGCTGGTATCGTGACCCTGCCAGGCGAAGATGTCCACACCGTGATGCTTACCCACCCCGCCCAGGCTCCTTGCGTCCACTGTCCAACCCAGCAGCAGTTCCGGCCGGCCGTCCCCGGTGATATCGGCAAAGCTGGCATGGTCCAGGGCATATGCTAACGCATAGTTTAACTCCCAAACTTTTTGCCATTTGTGTTCCTTTTCCTGCAACAAAATTGCTCCCAATTTGCCCGGGCTTTGTCCCACACGGTAGGTAGCCAACAGTTCCGGCTTACCATCGCCATCCATATCCTGTTGCTGGATGGCCTTTGCCCCGCTGGGATTTTTCGGTGTTTCCAACTTTGCTTCTGAGGGCAGAAATTTTTGTACAGCGGTATTCGCTTCACTTGCACTAATTGACCATTTAATATCTCCGGGCTGGTCTACTTTCAGATCTCCTTCGCTGATGGATTTAACCACAATATTTTGGCTTTGCACACCAGTCACCCGGGGTGCCATAATTAAACTCCCCGGTGACGGCAGTATGGAACAGCCGCTTATTAACAAGCCCCCTGATAGTAGTAACCCTGACATCAATATTTTCCATTTCATATTTATTCCCCTTTCAACTCATTTTTTTGCTTGATTCTTCGGTACCGAAAGTTTCCTTAAGTATAAGCTCTTTAGAGAAAAAAAGGGTTATGGAAGGGTTAAAAATTGTTACTAAAAGGTTACCAATAGAATCGGTAAAAAGACCGACAGTTTGTAGGAGCCTTTCCTAAACATTTTTATCATGGTGATTCTGCTCTCCATCTGCCTATTAGTTTCATTAAAGCCAGTCAGGTTTGATGGTGTGAAGCGATTAGAGAATATACCACATTATCGTTTTTTATTTAGGCATAGCACGATATCTACCAAATGACGGCTTTTTTCCTGGCAGAGTATTCGTTGTTGTGCTACACGTCTGTTGCCCTGAACGTATTGGTTTGTGTATTCGCTAATTCCTGCAATTTTCCAAAGACTTGAGTATGACGTGGCTCATCTTTCAATGGTGCGTATTCCCTGTCAGTGAGAATGCTTTGTGCAAGAATTTTCTTGATATAGGAAGTATCGCTTAGTCCCTTCGTCAATCTGTTAAAGCAAGGATTGTTTGAATAGTCATATTTTAATTCCGCAATGCTCTGTGCATATTCCTCCAAGTAGTTAAGTGCGGTCTGCTTATCTCCTCGGGAAACAAGTACTTTAATCATATCAGGGTAGGCGATTTCTTCTTTCATGCCAAATAGCTTTGCCATTTCAAAGTTTATTTTTGCAAGGGTATAGGCCGTTTCCATATCGTCACGTTCCCTGGCGTATGAGCATAAAACTCCCAGCGACTGGCTAACCCTTGAAATGTATCGTTGGAGGTTTTCTTGGGTCAGTTTTATTGCTTCGCCATGCTTTCCACGCAAAGCATAGATGGAGGGGTAGAGTGAATCGGGGTCTAACTTTTGGGAGGGCATTCCTTCAATTAGTTGCTCCGCCTTGTCAAGCTCACTTAGCATCGCATAGTAGCTAACTAAAATTGCTGTTGTGTGAAGGGCATACTTTGGGTGTCTGCTGGATAATACTTCTTCATAAATATGAACGGCATTCCGATAATAGGTTTGCATTTCTTGTTGGTCTATGCCCGACTTCAGAATCATAAAACTTTGAAACAGATTACCGAGATGAAACTTTAAGGGAATGCTGTTCGGGTATTCCTTTAGCACTCTTTGGCAGAATGACCAGCCCGCATCAAACCCCTCGGATTCGTAGACATGCATGGCATCTTTCGTAACCTTGTCCACTTCCTCATCGGAAAGCTCGTTTTGGTATGAAAGCAATTTGTCTACCGTGGTATTTAGAGCGCGCGCAATAGGAGAAAGCAACATAATGTCGGGATATGTTGTGCCTGTTTCCCACTTGCTCACGGCTGGCGTAGAAACGCCTACTGCATTAGCAAGTTGTTCTTGCGTCCATAATTTTTCTTTGCGTTTTGCTGTGATAACTTCACCAATATTCAGCACCATATAATCATTCACTCCCTCAAAGATGTAAGCTTCTATATGCCTTCATCTTAATATGATAGCGTCACAAAAACAATGGACGCGCATTTAACATAAGGGCAGAATTTATTAACTATTGGGAAATATGCTTTTTACATTATCTGTCTGCTGACTGTCTATCTCATTGTTTTATATTCGGTGTCTGCTTCAATTGGGAGTAATTCAGCATTTACTTGGTATTGTATGCAAGCCAACGATGGGTAAACTTAATATACTAAAATCTTTTCAGCAAATAATATAAAATCTATCAAATGTTCCTCAATAATCTTTTTTACTATAATAAGGTTAATTGACTGGTAATCATGGACAGCAATATTTCGAAACCCCACCATAGCTTCCAAACGTAAAACCAACGAATCATCAATAATACCGTTTTTGTTTAATAACTTAAAGGCTTCGCGACTGCTTAGAGGTGATTGTACTGCCCTCGGGGTTTGACCCCGGAATCCTCTGGCTTTAGCCATGGGGAAAAATTCAACTTGTTAATAACCACATCATCCTTCATAGTTGCAATCCTCTTTCGAACAATTTATCCATAATATTCCTCTTCTCTTCATTCAACCGGGCGTATTTCTTCAGGGTAACCATTTCAAATAACATACGTTTAGTTTCATTATCACAGTAAATAACCTTTCCAGTAGTAATTACTCGTGCCTGAAATACCGTGGAAGCAACCTCCAAATCCACCAAATCCACATCCCGCTATAAGAAACCGGCTAACTCTTGACCTGCCATAAACACATCGTAAGCATTCAGTTTTTTTTCTGATAAAAAGGCTATATCAATATCACTTTCCGGCAACATCCTACCGGATAATCCAGACCCAAAAACAATAATTAAGTAAGGTGATACCTGTTCCAGCAAATATCGTCTGATTAAATCAATTTCCTGCCGTCTCAACTGCATAACAATACCACCTTTAACACATTAAACATACTTGGTTTTTCCCATAATTTATACATACTACCATTAATACAAAATTCACACAACATCAAACAGAGCAACCGTGCATCATAGTGCAAGGCATATCCCCATATACCATTATTATACAGTAGAAGGTTCATATTTTCCGCACCTTCTACTCAAAAAGATATAGTTATAGTCTCCTAATCATTTGCCGGTACCACCTAAATATAAATTTTACCTATAAATCTACGGAAAGCTTCTGATCAAGCCCTTCATTACCACACTTCCCCTTCTTTTTAAGCATCTACAGAAGGTCCAGATCTAATCCCGCACAATTTAATTATAGACTCTTCCGGTAATGCCGGTTCAGTTCGGAAGCATAATTTGCTCCCACTGTTGCAGCATTTTGGCCAAGCCATTCACTTAAACGCGTCTTTCCAAGAGGAGGGTCTTTAGAAATCAAAAGGTTTGCCATTAAACCCTCCACCTCATCACGGGTTAGCACAACATCCCTGACAATTTTACCAATCAATCCGGAAAGGAATAGCGCTAACCCCGGTTTCATGTGAATGATCCGGGTGTTAGCGCCTGTCTTGTCTCGTATAAGCTGCACCAATTCATTAAATGTAAATGTTTCCGGACCTACGGCATCCGTGATAATGTTCTCCTCTTTCCCGGCTGCGTTAACGATTAAATCAACCATATCTTCCACAAATACAGGTTGTATTTTGTAATCACCCGGCCCCGGAATTGCAAACAGAGGAAATCGCCTGAGCATCCAGGCAATGTTGTTTATAAGTATATCTTCATTGCCAAAAATAACAGTGGGCCGGATTATGGCGTAAGAAAGATTTGAATTGATAATAACCTTTTCCAGAAGTCCTTTCCCTTTAAAATAAGGGAGAGATGAATCCTCGGAAGCGTTGCTGATACTGATATGCACAATTCTGCGGATCCCGGCCTTTTCAGCTGCTTTGACAAGAATTTTGGTATTGGCAACAGCCTTGTCGTAAGTAACAAGGCCGTAAGAAAAGCGAACCCAGTAGGTATTAATCAAAACTGTAGCTCCTTGTAAACTCTTTATTAGTTTGTCCGGATTCTCGAAGTTAAATGGAGCGATACTTACGTGATTACCAAATGGATTGTGACGGTTGGGGTGTCCGGTAAGTGTTTTGACTCTCTTACCCTGAGAAAGAAGACGCCTGGTTATGTATTTACCGGTATAACCAAAAGCACCGGTTACCGCATACAATTCCGTATTATACATCGTTTGCCCCCCTCTAAACGGCTATTTTTCATTTTTATCATGCTGCTTTCCCCCGGAAGCAAGCAGCTTAAACATCTCCACCACAGTTTTCAGTCGATCGGGGTTTATCGCCAAAACAGCCTCCACCACGCTGTCCAGTGTGCAATAAAACTCTTGCAGCATCTGCAAACGCTTTATTACAATATCACGTTCCTCCGACGGAACCGCTTGTTTAGCCAATCGTGTACTCTCTTCCACCAGGTTAAAGGACTGATCAAATTCTGGTTTGTGCCGCAAGCCCAACACAGAGTGAGCAATTTTCCAAAAATCGGTTTCCACCTCAAAGAACACCCGGCGGTCCCCTTTCTGCCAGGAACGCCTTACCATTCCCAACTGCTCCAATTGACGAACGGCAATACTGATATTCCCTTTTGTTACTTTCAATCTCTGTGCTAATTCTTCAAGAGATACCGGTTCGGCGCTAAGATATAATACTGCGTACATCTCACCAGCCGTTTTACCTAACCCCCAAAAGGCACTTTGGCGACCTAATGCCTGAATCAGAGAATCCCGGGACTGGGTTAGTTTTTCATCCACCTCAACCACACCTTTATATCGTTTAGAAACTTCTAAACGAACTATATGATAACAAAAACATAAAGCAATTTCTTTTATTTGTCAAACAATATTTTTACACTCAATTCCTTAGCGGATGAAAAATACGGTAAAATAAACGAAGAATGAGAAGTTTTTTCTTATTCACTATAATTCATTTTATTAATTACCTTCTCATTCTTTTTTCCATTGTAATACTATACCTGATGCCGGTTTCTCTTATTTTCTTTTTGAGTAGATTTTTATTTTTCACATCCGGGCTTTCACTTATGGATTTTTGCAGGGATTCCATTTCAAGCATATTATTCACCTGCTTTAACATCTGCTGGATGACTTAAGGGGTATTGGGTTTGACCAATACTTATAGCTTATATTCTAAATACTCATAATTGCATGGATTGCCATAGGCAATAAGCATTACCGCGTCTTCGGGAATCATTATAAAAGAAGCTAATGTCTTCGAGTGAAACTGCGGCGGTTTTGTTTTATCAACATGTCGGCATATTGAATAGGGATAATTGTCATGATTTGCCAGGATATTCATCAACGTTTCCGGAGTGATTTGTCCATAATATTCATTGATTAATTCTTTAATTGTTTCAACTCTTGCTAAGCTATCTGGTACGAATGCGTTAACCATATCTACTTTTTTAAATCTATCAGTAAGGTAGTGATTAGAATGTACTAACATATCTTTTTGGGGTAAGAGTACTTGGTAATCGTCCTGAATGCTTTCTATGCCAACCATTTCCCTTGTCACGGAAGCCAAATGATAATACCCAAGTCCACGGGCGCTTGTGCGAAGTATTTTCATGGCACCTTCAAGTGTTTTTTGCCTCATGGCCTTAGGCAGGTAACAACCTATAGGAATATTAAATAAGTAATTTTCAACTGTTGCCCAGGTACCGTTAGCACACATTCCAAAGCCATTTGAACTAAGGCTATATTCTACAATTCCCCATAGAACTAAGGAAAGCTGTTCTACTCCATCAGGATGAACTATTTTAAGCAGATCCATTGGACTTCCAGAAAGCCAGTCGATATTCTGTCCAAGAATAGTTTTTCCGTCTTTGGTTGCTTTTCCGGTAACGGCAAAAGATGTGCATAATCCGGAAATTTTATTATAATAAGCTCCTAAATCAAACCCACATTTTAGAGCAAATACTTCCTCAAAACTTACACCGGCACCATCTGCTTGCCCTTTTAACAAATCAATAAGGTCGGGATCAAAGTTTTTCACATTAGAGAGAAACTTCATGGAATTGGAAATAATACTATCTATAGTTGTATTATTCATGAAGGATAATCCGCCAAATGTCAAATCCATGGCTTTAAGTATGTTTTCCTTACAACTCTCGCCGCACTGTAAACCAATCTCGTATGGAGTCCCCTTACACTCCACCACATTATATTTCTTAGCTTCTTTCATAATTTATTCCCTCCTTCCCCTAATACCTAACAAATAATCCCTCCAAAAAGCTTTGATATATTCTTCTTTCCTCATTTCCGGAATTATCACCATCCCGTTTAAAAGTCCTTCCCTGATTGCCCAAAACGACATAGTCATTTTTTTGGCGTCATCACTTCGGATTAGACCCTGGCTTATCCCTGCTTCGAAAATTTCTACCATAGTTTGCTGAACAAATATATTACAGTTTTGTACGTGAGTAAAGAATTTCTCATATATTCCAGTGGGTGTGAAAAGCATAATCTGGTTCCAAAATGCTTGTACTTGCGGATTTCTAATGTAGTAAATAATATATTGTTCAAAAATATAATACAGTTTATCCTCAATTTCCATTTCCTTAGAATCATCTATAATTCTATTCATTAAGTTTACATACTCTTGAGACAGGTCTTCATAGACTGTAAAAAATAACTCCTCCTTTCCTTTAAAGTGAGCGTAAAGCGAAGCTTTTTTGATTCCTACTCCTTTAGCAATTTCATTCATGGTCGTACCTTCATAACCCTTTTGGGCGAATAAAGAAAGAGCGATATTCTTTATTTTCTCCTTTGTTGAACTATCCATATATGAAGTGTGGCTCCTTAAATAATTAATTTACCAACCTATCGGAAGGTAGGTTCATCTTAACACTGACTTCCTATTTTGTCAACTTAATCACCTTTCGAAACTTCATCAATGAGCATATATCCGGACCAAGCATTTGTACTAACAGTCATCTTCTAATAACCAACGACGAAATATAAAATGAATTATAAATTCCACAAAAAAATGCATTGGGGAAAAAAGCTCTGTTTTCTCAACCAACGCATTATATATCTAATTGCCAAATTCTGTAAGTAAGCCCTGCCAACCATTTAGCGTTTCAATAATCACATTAAGCCTTTTCCGTAATCATTTCTAATGCATTATTTTGCCTATCACTTCAATCCAGAGTGATGCCGGATGATTTTATCTTTGTGTAGATTCACAAATGTACAACTGGGAGTTGTACCGCATTTCCTGCATGCTATGTCGTAGGCAGAATTTATTGTATGGCATTCGGGACATGAGTAATGCTCAATCATTTCCGTATACCATTTTTCATACCCGACTTCTTTAATTCGTTCATGATATTTCCATAATTCAGTTCGATGTGGCATGTCGGTTTGAAACACTTTCAATTCTTCACAAGGGTATTCATTACATTCGCCACAGAATTCCACCCCTTTTTCTGCAGCGCAGCTTGTCATTTTGCATCTGCTTCTACAGTAAATGCACCGTTTATCTGCCCGGCAACCTTCGCATGCCAATTCTTCAACCGGTATCTGAAAACGTTCTGCAATTTCTTTAAGCCTTTCCGGATCTTCTTTCGTTCCGATAAATAAGGTACAAGCAGGACAAAACAACCCGCACACGGCAGTAAGCCGTTTGTCTGGAGCACAAATATTTTCGTTAGCACTTTTCATAAAATTTTCAGTCCTCCTTTGAATCAATTTGACTTAAATTCCTTGCCCTACTCCATCTCCTATTATGAAGTAATTTGCTTTCATTTTAATGACCTCTGTATTATAAGTTATTTATAAAAGATTAATTGTCCATTGGAATGAAGTATTAATGAAATTGACCTCTCACTTAAGTTATTGACTATAATTTACCACACCTATCTATGAAATCCTTTATTTTTAAACAAAATATAGTTATAATCCTTTGAAGAGTTGAGCAGTGGCGATCTAGCCCTCGCCAGAGACAAGGGCGCAAGCCTTGGGGAACTTACAAAAACCGGCTTAAGAGTACCGCCATGTTTCATCCTTACGGTTGAGGTGTACAGACGTTGTGTCCTTGCTGTTTATTTATCTGAATTGGACATTAATAATCTCTACGATTGAAGGACGTGACCGCTGAAAACGTCGTGAAAAATTTAAATAACCCAAATATTTTTATACAAACACCCCTTAAACAAAAACCGTTGGATGTTTGTAAAAAATGACAGTATTGCTTTCTAATTGTTTACCAAATTAACGGGATCAAGCGATAACGTGTCTTTAAGCAATACTCTTTGTACTCCGGAAGGTCCAAAACCAGCATCTTTTCTTCGTTTATAATCCTAAGTATATTTATCAGCAAGCAGAGAGAAAAAGGCATTAACGCCCAATAAGAACCAAGCGCTAATGGCGTGAACAAATACATTAACGACATCCCTAAATACATTGGATGACGAACTATAGCATAGGGACCACTCGTTATAACCTGTTGATTCTCTTCGACCCTGATGGTAGAATGAGCATAACTATTTTCCCTGAGAGTAAAGAAAATCAAGACATAGCAAAAGAAGACAATGACGTTCGAAATGATGATAATCGGATTAGATATAACCGACCAATGATAACGGAAATCAAAGCCGGAAATCAAGAGACCCACCAAATGTAAGACCAACAGCATGACAACCTTGCGAGTATCTTCTTTATTACCACGCTGCATTCGTTTTGATATAAGCTCAGGTTTTTTCTTTGAAAAATAAGCAATAGTAAAAATCGTTTGCGTAAAAAACCCAACCAAATAAACCCATGCTTCCCAGTACATTAGTGAACCTGCGGAAAGAAATAAGGTAACTCCCATTACAATTATAAAGATTATGTTACCAAAATAAGCTTTAAACCTAGACTCTCTAGCCTTGCCTTTCATAGGACACACCTCCTGCTTTTTTTGAAACAAGTACTAAAGTAATTGCATCACCTGCGTTTTGTCTTCCTCTTACCACCAGTTTGTTGACCAATCTCGGAATTGATATACTGCTCGTAAAGCTGATAATACTTTTTCCGGGCTGGTGGGAGAACATCGATAATCATTTCATTACGTAGGCGCTGAAGAGGTTGGAATAGTCCGAATTGTTGGGTGAGCTCCGCTAACAAAGGTATACTTCCGATAAATTCAGAAGTTTCTCGGGCGAGGTGTTCAATCTCAGGGTCATCTTCGGACAGTTGGTCTAGCCCGATAATACATGCTCCAAAGTCCAAAGCAATTTGATACTCCTCGGGGTGTGTATTCCAAAACTCAGCCAGGGCCCGAAAAGCGTCGTGGTAATATTCGCTCCATTGGAAATCATCTATGATACCGTATAATTTTTGTTGCTGGTTGTAAATTTCCGGACAGGTTCGAGCATAGTTTTCAATCTGATCTGTTCCCAGGATCTTAGCCATCTTTTGAAAAGTAGGGGATTCTAAAGAGTCCTCATCTAGACATACCATGTCTTCACTTAGCAATCTTTCAATTTTTAACACTCGTTCTTCAAGGCTTTTTTTCTCACTTAGAAGCTCCGCTCGCAAGGACTGCAAGACTTCCCACAAGGTTCTGTGATTGTGTATATCTCCCATAATTTCTTTGATGCGTTTTAGATCCAGTCCCAGGTATTTTAATCGTTTGATTAGTCGCATACGAGTTAGCTCCGCCGGACCATATAGGCGGTATCCTCCGGGAGAGCGCTTTGGTTCTTGTAATAAACCAATCTGATGGTAATAGATAATGCTTTTTAATGTAGTCCCAGTTAATTTAGCAAAATCGCTGATTTTAATTTTATTTTCCACCGCTAACCCACCTTTCCTTATTAAACATTATAAACCCTGCCCCAAGGGCAGGGTCAACTTGATTTTCAAAATGTACCACATGCTGAAACGGGTGATGTGTACGGCTTTAATTCCATGGCGACTGAATTATTATGCGACGATTGCTGAAATCTCTTCATCTGCTCTACTTTTGATTTTGTTAAATAAGGAATGGTGCTGAGACTCTGTTTAATATTGGACCGCCTGTCTGTACAGTACCTCATAGATGCCACGAATTGCCCAACATAAGGGCAGCAGAAAAGGCAGTTTTTGCAGAAATGAGAAAAAGATAGGCATATGCTGCCTATCGGAGAGGAGAATTCGCAGTGAGTATTTCACCTTGGCCGCAGTGAAGCTGTCGCTGTCACGCTCCGCAACGATTGAAACCGTTTCCATGAAAACAGTAACTCTTTAGCCCTCATTATCCGCATCTTTGCCACTATACAATACTCTTCTAACTTTCATTACATCATCAATAGCCACATAATAGACGGTAAAATTATCTATATAGATTCGATAATAAGGATACTTTCTTTTTCTCTTTGATTGAAATGATTCAAAAGATAACGAACAATTCAATTTTTCGACTATGGTAGTTTTAACTTTTTACCAAATTAACTGAACTCACCTAAAATGTGTGTTTTTTTGCAGTGTAATCAGAAAATTACTTTTATTATTATTTAATTTAAAACTATTCGCTATTTTGCATCTTTTATTTTCCAAAGTTTAAAAGGATTAACTTTTAAAATTAAAGCTAAATTAAGTCCAATTATGACATTTGGCTTTTGTTTGCCTCGTTCGATATTTTGATAATATCGGAGAGTTATATCCAAAAGCCTTGCCACTTCTTCTTGTGTATAACCTTTTTTTTGCCTGTAATCTTTTATGTCCAATCTTTAATCAGTCCTTTTTCCCTAAAGTTTAACATGTTCAATGAAAGAAAAAACGTGATTTATGGTTGGCAAATTATAGTTGACGAATGATAATTCGTAATTTAAAATGTAGTAAGATGTCTTATAAATACGAAAAGTGTCAAGAACAAACCTGTATGAAAGACAGTGACGCAAAGCTATGTGTTTGAGGTAGCAATACCATGGTCGCCAAATCGCAAGTGCTCTGATATTTTACAAGAAGGTTTAGCGGCAATCCTGTTTTTGTTTGAGAGAAAGGTGAAGTACTGGTGAGTCAAAGTGTTGTGGGTGACGAAACAAGAGGGGGCTTTTCACCCTGCAAAATTGCATCCTGCCAAATTAAATCTTTCATTTAGCCGAACAGAACTATGGAGGAGTGACATTATGAAATTGAATATCATGGGAAAGATCGTATTAGGTTTCGGGCTAGTTTTATTATTGATGCTAGGCACTTGTTTGTACCTTGTTTCAGGAATGAAAGGTATAAATACTAGTAGAGCAATTCTTAATTATCATTGAACCACAAATCGGCATGGTATATAATTTCCTATAATACATAACAGGTGGGGAGACCAAACTATGCCATTCATAAGTCAAAGAGCAAAATTAGATTTGACAACAGAAGAAATAAATAGATTAGAAAAAATTATACATTCAAGAACAGAAAGTGTGAGTCATATTGAACGGGCTAAAATGTTTCTCTTGTATCATCAAGGAGAAACAATAGCTTCAATTGGTAGAATATTAGAGACTAACCGTGCAAAAGTAGAACGACATATAGATAAAATTTTACAATTTGGCTTAGATATAGCACTCAATGATCTTCCTCGTTCAGGCAGGCCGGATACAATAACCAAAGAAGATAAAGCGTGGCTTGTTTCTCTTGCTTGCCAAAAACCTAAGGAATTTGGATATAGCTATGAATTATGGACAACAGATTTATTAGCCAAACATGCACGAAATCATTGTGTAGAAAATGGCCATCCAACCCTGCAAAATCTAGCAAAAGGTACAGTATCAAAAATACTTTCAGCAAACAAAGTTAAGCCACATAAAATTAAATATTACTTGGAAAAAAGGGATCTAGAATTTGAACAAAAAATGGCTAACGTGTTATATGTCTATAAAGAAGTTGAAATGGTATCAAAAAATGATGAACAATCAATGTATGCTTATATATCATATGATGAAAAACCCGGTATTCAAGCTATAGAAAATATTGCTCCGGATCTTTCTCCTTCTCCTGGAACGTATTCATGTCTTGCTCGTGATTATGAATATGTTCGCCATGGTACACTTAGTCTCATGGCCGGTATTGATTTGGTAACAGGTCATATCTTAGCTCAAGTAGAAGACCGCCATCGTAGTATTGAGTTTGTAGAGTTTCTAAAAATGATAAGTGAGTACTACAAAGATATAGAGAAAATAGTAATTATATTGGACAACCACTCCGCTCATATTTCAAAAGAAACAAGGGCTTATCTTAGTACTGTCCCAAATCGTTTTGAATTTGTTTTTACACCAAAACATGGATCCTAGTTGAACTTAATTGAATCATTTTTTGGCAAAATGGCTAAATCAATGCTGAGGGCTATTAGGGTAAAAACTAAAGAAGAATTAAAAGATAGAATTTACAAATATATAAAAGAAATTAATGATTGTCCTACTGTTTACCGCTGGAAGTACAAAATGGATGATATTGAAATAATTTAAATTATTAGTAGAAATTATATTATTTAACTAGCTTATTGATATGTTAATTAGGAATCGTTCTACTAGGTAGAGTTATAGTTGCACCAATGGATGTCCTGCTTTCAAATACCGAAAAGCCGCAGCCGGATATTTTGTTTATCTCAAAAGAACGGATTAACATCATCACTGAAATGAACATCAAAGGTGCTCCGGATTTAGTGGTTGAAATATTATCACCGTCAACAGCCGCAAATGACCGCACAGATAAAAGTAGGATGTATTACAGACATGGTGTCAGGGAGTATTGGATTGTTGATCCGGATATTCAGTGCATAGAAATATATGTATCGGGGGAAACTAACTGGAATCTGTATCAAGCGTTTAATGTCAATGAGGTTTTAACATCACCACTTTTTCCTGGTTTAGAGATAATAATGAAAGAGGTATTTATCATTGATTGAAACACCCACGAATGATCGTGAGCATTTCTTTTTTCACTATGGCGTAGGGGCTAGTTGCAATCACCTATTGATTTTCCTCGATCTGTACGACAGCGAAAGCATAACTATTTTCTAATAATAAATGCATGCTTCAGAAAAATAAAGGCATTTAGGGCAATCGCAACCCAAAATGCACCCCATGCCGTAACGAATAGTCTTAGTTTTATTCTATGTCATTACTAAAACCCATACTCTTTTGCCTCTTCTGCTGTCATATAATAGTCCCTCTCCATATCACTCTCAATTCTTTTTAGCGGTATCCCCATATTTTTGGCTATCTATTGCCAGAGATAGATTTTTCCTCCATCGCCGTCCACAGTAATTTTTTGTCCATCGCGCAGTAATCTCATCACACCCGGAATGTTAATCACCGCCGGAACACCGTATTCACGGGCCACAATGGATCCATGAGATAAAAATCCCCCTGTCTCCATAACAATAGCAGAGGCTCTTAAAAACAAGGGTGTCCAGGCGGGATCTGTGGACGGGGCCACCAGCACATCACCAGCCTGCAATTTTTCCCACTCACCGGGATGAAAAATTAGCCTGGCCGTACCGGACGCCCTGCCTGCGGCCACACCCATACCGGTTAAGGCATCACCCGGGCTGGTGGTGACGGGTTCCATAAAATGAGGAGCCTCATCAACTATTAAATCCGGAGGAGAAAGTGCCTCCATTTCTTTTTTCCTAACCTTTCGCTCGGCCACCAAAGCGGCCAATCCCCTGCCGTCCCAGTACCCTTTGAGCAAAGAGAAAATTTCTATCAAAGTACAATGATAGATATCAGCCTGACCCCCAATAATTCCCTTTTCAGTCAACCGGCGTCCTATCTCCTGGTAGAACATACGTCCGGGTTCAAATAACTTAATGTATACAGACTTGGACATCTCTCTTAATTCCGCACCTTTTAAAGCTTGTTTCAACAAGGATTTTATCAACAGGCGGCGATGAAACAGCAACTTTTGCTTAATTTCCCGCCAGGCACTGTCCGCTTTTTCTTTTTGACGTGCCTTTATTAAGCCGGTATCGGCAGTTTCCATGCTACTCTTGATGATATTCAAAAGATACGAAGGGTCTTCCCGCCAGCGAGGGTTAATGATATCAGCTTCATATATGCCTCGGTGCCCGTATTCTGCTAAAAAGTTTTGAAAGGATTTTTTAAACGGGGAATTATCCGGCAGATCTTTATCCCAACAAAGCGGGTTAAATGATTCGGCGGCAAAGAATCTTCCGGCGTTCGCATCACTGCGGGCAATCTCGGCTAATTCCACCAGGCGGTAACCGTGCTGAGCACTGGTGATGTCCCCGTTCCCCATCATAATGGCATTGGCTATTGCGTTTCCTTGACCCGGAAAAGTTTTTTCCAATGCATTAACCAACATCATATAAGAAACTGCTGCTGAGCTGCTTAAAAAATGAAACTTAAGGGCGAATTTTGCAGAAACTCTGGTATTGTCAAATAAAGTATTGATGATATCTTCATTTGCGTAGTGCTTAAAATTTTTTCTTAATAAATCTTCCGTATAGCCACTAAATTCAACAAAAGATTTCTTAGCCTTTCTCTTGGCCTTTGTCATGGCCAGCATAAACTTTAACAGTCGAAAAACTCTTTTTAATCCTTTGCCGCCGGCATACGGTTTCTTTTCGTTAATTTTAATTTCCGGAAGGTTTCCTCCCAGACTGTCGTTCGTTTTCCGGGGCGCCAGGCCCAACGCGTCATACCAGAGCCACTGCTGAAGTGACAGGTTTATGTACGGCCTGCCCTGATAAAGTCTGACATAACGCAGCCCCGTGGGTATCCGGCAGCCTACTGCTTGAAACGGTGATTGCAATATTGTTGTGAGGCCGTGTTTCAATAGGCTCCAATTAAGAGTTGACTGGACAAAGGGAATTGCATCCCGAAAATTGGCGTTGGACCATATATCGGGCTGATCCTTAATTTCAGCACAGGTGTACCTGGGTACCGACGTCACCGGCCGGGCCTGGACCAGAATGAAGTCTTTGCCGTCATACACCCATTCAACATCCTGATGCTGCTCCCCCCGGCCCAGGGCTTCAAATACCCGCCAGATCTCAAAACCCAATTTTACTATATTTTCATCTGTCAATACCTGACCGGCCATTGATCCGGCAGGTTTGACAAATTCCGTTCCCCCTTGTTCTGCCGGAACAATCATCCCGCCTTTGCGGCCGATTGTTTTTTCTTTTATCTCACACATTAGATCCAAACGGTATTCATCCGGTTCGATGGCACCGCTGACCACGCTCTCACCCAAACCGAAATTGGCGCTTATCAGCAGAACATCTTCCCGTCCGGTTCCGGGGTCACAGGAAAAACCCACGCCGGCAGCCTTTGCCTCCACCATTTCCATGATCACCACGGCGGGAATTACCTGTTCATCACTGATATTCATTTTTCGCCGGTAAGCAACTGCCCGGGGTGTCCATAAAGAGGCATAACACTTTTTGATGCAGGACAAAATATTTTCTATACCCCGGACATTTAAGAATGATTCGTGTACCCCGGCAAAGGATGCCTTTGAACTATCCTCAGCAGTGGCTGAAGAACGTACTGCCAGCGGTTTCTCAAGTATTCCGATATTTTTCAGCTTAGAGACCAGTTCCTCCTGAACAGGTGAAGAAATACGGCCAACTCTGAACTTTTCTCTGATCTGGAAAAGCTTTTCCTCAATCTCCCTTTCTCCGACATTGCCGGCAGTTACACTTTGCGCAATATCCTCTATATTTATCAGGCAGCCGTTTTCTTTGACAAAATCAAGGTATGCTCCGGCCGCAAGAACTCCACCCGCGGGGATCTTAAACCCATACCGATCAAGCTTGCCCAGGTTCCACCCCTTTCCCCCGGCTGCCTCCGTTCCGGCTTGAAAGGCACCGGGCCAGCTAAGAAAAAATGCTTCATAATTGCTTTTCATAGAAACACCCCCTGTCATGTTTTAGCACTTAACAATTTTCATCATAATGCTCATTTTGTTCATTTGCTTGTTTTATCTATTGCTCCCTGAAGAAAAAGATCTACGCTTTCGGCGATATAGTCTTGAACAGAAAATTGTTCCGGGTCTGTATACCACCTTATGCCAACCGATACACGAATATTGTCCGCCTGGGAAAGCAGCACATCAAACGAAAGGTCCTGCCTGATTTCTCCTGCTTCCTGTCCCAGCTTGATAATCTGGGCCAAATAATTTTGTGCACCGGTCCTTTGAATTTCATCAACGGAAGAAGTTAATAATTTTTGCATCTGGTAAGAAAGGTATATATTAAAAACATCTTTCGGGACTTTTTCTGATATCAACCAATCAGTTACCCTGTTCAGTACAGCCACCAGACGTGAGCGGGTGTCTGTATGCTCCTGTATTAAGCTGTATATCTCCGGCACCCGTTCTCGCACAAACCTCTGTAAGTATTCGATGATAATAGCTTCTTTAAAGGAAAAATGATTGTAAAGGGTTTTGCGGGCAATGTCGGCTTCTTCTGCAATTTGCTCCATTGTGGTTGCATCAAACCCTTGTCTGTTGAAAAGATTGATTGCAGCATTGATTATTTTTTGCCTGGTTTCTTCCTTTCTTCTCTCATATCTGTTGCCATCCGACGAATCATTTGACTGCATAGGACACCTCTGTTTCCTTAATACATTATAAGTTAATTATATATTATACATTAGAGCAATATTACTCATATGTATATTATAATACAATATTTCACGGTTAACAAGTGAAGAACGCAGCAAAATAGCACAAATATCAAAAACATGAGTTATACACTTACAGTAAATTAGTGTAAAAAAAATAAGGACAGGGTTAGTTGCCCTGTCCTGTGAGTGGTGGTGTCGCCAATATTGTTAATCGCGATGCCGGATTGAGACAGCGATGAAACAATCATTTCTACTGCTAACCTCTAATGCCCAAATCCTTCTATTTTCCATCCCGTCTGAAAAGATTCATAAACCATACTGCAATCCCAGTACTGCTTTCCGTTGCTGACGCTCACCTCCTTGTTGTATCGAAGGTCCACCGTTACCCTGAATTTTTTCGTGTTCTTATTAGGCTCATCAAGCAATTCAATTTTTAACAACTTTGCGGACTTAAGGTTATTAAAATTTTGATCAGTTAAAAGCAAGTCGATCGCATCGTTATGTAACTTCTCGTTTCGCATATTTGTTGTCAACTCACCCAGCAGAGTTTTTTTCGAAATACAGCATTCCGCAGTCTCAGCGTCTTTTTTATTCAGAGCTGTGAAATATTCTTCAATAATCTGCTCCGGCTCCAGCCGGGACAGCCTTTCTTCGTTAGTGTCCGCTTTAACTTTGTCCGCAAGCCAATCGTTAAACGTCTTGCCGGTCACTTCGTCAAAACTGCCCCCTTTCAAGCTGCAGGCATTAAACGTATTGTGCCGTCCGGCACTGATGAATGCGCCGATGATTTTACCGCCGCTTTTTACGACAATACCTCTGCAATTTTGTATTGGATAAAACTCTTGCGGCATGCTTTCATGAATTCTATAAATTTTAACGTCAAGATCGGCGGCGTTAGAGTATGTGCTCATGTCAAGACCGATATCCTTTGAAAGCTCGTTGTTATACGCGAAATAATATGTATTTGGATTAAAAGCAGACAAAGTGCTGATGTTGTTTAGCTTGTTTTTCATCTCGCTGATCTGATAATCAAGCGTCCATCCATATTCCTTAAACAGCGCCTCATCAGATTTATCTACACTGAAGGTGATATTTGTGTATTCAAAAAGTGAATCAATATAGCGTGCAAAATCTGTTCCTATATCGAAAAGACCACCGTCCTTTATGATGTAGGCTTTATCGTAGAGTGTGTCATAGTAAAGCCCACAGCTATATCCGCCGATCTCATTTGACAATTTAATCGTATACTGATCTGTACGATTGTTTTCCAGATCATCTTTCTGCTTGGAGGGCATGCTTGTTCTTATCGTTGAGTCAATGTATGCCACTGCTTGGGAATCAGTTGCTTCAAAGGTATTTGACGAATTAAATCCTTTGTTTTCGGAGAGATATGAAATTTTTACACTATCATATTCCGTGGTATACGCCGCTTCCGATGTCCTTAAAGGAGCGAATGATGACACATTACCTTGATTCGAGGGATTCGCAGGCATCCCTTCCGTTTGCTTACTAACGATAAGAGAAAGGCTGACCACAGCGACAATTACAATTGCCATAACGCTTACCCAAAATGCATTTTTTTTATAATTCAACACATTTTTCATCCCTTCATTCACTCCCGTTTCACCAAATGCGAGGGGGCCGAGAAGCCAGAGGCTTTATCAGGTAATCGTGTGTTCCATGGAATCAGTGGTCGGTTCCGGTGGAATCTTGTTAATATTATTTTTCACATTCTGTCTTTCCCTGTTTTTCCTTTTCCATGTCAACCTGTGGTTCATTGTTTTTAGGTTCAATTACTTTTTTTGAATTTAGTTCACTTTGTGACATTATTATACCAGGAAATATTACCTTTTTACTATTGTTTAATGACTTAGCTATTGCGATTAATTGCTCTAAACTTGTTCAATATTATTATATCCTGATTCTGATTCAACAGCAAATGCTGAAATACCATCAATATCTGTTAGGCTTGGAAGCTTGTCAGCGTGATTGATGCCTGAATTACCCATCCCATATCTCAATGGCAAAAAAAAGTCATTGACAAATAGCCAATGAAACGAAATTAACCGGCTTTAGGAGCAGGTACTACGGTTATACAAAAATCACACAATTCCCAACATACAATCAACAGCCAATGGATAGCTGTCTGCATGCAGACAAAAATCCTTAAAGAGCATGCCTTTTTGCAAATATACGATCCGTGTGCATACTTTTTGCACCAGTTCATGGTCGTGGGTGATAATCAAAACAGCCTTTCCAGAAGCGGCCTGCGCCTTAACGCATTGTACAACCCGTTCGAGATTCCGTCCATCAAGCCCCGAGGTAGGCTCGTCTAAAATCAATACCGGTGTTTGCTGCATCAGGGCAACCGCTAGGGTGAGCCGCTGCTTTTGTCCGCCGGAAAGGGAGGCCGGATGTCTTTCACGATACTCCCATAAATCAAGCTCATTTAAAATTTCCTCAGCTTTCTCCAGGAGTGTGGACTCCAATTTTTTGCCCAGGGTCATTTCGCCTAAAACACTTTCGGAAAATAACTGACTGTCGGTGTCCTGCATGACGAACCAGGCATGGCGGCAGCGTCTGGATGCCTTTACACCGGTACCGTTATACAGTATTTTTCCGCTTTTCTCTTTTACCAGCCCGCAAAGAACCCTGGCCAGTGTTGTTTTTCCAACACCGTTGGGGCCGGTAAGAGCTAATATTTCACCGGGTTTTATGCAAAAAGAAACATCAAGCAGTAAAAGCCCGCTGCTTTTTCCCGCTTTTACGGCCAGGTTTTGAACCCTCAGCACCGGTTCTTCACCCGTCAGACCGGTGATTATTTTATTCACGTCCCAGCTAAGTGTTGTTGTCCTCAGTCCCATCTCCGACAGGCGATCCTTTGACAATGATTTCATTTGCCGTGAAGTATATGAACATTCAATTTTTCCATTTTTCATATAAACCACGCGGTCGGCAAGCTCCATCAGGTAATAAAGGCGGTGTTCGGCTATTATGACAGTGCTGCCGGCCGCTTTCAGTTTTTTTAATACCTCCATAAGCTCCTTTGTGGCAGCCATATCGAGGTTCGCGGAGGGTTCATCCATGACATAAATAGTTGGTTTTGCCGCCTGAACCGAAGCCACCGCCACCTTTTGCTTTTCCCCGCTGGAAAGAGTCAGCAAATGTCTTGCCAGAAGAGGCTCAATTTGCAGCGCGCGTGCCGCTTCTTTCATCCTAATCTGTATTTCATTTGACAGTATTCCATAATTTTCACAGCCAAAGGCTATTTCGTCCTTCACCACAGCAGCAAAAAACTGACTTCTGGGATCTTGAAACACGCTGCCCACAAGTTTGCCAAATTCCCATGGTTGTAAATCCGCCGCGTTTTTTCCACCCACATAAACCTCTCCGGATAACGTTCCTTCATAAAAATGGGGAATCAGACCGTTGAAAAGACGTGTCAATGTGGTTTTCCCACAACCGCTGGGACCGGTCAGCACAACAAATTCTCCCTGCCGGACAGTCAAGGATATGCCGGACAATTGCTCTCGCTCATAGTTATAGCGAAAGCTGACATTTTTAATCTCAATCACTTTATTCCCCCGCCTATGTAAAAAATATCATCGCGACAGCGCACACCACAAAAAACACGGCCATAACAACTCCGTCAGCAAGGCTTAACTGAATGCGCCGCAGGCATGTCCTGACGCCGGGATTGTCGATTCCCCTGGCAGAGGCGGAAGCCGCCAGTTCATCGGAGATTTTCAGGCTTCGCATCAGCAGGGGAACAAAAGCACACTCAATGGTCATAGTTGGATTTCTTATACATTTTGCCGAAGCAAAGGAAATGCCCCGCAGGCGCATAGCATCGCGTATGGCCGAAAACTCCCTGGCAATACAGGGCATGAAGCGAAACCCCACGGCCAGGGGAATAACGACTGTTTTCGGCATCCGCAGCTTCTGCAGCGCGGCAATCAATTCACCGGGAGGCAACGCGGACAAGGCGGAAGCCGCCATGGTTACGGGGATAAAACGCGCCGCGAAAAACGCCATAAACCCGAATATGACAGCGGCCCCCGGCACATAAGCGTGAATAATATACTGCACACCATACAAAATGCCGAAAGCCAGCAGGTATTGCAGCGCTTTTTTGATCATCCCCTGGATCAGAAGATAAACCGTCATGGCACCGATCAAAACAAACAGTCCCGCGTCACCAATTATAAAAGCAAGTATTCCGCATAAAATCAAAACAAACAGTTTTGTACGGGGATCCAAATGAAACATCACCTTCGCGCTCATGATGCTTTCATGCTCCAGCCCGCCGAATGCTGCTGCAGGCTCCACAGGCGGTGATACAACCCTTTCTTCGCCAGCAGCTCTTCATGCACCCCTTGCTCCGCTACCTTTCCGTCCTCTAAAACGATTATTTTGTCCGCTTCTCTTATGGTTTTCAGGCGGTGGGCAATGATAACAACGGTCTTGTTGCTGACCAGAGCGCTAATAGCGTGCTGGACCTGGGTTTCATTTTCCGGGTCAAGAGACGCGGTGGCCTCATCAAGAAGCACGATGGGCGCGTCCTTTAAAAGCGCTCTGGCAATGGATACACGCTGCTTTTCCCCGCCGGAAAGGGTGCAGCCGCCTTCGCCGACAGGCGTATCATAACCCTGAGGCAGCTTCATGATAAAGTCATGGCAGCAGGCCTGCTTGGCCGCCCATTCAATTTCCTCCTGGGAGGCGTTTATTTTTCCAACCCTGATGTTGTCACGGATGGTATCCTTGAAAAGATACACATCCTGAAAGACCATGGAAACGCGGGCCAGCAACTTTTCCGGGTCAACAGCTTTAATATCTTTACTGTCAATCAGCACCCTGCCGCCCTGCACATCCCAGAACCTTGCGATAAGACGCGTTATGGTGCTCTTGCCGCTGCCGGAGGGTCCGACCAGGGCCGTAACGCTTTTCGGAGTTATGGAAAAGGACACATCTTTAAGCACGTCGGTGTTCTCATAAGCAAAGGTGACATTCTGAAACTCAATGCTGTTTCCGGCAGGAGCATTCTTTTCGCCCGGCAGGGGTTTTTCATGGCGGATTTGCATGATGCGCTCCGCGCTTAAAACAAAATAGCGGATTTCGGCATAGTTTACAAGCACCAAGGTCAGCGGCTCAAATACACGATTACCTAGCAGTAAAAATAAAAGGAAAACCGGAAGGGTAAGTTCCCCGCCCGCAAGAAGAAAAGTGCCGGTGAAAACCATCAGGGTAAGCCCGGAGCGCATAATGACAATGGCCACCATCATAACAGGTCCCATAATGCCCTCCAGCCGGATGGATTCCCTCATTAGACGCACAAAAGCCTCCTGAAGCCGATGAAAACGCTCGCCGCTCATATTATGTGATTTAATCTCCCGCATGCCGAGCAGGTATTCCTGCAAGCGGCTGGCACTGTCCACCTTTGCCTGCACATGTTTTTTGCCAAGACGCATTTGCAAGCCGGTGGAAAGCCATACGATTAAAAAAGATAACGGCAGTGCAATGAACATGGCCAAAGCCATTTTCCAGTCGATAAACAACAATGAAATAAAGGCTATGACAGGAAAAGCCACTGCGCTGACCAATTGCGGCAGATGGTGTGAAATGGTGGTTTCCACAGCGGTGTAATCACCCAGCATCATGGTTGTCAGGTCACCCGGATCACGGCTTCCCAAAAAGCCCAGGGAGAGCTTGCGCAAATGCTCCGCAAGCGTGATGCGCCCGCTCGCCGACGCGTCATATGCGGTAGTAAAGGTTTTGCTGTAAGCAAAGCCGGAGGCGATGTACTGTACAATCATCCAGCCCGCGAGTATGGCGCATACCGTCCAAAGTCTCGCGGTATTGAGGGGTGTTTCAGGATTTGCAAAAGACAAATAAATGGTATTGAATACATCAAAGATAAGCGCCGCCGGCAATATTTTGCAGATGCCATCTAAAAAAGAAGCGAAGCAGGGCATAAAAAGTGTCCTGGGATTGCCGCTTGATATATTGTAAAAGAAGTTTTTCATCATATATTCACCGCCTTCGTTTTTTTATCTTTAGAGAGTGCCCACGCCCCCGCATCCATATGAGCCGCCCACATGCGGTGGTACAATCCATTCTGTTCGATTAGTTCACCATGTCTGCCCAATTCCACAATTTTCCCCTCACTAACCACGAGGATTTGGTCCGCCTCACGGATTGTGGAAAGCCTGTGAGCAATAATAATTACCGTCTTTCCTCTAATAAGTGTGCTTAGCCCTTCTTGTATTTTTGCTTCGTTTTCCGGGTCGGCAAAAGCTGTTGCCTCATCCAGCACCAGTATAGGAGAGTTTTTCAATATGGCTCTGGCAATGGCTATACGCTGTGCTTCTCCGCCGGAAAGATAGGTGCCTCCTTCTCCGATTTTGGTCTGATAACCCTGAGGGAGGCGCTCAATAAATTCGTGGCAGCAAGCCGCCTTTGCCGCCTCAATGACTTGGGCGCCGGCAGCGTTCGCATGGCCCATGCGGATATTTTCCTCTATGGTGTCATAGAACATGTGCACATCCTGAAACACAAAAGACACGGCATTCATGAGGTTTTCGGTTCCCATTTCCCGAATTTCCACGCCGCCTATACGGATGCTGCCCGAGGTTGCGTCCCAAAAGCGGGAAATCAAATTAGCTATGGTGGTTTTCCCGCTGCCGGAGGGTCCGACCAAGGCAGTTATTTCCTTCTCTTTCGCGGTGAAGGATACACCGGACAGTGCTTCGGTACGGGTTGCGGCATCCTTGTTGTCATAGGAAAAGCTGACGTTGTCAAATTCTATGGTATAATCCCCGGGCAATTTCGGTTTCATTGGTTCGGCAACAGGCTTTTGGGAGAAAATATCGTCAATTCGCTCCACACCTTCCGAAATTATCCTCATGTTCCCGCCTAAATTTATCAGTTTCAATATGGGAACCGACAATCCGGGGGCCAGAACAAGGAAAAGTATTAGGGTTAAAGCAAGCGCCTGGTTATCCGGCTGACCGCTGAGAATCAAAATACCCGCAGGAAGAATAAAGGTCATGATGGATGCCAGTATGGTCAAAAATACGGTGTAAGGGCGTTTGTAAACCCTGGTGATCTTTACCGCCCAATCACGATAATCCTTAATAGAATTATGAAAACGCAAGAAGGTGCTTACCGTAAGCCCAAACACCTTGACCGCGGGCATCCCCCGCACATATTCAACACCTGCGGCATTCATCTGCTCCAGTGCGTTATGGTAGCCCTTTGCGTAAAACTTTCCTTTCTCACCATAAAAAGCGGTGAATTGCGCCCCAAAGGCCCCCATGATTGGAACAGCACAGACGAGCGCCAGGCGCCAATCAAGGATAAACATCGCCATCAGCATGATCACGGGCAGCGCCACAGCCCCAACAAAATCAGGAAGCTGGTGGGCAATAAAGCCCTCGATTTTCTCCACGCTCATTTCCAGTGTTTTCTTTATTGCCCCTGACGACTGTCGTGTATGATAGCCCATGGGGAGCTTTGCCAGATGCTCGGCCAAACGTATTCTAAGGCTGTAAAGGATACGGAAGGCCGATATGTGCGAGGCCATGGTGCTGCCGTAAAAAAATATAAGAGATACCAAAAAGGAGAAGAGAGCCCATAACCCCCACTGGCGAATGGCAGCCATATCGCTTAAAGCCGGATCGGCGGCGTTTTTTAAAAGCTCCTCCACTATAAAGTATATAGCTACAAACGGAATAAACATCAGCATGGTGCTTATTATTGACAATATGCCCGAAAGGACGAGCAGCCCCCGTTTTTCACCCGCAATCTCCAACAAACGGGGAATGCCGTTTTTTTTCTTTACTCCAGCACTATTATTCATTATTTTCACTTCGCCTCCACAATTTCTGAGCCCTGTATCAGACCCGATTTGATGAAGTGCCTCTTCAGCATGCTCCAGCCCAGGAGGCAGCCCAGCGCACCGCAGCCGGCGCCCAAAGCTGCGATGGCCGCCAAAATAAGAGGATCAAAGTAATACAGATTCATCAAAACAAGCTGCTCTGCCGAAAACATGTTGCTAAAGTGCTCGGAAAAATACTGCCCCCCGAATATCCAGAGGAGAATTGGACCGAGCAGTCCATTACCGGCGTTAAATACCGACCATGCGACGGTATTGCGTTTGATACTTTGATAAGAGGATGCCGGTATCATAATAAGCTCTCCGATAATACCCAGAGGCAACATGATAATAAGCAGATGGGGTAAACCCATCAGTGTATAGAACAATCCTCGTAAAACCGAATGCAGCAGCATTACTCCCCGCTTGCCGACTTTAAAGGCAAGCAGCAGGTAAATGGGTGCGGTAACCATCCCTGTTAAAGGTGCTCCGGCTATTAAGGCAAATCCCATAAACGGCATAGTAAGCACTCCGACAGCCATACCAACAACCGTTAACAGTGTTGTCAGTATGCCTATTAAAACCAAATCCTTAACGGTAAGTTTTATAGCTTTTTCTTTCATACCAATACCTCCGTATGTATTAAAACGGATTTTGTACAAAACGTTTACTTACGGCCAACTTCCATATCTATTGGTCCCATGGCCATATCCAGGGTAGTGCCGCGCACCGACCTGAAACCCGCCCGAAGCATGGCATCAGCTATAAAGCCCTGTTCAAACGCCACGTCCCACCCCAGCATGGCCACCGGCAGCCATCCCAGCACCATAATTTCAGGTCTGGTCATTTCATGAGTCAAGCCATCGGTAACCACAACACATACTCCACCCGGATTAAGCGCATCATATATTTTCTTCATTACGGGGTCGATATTCTCTTTGGCAACATTCAGAGTCGCCATGGCCAGAACCAGATCATAGTTCTCCCCGATGGAGTCGGTTAAATAGTTTCCTCCCATAACCTCCATCCTGTCTCCCATCTCATACTCCTTGATGTAGGTTTGACTCACCTTAACCACCTCCGACTGATCAAAAACAACCCCTTTCATGGAAGGATGCCTGTCTACAATGGCCATGCCAATCAGCCCCGGCCCCCCGCCCAGGTCGAGCATTTTCCGAAAACCCTCGAATTCCGGCAACTGGGAGATAAGCTCAGCAAAATATTGCGCTATTCCCGCCCTTTCGTAGTTGGCATTGTATAACGCTGACCGCGCCCACATCTCTTCGGAGCCCAAATCACCCCGAGAAGATGGCGGCGGAGGTCCCTCTTTTATAAGCCCGGTCAATTCTTGAAATTGTCCGAACCGGTGGAAGTTATTCATGAAAAACTCTCCCAGATAGGTATCACGGCCTTCCACAAGAAAAACTTCAGCTTCATTACTATTTTTATACAAGCCGTTCTTCTTCTCCAAAAGCCCGCACGCCGCCAATCCGTCCAGGAAAAAACGCGTGTTGCCCGGATCTCCGCCGATAAGCCTGGCTACCTCATTGGCCGGTTTTGCTTCAGCCAGGCAACTAAAAACTTTTAGCTCAATAGCTGTTAACAGCAGCTTTGACCGCACCTGTCCCATTAAAATGTTATACAGGTTCTTATAACTGATGTCTACCTTAGGAAAGTTTTTCATCCAAATACCTCCTTGAATTTTATACTTGTTTATAACTTATGCGAGAATGATTTTCATTATCAACTATTTTATTCCTGAATATAATTTACGATATCACCTAACTGATTAATACTTTCGATATCCTCAATCTTAATTTGAAAAAGTATAATATTTTTATTCTTCAGTTCTCGATAATAAGAAGCTTCCGCATAAAGAAATCTATCTGGATCTTTCTCTACCTCATTCTTATGTTCCTCATTAAAATATCTAATCTTTAAACTTATATTTTCAAAGTTCTTATTTTTTAAAGCTCTTATAATTGAGTAAAGCCTATCTAACTGGCTTTCGGATAAGTTGTTGTTTTCACAATCGACAAAAAGCCCACAACTAATACTAAGAGAAATTTTGTTTTTATATAAATCTACTGCTTCATCAATACTTAACGTCTTACCTACTACTGATGGACAGAGTGTGAAAGTCATAAAATAACTAGTTATCATGGGGTTATATGTATAAAACCAGCATTTGAATACTGTAAATGGCATGTGTTATCCGTGGTTTGAGCATTCTCTAAATAAACTGCATTACCCAATTACTTACCATAATTTACTGCAAAATCCTAAACATCATAATAATCTTGAACAGGCAGTAATTAACCTGTAAAGCTAACATTATTGTCTCTAACTGCCTGCAATAATGGGCCTGTCCCAAGTGCAGTAATGTAAATGCACAACCTGCGAAGTGTTTTACCATTGAAACCATCTATATCAGTATAAGATAATTTACTTAGTATCATATATTGCGTATCTGTAACTGCCATAGTTTTATACCTAAGTTTAACTAATATCAGTCAAAATAATATAATCATTATTAAAACCCTAGTTATTATCGATATAGTTGTTAATTTCGTCAGGCGTATTAACATTGTTTATGTTTGTTATCCTGTATTCAATTTTAATTGCACCTTGTACTTTCATCTTCCGGTATGTAGGATCAGCACTATTCATATAATTTTTGAAATCTTTTTCAACACTTTGCTCATAAGACTTATCAAAAAAAACTGCTCTCAATGATATTTCATGAAAATCATCATCTTTACACGATTTTACAATTGCAAATACCTGCTCAAGTCTCGATTGCCCTGAACCTTTTTGACCACTATCAAACAACGCACACTGTATTTCTAAAGAAAGTTTATTCTTAAATAGTTTTTTTGCTTCTGATAAATCAATTGTTTTTCCCTTGAGTACCGACTCAATATCTTCATGTGGAAGTATTACCACTACATCAAACATGTTACTATTAATAAAACCTTTTATTGGCTTTTCAGCTTGTTTAGCCCATAGAAGCCATAAGTACCTTTCATTATATGGCACATATACATATCTCGATTTCCACACATGACCGTCTGCGAATTTTCTTATGTCAAATTTGAACTCTTTATCATCTTTGGGATGCACAATACCTTTTATCTCTTTTGGTGCTCCAAGATATTCGTGATAATAGCCCATTCTTTCAATCACAAACTCTTTCCCATACTTTTCTTTTAGATATTGTTCCATTCTGTCTTTTTCTCCCATTAGTACAACCATTACATATAGTCTGTACGCAATAAAAACTATCACTAATGCAAGAAAAATTTTCATAGGCCATACAACGCAGCCTATACTTCTTTTCTTTTTTACCCCTTTCTCAAACCATGCTATCATCCAATTTATCTACCCCTTGCACTTTAAAATTATCTTCGGTAATACGCCGGAAATCTATTAAGTAGTTTATAACTTTCACACTCTGTCCATCAGTAGTAGCTAAGTCATAAAATAATTAGTTATCATGGGATTATATGTATAAAACCAGCATTTGAATACTGTAAATAGCATGTGTTATCCGTGGTTTGAGCATTCTCTAAATAAACTGTATTACCCAACCGCTCACCATAATTTCCTGCAAAATCCTAAACATCATAATAATCTGCAACTCCATGTTAAGAATATTTATCAATTAATTCTCAATGTATTTTTTAATATCATTAGGCTGATTTATGTTTTCAATTAATATTTTATACAGTATTATTCTTTCGTTCTTTAATACCAAAATTTCTTTGCCCGGATTATTGTTCCACCTAAGATTGTTCAAAACAGTGTCATATACCAATTAATCAACCTGTCTGCCGCAAAGATCCCCGTCACACCTCCCAGGGCCAGATAAGGACCGAAAGGGACGTGGTCCTTTCTTTTTTTCCGTCCGCTGCATAACAGTACAATTCCCACCAGCCCGCCGGATAAAAAAGCTAAAAACAACCCCGCCAGCACATTGGGCCAGCCAAGGTATAAACCGATAACAGCGCTCAGTTTAACATCCCCGCCACCCATCCCCCCCGGGGCAAGCAGGGCTATGACCAGCATAATAATACCCGCAGCGGCAAATCCGGTCAGTCCGCTGATGAGTTTGTACGGGGATGCCAAAAATAAAACCGGCACTCCCAGGACAAGGGCTGCAACCACAACTTGATCAGGTATAATACCGTGTTCCAAATCAATAAAAGCAGCAACAACCAGAGCCGATAAAAATATCCACACGGCAACAGTATAATAACACGCCCCCCAGGAGTGATAAGAGGCCAGGAACAAAACGGCGGTCAACAATTCCACCAGGGGATACCTTGGATTGATGGCGGCCCTGCAGTTGCGGCACCTTCCCTTTAATAAAACGTAGCCCAAAACAGGCGACAGATCCACCCCTCTAATACCGCTGCCGCAGTTGGGACAACCCGACAGGCCGAAAACCACAGACAGTCCCCGGGGTATGCGGTAAATGCACACATTCAGAAAACTGCCCAGACACAACCCTAATAAAAAAACCAGTATATTATTTAACATAATCAAACCTTATCTTTTAATAATATTATTTTCAGCCGATAGACCGGATTACCATGAACAGGCCGGAACTTTCGTCATAGTCTACTGGACATTGCCGTAACCGGCTACCATGGCACCGACCAGCGCCGCGGCGATAAATCCCACAATCCCGCCCAGCACCACGATGAGAATGGGTTCCATGAGACTGATCATTTTATCTATTTTTGCCTGCAGCAGCTTTCCGTAAATATCGGCCACCATCAAAAGGGAAGAGTCCACACTGCCCGTTTCTTCCCCCACTTTGACCATGTTGCCCACCATCGGGGGAAAGTAATTTCCGGCTCTCAACAGCGGGTCAGAAAGATTTTCCCCGCGCAGCACCCGGTCGACCATCCGTTCGATGACTTTTTTCACCGCTGTGTTGCTGATGGTTTCACGGGTAGCCTTTAACGCCTCCAATACAGACACCCCGCTGCTAACCAGCAAAGCAAGGGTCTTGGCAAAGTGGACTACAACGGTGTATTGGAAAATTGGCCCCATCAGCGGGATGCGCGTTTTATACCGGTCGATAAAATACCTGCCGGCCGGTAAATAATAAACCACAGCCATAACAACCACCAAACAACCCAGGCCGATCCCCAGTTTGCCCAGATTCGCCGAGGCGTTGCCGGCTATATCAATAAGAAGCCTGGTATTCCAGGGCATTTCCCCGCCCATGGATTCCAGAAAGGGAGCTAACTTGGGAAGCACATAACTCACCATAAATATAATTACCCCTAAAGACACTAACAGAACGATTGCCGGGTAAAGAGAACTGGAGATAACTTTCCGCATAAGCTCCAGCCTTTCTTCCCAGTATTTAGCGACCCTCTCCATTGCCGTGTCCAGCAAACCGGTGGTTTCTCCCGTTTTTAATATGCTCGTTACCATTATGGGGAATGTCCCGGGGAACTGTATCATCGCGTCGCTTAAAGCTTTTCCGGCTTCCACGTCGCGCCGGACAGAGGACAATATGAACTTCAGCCGCCTGTTCCGGGACTGCTGTTCCAGGACAACAAGGGAAGCCACGATGGAAACGCCGGCCGTGATTAGGGCGGCCAGCTGCCAGAGCAAAATAACCACGTCGGACTGTTTTACCCGGCTCAGCCTTATTAATAAATCGTTCAGATTGACGGAAGGTACGGACGCAGTTTTCGCAGCCGCCTGCCCTTCCTGTTCTTTAATGCTGGTGATGGCCAGACCCTGACCTCTAAGCGCTGAAACGGCCTCCGAAAGGCTGCCGGCCGAAAATGTTCCCCTGGCCGTTTTCCCGTCACGGCCGACAACCTGGTAACTGTACTGGGGCATTAAATCTTACACCTGCCTCTTGAAGCAGCCTTAAGCGCATGACGCCTGTAGGAACTCACTTCAACTCTTTTTAGCCTACCATTCTCTGGCGGCCTTTAAAATTTCAGGAACACTGGACACTCCCCTGCGCAGCTTGATGATGCCGTCCTCACGCAGGGTGCGCATTTTGTCCCTGGACTGTTCTTTGATGGCTACCGTATCGGCACCGCCGCTGATTAGTTTTTGCATTTCTTGATCGAGCGACAGCAGTTCAAAAATCCCTATTCTTCCCCGGTAGCCGGTTCCCTGGCAATAAGTGCAGCCCCGGCCGCTATAGAACTCCTCACCGTGCCCGGGATCCAACCCCAGGGCCGACAATTCATCGGAGGTTGCCGCATATTTCCGGCGGCATTTGGGGCAAATGACGCGCACCAGGCGCTGAGCCAGCACTGCCCGCAGGGAGGAATTCACCAGGTAACGCTCACAGCCCATGTCCACAAGCCGCTCCACCGCGCTTGCCGCATCATTAGTGTGCAGGGTGGAGAGCACCAGGTGGCCGGTGAGGGCCGCCTGCAGGGCCAGACCGGCGGTCTCCCCGTCTCTGATTTCGCCCACCATGATGATATCGGGGTCCTGCCTTAAAATAGCCCGCAAGGCGCTGCTGAAGGTCAGTTTTTTGGACGAATAATCCGCCTGGGTTTGGGTAATGCCTTCCATCTGAAGTTCAATGGGATCTTCAATGGTGGTAACATTCACGCCGTCACTGCGCAGGTATTTAAGCGCGGCATAAAGTGTGTTGGTTTTGCCGCTTCCCGTGGGTCCGGTAACCAGGATCAACCCGTGGGGCAGATCCAGCAGGCTGCGAAAGGACTCCTGCGCGTCTTCTTCCATCCCCAGGTCTTCGATTCCCAGCAGACGGTCCTGGGAGGGCAAAAACCTTAAAACAGCCTTTTCCCCTTTAGCGCAGGGCAGGGTGGAAACCCTTACATTTATAGAATCGCCGCTTCCGTTTTGACTGAATACAAACCCTCCGTCCTGGGGACTGCGCTTATCGGCGATGTTCATATTGCACAGTACTTTGGTCCTTGAAATAATCAGCGGCGCCACGGAGGCCGGCATCCGGTCCACGGTCTTGAGCATCCCGTCAACCCGCATACGGACGCGCAAACCGTCGCTCAACGGCTCCAAATGCAGATCGGAAGCACGCTGGGCAACCGCTTTAATAATCAATCCTTCTAAAAGCTTGATGGCGTCGTCCGTTCCCGTGACGGCAGTTTCCTCATCCGCCGTCACCGCATCCCCGGTATCTTCGGAATAAGCCTGCCGTAAAACCCCGGCAAGCCCGGAGGAACTCATGAGGACGAGATGCAGCCTTTTGCCTGTGAGCCGGCGCAAGTTCTCCAGAATTACGCTGTTGGCCGGCTCGGAGCAAGCGATAAACAGGTCGTTTTCTTTTAGAGCCACCGGAATAATATTGTGCTTCAGCGCCACCGGCCTGGGCACCGTGGCCAGGACCTCGGGAGCAAACCGGACCTCGTCCGCCGGAAAGACCGGCATATCAAAAAACTCACCCAGCAAAGGGGTTAGCTGGGCTTCCTGCAGGTATCCCTGGTCGACAAGCAACTCCTCCAGCTTTTTCTTTGAACCGCGCTGGGCTCTCAAAGCGGCAGCCAGTTCCTCCCGGCCCAGAACACCCCTGTCGACGAGAAATTCTCCTAAATTTTTTTTTGTCATCCTATTCCATCCCGTTATTTATGTTCCAATTTTTCTTTTAGCAGCGAAGGGTTGCGGGCGGCCTTCAGCGCAGTGAAATGGTCGATTGCACCTGCCCTGGCCAGTTTCTCCAGAGACTGCTCCATGGTCTGCATACCCAATTTTGTCCCGGTATCCAGAGCCATGTGGATGTGCTCCTGCTTTCCCAGTCGTATAAGGTTGCTGATGGCCGGTGTCACCACCATCACTTCCGCAGCCAAAGCCCTTCCCTTGCCGCCGGCGCAGGACAGCAACTGCTGGGAGATTACAGCCTTCAACGATACGGAAAGCTGCTGCCTGATCTGCGCCTGCTCCTCCGGGGGAAAAACACCGATCATTCTGCTGACTGAAGAAACGGCATCCCTGGAGTGCAGGGTGGAAAAGACCAGGTGCCCTGTTTCCGCCGCCATAATGGCCGTCCGGATGGTCTCCAGGTCGCGCATCTCACCCACCAGGATAACGTCGGGATCGGACCGCAGGGATGAGCGGAGAGCATCGGCAAAAGATTCCACGTCTGTATGCAGTTCCCTCTGGTTAATAATGCTCTGGCGGTTGAAATAGATATATTCAATGGGGTCCTCGATAGTAATTATATTGTGCCGGTACTTTTCGTTGATCCGATCAATTACGGCCGCCAGCGTGGTTGATTTACCGCTGCCGGTAGCGCCGGTAACCAGCACCAGCCCGTTGGGCAAGTCGCACAGGGCGTAAACGGACTCCGGCAGGCCGAGGTTTTCCAAAAGAGGAATGTCATCGGCCAGCCGGCGCATGACACAGGTGATGGCGCCTCTTTGAAAGTAGGCGTTAACCCGGAACCGCCCGATTCCGGCAAAACCGATGGCCAGATCCACCGACAGTTTTTGCTCCAGCACCTCAACCTGCCGCGGACTCAATACCTGGTATACAAGGCGCTTAATGTCCTCCGGAGTCAGCGGCCTGTAATTGTCCAGGACCTTCAACCCCCCGGACATCCGGAGCACCGGCGGTGTGTTTGACGTCAGGTGCAGGTCTGAGGCATCTCTCTCTTTAGAATCTTTAAGCAACTGATTGACATGAAAGACCGATTCACTTCCGGTACCTTCAACAAAAGGCTGACTCATCATATCACCCTTCCTTTATATAAGCAGTTCTATGGTAATCCTGGGTCCGGAGGGTTTAGCCGCATCCTTGCCGGCGCCTTTGCCGTCTTTCGCATCCCCGTAATCGATCTTCACGTTTTTGATCAGCACCAGATAACTCGCTTTCATCTTTCCCTCAATAAAACGGATCAGGTTGACGGAATCTCCCTCAAAAATCACTTGGTATTCGTGCCAGTCGAAATTATCTACGCCGTTCACCAGCATGGCAGCAGTTTTCTCCTCCTGGCCACCGGACTGTGCAGATTTAGCGGACACGGCCTTTTTTTCATCCAGCGCGGACTTGGAATCCAAATTGATCACATCCATCCCGCAATCCAGGGCCAGTTGGCCGGTTTCAGCCAGCGCCTCGGTAACCTCCCGCTCTGACTGGGCTTTCCTCAAGGCTGTCTGGCTGCTTAAACTATTCTCCAGCTCCGCTATTTCCTTATTCCCTTCTCTTATTTTTTCTTCCAGGATCCTCGCTTCGGCCGCCATGTTCCGGCCCGGCACTTCTCCGCGCAAAGAAACCAATTCCTGGCTTACTTTCTGATATTCCTTCATTACAGGATCATAAACCTTGTTCAGGTAAAAATAAAAACCTCCAACAAGAGCCACAATCAGTATTAATATTTTCTGTACTTTGGTTAACTGCAACTTCACTTTTTGCGGGCTCCCTTATCTTCGTAATGATTTATGATGATGGCACGCTCAACTCTGCTTCAGGGTCCACCGAAACCTTAATGGTGAAATTATAGACTGTCTCCTTCAGTTCCAGTTCTTCCGGTGCGTCCATTTTATTAAGAACTATTTTTTCGGTTTTTTCCACCCGGCCGATGCTCTCTATTGCCGCGTGCTTGCACCAGACCTCTTTCTGCAGGGTCAGCGCCAATTCGTTAACATTTGCCGGACTTAGGGCTTCCCCCTGCAGCAAAACCAGGTCGTCAGGAAGATACTGGACATTCATGCGAGATAATTCCCCCAGCCCGCTGCAGCGCACCGTCACAGAAAGCAGCAGTTGAAAAACTTTTTCCTTATCCAGGGCATGCCCCTGTATAAACTCCGCCTTTTGCTTCAAAGCTGATCTCTGTTTTTCCATCTCGGAGGACGAGTTTTGCAACCTGGTACCCTCTTCCTTTTGTACTTTCAAGTCGCCGGCCTCCATGCTGAATTGTCTGAGCTGGTACTTCAGGTAAAAATAGTGGCTGAGAAAAATCGCCACAATGACCAGCACGGCTACCATAGGCAGGACCTGCACCCTTTGCCGGATAAGCAAGCCCAGTTCCACGTCGTCATTAATGCCTACCTTTTTCCAACTAACCCCAAAGTGGAGCTGGCGCATACCCGCGCCGGCCACGGCGGCAAATTCAGGTGTGCAATTCCCGCTCCCCCTCAGTTCTAAGGCGGCGGCTTCAAAACCCATCTTTTCCCTGAAGAATTCAACAATGTCAGCGTCAAGCCCGCCGGGGCCGGTAAGTATGACTCTGCGGCCGGCAATCTCCCAGGCATTAAAAACCTCCTTGAGCGACGGCTCCAGTTCGGAAGAGGACAGGCCGTCCAGGTGGGCTCGGGTTGCCGCCAGATCGGCGGGGAGTGTTCTGAAAGCTGTTATATCACCATCCTCTATTAAAGCAGCCCTCATGGTCTGCTGTCCCAAGTCGATAACCACCTTGTCTTTTCTTTTGCAGGCCAGCATGGCCGCCACGGGAAAACAGACATCCGGGGGGTAGACTCTCCTGAGCTTGAGCCCGCCACCGGCGAAGGTTTCTTTCAGGCTCCGGTAATCCTCCTCCGGCAGCGTGGACACCCAGATCCACACATGCCCATCCCCGGTTTCCAGGCCCAGTTCGTAACCCACCAGGCTCTCCGCGGCGGGAACGGTCATGTACGGCTCGGCTTCCCAGCGCAGCGCCTCCTTCAACTGGTACGGTCTCATCTTGCGCAGCCTTTTTTTGTCCATGGCTACCTCGATCACTGCCGCCAGAGGGCTTACCACCACGACATTCTTCGGGCATCTGGCGATCCGGGAGGTGATCATGGACAACTCCTCCGCCGTTATCAGTTCACTTTCTTCCGTGCGATCAATCTTTAGGCAATCACCGACCATAAAACCCTTAAGGTTTCTCCTGATTACGGCGGCCCTCAGGGTCATACCGTCAATTTCAACGGCCAAAACGGAGAACAAAAGGCTCCACCTCTCCAATCACTAGTACAGTGATTCCAAAATAACTATAGAATACACTAATGCAAAAACCTTGTGTTTATTAGGGATAGCAAACACTATAACCTTATTTTTATTTTTTTATTTGGGAATCATTCTACCAGTCAACGGCAAAAACAAGCTTTTCTCACACCGGCAACTGGGCTGCCCACCTCGGGGCGCGTAAGCTTACGGGCTTTCACCAGGAGGGTTTTTAACAAAAATTAACAGTTTCTCCTCCACCGGCGACTGGGTCCCCCACGCCCCGATAATCAGAGATGAAATCGCAGGACCTGCCAAATCGCCTGCTGTTACGTCTACTTCCAGCCGCCGCGTGCCCGCACAGATGTATTCTGTGGTGGCAGGCAAGGTAAAGGGAACGCTTTCTCCCGCCGGTACTTCCACTGTCACTGGAACTGATGCTTCCGGCGAATCTTCTCCGGGGCGGTGATACAGTTTTAGAGTAACTATCGCGTCACCCGGCTGCTCCTGTGCCTGCACCCAGTTACCCGAACCTGGAGGATCCTCTTCATATACCTTAGGCGTAACATTTCTCACGCTGCCCTTGACCTGCATCCCCTGAATCAGCCACTGGTTCGAAGTGATTTCTGTTTCAATGTTGTCACCTCCGGTGTCAGGATCTTTATCCCGGCCGGAGCTGGTGATGGTAAGTTTTATCGCCAGTTGAGGGTCGTCAAGATCATCATATTCAAATTCAAACTTAACAGGCTCACCCCAGGCGTCCCTTAAGACCTCGTCTTCTCCGGTCCCCCAGGGTTTCAACATGTAAGGTCCCCTCCATCCAAAACCGGGATCAAAGGGGCCGGGTTCCGAAATCCACAGGCTCCGGGGCTGGCCCTCGTCACCGGAAGAAATTGCCCACTCAGAATCAGAAGCATTCCATTCCCAGAGCGCGGGCCATTGGCCCATGTCCCCGATGTAGCCCCCGACAATGCGCCGGCCCGAGGGGTCGAAGGCATCCGGCGGGCCGATCAAGGCAGTGCGGATTTTCTCCAGAATCTCCCGGGTTTGTTTGTTCTGTGCGTCCAGGTTGGATTTATACCACTCGTCCGGTGCTATTTCCAGCACGATATTGTCCTGGTTTTCTATTTCGTTTTTATCGTAGCATGACGACGGTGCCGCCGTCCTGTCCAGCGGGCCCGGCGGGGAACTTGGATCCGGCAGCTTCACCATGCCATCCGGGCCGGCGCTGATGACCAGCAGATAGATGCTGTTAGGATCACCGGCATTATCCTGCTCCTTGACAAAAAACAGCGCCCGGCCCCAGGCGTCGGACAGAACCCCTTCGGTTTTCCATAAAGGACTGAAGCCCTCTCTGTACCGGTTGTCGAAAACAGCCTTGGGATAGTCCAAGTAAGGCCCCTTCCAGAGGACTCCCAGATCTTCCCCATCGGCGGGTTGTTTTTCCCACAGACCACGGGGTTGGCCGATATATGGATGTTCAGGATCAGTTTCCACATCACCGCCGTTATAAACTTCATCAGCCACCGAATTCCAGCGGTTGTTCGCTTCATCCCAGTTGAACCTATACAGTTTGGGCAGTGCATCCATATCCCCGGCATAACCCCGGACCACCCGCAGCCCCCGCTCGTCGTAAGTGTTTTGCGGGCCAACGATGGCGGCGCGGACGGCTTCCAGCTTCTCCCGGGTGAGTTTGGCGTGCTGGATTCCGACAAAGGAGCCAGCCGCCGGCACCACCATGGCAGCCAGTATGCCCAAAATGGTAATAACCACGACCAGTTCCAGCAAGGTGAAGCCGGCCGAGCCGTATTTCTCACTCAGGACCGCCCTTTCTCCTGCCGGCGGCGCTTCACCCCCGGGCCTTTTCCACGGCGCCGGGCGCCTACCCTTTCCACTATAAACTCCAGCCATGCAAACTCCTCCCAGGAAGGGTTTCAAGGGCGGTTTTCACCGCCCTTGGGGAAACCAGATTAAAATATTAAGACAGAAGTTGCCACACACTTAATCTTCTACGGTTCCGAATCCGGCAGCTTCCTTGTATTTAAATATCAAGTGATTATCTTTAGTCAGCTTGCTGCCATTCGGAGAGATCAGGGCAAGCTGCTGTAAGTTATAGGGCGATGGCAGACCGGTGCCAGTACCATAGGCCCCCAGTTGGCTAGGCATCGTAAAATCCAGTGTCATTGGCTTGCCGTCAGTACCATCTGCATTGACTTCCGTAAATGTTATACTATTAGTTGGCTTCACATTGTTAATCCTGGCCACAGTACTTACCAGGCGAGGCAGCAATATGCAATAGTTTTTGAAGACGCATTCATCACCATCTTCATCTAAGACGTCCGGGGCGACAGGGGCTTTATCGATAGACTTCACCTTGGCATATTCGCATTCCGGCCCTATACCCATCACAATGCGGTACATGTACTCGGGGTTGTTAAATACGGAACCTGCTTCAATACCAGCATTATGGTCAAATTTTTCGGTGGTACTACCTGCGCCCACCATGAGCACACGAGTGTTTGTCCCCACCGCGACTCTCGCAGCGGTGCTGCTCGTATCTATCAGGTTGTATACATATTCGATACCCATATTCTTAAGTTCTGCCACTTCTTTAGCGTTCAGTTGGTACGATACAAGATTATTGTTTTTGACAAAGTCTGGGCTTAAGACCGTTTGTCCGTTTAATTCTGTAGGAAGTGCTGAGTAAGCAGTTCCGCTATATTGTGCCAGGTTGGTTAAGCCGTCCAGCAGTCTACCTGCATGACTCATGTGAGTGGTTATAACGGATTCAAGCTTCTGCGCGTTGGCATCAGCGCTGGTCGCCTTGGCTTGATCGGTTAAACCGAGTATTCTGGGCGCGATCATAGCCACCAGAAATCCCATAATGGCAATCACCACAACAAGTTCCACCAGGGAAAAACCGCCGTTGTCCCTTAAAAGCTTTTTAATTCTTTGTCTCACGAAACTTTTCACTCCTATGCGGAAGGGTTCACCCGCAGAACCGCCTTCCCGTTAATATTTTTATGATTCCAGAATTATTCGGGCACCGCGCCCGCAAAAGCGCACCGGGCGGCCGGCTGTCTTCAGGCCGCCGCACCCGTCATCACCCCCCTTCATAAACTTATTGACACCACCTCGCTTTCTACCCGGACAAATCCCCGGGGACCGGCATCAGTGAGACTCACGGCGGGGAAACTCAAGGACATCACTTTTCCCCGGCTCGGGTTTTTCCGGTCGCCTGTCGGGATAGTCCAGCACGTAGCGGTACTGTTTGCCGCAGTGGATGATGACCTCTTTCTGGCCTTTTTTCAGAAAGCGCATCTCCAACCGCATCTCCCCGTATCCGCTGTGTTGATAAATATCATCAAAAAGCTCGCTGATTTTTTTCAAGACCATTTCCACGGTGTGCTTCTCACTCATATTTACCCCCCGCCCGGCAATTTTCTCACAATGTCATTCTCCTTATTGACTTTGATTATCATTATCACTTAACTGATAAAATAATAGCTTGTGCCATCTCTTTTTTCCCAGATCCAGATATTGATATTGATTCTCATAATCATGCTGCAAGAAGATAATACCCCATTTTCATCTCTTTCTTCTACGCCAAAAAGGAGCATTTTTATGCCAAAAAGTATTTTAGGAACAGAGAAGTCATTTTTTCACTGTTCCTAATATTAATATTGCAATTAAACTTCACTAAATGGCTGGATTGATTTTATAAATCCGATAAGGTTATAGGCTTCAGTTGATTTCCGCTGATTATCTGTACCGGTCCAAGTTGGTTGCTTATATCCTGCCAAACTTGGCATGCAGTCAGCATATACTGAGATAAACTGCTGTTATTTTTCCCGGACATTATTATATTTCGAAAGCGCTGCAGTGTACGCTTCATAGCGGAAGGCCATACTTCAGTAAAAATGGATTGAAACGTCTTGTTTTTTAATGACACTACCTCTTCCATTACGGGCAGACTCAAAAAGGAACTTGTACCGTATATATCAAGTACACCGTCTTCCGTTCTCGGTACATACATATTAGGACACCACAAAACAATTCCGTGTGAATCCGTCATAATTAAATTACCGCTGTCAGTTCCGATAACTATACGATGCAACAAATGAGTATTGTTATCCGGATCTGCAGGATTAATTTGATTTTGTATTCTCAAGGTTACGGGCAAGTCTTTGATTTGTCCGATTACCGTACTGAAGGGATCCTCCGCCGTGCTTTTCGATACCGATGCAAATGACCAGGGTCTGAAGCCTCCAAGCACTTTTCCTAAAATGTCTACAAGCGGAAAGAGTACTTGAAGGCTGCATGAAGCTTCAATGTAATTCAGTTTGCTGTTCTTTAAAACCTTAAGCGCTGTTTCAATAAAACTATATACAGTCACCAAATCGGGATAAAAACTATTAAGATAATAGCAGCATGAGTGCTGCCGCGCATTGCGAAAGCATTCCGCTAAATCGTCATAGTGGATCGGATGCTCCTGCAGCACATGCACCCCTTTCATCAGCAGGTTATTGGCCAAATAGCTGCCCTGACCGCCTACCACTGTTGATCTGACAACAACGCAGGCTGCATCCGTCTCCTCTTTTGTAAGCCGGTTGACGTCGGTATACAAAGGAATGCCATATTCCTGCGCGCACCTGCCTGCCTGTTCACTGCCACGGGCAACAATTCCAACCAATTTGTATTCCTTCGATAACTGCTTGATTGCATCTAAATAAATTCTTCCGAAAGTAGTGCCGCACACAACTACCCGTAAAGGCCTTTCCATATTAATCACAACCTCCCTTCTTCTATTTGACTATGCCTATCATTCTCCCTTACAGGCGGAATATCTACTACATCTATGCTTGCGGCAGCCTTTGTCGAGACAAGCCTTTCCACTGTTTCAACCGGATCTAAAACTTCAAAAGCCCAATATATTCCTTTTTTAGTTTTATGCTTTATTACAGTTTCCACTGCTGCTGCAGCGACCACTCCACTTAATTCATAGCTGCTTTTACTGCGTAAAATACAGCGCTTGCGTATAAGCCTCCCTCTTTTTTCCCCCTGCAGCTCAGTTGTCATAACATACCATGGATTTTTCCCCCACAAAGCCATATCGGCTGCGGCACAAAGCTCGTCTATAGCTTCACGCAGCACATTGTCACTCCGGTCCATAGACAATTTGGCATAGGATTTTAAAATAGCGTCATTTACCGCTTTGTCAACAATAATGTTATACCAGTATGCTTCCTTTAGTTGAAGCAGCTTGTATAATTTGATTGTCTCATCGTTTAAAAATTTCTGCTTATAAACTTCCTCTTTTAAAAATGGAATATATACTTTTTCGCTGATGTTATCCAAAGCCCGAACTACTGAGCCGTTTTTCATAAACGCACCGGAAATCCCGTAATTTGATACAGAGCTTAACAAAAGATCCAGGCCTGCGCAAGTTGAGCAATGCTCTCTGCCCCCGGCAAAGGAAAGCATAGAGAAGATACTTTCAAATTCCTGCTCCGCCAGCCAGCGCGGAAGAATCCCGGAAAGACCCGGGAAGCTTCCTGCCGATATTACAAACACACCTTCTTTATCCAAACCTTTTTTCAATAACGAATTTTCTAATGGACCGGCACCAAAAGTATCAATATAAATTGCGTTTGCCTTTGCGGCCGCCAACGCGACACGGTCTCCCACCAGATAGGACGGCCCTGCACAATTAAGTATTACATCACAGCCTTTGCAAAACTCATATAATTCTTCTTCATTATATAAATCCGTTTTTACCCATTGAAAATTGCTGTCAGCTTCCATGCCTTCCGGCCGCCTTCGCTGTCCCCCCCTGATTTTACAGTTTCGTTTCAAAACATTGCAGGCAATATAACCCAAAGCTCCTCCACAGCCCAACACTCCTATTAACGGTATTTTCATTTTCCACCCCCGTTTATCAAAAATTTAGCCGTTGAATTAATATGCGGCTCTTGTAAGCAGGTCATGTGGGCACCTTTTATATACTCAAATTGCAAATCACCCAGTGCAACACTTTTCCAGCTTTCTTCAACTTCTGAAAAAACAATAGGAAAGAAATGCTTTGTTTCTTCAGCAACCCTCATTGCGTAAACATCACCTGCAAACAGCTGCGGTTCATACTCCGCCACACCCTTAAAGCTGTGGCAAAATACCTTATACAATATTTGAAGCATATTTGCCTGATAATCTAAAACCATTCCATTTGTTTTTTCTATGGCGGCATATATTTCCGCCATACGCTGTGACTGAGGTTTTGCCGCCAATTTTTTATAGCATTCTGAAACTGCTTCATAAGAACCGTTTAACGAACACAATGCTTCCCCGGTAATATTTCCTCCATTGACAGGCGCTAATTCGCTTATTGCCTTTTTTAATAATTCATCATCAACATTATGTCCGGCTTTGCTAACCTCTGCGCCAACTACACGGCAAAAAGCCCTTTCCATCAAAAGGTCATTATTAAGACTTGTTCTTATTGTGTTTAATAACACCTCATCCTCCGCTCCATTGCTATTTCTCCGTTTGCAAAAGCTGGTACTTATTGTCGTAACCGGTTCTACCCTGGCCCCCGCTTCCATTAAAACTCTTGCGGTCTCCAAGGCAATCAAGCCTCCAATACAATAACCTATAAGCTTATAGCCGGATGCTTCCTGCTGTAAAAGCAAATCACCATACTTTTGCCCTAAGCTTTCTATTGTTTTATCATATGGGTTGGACAGATATTCCTTTTCATCTCCAAATGTGAAACCTACAATTTTCTCTGTACGGTTTGGATCGTTGATTAAATATGGCAGCAAACTGTTATAAGCTGTAAGTGTTCCGGTACCATTGTGGAAAAGAACCTTTACCGGCCCGTGAGGCTGTTTTCCTTCCGCCAAAACAACAAGGGGAGATACGGGATTTAATGAATCCTTATTCGAATCGGCGGATGAAACCTGAGACTTCAGCCTTAATTTCTTGGCTATATCTGCGACTGTCGGTGTTTGAAGCATTTCTCGCATAAGACGCTCCCACTCCCAGCTTCCGGCCTCCTCCAGTTTTTCCCTCATATTAGCTATAACCTGGGCCACCACTAAAGAGTCTCCTCCCGCAATATAAAAATTTTCATCCCGTCCGATGGTGTCCCGGTTTAAAGCCGCTGCCCATATGCCGGCAATACGCGCTTCCAAATCATCCTGTGGTGCTTCTTCTGGAACCCCATTGCAGTAAATCGTAATTTCCATACGCTTCTTTAAAGAAGCCCTGTCGACTTTACCATTGCCGGAAAGCGGAATTTTTGGCAATACTTCTATATGGCCGGGAACCATATACTCAGGCAAATGCTGCTGTAAATATTCTTTGATTTCTTCTTTATAGACCATTGAACTCTCAGCGGGAAATCCACAGATAAAAATTGTTTGTCCTGCTAAAGCCAGGGGATCCTCTTCTTTCGGATAGGCACAAATAACACCCGCGTTTGCGCTGTCAAATACTTCCTTCCATTTTTTAAAGTCTATGAAGGTCCGATCGGTACTTGCTCTAAAATCGGTGAAACCTGTCAACCCATCTTTAAATTCCATGGAAGTTAAAAGCGTATACGCCTCTTTCGTTGCCTCTATCACGATTAATTTTCCACCGGGTACTGCAAGCTCTTTTAATGTTTCTATAATCACATTCACATTCCGCGCGTTATGCAAAACGTTGGCGCAGACAATTACATCATAAGCGGAAGCTTCTAATCCTTGCAGCCAGTAATCTTTGTTGATGTCATACAATCCATAACTAACCCATGAATATTTTCCAAACCTGCTTTTAGCTTCATTTAAGAAAAATGTTGAGATATCAGTAAAATGATATTCTACGTTATAATCCACTAAAGCCGGAATCAAATCAATGCTTGTACCACCTACTCCGGCACCTACCTCCAATATCCGCAACGGTCTCTTGCCGCCAGAACGCATACGTTCCTCCGCCAGATGGACAACGCATTCTTTTGCTACGCAGTTTAAGGCAAGGTTAACCAAATTATCATGGTAAGCAGCCAATGCTGTATCTAATTTTCCTTGCGGGAAAAACAAATCAAGCGCATTCACATCTCCTCGCAGCAGTTCAGGAAGATGTTTGCTGGATTCCCGAAGGTAATGCACCAATTTAACCCCATAGTTAACCTCTGCCTCAATTTCAATCAAGCGTTCCCAGCACCTGTCCGCAGCATCCTCCGGCGGTACATTCAGAAGGCTGTACTTACCTGTAATCTCATCCTTCTGCATAAACTTTTCCGCGCACAACACATTCAGCCAGCGCCTTAGCAGCCTATGCAGCTTGGGAACGGCCTGCACGGCATCCTGTATTTCTTCATTACTGTGGCTGGCAGTACAATCCTGAAATAGCCCGGCGTCCCGGAAGGTTTTAATGATATCCAGCAGGGTCGTCTGATCAGCCACTTCTATCCACTTTGCAAACAAAGAACGGTCAACGGAAGCAGTTGCCTTTTCTCCCGCGTTAAAGCAAACATCATGCAAAACACCGGTATCTTCAGCAGCGGTATCGGATTCTTTCAGACGGCTTGCTTCAATAAAAGCATTTATCCGGTATTCTTGCGGCGTATTGCCGCTTACCATTGCTACTGCCGAGGCTATGGACGGATGGTTCTGCAATACGCTTTCAATCTCACTTAATTCTATTCTGTGACCACGAATTTTTACTTGTGTATCTTCACGTCCCAAAAATTCAATCACACCATCAGGGCGATACCTGCCGAGGTCTCCTGTATAATATAACCGTTCATTGGTTTCCGGGTGAATGATAAAGCGTTCATTGGCAGTCTTTGCATCGTCCAAGTAACCTAATGCCAGTCCTTCGCCTCCGATATACAAGTCTCCCGCAGTCCAGTCGGGGCATAACTGCAATTGCTTATTCATTACATAAAAGCGTTGATTCAAAAGAGGTGTGCCGTAGGGAACACTTTTCGCTCCCTCCGGGACTTCCTTTATTGGATAGTAAATCGACCAAATAGCGGCTTCGGTTGCGCCACCAAGACTGATAACCTCGATACCCGGACATTGTTTTGACAAAATGCCCGGCAAATTAACCGGAATCCAGTCACCGGATAACAATGCCAGACGAAGAGATGATCTTCCCTCATCCTTTCCGCTTTGCATACATGTCATAAGCATTTGCATTTGAGCCGGAACCGAGTTCCATACTGTAACCTTCTCTTTTATGATTAGTTCAGCCCAATAATCAGGATTGTTTTTCTGCTTTGGATCAGGCAATACCAGTGTTCCTCCGGCAGTTAATATTCCAAAAATATCATACACCGAAAGGTCAAAGGCAAGACTGGCTATACCGATAATCCGGTCGGCGGAATTTACGTGAAACCTCTCATTAATATCAATAATGGTATTCAATGCTCCACGATGGTTCATGACAACACCCTTCGGCGTCCCGGTAGTCCCTGACGTATGAATTATATACGCCGGCTGCAAAGGATCCACAACTGCCGGACTTAAACCGCTGTTTTCCATTGGCTCCAACACATCAACCTCAATAATTTCAAGCTGTGCATTCTCTTCCGGCTCAAAGCCTTCTCTGCCAGTCAGCACAAACCTGGTCCCTGAATTTTTTATGATTGTATTTTGTCTGGCTTTTGGCTGTGAAGTATCAACAGGCAAGTAAACACCGCCTGCAAGCAGGGTCCCGAGGACGGAAGCGATTTGCCATATCCCCTTTTCCAATATCACGGCTGCAAAATCACCCTTACCGAAGCCTTTATTGAGCAGTGCTTTTTGAACTGCCGCTGCAAAATTTGCCAGCTCCCGGTAGGAATAATATCTGCCTTCATAAAACACAGCGGCAGCCTCCGGGTGATTCTTTACATTACTGCAAAATCCATCGTGTAAAAGTCCATCCGGGAGCGGAGCATTTGTATTATTAACTGTTTCTCTGACTTTCTTTACGCGGGGAGGTAATTGGAGCGGAAGCCGGTTTTCCCAAATCTGATTGCCGGCAGCTAAATCACACAACAATTGTTTGAAGGCTTCGAAAGCGTCTTCAATCATTCCTTCCGGGAATATTCCTTTTCTTACATCCCAGTTAATTAGCAATCCTCCGCCTTGTTCCGCAACCTGGCAATCAAGCCATACCTGCGGTGTTTGACTTATTTTGTAAGTCAAACGGGCGTTTCTCATGAAATCTCCGCTTTCATTATTATCCGCAATTCCGATTGTGCTTGTATAAACAACCGGAATTATGACATTTTTATTGTTCCGGCGACTCATTTCACGCAGCACCTCAATTCCTGAAAAGCTATTGTGCTCCAGGTCTTGCCATAAGCGGCGCTGTATATTTTCCGTCCTGTCTAAAAATGTATTGCCCTCCTTCAAATCCACCTGTAAAATGTTAATAGCTGTAAAGTCGCCTATGATATCATTAATTTGCGTATGTAACGCAGGGCGATTCAACAATGTAATATTGATGCAGAATTCAGGACGCTTGGCCCATAAGCCAATCACTTCCGCAAATGCAGAAAGAACCGCACTGGAAGGAGTTATTCTTTTCTGCTTGACTGATCTACAAATAGCCTGCCATTCATTTTTATCCAGGAAAAATATCTGCTGCTCAAAAACTACTTTATCTTCCTTATTGTTATTTTCAGCTTGGTTATTTTCAGCAACAGGCAATTCCGGCGCTGCAGCCATCTTTTCGATTTTATCCATCCAATACTTGCGAGCGCACTCTATTCCGGCCCTTTCTGACGGCTGTTGCTGCTTTTCCCGCTGGAACAGCAGCAAATCCCTGAATGTCACTTCAAGCTTTGGCAATGTTTTTTCCGGCTCATAATAAAAATGATCAAGCTCTCTTAGTATTATATTTGCACTTACAAAATCTCCGATAAGCATATCTATGGAAAAATGTAAAATGCTGCAATCCTCTGTTATTGTCAGATAAATTTCACAAAGAGGCCATTGTTCCGGACTATACTGCTTTTCCGATAGATCTTTTCTTACTTTTTTAATCGCTTCCCCGGCCTCTGCCGGACTCAGACCCCGCAAATTCTGTGACTGTACCGGCGGAAGTTCAACCTCTTTGCGCACCTGCTGAAATCCCTTTGTAAGTATTACCGCACGAAGCATATCATGGCGCTCAATAACACTATGCCACGCCTTTTCCAAGCGTTCCCTGTCTAAAATTTCAGATATGGTCAATTCGATATAACCGTGGCACCCAACTCCGCCAAGCTCGTAAATATTTTCCCTGCCTACCAGGTATGCGGTCTGTATATCGGTAAGCGGAAAATGTGCGTAACGATTTTGTAAATCACCGGTTGCAGCAGAATGATTCATATCTCTTAAATATCCAATTATTGCTTCTTTATTATGACGAAGCTCTTCTATTGCTTCTTCATCTATAACTCCGGATGGAGCCCGAAAACGAATTTGCCCGTCTTCTTCCCAAAGCTCTGCTCCCTTTGCTTCATACTTGCTTATTACTTCACTAACCGTCATAATATCCCCTCCGCATAATTATTAGGCTCAGCAATATCTAAATTGCGAATTTTTTCCGCCAACGATGCAATTGTTGATGCTTCGAATAAAGTTTGCAGCGATATTCTCGCAGGAGAAATTTTTCGCGTTTGTAATTGGCCGCTTATACGCACTGCTTTCAGGCTATCACCACCCAATAGGAAAAAGTCATCGTTCCTTGAAATCTTTTGTACTTCCAATACTTCCGACCAGACACCGGCTATTCTGTGTTCCAATTCATCCCGCGGTCCTTCAAAGGTACTCGTTTCTTCTGCCTTTTTAGTTTTTACAATATTCCCGACTGCCTTTCTATCAACCTTTCCATTGTCACTTAAAGGCAGGGACTCTAAAATTGCTATTTTACCCGGAATACAGTAGCTGGGAAGCTTTTTTGAAAGATCTGTATATATTTCATATTCGAGGTTATTATCCGGGCTGTATTCATAAGGCACGACAGCTGCACAGAGAGCAGAGTGGTCATTCTCTATCACAACTACCGCTTCCTTTACCCTCTCATAAGATCTTATTGCTGCCTCCACTTCACCTAATTCAATTCGATATCCCTTAATTTTTACCTGAAAATCTTCTCTTCCTAAAAACTCTATATTTCCGTCAGGCCAATAGCGTCCAAAATCTCCTGTATTATACAAACGTTCTCCGGTATGTGGATGTATGATAAACTTTTCCTTCGTCTTTTCCTCATCGTTCAAGTATCCTCTGGCAACACCAAGGCCGCCGATATAAAGCTTTCCGGGAACCCATACAGGGCAATCCCGCAGAAACTCACTTAGGACATAATAGCGTTGATTTGTCAGCGGCTTACCGTACGGGATACTTTTCCATGCAGCTTCGATTTGATCGATCGGATATAAGTTAGACCAGATAGAAGCTTCCGTAGCCCCACCAAGGCTGACAATCTGTGTATTTTTAAAGTAATGCCTTATTTTATCCGGCAAATCCAGCGGTATCCAGTCCCCACTTAACAGTACCAATCTTAGTGATTGCAATTCTTCTGTTTTTACATCCCTGACAGACATATATTCCAAAAGCATTTGCATAAACGCCGGCACCGTATTCCAGACTGTGATTTTCTCCTTAATGATAAGTTCAAGCCAGTGAGCCGGTTCCTTTACTTTCCCCGCATCAGGCATAACTATGGACGCTCCTTCGGCAAGCATGCCAAAAACATCATATACAGAAAGATCGAAATTCATATTTGACAAAGCGAGTACTTTATCTTCCGGTCCGATTGAAAATCTTTTATTAATATCTAAAATAGTGTTAACCGCACCCTGATGTTGTATCATGACACCCTTTGGAAAACCCGTTGATCCGGAAGTATACATGACATAGGCCAAATCACCAGGCAAAGCTTCCTTTAGCTGAACATGTACCGGTCCCTCTGCCAACGAATGCTCGTCGACAGTCAAAATTGAAATATCCTCCGGCCAAGTAAATTTTTTTGCAAGCCATGACTGTGTTAATACGACACTGGCATCAGCGTCTTTCAGCAGCTTCCAAATTCTTTCCTCCGGATTGCCGGAATCAATAGGCACATAGGCAGCTCCGCATTTTAAAATTCCAAGAGCAGCGGCAACCTGTTCCCATCCTTTTTCCATAACAATTGCAACCGGCGAAGCTTTCGTTATATTCTTTTGACTTAGTAATTCAGAAACTATGAATGAACGGTTAGACAGCTCTTCATAGGTTAATTCACTGTCCGAGGTTATCACTGCCTTATACTCCATACGTCTGACAACCTGTTTTTCGAAAAGACTGATTAGCGTTTCATTGGAGACCGGCCCATCTGTCTCATTTGCCTTTAATCTATTTGCCAATCCCGGAACCGGCACAAGATTGGGTATTGCTTCATGCCATACCGTTTCAGCTGCTGACAGGCTTTGCAGCAAGCTGCAATAGGCCTTGAACGTATCTTCCGTTAATCCTTCCGGGAACAGCCCTTCTACTATATCCCAATTAAAAAGCAGCTCTCCTTCCTGCTCCTGAACCTGATGATCGAGCCATACCTGCGGTGTTTGAGTTATGCTATACACCAATTTTCCCAGCCACTCAGTATTATCTTGCTTCATAACTCCTAATGTACTCGTGAAAACAACCGGCATAGCTGCATACTGGTGTTTACCCGGCATTTTAGCCAATTTTCGCTGTACCTCCACTCCGTCAAAATACGAGCAGCTTAAATCATTTGTAAGCCTTCTCTGTATATTCAGACACCGTTGGGCGAAGGTTTGACCGGCTGTATTATCCACTTCCAGTAAAACTAAGGAAGTAAAGTCGCCTATAACATTATTTATTTGCTTGTGCAAAGGCAATCTGTTAAATAAGGTAACGTTAATGGTGAACTTTGGATTCTTGCACCAAAGGCATAAGGCCTCAGCAAATGCTGACATCAAAACGGAAGATGGAGTAATTCCCAGCTTTTTTGCCCTATCCTTTAACTGAGTCCATGTTTCACAATTAAGCTTTGCCTGCAGCCGTCTGAAGCGTTGTTTGGCAATAGACTCCGGATTTTTTGCCAGAGGAAGCTCCGGTGCGGATGGAAGAGTCTCTAAACGACCGAGCCAATATTCAGCTGACCTCTTGTATAATTCTGTTTCTTTCATCTTTTCCCAGGCTATAACATAATCACGGAAAGACAAATTAACAGCAGGAAGAGATATTTCCGGGTATTTATAAATTTTTGCCCATTCACCCAAAAGATGAAATATACTCCATCCATCAAGTATGATATTGTCCAGGCTGATATGAAGCCTTACACGGTTTTCCCCGAAAATGGAAGCCTTGATTTCAAACAATGGCCACTCATCTGCAGATAAAACCTGATGGGACATTTCACTTTTTATAGCTTCAAGAGCGGCAGCAACATATTCATCATTTTCGTTTCTCAAATCACAAACTTCAATATAATAAAACGGTACCTTTTCTAATATTTTTTGTTGTTGTCCATCAGACATAATTACTGCTCTAAGCATGTCATGATGATCAACTAAGCGCTGCCATGCCCTGTTTACCCGTCCGACATCCAAACCTGTTTCCTCAATCTCAAAGTAACAGTGCGAAGACACATTGCCCAATGTATACGCACCGCTGCGTCCAACCCAATAAGCAAGCTGAATATTCGTCAAGGGAAAAGGTTCATTCCGATTTGCAGGCTCCGGAATAATAGCCGGCAATTGTGTGCCGGAAAAAATCGCATTTTCCTTTTCATCCATAAGTTCCTGTATATACTCCGCAAGTTCGGCAATAGTTGTCTTTTCAAACAATCCTGTCAATAACAGCTCAACACCTAATTCATTGTGCACCTCGGCACATATTTTGGTTCCAAGGAGGGAGTCTCCTCCTAAATTAAAATAATTATCGGTTACCCCTATTTTTTCCAAAGCAAATGCTTTACTCCAAATTTCCACAAGACACTGTTCCACCTTTGTTTCCGCATGAATAAACTCTTTCCGGGACCGATTCATATTGCCGGGCATAGGCAATGCCTTTCTTTCAACCTTTCCGCTGGCTGAAACCGGCAGCTTATCAAGTATTAAGAATACAGATGGAACCATATACTCCGGCAGCTTCTTCTTTAAATAATCCGACAAATGTTCTTCTTTTAAATCCTCGTTATTTTTGTACTCAGGAACAATATAGCCTACAAGCTGCCTGCTTGCTTTATCGGTTTGAACCGCCGCAATTACTGCTTCTTTTACACCGGGATGCTTCTTTAAAACTGTTTCTATCTCACCAAGCTCTATTCTATGGCCCCTGATTTTCACCTGAAAATCCTTACGCCCCAAAAATTCAATATTATTGTCCGGCCAAAACCTTCCCATGTCGCCGGTCTTATACCATCGCATACCATTCCAATCCACAAAGCGTTCTTTCGTAAGGGATTCGTCTCCGCAATAGCCTTTTGCCACACCGGCTCCGCCAATCCACAATTCTCCCACAGCCCAGTCAGGAGTATCATTTCCTTTCGCATCCACAATCCGGTAAGTTTGATTACTTAACGGGCGTCCATAGGGAATAGAAACCCATTCTTTTGGCAATGGAAGGGTCACAGAAAAGCTGTTTGACCAGATGGATGCTTCAGTAGCTCCTCCTAAAGCTAATAAAGTACAATTTGTTTCTACATTTTTAAGTCTTACAGGGATATCCAAGCCTATCCAATCACCTGAAAGCATTGCCACACGCAGATGCAATTGATTTATTTTCTTACTTTCCGCAGCTACTAACAACATATCGAGCAAAACCGGCGCTGAATTCCACATAGTAATCTGATATTTCATAATAGCTTTCAACCAATATGCCGCATCTCTGCAGCTGTCTTCCATAAGTGTCACAATGGTACCGCCCGCGCTTAACAGGCCGAATATGTCGTACACAGAAAGGTCAAAATCCAAGGATGACACTGCTAAAATTCTATCACCGCCAGTTACCCTGCAGCGCTTGTTAATGTCTGAAATGGTATTCCATGCTCCATAATGAGTGATTTCAACACCTTTTGGTTCTCCTGTTGAGCCTGAAGTGAATATAATATATGCCAAATCCTCTGCCGAAGTTTTCTCTATCTGTTCCAGGCACCCATATTCCGCCGCGGCAGCAGTATTCAGCACGATAGTATTTTCCGGCCATTTCACGGCGTCCTGCCTTTTGTTATCAGTCAAAACGCATTCTATATTTGCTTTTTTGTGAATAAACGCCCGTCTTGCGTCCGGCTGGCTGACGCTGACAGGAACATAGCAGGCTCCGGCCGCCAATACTCCAAAGACTGCCTCTATCTGCCCGGCCCCGCGGGGAAGTGTAATGGCAACCGTATCGCCTTTTTTGACTCCCTTTTCTTTCAGCATGGAAGCAATTTTAAGAGCATTTACAGAAAGCTCTCCATAAGAAAGTTTCATGTCTGAACTACTGTCTATAACTGCAACAGATTCGGGATATTTTGTTGCATATTCAAAAAATGACGTATGTATACACTGTTCTACAACCGGCAATGATAATGCAGCCTCTTTTTTTCTTCTCTGCTGCTGGGCAGCCGGAAGAACATCCGGTATCTCCTTCCAAGCTTGTTCACTGTCCGCTAGTTGTTTTATTAATTGCACGTAGGAACCGAACATATCGTCAATCAAATATTCCGGGAACAACTGTTCAACAGCATCCCAGGCTAACAATAAACCGCCGTCACTTTCATATAATTGAAAATCAAGCCACACCTGGGGTGTCTGTGAAATCATATATGTAAGACTGCCAAAACTCTGACGGCATTCATTATTAAGAAGAGGTGTTCCCAAATTGCACGCAAAAACAACCGGTGCGAAATTACTTTCTCCGGGGTAAATACGTGCCATGTCGCGCTGTATCTGTACGCCGGAATATGACGCATTTGCCACAGCCTCGTGGAATTTTGCCTGGATTGCCTGTGCGAGTTCCAGAAATGATTGCGGCTCCGCACAGTCAACCGGCAGTAATAACAGACTGGTAAAATCAGCAACAACATCGTCCACACCATTTTCTCCTATTTGGCGGTCAAACAGAGGCAAATTAAGAAGAAACCTTGAATTCGCACTCCATCTGTCAATTACCGCCGCATAAACAGTTAAGAGTACCATGGCCGGTGTTATTCTGTGTGCGGATGCATGTTTTTGTAAAAAACTCCATTGCCCTTTCCCGATAAAATACGTTCTTCGCCTGAACACCGGATTTTTTATTGTTTCCGGCTTTTTAGCCAGGGGTAATTCAGGCGCCTTGGGCATATGTTCTAATTGATCCTTCCAGTATTGTGCCGCCATTTCTTTTTCTTTGGCACGACGCTTTCCCTCACCTTTTAAATATTGAGCAAAGCTCCAATTTTTTGGTGCCGGCGGCTTAACCCCACGGGCGTAAAGTGCGGCCAAATCTCTTAAAATAATATGCAGGCTTTGTACATCGGCCACAAGTAAATCAATATCAAAATGAATACGCGTATTACCCCCCGGCAGTAAACTGAGCTCAATGCCGGCTACTTCTCCCTCCTCCACGGCTAAAAGGCGATGCGATAACCGATCCCGTATACGGCTTAGTTCCAGTACAAGTCCGTCCTCCGGATAAAGACGCAAGTCATGTACCGATAGTGCTTTTGTAAAAGGAGCATTCAGCACTTCTTGCTGCCCATCCGCCAGGAATCTTGCCCGAAGCAGGGAATGATGCTCCAATAATTGTCCCCAGGCTGATTCCAAGCGTTGAGGCTCAACATCCCTGCCGTCTATCTCCAAATAGGCATGACATCCGACTCCGCCGAGAGGCTGATCATCACGTCGCCCAACCCAGTATGCATATTGAACATCAGTAAGCGGAAAAGGCCTATTCACGTCACCATGCCCTTCAATCACTTTTGCTTGCTCATTCTCTGCTGAAAATGCGTTGTTTTTTTGCAACAAAGACCACCAGTCACTCAGGCGGGGCGCGGCAATCAACTCAGCAAACGCAACTGCCGCTCCGGCCCGTCGCCAATTGTTTACCAACCTCATAATTTTTAGTGAATTCAAGCCGAGTTCGATTAAGTTATGATCATCATCAAACTCTACAGGAGCGGGCAGCATGGCTTTAATCTGCATCCGCACTTCTTCATAGCTCAATGGAGATATATTAATTGAAAATTTTTTACTATTCGGCTGATTTTTCATCACTATACACCCTTCCCGGACTTTAGACTCAATCACTGGCATTGGCTTGTCTTTGCATCCGGCTGAAGCCAAAGATATCAGCCAGTTCCAAAGCCATAGACACCGGCAAGGTTTGCCGGATTGATAACAGGAGATGTTTACGGCTGGGGACACACCAACTGCCCGGTAAAACTCTCCAATTTTTCACACGTCTCTTTCAGTTCCCTGGACGGTACGGACATCTCAACTATGCCTGCTCCGGCATGCAGCCATGCGCTCTTATTTTTCTGAAAAATAGTCCGCAAAACAAGAGCGGCGTCCATTTCGCCGTCGCTGTCATAAGTCAGTACGCAGCCGCTGTAGAGATTTCTGGGCTGGAACTCGAATCTTCCTATGGCATCAATTGACTCTTTTTTAGGGATACCCGAAGCCGTTACAGCAGGGAAAAGGGCATTGAACGCATGCCATGAGTTATAGCCGGGTTTAATTTTTCCTTTTAATCTTGAAGCAATATGCTGAACAGTCCCCCTATTTACAACCGACATGAAATCACTCACTGCAACGGTTTCAGCATCACAAACGGCTGTCAGCTCTTCAAACGCCAGCTTTACGGAAATCGCATGCTCTGCAATCTCTTTTGAATCATTCAACAACTCATCTCTGAGCTTGTTCTCCTCTTCCCCTCCCCATCCCCTTGCGCGTGTTCCCGCAAGCGGATGAGTGCTTACCCAGCCCAGACAATCGACTTCGACAACCGTTTCGGGGCTAAATCCGACGGCATTCAAGCCATCAAGGCTAAGAAGAAACGCTCTTTCGGGAGAGTTGACCTTTCTTCCCGCAATATAACTGGCAACCATGTCGAGTTCCCGGTTGAGTGGGATTTTTCTGGACAAAATCACTTTTTGATATTTTCGCTCTCGAATTTCCTTCACAGCATCCGCCACTATCTCCATATATTTTTCAGAGTCATGCGTGTTTATCTCCGCAACCTCCAGTTTTTGACTTTCAACTCTTTCGGCAAGACCATTTTCAATGCTCCGGTTATGGACAATATCCGATATCTTCCCTACCAGTTTTTTTAACTTTTCAAATCTATCCTCTCCCAGGGCCCTCAGCAAGATTGAACCTTTTGTACTGAAACGCACTTCAACTTCAGGAATAAATAGCTTCAGAAGGCATTCATCTTCAGACAGAAGCTGCATTTTGTGATTATAACGAGACAGTCCGAAATTGGCAATTCCGTATGCACGCCAATTTTTGAGCAGAACTGACGAGAAGGCCCTGTCAATGGTTTCACTTAATGTCTCATTTTTAAACTGCAGCGTTTTATTTTCGGTTATTAGCGTTGTATATTCAGAATCAACGGATAAGATGGCGTGAATTCCCATGCCCAGGGACAACTCTTCTTTTTTTTCGTAAAGAAGATAGTTTTCAAAAAAACCGGACTCCACAATTTGCGAGGCCGCAAATTGAGCATCTCCCTCAAAATCTATTGTTTCTTCAATGTAGAATGTTGGGTAATCTTCTGCCGCGCGGTCAACTCCTGCCGCCATCTCTTTAAGTTTTTGCTTATCTACTTTGCCGATGCTGGTAAGCGGCCAGAAATCAATGAATTCGATTTGATCAGGCATTTTATAGCGCGCAACTCCCACATCATTAAAAAATTTATCAATATCAGCAAGACTTATTTCCCTATTGTCGGTCATTAAATATGCGCAGCTTCTCTCTCCAAGGTTTTCGTCGGGAAGACCAACCAGAGCGGCTTCTTTTATATCCGGATGCAAGCATAGATAGAACTCTACTTCAGCCGGCATTATCTTTTCACCTGCCCGGTTGATTTGCTCTTTTACACGCCCGCCGGTTTGTATATTCCCATCCGGTGTGATTCTGACCTTGTCCCCGGAACGATAAAAACCATCGGGAGTAAAATCATTGCGATTCTGTTCGGGCGCCCTGTAGTAACCGCCTATTGTATAGGGTCCTCTCACAATAAGTTCTCCGTACTCTCCTTCCGCCACATCGTTTCCGTCCCCGTCAACAATTCTTATTTCATCATCATCTGAGAGCGGGCGTCCCTGGCAGCTGTGGATGACATGATCGGGATCATCAATGGAGGTGCAGCAAATAAGGCCTTCCGCCATGCCGTAGACCTGCTGAAGCCTGCATTTCATTTCCGGCATTATACGCCTTGCAACATTTTCATCCAGTATAGAACCACCCACCTGGAGGATTTCAAGGCTTGAAATGTCACTTGCAGTATCCCACTCCAGCACCTCAAGCCATAGATTTACTACGGCGGGAACAAGAGCGGTTATTGTCACCCGCTCTTTCTCAATAAGCGGGAAAGCTTCATCGCAGCTTGTGGTTTTGCACAAAACCACCTTGCCGCCGGCTGACAGGGTCCCAAGAATTCCGGGGCAGCAGAGGGGAAAGTTATGGGCAATCGGCAAAACTGCAAGATAGACGCTTTGCGGGTTCAGCTTGCAGCGCATTGCGGCAGCCTTCGCATTATATGCGTAATCAGTGTGGGTTCTTGGAATAAGCTTGGGTGTACCGGTGGTTCCGCCGGATAAGAGCAAAAGAGCGGCATCTCTGTAGAAAGGTGACAATAGGTCCACCGGAGGTATGCTGATACCGGCGAGGCTGATGCCGTTTTCACTTTCACCGTCTGTTATAACGAATTTGACAGAAGGATGTTTTTTAACCAGTTGATTAGCCATTTTTTTATAGTCAAAACCAAGAAACGCAACCGGAATGATATACGCAACCGGTTTTGCGAGACTGAAGATTCCGTCCAGCTCGGTCTCCCTGTGGGCGGGCAGGGCAAGAACCGGCAGTGCCCCAATGCGGAACAGGGCAAAGCAAGTGATAACAAAAGAGATGCTGTTCGGAAGCTGCACAACCACATTGTCACCTTTCTTTATTCCCATACTGAGAAAGCCGGAAGCAAGTTCATCCGCCCGGCGGTCAAGTTCAATAAAGGTGAGTCTGATGTCATCTTCAACAAGCGCAACTCTGTCCTGATATCTTTCAGCCCATAATCTTAATTGTTGTCCGAGAGTCAGCGGTTCCCAATAGCCGAGTTGTTCGTATTTTGCAGCAGCATTATCAAGCCATTCCCTGTATGCTTTCATTTTATCTCCTCCTTGTAAAAAGAATGCTCTCCGAGCTTTACAGGAATATAGTAATAACGATAATCATTATCAATGATTATCGGGAGCCGTATTATTAAAATTTTGGCAGCAAATCGGAGTTAAGTTTCGAACGCAACGGCGCCGGCATAACCATGGGCGGGTCTGAATGACAGAAGGTTCCAATTCGCAGTTCTGATCCCGTATCCGTCCACGCTGATAATTCCGCCTTCCTTTTCACTGCCTATAGAAACGAAAAAAGAATCAAGGGGCCGGCACAATCCCTCCCCTGTCGCTTTGACAAAAGCCTCCTTTCGTGTCCAGCAATCAAAAAAAGCCTTCTTCCTTTTGTCTAAAGGAAAGCTTTGAAGCGCCGCTATTTCATTTGGATGAAAATAGTTATCCGCTATTTCATGGAGGTCCGGCATGTGCCGAATATGCTCCACATCAACACCGAGACTGCGAAATTTCGAGAATGCAAAAACTACCAGATTGTGAGAATGTGAAAGACTGAAGGAAAAGGATTCCGGATCGAAGTGTCCACGCAGTTCAGGCTTTCCGTTAGGACTGCTCCGGAAATCAACCAGGTTGGGAGAAATGTTCAGGTATCGCCCGATAATTATTCTTAATATCCCATGTGCTACGACAAAACGCGTCCTGTCTTTTGGAAAATAAAACCGCTCAAACCGACCGGCTTCCTCTCTGGAAAGGAGCGCTTCCAACTCCTTGCCCCGAGATTCGAATGTTCGCGTAAAGGCCCGCCAGAGATGAACTTCACCTTCCGATAGCAACAGGGGAGAGGATGAATCAAATTGTGATGCATCAAATTCTGTTATTTGTATTTGCGGCAAAATCTGTCTGCCTCCATCCGTCCTAATTTTCCATCACCTGCCTCAGACTTGAAGAGATCCGTGCTTAAATATTTTTCTCCACGATCAGGAAAAATAGTAACAATTACACCTGAAGAAAGCTTGCGGGCAATTTTAACCGCTCCTAACATGGACGCACCACTGCTCATGCCGACAAAGATCCCTTCCTTGCGGACAATCTGACGGGCCATCTCGAAGGCTTCCTCAGTTTCGATCATAATAATTTCATCCAGTTCAGCTTCATTATAAATGCCCGGAACAATCGCTTCCTGAAGATTTTTCAGACCCTGAATATAATGCCCGGCAACCGGTTCCGCACTGATGATTTTTATTTTAGGATTGTACTTTTTCAGGCCGGCACCAACCCCCATCAAGGTTCCCGATGTTCCCAACCCTGAAACGAAATAATCAACTCTGCCATTCGTTTGGAACCAGATCTCTTCGGCAGTAATTTCACTATGGGCGAGTTTATTGTACTTATTCGTGAACTGATCTGTGCAGAAATAGCGATCCGGATATTGCTCCAGCAACTTGCGTACTTTAAGAATAGCACCGTCCGTTCCAAATTCCGGATCGGTCAGGATGACCTTCGCGCCGAATGCCTGTATCATCTTGCGCCTTTCGATCGATACGGCTTCACTCATAACAATTTCCACCTTGTAGTCCTTGACCGCTCCGATCATCGCCAGCGCAATGCCTGTATTGCCAGAAGTTGCCTCTATGATGGTTTTTTTCCTGTTAAGTACACCTTCGGCCTCGGCCTGCTCGATCATCTTAAGCGCAATCCGATCTTTTATGCTTCCTCCGGGATTTGTGCCTTCAAATTTTGCATAGATCTCCACATTTGGGTTTGGATTCAGCCGATTAATTCTGATCATCGGCGTATTGCATATGGTCTTGAGTATATTATCGCAAATCATGATTGACAACCCTTTTCTTTATAGCTTAATTTCAAGTGTTTGTATACAATTCGCAAGACAGATTGCAAAAGAAATTCCCTTCTTTTCTGCAGGAAAAAATGATCCCCCTCGATCATTTCAAGGGTAAAATCACAGCTTGTATGGCAAGCCCATGCTTCAATCTCTGCCCGATTCGCTTCCATATCCTCCGTACCGCCGTATGCCGAAATGGGGCAATCAAGCGGTACATCCTCCGCATAGACATATGTTTCGTTAACAGCAAAGTCCGCGCGCAGAATCGGGATAAACACTTCCATGAGTTCTCTGCTTTGCAAAATTACCTCGGGTGTACCTGAAAAACGACGCAGTTCCTTTACAAATTCATCATCCGGCAGATGACGAAGGGGTTTTGGTTCCGGCAAGTGTGGGGCGCGGCTTCCTGAAACAATCAGGCGGCAAGGCTGGTTCTTCCATTTTCTTCGCAGGTTTCGTGCAAGTTCGAACGCGATGCGCGCTCCTATGCTGTGGCCAAAAAAGATAAACGGACACCGCAAGTACGGAACAATTGCTTCGGAGATCGCATCCACCAGTTCCATCATTTCAAAAAACGGTGGTTCCGCTATCCTGTTTTCCCTTCCTGGAAGCTGTATTGGGTATACGCCTACATCATCGGGGAAAGCATTTATCCATCCCCTGTAAATAGAGGCTCCTCCGCCTGCATAGGACATGCAGAAAAGGCGAATTTTATCTTTAGCTTCGGGACAGGCAAGCAGCCACGGAGTGACTGTTCTTTGAGGTTCCATTATAAACTCCCCAGTTCTTTATATAAATGGCGCTTTTTCATCAATCATCCCTGCCTCAAACACATGAACAATCATTATTGACATTGATTTTCATTATCAATATAATAGCTTATTTCCACTTATTCTCGCAACGCTAAAAAGGATCTCTATTAGGCCAAAAAGTATTTTAGGAACAGAAAAGTCATTTCTTCACTGTTCCTAAGATTAATAGTGCCGCTACAAACTTTTAGTGTATTCCGATGGATTGAAACCATACTTTTTCCTAAATTTCTCAGCAAAGTGGCTGGCGTCATTATAGCCTACGTGCAATACCGCCTCAGTAACACCCAGCTTTTTATACTCCAACAAAAACCGTGCCATCTCCAACCTTTTATCAATGACATAGGCATGAACAGGCATGCCAAACAACCCCTTAAAGCCGTTTTTAAGCTTATATTCATTAAGGCATACCAGCCTGGCAAGCTCTCCTATCGTTGGCGGAGATATAATATTTTCATCAAGAACCCTTCTGGCTTTATGAAGCGCCTCCATATCAGATGAAGAAAGCTTGACTGAGGAATGCCGTGATCCTTTTTCAAAGATTAGTTCATCCATATAAACGCCAATCAATTCCAGTATTTTCCCTTCAAGATATATCCTTTTTATATTATCCCGATAAGGGCAATGGCTTATATCATTTAGAATCCGCTTGATGTTGTATGAAAATTTTCTTTTATAAAAAATACTGCTTCCAAGTAATCCGGTGCAAGAGTGCTCTTTTTCCATATAATGAATAAGACTTTTTATCACTTCAGAGTCTAACTGTATGCTTACCCCCCAAAACCGCTGACCTGGATTGAAGCTGCATATACTTTTTACCTGATTTCCGCTGAATATATAGTTTTCTCCGCATTCTATTTCATATTCCTCTTTATTCCCTTCCAGCCTCCACCGGAATTGATCTCCCAGGCAAAAAGCAAAACAATACTGGGGATTGCCCTGTCCTCCCACCATTGTCATACGTTCAAAAAAAGTCACATCGGATATATTTATTTCCATTGAGGGTTTGACAATAATTCTCTGGTAATAACCCTTTCCAAATTGTTTTGGTATTTCCGTCTCTATCTGAAACGAATCCGATCTGTAAATGCTGTTAAGCACGGCACATACAGTGCAATTTTCGTTTTTCGGATTAAAAACCTTATATTTTGGAGCCATATTTTCCATAATATCCACCAATCTTTCAATAATAATAACCGATATCTACATATTGTAAAAAGAGTCCTCCTTTCAACCAACTAGCCAGGAAAGTGTTGCAAAACTCTTTTTCCTTCGGCGAATCAAATATTTATAACATTGTAAAAGAGTCCCGCCGTAAGAACGGGGCTCTTTTATTATTTATTTACCCATATTTTCCATCATCCTGGCCACCATTGCCGCCGCTTCGGCGCGGGTGGCGCTGTCACCGGGCGCAAAGAGGTTGCCCGGTTTTCCTTTGATAATACCCTGCTCCACGGCTTCGGCCACATAGCCCCTGGCCCAATCCGCGACGGCGCCGGCATCGCTGAAGGTCAACGCCTCCGGTCGCAACGTATCGATTTGCTTACCCATGGCTCGCACGATTATTACCGCTATCTCGGCGCGGTTGATCAGCCGGTCGGCCTGGAAGGTGCCGTCTTCGTAGCCACTTAAAGCACCATTCTCCACTGCGGCGGCAATACTGCCCCCGGCCCAGGGAGGGATAACGCCGGAATCTGCGAAATCAAGTCCGGTGGACGAAGGCTGCCATCCCATGGCTTTTACCAGCAACACTGTGAATTCAGCCCTGGTGATATTGTTTTCCGGCTTAAAGCTGCCATCCGGGTACCCCTTCATAATGCCTTCCCGGTAGAGTTTTGCAATGTCACCGGCAGCCCAGTGCCCCGCAGGCACATCGGGATACGGCATCTTCGGGTGGTCGGCTTCCTCCACAGGAACGGACTGTTTACCGGTGGTAAAGCTCCATTGGATTTCTCTGTTGTAGTAGGCAGAGGAACTGGATCCCTGGCGCTTCACCGCCCCGGAGGGGATATTGACCATGTAATTCACCCCGGGGTCAAAGGCGTCATGAGACAGGCTCAGTTTCTTACCGCTCAAGGTGGCTTTCACGCCGCCCACTTTGTTTCCGGCGGCGTCTTTGAGGGTAATGCCATCCAGAGAAGTATCGGAAACTGCTTCCACCGTCACGTCGAAGGTTACACTTACCTCGACGTCCGGAGCAATATCTGCGGCATCCTTCGCCGGAACATACACGTCAACCTCCGGTCGTGAGGAAGAGCTGCCGCCACCGCCGCCTCCTCCCGAGCCTGTCTCGCTTACCAACAGGCAGGTCAGGATTTTATCTGCCGTTTGCCAGCGCAGCTTCTCTTCCACCTGGCTTCTCAGGCTCTGAAATCCCTGTTTTTCTTCAGCGGTGGCAGTACCGTTTACCACCTTGGCCTTTAAACTGAAGAAGTCTTCAGGAAAGACCTCCGGCCCAGGCTTGATAACTATGGACCGGCCCGTAGATTTGTTTGTCACCCTGTAAGTATAAAGATCAGGAGTTGTATAAATGGAATCATTAATTGTTTCGTCAAAAGAATAATTCCCCACACCGGCAATCATTTTCAGTGTATATTCCGTGCCATCGGAAGGATTATAGGCAATTACTTTGATATACTCCTGCCGGGGAACTTCGTTTGCCCACAATTGATCAAAGGCAACCTGCATCGCCCGGAAGGCAAAGGATCCGCAGACACAAACCTTTCCGTCTTCTTCTATGCCGACGTCTGAATACGAAATCGAGAGCAGATTGTCACCCTGTTTAACCTGAAGGGAACCCAGCACAGCATCATTGGCGCGGGCTGAAATTAAGTGAGAAATATTGTTGTGCGGCAATAAAGAACGCTGCCCTGCCGTGGGATATATATATTCTAAACCAGCCAGTACCGACGGGATCTTATTGCTGGTAAGAGTGCCTTCAGAAAGCATAACCGGCATGACAATTAGTGAAGCACCGGGGTGAGCTGTTTGCCGGTCTTCTACCACTGCCCGTAGTCCTGGTTCACCTACGGCGGCAAAACCATAGTCCACATCTAAAAAACCATGTTTTTCTTTAAGTTTTTGACCCAGCGAAGTCAGGTTATGCTTCCAGACTGCCAGTTCCTCAGTTGACGATGTTCCGTGCGCGGCTAACACCACCACTTCCTGAGCGGCTTGCTGACTAACTGAAGCGATGCGATCGTTCAGAATGCCAGCCACCAGAATATGATCATCCAGCGCAGGGGTCAATTCAATGACGGCGCTGTGCTGAATCGGCTCCAAACCCTCCGCGACTGCCTCCTCAGGGGTGATGGAACTGGGTAACCCCAGCATATACTTAATTTCCTCTATATGACCTGAGGCTGAAGCAACGAAAATTGGTACGGCAATGATGCGTTCCACACCCTGTGCCTCCAGTTTTCGAATAGCTGTAGGAATATCCTTACCCGGAACAGATTCCAGGAAACCGGCTTCTACCGGGAAAGGGCTTTTTACGTTCTGAACCGCGTCAATGACAGGCTGGTTCCAACTGTCCTGGCCTGAACCATGGGCCAAAACCAGGATACCGGTACTGCCTGACTGAACCGTTTCCAGGGTGAACAGCTGCTCCAGGCTATCCCAGCGCAGCTTTTCCACCAACTGGACACGCTTGGCTTGAAACTCTTGCTTTTCCTCCGAAATGGCTGTTCCCTCTTTGACTTTTTTCTTCAGTTCAAAGAAGTTCTCCGGATATACTTCCGGTTTGACAGTGATGTTGACGGCTTTTCGGTTGAGCTTATCCGTTACCTTAAAATTATAGAAACCTGTATTCTGTTCCCGATCCTCCAAACTGAAGTGGCCGCTGCCCGTAATTCTTTCCAGCGCGGCTTCCACTCCGTCGGAATAAGGACCTTGAACATAGATCCTATCTTGCTCAGGTATTTCACCGGGCCAAAGCTCAGCTAGAGCTGCCTGCATCGCTCGAAAAGCAAAGGATCCACAAACACAAAATTTACCGTCCTCCTCCAGCGCCACATCGGTATAGTTGACCGGAGAAAGATCGCCTTCCTTTTTAATCTCCAAGGGCGGCAGAACCACGTCATTCACCCTTAACTCAATAAAGCGGGCAATATTTGAATGAGGCATTAAAGCTCTGTTACCGGCATCCGGATAGCGGTAATCTAAGTCAGTCAATAGTGTATGTGGGATTACCGTGTCGGTAAAGTACCCTTCACTCAACATCACCGGCACCACCAGCACATCCCCCTGGTAAACGGCTTTGTAAACCGAATCACGAACGGAGGGCTCGCCCATAAGCGCAAAACCATAGCCGGCATCCTTTAAATTGAGTAAAGCTTTTAGACGGCCGGCCAGAGATTCAAAGGTTTCCTGCCACTTTTGCCGGCCTTCCCCGGTATCCGGACCGTGCCCCACCAGCACGGCTATTTCCTCGCTTGGATTCTGACTGATGGTCTTCAACCGGTCGGCCAGGATTCCCGCCACCATCACATGGTCATCCAGGGCCGGGGTTAGCACAATCTCAGCCCCGGTATCCACCGGCGTCAGATCCTCTTCTTCGATGCCATCCCCGCCTCCGCCGGGGTGCCCTCCGGCAGGTTCCTCCGCTTCCGGAAGATCAGGTCTCAAGCCCAACACATATTTAATCTCTTCGATATGGTTGGAATAAGAAGAAATAAACAGGGGCACGGCAATGATTTTATCAACACCCCTCGCTTCCAAAGCTTCTACCGCGGCATGAATATCCGGCTCGGTAAATTCCAAGAAACCCAACTCCACAGGATAAGGCAGAGCGATCTCTGCTACCGCCTGCTGAACCGTAGCGTTCCATGAGGCTTCATCGGAGCCGTGGGCCACCACCAGAACACCTATATTTTCTTCCGCGGCCCCGCAAAACGGGACAACGTAAAACATATCCAAAAGCAGCAGTAAAATCACAGCAAGCCCTTTAATACCGGACCTAAACATTTCATTCCTCCTCCTAAGTTAATTAATAATCAAAGCGCTTTAGGCTTGATAAAAAAAACTCCCATTAACGACAGTCCATAAGGGGAAAATGAAAGATCAATACTTATCAACTATCCAAAGGTTCATCCTGGCCATCATCATGTTCGATTCTTTCCAGGCCAACATCTTTCAAAATTTCGTTTATTAGATCAATTGTCATCGTAACACCTCCTTTCTGGATCCATAACTCGGATTCCAACTTTGTCTTTTCCTTTCCCTCAGCGCTAATGACTCTCATTCTCATTGGCTAGTCATAAAAAATCATTCTAATTAGTGGCTTTAATTAAATCCATGCTTTTCCACTTAGCAACAGTGGCCCTTTATGCGCCGGGAGTTGCAAGTGCGCTCGCACAGATGAAACTGTTATTCAGGTTCTTAAAGAAGAGGGAAAGAGGCCATCCCCAGAATCAAGAATGTGGGTATACTGTTCAGGCAATACCGGAACTGCGCCGGTGGTGCTGTTTGAATATCAGCCTACACGGTCAGGTGAGCACGCGAGGCGGCTTCTGGAAGGTTTTCACGGTTTTCTTCAAACCGATGGCTATATCGGGTATGATAAAGTATCGAATGTGATGATTTAATCCATAACAAAATAGCAGTAAAATGATAATTAAAATCATTATCATTTTACTGCTATCATTATAGACAATCATTTTCTCCTTTGTCAATAGATTAATTGGCAATAATAACAAAAAAATCTGTTGAATTATATATTATTTTCTTCGATAATTCTTAATTTCACCAATAATACTAATACTGTTATCCCGTAAATATGGAAATTTATTTAGAGAATACTCAGGATAAGGATTTATGCAATCTAATTAAATGGGGCCTTGATGAAATAGTCTTTCCATCAACAACTAAACTGGAGCAATTCCTTAAAAACGAAGGTTTAACAATTCCACCAAGACCTACAAACCGATTAAATCAACTTATACCAGGCCAAGTTAGTAAAATAAGAGCAAGTGATGATGAAGTAATAAGTGCTTTTGTATTAGCAATAGAAGCAGCGGTTAATGTTCATGTACGTGGTCTTGTAGTCTCCTTAGTAATTGTACGCCAATATCTGAACCGTGTGGGTTATTAATTCGCAACTTTAGCTGCCCTTTTTTCATAAACTGGTGAATTACGCAGGATGCTGGAGTATAAGTTAAAGCTTCATGGCATTAAGCTGATATCAGTGGATGAACGCGTTACTTCGGGTACTTGTCCAGCTTGTGTAGAGTATACCAAGCAAACAGTCTTCTTTAAACTCTTTTTCATAAACTCGCATCTGGATTACTCTTCTTGTTATTAGTAAGTATTTCCATTATTACGAGTTTATTGACTCCACTAAAAATGATAATACCTTAGAATACCGGGAAGTTCAACGTTTACGTAGAATTTGGTGTGAAGGTACATTTGGAACATTAAAGCAGCAGCATAACCTTAAAATGACATTTAAGAGGGGTATTGATAATATTCGAGAACAATGCCTCTTATCGGCATTGGCAATTAACATAAAAAGAATTATAAAGTCAACAGCCCCTTAACGCTAGCGAGTTTGTTTTCCGGTGCTGAAAAGGTTTACTTTATTATGCTAGCAGTGTAATAGTTATTGTGATGACTTTCAATATTTTCAACAATAATATTACAATTAAGCCAAGAGAGTTTCTCTTTTATTTTTCTACCCAAAGTGGTCAAAATCAGCTTTTGCGGCATTTTTTTTGAGGCAAAGTCTCCCTCCAAAAACAAAACAATTTTTATTTTGTTTTTCTCTGAAGATATATTGTTCGACCTGATAAAATTAAAATACTTCTTCAATACGTTGCTATGTGTTTGAAATTGTGGCTGAGAATGTGCACCACACAAACATGCTAATGTCATTGCTACTTTTTTTGGTATTTCAATATCAAGGCTGTCCCGGTCATCGGTGTCAACCATTGTTGCGGTTGTATCACGTTTGCTATTATTAGCAAAAATTCTCCATCTATTGTCGCTCTCGTATCCGGCACAATTTTTGACTTCTATTAGCATAAGAGTATCATCCGAATTTAGAATGAAATCTACTCCCTTGCCTCCAGTTAATTTCTTAAAGTAATTTTGGTAATATCCAGTATCATCAAATTTATCTACAGTAAGTTTATCGTTAAATTCAAAGACGATGCCACTTTCATCGATCCTCATAGAATAACCTCTGTTCTCTATCATAAAGGTGATCAAATTCTTGCATAATAGCATTATGCTGTAAATCTAACAATGTAGGGCCGGATTCAAAAAAGATACTATCATCTTCCTTATAAAGGCAAATGAATTTAACATCAATATTATCCAGAGTAAGCTGTTTATACTCGGAAATCATGGAAAAACTCTGCTGTACAAAGTAGTCATGTGTCGCAATAAAAATTTGGACTCCCATGGTTGCTAGTACTACTAAAGCTTGTACTATCGGTTCTATCATTTTAGGATTCATATTTGTCTCCGGCTCATCCCAAAATAGAATTGAGTTATTATTTAAACTTCCAGAAAGGATTAAATATATAATAGTTGAAAGTTTTCGATATCCTTCGGAAAGCAAACCCATCTCAAACTCACCTTGTCCATCCACTTTAAGGTAAAACTTCTTACCCCTTTGAATTATGTTTCCATTTATTATTCTATTAAAGCTTTCCAATATTTTATTTTGCTTAGCAGTATTTGCTCCACGCTTTAACGGCTTATCAAGTAAAAGAGCCAAATCATAATAAGTTTCTTCAAAAGCAATATGGTATTCTTTGTATAATGAAGTAAAATTCTCTGTAGCCGAGATTATTTCTTTAGGTGGAAAATATATTGGCTCAACTGCTTTTACGAATCTTCTTAAGGTTTGCCCGATATTCACATGCTTTTCTTTATTTGTACTAAAACTAAATTCAAGTTTAGAATTACTATTTACTGTTATAACTATATCAGAACGATTTCTTCCCTGAATGCGTGTAACTAAACGTCCAATTTTATCATCATCAGGTCTAAAAACGCCTTGAAGCTTTGAAACTAAAAGATTTTCATTCTGTTCTTTTGTTAACTCTGACTTGGCTTTGTTAGCCTCACTTATTGATTTGGTTACCGAATACAACAGTTTTAAAATAGCCGTCTTACCAGTGCTGTTTTCTCCGCTAATAATATTGATATTCTTGGAAAAATCAATATTAAGGGAATTAAAAAGCATAAAATCCTTAAGAAATAATTTGCTAATATAAATTATCTACACCTCTTTCTTGCTAATCAATTATTCCCTAATTGATTATGACACAATCAATTTATCCCGTAGTCAAGTCGGAATATCAATAGTATGAATATGGCATTTATCATTTCATCATAGAAGGAAATTATACCTCATTATTTTGTATTCATTTTACATTATTAGGTGGAATCTATCAATAGATATTTATTATGTATTCCAAGAGAAATTTATAATAAAAGCAAAACTTATCAAATAAATGTATGTTTTATTATGATATATAAGAACTCGCTAGCTACTAAACGCTAGCGAGTTCTTATTTTATCCCTACATATTCCATGTCACACCCGCCTAACTCACAACTAATTACCTAAGTGTAACCCCCACGGGGGACATTTCTTCGAAATATATTGATTAAAGTTAAGTTTAGCAACAATGCTACAATAAAGAGTCAATAGATGAATATTCGCATTGCCTCTTTGTATAGTTGGGGACATTGTCAATAAATAAACATATGTTGGGAGTGCCCTATGCATATACCTGTTTGGCGGAGCCACTGTTCCAGTAAGCAGTGAAGCACTTCAAAAGGTGGTTCTATCTCAGAATATTATTCACAATTTAATAAACTACACTTTTCTTTGCCGCTGGGTAGCGAAAACCTAAGTATTGATGATGCACAGTATCAGGCCGATGAGTCATAGCAACCCGTTCTAAAAAGTTTTTAATTTCATCCGGTTTGACACTACAAATCTGAAATTTATTAGTACCACGCCTTTCAGCCAGATCATTTGCCCAGCGCATACAGGCATCTTTGTAGTCATCAAACATCTTGGCACCGGTAATAGAAGCAACCATCTTTCCTTGAACCTTAAGTTCCGATTTTTTCTTACCAAATCTTTTACTCATTCCCAATAGCCCATATATAAGCTTTCAGGTTTTTGATTGATTACACCAGCGGATTCAGTGCAGCCTTCGCTTACGCCACGGAAAGCAATAAATTTAATCTTCAATTAACTACCTTGCCATATAAAGTTATTCTTGTAATGTCAAACAAAATAGTTATAAAATGAATTGAAGATTTATTGATTAATAGAAGGTGAGCCTATGAATACTTTTTGGGTAAACCCCGGGGGAAATGTTATTGAATTCCTTTTAGCTTGTTTTTTTTGGATCATTATCATTTTTTACCGGATATAAATTGCGAAAATTAATTCCGCGGGAGCAAAGATTTACAGTTGGTTTTTTTGGAATGGTAATAATTGATTCCCTGTTTTTAGCTTACGTTATGGTGAACTACCCCCGCCTACGTTCCACTAAGAAGCGGGGGCTTCCAAAGGAACATCAACGAGCGTTTCCTGATTCATCAGCCACGGCCTACCGTTACAAAGAGCAATAGGTCTTACACGGCCTCCAGCAGGCATGATTTCGGGCGGTCCCCGCCCTACAACTATATATCTAAGCCACTAGCATTTCTAAGCCACGACGTTCTATCAATATGGCTGACACCAAATCCCTGGGCATAACCATTCCACAAGCAGGACACCGGTGCACTCTGACACTCAAATCCTTTGGCACATTGGCACCACAAAGACATGTCTGGGAAGTGCCATGAGGAGGGACAGGAAGAAATATCTTACCATATCTGTGACATTTATACTCAACAAGGTTTCTGAATGTACCCCATGAAGCATCATGTATGCTTTTAGCTAGACGGTGGTTTTTGACCATATTTTTGATTCGCAGATCTTCCATGATAATAATGTCATGGCTTTGAGCTATCTCAAAGCTTGTCTTATGCAAAAAGTCTTTTCGTTGATTAGTTATCTTGGCATGAAGTTTGGCAACCTTAGTTTTGGCTTTCCCTCGGTTGTTAGAACCTTTCTTTTTGCGGGAGAGTCTGCGCTGTTGTTTAGCTAACTTCTTTTCCGATTTAAGATAGTACTTTGGGGTTTCTATCTCTGTACTGTCAGACAGTACGGCAAAATGCTCAAGACCCATGTCTATTCCGGTGGATTTGGTTCTGTCAGTAAGATTTTCGGCTACTTCCACTTCGGCTGTCAAATTAGCGTACCACTTACCACCGTAATACTTTATGTTAACCCTGGATATTTGACTGGCATCAAATTCCCGGTAAGTTGTCATTTTTACGAAACCTATTTTAGAAAGATAAATTTTACCCGGCTTAGAGAAAGTTTTATTTACAGCATCCACCTGGGGATAGGTAAATGATGTGTAATGGTCACGGTTTTTGAACCGGGGGTATCCGGCTTCTTTGGCAAAAAACCGCTGATAGGCAAAGTCTACCCGGCGCAAAGTATCCTGCATTACCTGACTGTGAACTTGCTTGTATTCCAGATGTTCTTTTGTATAGCCCGGCAGCATATTCTGCTGTTTATTATATGTCAACCCTTGGCCGGTTTCTTTATACACACGCTGACGCTCAGATAAAGACCAGTTATAGAGTTTCCGGCAAAGTTTTAGTGTGTGAAACATTTTTTTCTGTTGCTCTTTGGTCGGACGCATTTCAAACCGGTAGACAATTTGCAAACGATTCACCTCTTTTCACCCTGGGTTTCAATGTACTTCTTAATTACTTCAATGGGTGTACCACCTGTAGTTAGAAGACAAAAACTTTGCGACCAAAAATATTCTTTCCATAATTAGGGTGAGCCTTGAATAATATGTGTGTGTGATCTTTGTCATGGTTGTATTCAAGGAAACTAATATTATATTTTGGTGCAATATACTCACCAATTTCTTTGATACGGTTTGCTATTGTGTCGTTTATAACTTTTCTGCGGTATTTTACTACCAAAATCAGATGATATGTGAGTAAGAAGACCGAGTGGCTATTTGTATCAAGTTTGCTCAATAATAATCAGCCTTTCGTTATTGCATCTGATTATATTTTGCCACATCATAGAGGCTTTGGCAAACATTTTATTAGTACACAAAACAAGGCCGCCATTCATCCCACCACCTTAGAGGTGGGGGAATTCTGGCGGGGTTTGGTTAAAGATTAATCGCAGCTAACCAAAAATAAAAATCCGTTACACAGAGTGTAACGGGTTTTTATTTTTTATTTTTACCGAGAAAGTTTTCTCAAATATTAATCATAATCATAAGGCCAGCCCTCAAAGCCTGTCTCCAGATATTTAACATCATTATAACCCGCACCTTTAAGAGTGCAGGCAGCTTCATAGCTACGGCCACCCATAGCACAAAGGACCACAATTTCCTTATCCTTAGGTATCTCGGAGAGCCTGTATCTCAGTTCATGCAAAGGTATCAACATGCCTCTCTTGTCTTCAATATGACGAGACTGGTAGCCCTGCTGTGTCCGAACATCCAGAAGCACAAAATCATCACCGCGTTCAAGCTTCTCTTTGAGTTCCCTGGCAGAAACAGAGGCAGTCAACCCATCGATTTTATTACGTACTGTGTTAGCTGTATGAGCCGCCATATCGATAGGAGTTGAGAAGGGAGGCGCATAGCCCAGGTCAATGTTATAAAAGTCCTCCAGAGTGGCGCCAAAAGTAATTGCTGCAGCCAAAACATCAATGCGTTTGATTACATCACCTTTGCCTAAACCCTGTGCTCCTAAAAGGCGCCCGGTTTTTGCATCACTTATAATCTTCAGAATCATTTGGCCATGCTTGTTATGATAATGGGTTCTGTCATGATTGGCATTGGCGGCTGTGGCTATCTCAAAACCAGCATCCAGCGCTTGCTGTTCGCTTAAACCGGTTCGACCTATATTAATACCGCCTATTTCCAAAACGGCAGTACCTAAAATGCCTTTAAACCTGGACTTTTTGCCTGCAATATTGTCCGCCACTATTCTGCCCTGCTTATTGGCTGTTGAAGCCAGCGGCACAAATACTTTACGACCGGTTATAATATTGGTGTTTTCCACACAGTCACCGGCAGAATAGATATCCGGGTCACTGGTCTGCATAAATTCATTGACAGCTATGGCACCTGTCTCACCGATGGTAAGACCTGCCTTACGGGCCAGTTCTACATTGGGTCTAACTCCCACAGCCACAAGCACCATGTCGGCGTCAATGGTTCCCTTGTCGGTCACTATACCTGTTACATTGCCATCTTCATCGCCCTCTAACTTCTGTACAGTGTGTTCCAAGGCAAACTCCATACCCATATCTTCCAACTTAGTCTTCAGTGAAGCAGCCATTTCAGGATCAAGGATGCCCGGCAAAAGTTGCTCCCTGAGTTCTACAACTGTCGGGAAGAGTTTTTTTCCTACCAGCGCATCCGCAGTTTCCATGCCAATTAAGCCAGAACCGATGATTACCGGCATCTCCACATCCGCGTTTTCTAAAAATTCTTTTAGAGCCACGGCATCGTCAGGGTGGTATAACTTAAATACTTTTTTTAGATTTAAACCTTCAATAGGTGGATTAATCGGTGTTGATCCGGTAGCCAGTACCAGTTGATCATATTCAATATAGGATTCCACCCCGGTGGCAAGATCCTTCATTAATACTTTTTTATTCTCACGGTCTATGGACAAGGCTTCTGTTCCGGTAAGTACTTTAACTCCTTTTTCATTTAAAAAAAAGTCTTTATTGCGAATGGCCCCGTAAGAGGTGGAAACTAACTCGTCCAGTTTTCTCACATGTCCGGATACATATAAGGGCATGCCGCAACCGGCATAAGATATTATATTACTTTTCTCTATAACGGTAATTTCCGCATCAGGCATAACCCTGCGGGCACGGGCAGCAACTTTAGGACCTGCCGCAACCCCGCCCACAATAACTATTTTTTTTGACAAAATGCCCCCGCCTTTCTTTTTAAGTTTTGCAATATTATTGTACCAAAAACACCTTTAATTATGAAATTTATTCCTAAACCTAACGATTATTCTAGTGTTCCGCACTTAAAATGTCAATAGTTATCAAGAAAGTCGTCTTAAGCGACTTTAGAGCAGCCGCAGACACTCGCGCTTGCTGTAAATTATGCAGTATTAACCTTAACTTATCCAAAGATCCATGATGAGCATAATTTCCAAGAATAATAAAAAAGACAGTAGTCTAATATGCTACTGTCTTTTTTGTTATTAAATTATATCGGAGGATTTTTTATTAATGTAAGAATGTCCCTCAATCATTTCATTTCCGCCCGTCAGTGGCTGGTCATCATTGATAAACACCACAGTATCACAAGACGGACAGGTTACTTCAATAACATCCTCATCCTCTAAAATGTCTGAATCAAAACAAACTGTTTCACCGCACTCGGGACAATCTACTTCAACATATTCTGCACCGTCATGCTCACAAGTACATGACCTGTCATCGTAGTAATCATCTTCCAGAGAAAGGAGGTCTTCATCAATTCTCTCCATGTACTCCTCCATTTGCTCCTGTGAATCTTCGATAACGTCCATTGTATCTACAATATCTTCTAATACATCAATTATGCCCTGCAGCACCTTGCCCTCTTTAGAAGCACCATCCAGATCAAGTCCTTCGGAAAGCCCCTGAAGATAAGCTACTCTTGATCTAAGATCAGACATAAGCATTTTACCCCCTTTGATTAATAGTTAGCCGATATGCAGCATTGACTCTATTAGTATGACTCAGCAAAGAGGGTTTTAAACATATATTTCCTAATGATTGAATTTTGCAATCATTAGCTTATTTAGGCCCGCTTAATATAATTTCCTGTTCTGGTATCTATTTGCAGGACATCTCCCACATTAATAAAGAAGGGCACCTGAACCACATAGCCCGTTTCAAGAGTGGCAGGCTTAGATCCGCCGGAAGCTGTGTCACCTTTTATACCTGGTGCGGTATCCGTTACTTCCAGTTCAACAAAATTGGGTAAGTCAAAACCAATGGGCTTTTCTTGAAAGGTTTGTATGGTGATGAGCATATTTTCTTTGAGATACTTTACTGCATCCCCTAATTCCTCTCTATTCATGGACATCTGATCAAAGGTTTCCATATCCATAAAGTTATAACTCGTACCGTCGTTATACAGATACTGCACTTCTTTGCGCTCAACGCGCCCCTTATGAAGCTTTTCACCGGCGTTAAAGGTTTTGTCCACAACTGCGCCGGTACGCATGTTTCTCAGCTTTGAACGTACAAAGGCAGCACCTTTGCCGGGTTTAACGTGTTGAAAATCAACAACTTGATAAATATCATTATCAATTTCGATGGTTAGACCGGTGCGGAAATCGTTAGTGGATATCAATGCTTGCTCCCTCCTTGAAATAACAAAATCCCTCAGATAAGTCTTATTTAAATCCTTTATGTGTATTCCAGAGCTAGAATATTTCCATTAAATTCATCTTTGGTGATCTGGTCAGTATTTGACAACCGTTTTCTTCTACAACAACTGTATCTTCAATGCGGACACCGCCCCAATCCGGTATGTATATGCCGGGTTCAATGGTAACTACCATGCCTGGCAGCAGAATAGTTTCATCTTTTGCGGCCAGCCGGGGGTTTTCATGAATATTTAAACCCAGCCCGTGTCCCGTGCTGTGACCGAAGTTTTCACCGTAACCATAAGAAGCAATAATGTCACGGGCGGCTTTATCCACCTCACTGGCCTTTATACCGGACCTGACAGCAGCCAGAGCTGCTATTTGAGCTTCCAAAACTATACGGTAAATTTCAGACTGCTTGGCGGTTGAAGTTCCTATTAATACCGTACGTGTGATATCTGAATGATAGCCCTGGTAAACAGCACCGAAATCCATGGTCAGCAATTCTCCCGGTTTTATTAATTTTTCTGAGGCTACTCCGTGCGGCATAGAACTTCTGGTGCCGGAAGCAACAATAAAAGTGAAAGCGGCCTTTTCCGCTCCGGCCCGGCGCATAAAAAACTCCAACTCCAGTGCCAACTCTATTTCAGAAACACCGGGTTTAATCAGGGGAAGAATATTGGCAAAAGCATCGTCGGCTATTTTAACTGCCCGGCCTATCTTATTTATCTCTGTATTGTCTTTAACTAATCTTAAAGCTTCGACAAATTCATTAACCGGGTGAACGGTTATGTCTTGCAAGCTCTCTTTTATGGCTATAAACTGCTTATAGGTAATATAGTCACCTTCACAGGCCAGTCTATATGATTTTGACGGAGTAATAAATTCCAACAGCTTTTCGGTAAATAAACCGGTAAAGGTTATTATCTCGTAATCCGGTGCCTGTGCCGCTGCCTGCTCACGATAGCGAAAGTCTGTTAATAAAATAGCTCGCCGGGCATCAATGAATAAAATACCGGAAGTGCCTGTAAAACCACTGAGATACAACCTGTTTCCAGGATTTATAACCACTATGGCATCTAAAGCTGCTTTATTCAACAATTTCCGCACCGCATTAATCCTGTTTATCATTTCATACCCCTTTGGTGGTTGCTAAAAAGCCTATTTTTTAATATAGACAGCTGCCATTTGTACTGCCAACAGATAACTATGCAGGCCAAACCCGCAGATTTGTCCCACTGCTACCGGTGCAATTACAGAATGATGGCGAAATTCTTCTCTGGCATGAATATTAGATAGATGAACTTCAATTGTTGGTATTTTTACAGCGGCAACAGCATCTCTCAGGGCATAGCTGTAATGAGTCAAAGCACCCGGATTTATGATAATCGCAGCGATATCCCCGCCAAATGCCTGGTGTATTCTTTCAATTAAAGCTCCCTCATAATTGGATTGCATGAATTCGACTTCTATACCTATTTGCTGGCAATAAACCTTAACCTTTTCATTAATATTGTCTAAAGTTAAATTACCGTAGATTTCAGGTTCTCTTAAGCCCAGCATGTTCAGATTCGGTCCGTTAAGTATTAATAATTTCAAAATTATTCACCACCTGCTGTCACTGTCCATAATTTTACCATAATTTGCGCCTGCTTGCAAAGACAAAAGAGGGCAGCGACACATGCTGCGAAGATGAATAATTTTAGTTTTGCTAATGCCCGCTGACGGTAATCCCTTCAATTCTCAACGTGGGAGCACCTTTCCCACCAAAAAATTTCAAATCGCTGCCAACCCCGTTCACACTTGATAGCAAAGTTATTATATTGCCTGCGATGGCTACACCCCTCACCGGTTTAGTGATTTGCCCGTTCTCAATCAATAAACCTGAAACACCCACGGAAAAGTCACCGGAAATTGGATTTGCCGTGTGCATACCCATTACTTCAGTAACAAACAAACCCGAATTAACAGCTTTAACTAAGTCACCGGGAGAGCAATTACCCGGTTCTATATAAAAATTTGTCGTACCTACTTCCGGCGTACCTTTAAACGAACCTCTTACCCCGTTGCCGGTTGAAACAACCCCATCCTGTTTAGCCGTATAAGTATTATAAAGGTAAGCTTTTAACTCACCGGACTTAATCAGCACTGTTTTTGCCGTGGGCACACCTTCACCGTCAAAAGGAGCGGAAGCTATGCCTCCCGGCAGGGAACCGTCATCAACTACGTTAATAAGCTCTGAAGCTACCTTCGAGCCTATTTTGTTGGCAAATAAAGATCGGCCTTTCTGTACAGCTTCAGCCGTGAAAGAAGATGACATTAAACCCAGAAAACCGGCAGCTACATAAGGCTCCAACACAACACTCACCTTCCTGGTTGAGACAGGCTGTGCACCGAGCATGCGCACAGCCTTTAATGCGGCTTCCCGGCCAATTGCTTTAGGATTTAAGTCCTTGTATTTTAATCGGTAATCCATAGCAAAACCGGTTTGGGAGTCATCCCCATCAACAGCAACCAGCGCAAGGTAAATACCGCAATATGTTGACTGGCAAGATGCAGCCAGACCGTGGGAATTGGCTATAACAACTGAGGATATACTATCGCTGTAAGAGGAACTCTCTATAATCTTAACTCTCGGGTCATAATCCCTGGCTGATTTCTCCATAGCCACAGCCAAAGCTATTTTATCTTCTACCGGTATAGCGGCAATATCCGGGTCAAATGTATCCATCTGCTCGTATTTTTCGACTTTTTCCGGCAAACCGTTATGGGCGTCGGCCGCAATTTGAGCTGAGTTATCCTTTGCCTGCCTTACACATTCCGCAAGCCCTGCTTCTGTAAGATCAGTAGTAAAGGCAAAACCTGTTCGACCGCCAATGAAAACTCTCAGCCCCAGTCCCCTGTCCTCTGCCATAACCATTGTATCAACCTTACCGCCTCTTACCTCTATATCTAATTCTTTGCTATAGCTTAAATAAGACTCTGCCATTTCAGAGCCTTGCTTTACAGCTAAATCAACCACAGAACGCGCAATATTTAAATTTTCATTTTCCATCAAAACATCTCCTTTCCATTCCATATCGTTAGTATAATTCAACAACAATCAGTATATTCCTTTCCATTCCGTGCATTACTTAACATAATACGGAGAACAAGCCGCAGCAAAATATTTAAGTCTATGAATAAATTCAGTCAAAGGGTAAAAAATAACATTACACTTTAATATATGTCTGAAAGGACGTGATTGCATGCTGCAATTTGGTCAAATTACTACTCAGATTGCCAATTGGGACAATTGGAAAAAATTTTTAGGACAGGCTGTTGAGTATGCCAACGAACTGGGTGTCCCCAAGGAGAGAATATCTGCTTTGGCCCAGCAGGCGGGAGATATTCTAGCTTCCAGTGTACCTACCGCCAACCCGGAGCAGCAGACACTTAAAGAATTGTGGCAGGTAGCTAATGAACAGGAAAAACAAACCCTGGCCACTTTAATGACAAAGTTAGTTTCCGGCAGATAAGATTGGAGCCGGTCAGCTGAAAAAATAGCTGGCCGGCTGTTTTATAATCAAGCAAATTTAGGGTAACTTTCCTGCTGCGCAGAAAAAAGACAGCTCCTTCTTCTTAAAAATCGAAAGCTGTCTTATTCTTTATTATAGCCTGCGTATTTGCTTAATTTGTTCACTGCCGTCAGCATCGTGCGAAGTACCGCCAACAACTATCTCCGGAATATGTATGGTCGGCTGAGCGTCACTGACCGGTACACCTTGCCCATCTTTGCCACAGGTTCCAATACTGAAACCCAAGTCACTGCCTACCATATCGATAATCTGCAGTACTTGAGGCCCGTTTCCGGTTAAAGTGGCCCCTCGTACCATAGGTCCAACATCACCGTTTTGAATCAAGTATCCTTCCGCCACATCGAAAACAAAATCACCTGTAGTAGTATTCACCTGTCCCCCGCCCATTTTTTTAATCAGTAAACCCGACTTGGTCTCACGAATAATTTTTTCTGGATCGGTCTTGCCTTGAGCAATATAAGTATTGCCCATTCTAGGGATAGGCTTGTGCTGGTAAGATTCGCGCCTGCCATGACCATTAGACTTTCGATTGTCTTTCTTAGCGGACAGCCTGTCATACAAATAATCCTCTAATACACCGTTTTTAATCAGGGTTACCGGCTCTGCCAGGATTCCCTCATCATCTACGGCATAAGAACCATACTTTTTGCTCATAGTCGCGTCATCTATCACGGAAACCAGATCCGATGCCACTTTTTGACCTTTTTTGCCTGCATATACTGACAGCTCTTTTTGAATCAAGTCTGCTTCCAGACCATGACCACAGGCCTCATGCACCATCGTTCCCCCTGCTTCCCCGGACATAACCACAGGCATTTTACCGGCCGGAGCCGGTTTGGCAGAAAGCATAGAAACTGCCCGTCTGGCCACGCTTACAGCCAATTCATGAGGATCATAGATTTTAAATAATTCAAACCCACTCAGACCACCAACAGCGTCATAACCGGTTTGAATTACATCATTGTCAGATGCCACAACTTGCACCAAGAGTCTGGTGCGCATTCGCTCATCTTCAATATACTCCCCGTTGCTGTTAGCCATATTGACTTTAATAGTAGCATCCCCATAGCCTACAATTACTTGCTTGACAGCTTCATCACCTATAGAGCGGGCTGATTTATCGGCATCTTCCACCAGAGATACCTTCCTGGCAGTGGACACTTCACCTGGCGGTTCAGGAAAATCAAATGCCACTACCGGCTTTATAGTGCGCAAATCAATATTTATATCTCTTTGTTTTCCCTGAACCGCACTGCTGACAGTTTTTGCTGCGGCTAATAAACCGTTTTCACTTACATCATTGGTATAGGCAAAAGCAGTGTTCTCACCGGAAAGCACACGAATTCCGGCACCCAACTCCATACCGGAATGAATACGTTCTATTTTCCCGGCTTCACAGCGTATACCTATAGCTTTTTTATTCTCAATAAATATGTCCGCAAAATCGCCGCCTTTTGACATAGAAGCTGCCAGCACTTTCTGCAGCAGTTTTTTATCAAACAAGAGCAATCCCTCCATAAAAAATTCTCTGATCAAAAAGATACTTAAACAATAGTATTTTCCCGCCGGTTATTATTATACAAATAATGGCTGGGTTCTGTGCTCATTAAGCTTTTCTGAAGCTTAATTAAGATAAATGAGCATGGATATTTCCGCTTTAGCCCTGGCTTTAGGATTATCGCTTGTCAGAACTGCAATATTTATTTTTTTTATTTCAGTTAAGAACTGCTGGTGCTCCAACAAATCGACAAAAGATATGATTCCGGCTAAATCCCCGGCAACAACCAGAGTTACAGGCATCTCGCTATATAACTGCTTATTAACTATTTCTTGCGGGTGAAAGGAAAGGAGTTCTAACCCCGATGTCATAGCTAGGTTGCCTGTTGTTTGCAATACCGTACCGTCATTTATCTCCTGCAAAAAATACTTATTATATTCCTCCATTTTCTGCTTATTTTTTTTCACGGCTTGTTCGGTTGCATTCATGGAATTAAGCTGTTTATTCATGACAATAACTTTATTCTCATTAACCAGGAGTTGCTTTTTTATCAACCTGTATTCCTCAATTTGCGGAAATAATACATTTAATATAAAAACCACTATGATTAATACAATAAAAAAGCCGACCAGCAGCCTTTCCCTGCCTGACAGTTCTATTAGCTTATTTTGGCATACATTAATTAGATTATACAACATATCAATTTTTCCTTGTTAGTTTAGCTGTAAATAAAAATTTAACATATTGACTGCCACCAATTCGATCAACTGATTTCAACTTTACCTGAGATAGGTAATTCAAGCGGCATAATTCTTTATATAAGTTGGCCACAGTCATTGTAGACTCAGCCTCACCACTAATATCAATTACCGGTGTTATCCTGCCCGGTGACTCCGTTTTATCCGCCACAGTATATAATTTCATTTCACCGTACCGCAACCCCAACGAACCCAATATATTTAAATCCAGCATCAACTTTGACCAGGTTATACGATTCTGCACCAAGTCATCTATGGTATAACCGGCTGCTTCACTTTCCGGACCGGATTGACGCAATTGATGCATATTCTGTAATAAGGCGGATTTATCTTCAATTAACAATGATGACTGAACAGATTTTTTTTGCAAGTTATGATAACTAAATAAAAAACCGGCATAAGCCACCCCTGATATAAAGAAAATTAGTCCTATAACTGCCGCTCTGAGAGCAGCTTCGGGTACAGGTAAAAAGTTCTTGAGCCGTTTGTTTGTTCTTAGCAAGTTAACCTCATACATACTTTTTTCTCTCCTCACAGAAAGTGTGTTTTTGAAACCTTTTGCTGAGCAAACAAAATAATCTTTTTATTGCCGGATTTGGCGGAACACTTCTCAAAGCTAAACCAATAGCTAATTCATAACCGTGATTGACTATTTCTCCTTCACATAACACGGCTTCCGCTGACTTGACCTCGATGTTTATTTTTTCTTTAATCAAAACCGCTAAATCAGAATAATTGCCGGTACCGCTGATAATAACAGCCTGTACCGGCGGTACAGGTAAAAAATGCTCAAGATATTGAAATGTTAACTCCAACTGTTCGACAATGTTATGAGAATCAAATACCGGCAAACTGCGTGAAAAGTAGATTTGATTATATTGCATGATCAAGATATGCAAAACATTCGAGGACATAAAAACAAGAGCGATATTTTTGCCGTTATCTTCTTTATACAAATTCCATAAGGCTAAAGACGGCAAATCAATTTTTGCCAGGTTCAGCCCAGCGGCTTGAAAAATTGAACGATACTTATCAACTATTTCGTTATTGATAACAATTAGAAGTACATTATAGAACTTGTTTTTCTTTTCCTGTATTTGACCAAGTACTAAATAGGTGTAAGTAATATATTCTGCCTTTTCCTGATAGTACTTGTCAACTTCCCATTTAATTGCTCCGTTTAATTCACGTTCCGGCAGAATAGGAATTTTTATATGGCGACAGGATATCTGAGGAACCTCTAAACCTAAAACAACTAACTCATCCGTGATATCCAGTCGATCAGCCATCTGGGCCAAAGCAGCCACCGTCCAACTGTCATCCTGACTGCCAAATTTTTTTATATCCCGCTCGGCTAAGTTAATACTGTATAAGCCCTGAACCGATATTTTACCCTTGTAATTTAAAACTGCGGACCTAACTTTTTCCGCACCCCAGTCAATACCGACAATTCTTGATGTTGCAATATTTTTTTTCATAGTTTTTTCATCACTCTCACAAGAAGTCACTCAATTTTTCCGTCGTTACTAAAATACCGGGTATAACTCTTTCCAATAAATTATATCTACATATACAGGCAATCCGGGAGGCAGCTGGTTAACTAACTCACCGGAAAATTGATAATTCAGCTTGTTCCCGTTTAATAATATATCTCCGGTTAAAACTGCACCAATGACTCTGGAATCATTAGATACTTTGATCGAATCTTCAGACCATAAAACAGCGTTAACTACTGTTTCAGAGTCTGACAATTCCAGATTTATGTTGCTATAACTTAATAAAGCTAAAGAATTGCCGGTTAAACTGGCGGTGATTAGGCTTGTATTGATATAAATATCACCTGTAGCAATAATTGTGGCCACACCTCTATAGCTGCCCCCGATACTAACATTTCCTTCTATAAAATATAAACCTCTCATATTCTGCAGCTTAGAGCTGTCAAATATGATATCACCGGTTAGGCAATGCCCGCTGCCATAACTTTCAGCTAGTGTTTTAAAAACACTCTTATCCTCATCATTTATCAGGGGCGGGGAGAGAGCAATGTTTTCTGTCAGATTTTTATCCTCGTCGCAATAAGCGATTATGTAATTATTATAGGTCTCAATAATCTCAGCAGGCTTAAAATTTAATTTAGCAGTCAGGGTTTTCTGTGTACTGCCCAAGGACCCTTTCGCGGTCAATATTAAACAACCTGCAGCAGTATCTGTGCTGATACTTAAACCGCTGATAGAACCGCCGGCATAAGAGGCTGCTATACTCTGGGGATTATTCCACCTTTTATCGTATTTTAGGCGGGCCAACATTTTTTCAAGACCGGCATCTGCAATATAAGCTGCCTGTATTGCCTTTAACTGTAAATATGCCGCGTCTTTACCTGTGCCGGCTAGGGAGATTGCTGCCAGCAATAAGGTTGTCAGCATTACTACTGCAAATACTGACATCAATAAAACCTGCCCGCTTTGTTCTATAAATTTATCTTTCATTGAAAACATCCTATAAAACCTTAACCGTCCGATAAGGCTCTAATATATATGGAAGTTGACATACTTAACTCACCGGTGTTTTTACCTTTACCGGTAATTACTACATTGAGCAGGTGCTTGTTCTCATCATAAACAGCGCCAAGTTTTATTATATTATTTACGATGGGGGAACTGTGAGCATTGGGGCTAATTTTCCTATTCAACTGGTTTTGATTATAAATAAAATATGTAATTAAATAATTGCCGCTGTCATAGAACTGGATATTATTATCAGTGATAGCATGCACCTTGCTGGCCTGGCGAAGTTCACGGGATAATCGATCCATGGCGATTCTCATACTTTCTGATACTTCATTTCTGTCCTGCCTTTGATGCCAAAACAAGACTCCTCTGATATATATGTTAAAAATCGAGGTAAAAATAATACCTGCCATCGCTACTGCCAGCATGATTTCTATTAAAGTAAAGCCCCGGCTTTTATAAATTCCGCTTCGAGCTTTCATTGCTTTCAGTGCATTATTCATTATCTGTGCCTTTCCGCTATTAGACTGATATTCCTTTCTGCTCCCGCTTCCTGATAGAAAACTGTAACAGTGATCGTTTTTAAACCGTACTGCTCATCATCAATTTTCAGCGTATAAATGTAGTTTTCATAACCATTGAAGGGGAACCTGTTCTCACCCCGTGGCAACTCGCCTGATAACCGGTCATAGGGCATTGCTTTCATTTCTTCTATTTTTCCCTGTGCTAAAAATATGGCGGTATTATATTTCTCAGCACTTGCGGTTAAATTAACGATTTTGGGCTGCAGGTTAACCAGCGGTATTAGAACAACAACCAAGATTAAACCCGCCATCATAGTATCCAAAATTGAATAACCCTGCTCGTTTCTTTTACTCATAAAAACACCTTTTACTTCTTAATAATAAATGGCTACTCGACACCGGAAGCAGGTTTTTCCACATCCACCCTAACCCTGCCGGTTATACCGGCAACAATAACATAAAGAAAATCACCGCTACAACGGTCTCTCAGTGTCACAGTGCCTCCCAAAGGACTTGGAGCCCCATTTATTTTAAAGGAAAGGGTGTTTTTATTAAAATTAACGTATTCTAAATCCGTGCTGACCGGCAATGTAACACTCTTTATTACATCAGTGTTTTTTTGAAATAAATATCTGTCATTAGACGTATCAAAATTTACTTTATAAGTATCCGTATCACTTTGCGCGTTAATCGTTTGTTGAGCAAAATATCTAATATCACCTGCCATGCGGTAAGCCGCCGACTCTAAATTATAATGCCCGTAGGGTACTTTTAGCTGCGGCACAAGCAATGATAAAAGTACCCCTAAGATAAGAATGACCAAGGTTAATTCAAGCAAGGTAAAACCCCTTATGCTGCGCAAGCTTTTACTCATCATCAATTGCTTTTTTGGAAATTACTGCTTCTTCACCGCCCATGGCTTCAGGTTCAGCCTGGTCTATTTTTGTATCCTGCTCGTTAGTAGCCACGATATTATCTTTTTCTTCATTAGACGAACCAGTAGAATAAACTACATACTTTTTGTATGTTTCATCTGCGTCATATATGTAGCCGTTACCCCAGGGATCATCCAAGCTCCCCCAGTCTATACCGTTTTTAATCAACAGTCCCTGTATGGAGTCAGTGTCAGCTGTTGTATCAGAATCCTTTGGATAAGTCCCGTGTTCTACAAAATAGGAGTCAATAACAGACTTCATTAATGCAATCTCAGCTTTGGCTCTCTTTTCTTTGGTGCGATCGGCTTGTTTGGTGATTTTAGGTACTATCAGGGCGATCAGAATACTGATAATGGCCAGGACAACTGCTAATTCAACCAGAGAAAATCCTTCTTTTTTGCTTTTTAACAGCACCGCAATTCCCCCTTAAATTTTTCATATTAAGCAGCCTTAGCAGTCTAAAAACACATCTGTCAGAAGATTGCTGCTAATGCATGCGTAACTACTCATAAGCTCCCAGTGTTTGGTATACAGGCAACAATACGGATATAAATATAAAGCCAACTATGCCTCCTATAATCAGTACCAACAGAGGCTCAAGCATGGAAGACATGTTTGTTACTGTAGTTTCTATCTCACGGTCTAAAATAGCTGCTGCTTTTTCCAGCAATTCACCCAAAGCGCCTGTTTCTTCGCCTACCGTAATCATATGGATTAATAAGGGAGGGAAAAAGCCACTTTCTTTTAGGGGCACCGCTATACTTTCACCTTTTTCGATACAATCGCAGGTCCGGCTGACAGCTTTGATTATAATTTCATTGCCAATAGTTTCTTTAACTATATGCAGAGATGCCAAAACCGGTATGCCGCTGTAAAGCAAGGTGCTGAGGGTCCGGCAAAACCGCGCAAGCATTATCTTGCGAAGCAGTGTACCGAATAAAGGCATACGGACAAGAAGATGATCAGAAATCTCCCGGCCTTTTGACGTTCTTATCCATAACAATACAGCAATACAAATTAACAGGAATATTCCTAGCCCCAAATATTTGTAAACCATAATAAACTTGTTAACCTTAACCACAACTACAGTAATAAATGGCAATGACGCATTAACGTCTTGCAGCATGCCTTCAAAAACCGGCAAAACCATGGTCATCATCAATACCAGGCATAATATGGCAGTGGCAACCACCAAAACAGGGTATGACAATGCTGCTTTAACCTTATCTGACAAGGAAGAAACATTTTCGAAATGTATCGCTAATCTATCTAAAACTTGCCCTAAGACACCGCCCGATTCACCCGCGGCAATCATTCCAATAAAAATTTTAGGAAAAAAGCGGGGATAATTGGACATAGCCCCGGAAAGACTCGAACCTGCCTTCAAATCCAGAACCAACTGATCCAATACTACATTGAAACTTTTTTTATTTGTTTGCATCGACAATATTAATGCTTTTAATATTGGAATACCTGAATTAATCAATGATGCAAAATTTCTTGAAAAAGCTGCCAGATCTTTAGGTTTAGGCCTCTTGCTCAATAGTGAATAACCGGCACTATGATGTTCTAATTGGCGCAGTTCAATAATCCAATAATTATTTTTGCGCAGCATTACAGCCGCACCGTTAATTCCGTTCGCATTAAGTATACCTTTTTTAATGACTCCGTCTTCAGTTGCAACTGTATAAACGTATTTATCCGTCAAATCATATCACTTCCAATATAATGGTTAATTTGATATTTTTTATATTCGATATAAAATTACATATTTCCTTCTTAAAATTTTAATTTTTTAGAAAAAAACATGTATATTAGCCATACTATGTCAGCGATAGTCATCTAAACAAATATATGATACAATTAAGCAACAATATAGCTGCATCGAGGTAGATCAAATTGAAGCCGATTTTAACTCCCGAAGAATATAAATATTTATATCGATTGACAGAAAAAGCGACTCCACTTAAGAGTGACTGCGGTAAATTGTGCAACAGTATTTGCTGTCAGCAAAATGAAACAGATTCTTTAGGCATGTATCTTTTTCCGGGGGAGGAAGTCATGTTCACCGGTAAGGAAGACTGGTTGGCATGGGAAAGACATGACCCCAAGGAATATGACTTCCCTGCGTCCTGGCCGTTTCCTGTTAACTTTGTAAAGTGCTCCAGAGCCTGTCCGAGAGAGCTGCGTCCCCTGGCCTGCCGTTTCTATCCTCTTACTCCCCATATTTTCAAAAACGGCAGTTGGATACTTATCTATGATACTTTAGATTTACCGTACCGCTGTCCTCTAATTGAGGAACAGTTAACCATGGAACCCAATTTTATTGAAACGGTAGCCAAAGCCTGGAGTATTTTGCTTAAAGATCACCGTATCAATACCCTGGTTCGTGAAGACTCTGAAGAAAGAGAAAATGCTTCTTTACGAGTTCCGACAGTAGTTTGGAAATCACAAAAGCTAAGATAAAAAACCTGCGGTTGTTGCCAGATACTGTTGATAAAGGGGTGCAGAGAAAATTCTCTGCACCCCTTTGTCAACAGGCCAATTAGATACACGGATTTTATTTTACAGCTTATTGCAATAATTGTTATAATTAATAGATAAAATTAAAAATGCTACATTATATTGAATTCTTGAATGATATTATAGTAACATGCGGCATGATTATATGAATATTGCATAAAGATATATGCTAACATAAATACTTTTCTATCTAGCGCGGTACAGAAAGCTGTAATATAATTTTAGGAAAAGAGGGTGCATATTAGAACATGCCTGACATTTCTTTAACTCCGGTTATTATCAGATTTTTTTTTGGTGGGAGTGCCGTGGTAGCTTCTACAATTATAGCCAGAACTTTCGGTGGCCGTCTGGGTGGTATTTTTGCCGCTTTTCCCGCCGTATATATAGCAGCCTCACTAACTCTTAGCCTGCAATATAAAAACAATGATCTGCTGGTTATGTCGAGACATATTTCCCAGGGTGCTCTGGTCGGCATGCTGGCCAATATTATTTGCGCCATATCCGCAAACAAATTAATAGTATCAAAGGGTTGGCAAAAAGGATTAACACTGGCTCTATTAATATGGTTATTAGCTGCTTCAATATTTTATTTCACCTGGCAACTATTATTATAATGTCTGCAATTAATTATCGTTATTTAGTATTTAATAAAGGAGTTCTTTATGAGTCCCTATATAAAGGATTTAGTTCTACGCTTTTTCTTAGGCGGCAGCGCAGTAGCCGCTTGCTACATTGTTCTGCAACTACTCCCTTGGAAATCCTTTGCAGGTATTTTTGCAGCCTTCCCGGCTGTAATGGTAGCAGCTGTAATTATGGCAGGCATATCCGGAGGATCTCATTATGCCGCTGAAGTAGCTCTGGGCGCAACAGCCGGAATGCTTGGCTGTACAGTTTGCGTTTTAGTAGCAATTATAATTATGACCTATCTGCACATCTGGGCTGCCGCTTTGGTTATTTCCCTTTTAGCCTGGCTAATAAGTTCAATTATATTCATAAATTTGATGAAGAGGCACTTTTACAAAAGTAACTCTTCAGGTTAGGTGAGCTACCCCCGCTTATGTTCCACTAAGAAGCGTGGACTTCCATGGGAACTTCAACGAGCGTTTCCTAATTCATCAGCTACCGCCTACGCTACAAAGAGAATAGGTCTTACACGGCCTCCAGCAGGCATGATTTCGGGCGATCTCCGGCGAATATTTTAGTAGAACCGCTTTCCATTAACCGGAGACAAAGCACCATTATCCATGCTTTTTAAGCGCTATGGCTACAATAAGTAAAATAGGCACCAAAACTAGTTCTACAATTATAGCCACAGACGGAAAAGTATTTTGTATATAATGTAAGAGTTCTACATTATTTTGAAAATTCAGACCTAAGCCTAAAGAAATAATAGATGCCGGGTATATAAGTGGTTTATAAGTACTTAACCCCATAATATTGGATATGCCTAGACTGAAGGACCAAATCATCATAGCGGAAGCAATAATTCCTGAACCAATAGCTATAAGTAAAAAAATAATCTCTATTCTTATATTTAGCATTCTTGTTATTTGATAAATCGGTGCATAAGCTCTTTGTGCAAAATCTAAACCAAAAGCACCAATTGAGACGATAACAACAATACCAACAAAAATAGCTCCCAGACTAATAGCCTGAACCTTAGCAATAAAACCATTTTCAGGTTTGTTGCAGAGTGGAATGAACATGGTCATAATAATACAAATTCCATAAAAACATAACATAAAAAGCGAGCCTGACATTATAGGTTGAAGACCATGCTCCAACTGTGGTTTAAGCCTCTCAATATTTATATTGGGAATTGCGATTAATCCTATAAGTACTATTGAAAAAATATAAAAAGGACCAAGAAGCTCAGAAACCCTGGCAATAATTTCAATTCCATTCCGTGCAGCGTAAGAAGATATAATGAACATGATTGTCATTATAAATACAAACGGAGATCTTGGTAAAAGTATGCTTATAATTACCTGAGTCATAGCACTTTGCAAAAGTATACCAACCATTAAAAAAAATAAAACAAATATACTCCCGACTAATCTTCCCATATATTTGCCAAGAATAGTAATACTGTATTGAACAAGGTTCTGACCGGCAAATCGAATTCCCATATAAGCATAAACTGTTGCCAGAAAAACATCCAATAACCAACCACCTGTTACTGATAACCAGGCATCACGTTCTGTATAAGTAACCACCAGTGTGGGTGCCTGCAGGAAAGCAACCGAGGTAATAATTATAAAAAGCATCCAGATAAACTGGTTGGTACTAATAATTCCTTTTTCAAGCATGGCTTAACCCCATATCAATCATAAATTTTCTCTCAATTAATTTTATTCAACCCAATTTATTTCATTACAGTATTAGGCTTCTATTCTATTTATTATGTCAATACTAATTTCTTTACATTCATGCGGAAGCAATTGGATTCACTTGACCAGCTGCAAACAATATTAAGATGAAATAATACTATTTTTTAATTTGTAACCATTTTAAACTTAGTTTTTATTTAATTACATAAAAACGACCCGCGGATTAGAGCGGGTCGCTAATATTTCATTTATTTATTACTACAGAAAAAGCATTAAATGCGATTAACGCATTTGCCTTTTGAACACATAATCCCAGATTGCTTCTTTTAACGCACCTACTCCTAAATTAGAACAGTGTCCCTTATCCTCCGGGAGTCCTCCCAGAGCTTCCAGCACATCATCACTATGCATCATCATAGCATCATCTAAATGCTTGCCCATAGCTAATTCTGTCAGCATGCTGCTGCAGGCTATCGCTGCCGCACAACCAAAGACCTTTACTTTTATGTCTGCCAAACGGTTGTCTTTAACCTTAATGTATAACCTTAAATGGTCACCGCAAGCAGGGTCACCCTCAATACCAATACCATCAGCATCAACTATTTCACCTATATTACGAGGGTTTTGAAAATGATCCATTATTATGTCATTATACACTTAATTTCACCTTCAAATTTATACTTTACTGAATTTATCCTTACCGGCTCCGCAAACAGGACATACCCAATCTGCGGGAAGATCGTCAAATGCAGTACCGGCAGCAATCCCAGCGTCCGGATCACCTTCAATGGGGTCGTAAATATAGCCACATACATTACATTCATATTTATCGGTTTTGTTTACCTCTTCTATTACCGGTTCAGCCACACCGGCAGAAGTTGAAGAAATAATCCCCGACTTTAACTTATGATAATAATCATAAGTCATAGGAATACCTTCTCCAAATATCTCGGCACCAATTAACTCCCCGATAAAAATAGTATGAGTTCCGGCATCCACTTCTTGAAATACTCTGGCTTCCATATAAGATAAAGTAGTTTGTGTAATATATGGTATGCCGTTTTCAGTTATTTCATACTTTACACCGGCTAACTTATCAATATCACGTCCTGATTTAAAGCCAAAATGGCCAATCAAGGACAGTGGACTCTCCTGAGAAAGTACTGAAACTACAAATAATTTACTCTCACGTATAAATTCATTTGTAAGGTTGTTCTTATTAATACTGACAGCTATCGTATTCGGTGTACCGGAGATTTGAAAAACAGTATTTGCAATCTGCCCATTATACCGATCCGCAATTTTTGATGTAACAATGTACAAACCGTAACTGAGTTTAAAAAGCGCTCGTGTATCCACATACATCACCCCCTAGATCACTTTAAGCTTTCCAAAGACCGTGCAAATTACAATATGCTCTGGCTGTAATATTTTCACCTGTAACTTCAAATTCTGCCTCTGGAACATCACCGGGATTTAGAAATTGCATATATGCTTTACCATCGGCAATTACTTCAATCCACTCAATGTAATGCTTTACTTCCATAGGATGGGTTACACTGCCGACTTTAACGGTTACCTTGTTGCCTAAAATTTCAACAACCGGAACGTGTTTTTCTTTAGCCGCATCCTGTGTGTTCTCGGTTTTCAACTCCATATTCTGCTGGCAGCAAACTAATTGCCCTCTGCCGGTGTTTACAACCTCAACAATATTTCCACATACATTACACTTATAAATTTGCAATAATTTAGTCACAAGAAATACCTCCGGTTTTTTTATTATTAACACGTATATCGTTCTTAATCCTTAAAATGTTATTAAAGTAAATCCAGCTTTAATATATTTCTCAAGAGCAACATGACCTTTCATATCAGCCTCAAGAGGCAATCCCTGACTCTGTGCTGATTCGATACTGTTCATCTTTATGCAGCAAGCCCGGCACACAGCAGAAATTAAACTATCATTTTTAGCTTGCTCCCACATAGCATGAAAAGGATTTGTTTCTTCAGCCAGATCCTTAACCAACTTACAGGCAGAACCCTCAACTACTATTGTAACAGCATAACCTTTTTGCTTAAAATCGAACGCATTTAATAAAACATGCACAAAACACATAGGCTCGCCGTTAAAAGCAACAAGGCAGATTTTACTCAATTATAAACCTCCTCCATTAATACTCATTATAATATTAGAACTATTAGATAGTATTAAAATATAATAACCCGGATCAGAAATTAAATCTTACTATCTGTCTGATTAATTATTAGTAATTGTCAGCTTTTATTTCAAAAAAGCTTTTGGGATGGGCACAAGCAGGACAAGAATCCGGTGCTTCAGTACCTTCATGCAAATTGCCGCAATTCCGGCATTTCCATATTACCGCTTGTTCACGTTTAAACACTTTATCCTGCTCAATATTTGCCAGCAAGCTCAAAAATCTTTTCTCGTGATATGTCTCGGCCACCATAACTGCCCTAAAAACCGCGGCAATAATCGGAAAGCCTTCTTCTTCAGCAACTTTTGCAAATTCCGGATATAAATGCGAGTATTCGTGATTCTCACCTGAAGCTGCACTCCTTAAATTAGCAGCTGTATCAGAAATAATACCGGCAGGAAAAGCAGCAGTAATCTCTAAATCTCCACCCTCCAAAAACTTAAAAAATCGTTTGGCGTGTTCTTTTTCGTGTTCGGCTGTTTCCAGAAATATAGCTGAAATTTGCTCATAACCTTCCTTTTTGGCCTTAGCAGCAAAATATGTGTAGCGGTTCCTGGCCTGCGACTCACCTGCAAAAGCCATTAACAAATTTTTCTCAGTCTGAGTTCCCTTTATACTCATGACTATCCCCCCTCCGGTTAAATAGTTTTTTTGTTTTATTAGTATTGCTTATTAATTTAGTAAAGCAAGAAAGTCGCCTTAAGCGACTTTCGAGTAGCCACAGGCACTCGCGCTATCTGAAAATAAACTCAGAAGTACCATTTTCATTCTCCACAGTGCTGCACCGCAGCATGGGAATTTCGTTGGAAATTATACAATACTAACTTAACTTATCCACAAATCCATCATAAGCATAATTTCCTGATTTACTTAGGGTGTTAAAAATAAGTTCGCTATTAATTAGTTAAAATCCTGCTTAGTTTGTAATCATTTAAAATTATTTTTTAAAAAGCTTTCAGATTACTATTCTTAAGGAGCTTGTTGAAAGAATCTCCTTGCAAAACCACGACTAAACGGAAAAAGCGACTGTAAACCCAATATGTTAGGGTAGATCAGCCGCCTTTTGTCATTAAATCATTTTTTTCCACAGTGCCGTAAAAGTTGGATTTAGTATATTATATGCAAATTCAACTATATTGTGGAACATGGCCCGTATTGAAACTATTAATCATTGTTTGGGTAGTCATTTGCTTCATTGTCGGTACCTGGTAATAACCTCTCTGATTCATATAATACCAGATCTCAAAAGCCTGTTCACTGCAGTTAATGGCACCTTGCTGTAACATGCGTCTGATTGTAGGGTCTGCAAATTCTAAAGAAGCAGTCATTTTAAGCACTGCGGATGCTTTATGAGCCCCCAGCATTCCGCTGCTAACATCTCTGTCATCCATTTCATCTGCTGAAGTATTTGGAGTTAGGGGTGACGGATTCTTTAGTCCATATGAAGGAGTTATATTTTTTACCCTGCGATATGGAATAGCTTCACCTTTACTGTGGTGAATTACTGTTTGAACCATGTTGTTATATTCCTGATTCATAAAGCCAATCTGTTTATCCAAGATAGAACGCAATTGAGGATCCTGCACATGTGGTCTATAAAGCTGAAACTTATTAATCCCATCAACTAAACATGTTAAAACTTCATGCAATTGAACAGATTCATGTGCTCCCAATTCTGCAGCCATTTAATATCCCCCTTGATCAAATTTTGATAGTATTTTATCCCCGAGAATATTAAAAATACTATTAAAATTCATCCTGTTATGCCGGGCATCGCCAGTAAACCCAAATTAAATATCTAATACGAAGAATAAAATCTGCTAACCATCTGGCTAAAATAGCGGCAGTTTTCGATTAAGTCTTTACCATGGCGGAATAAAAAAACAACTATACAAAGAAAATCACCCGTTTATAATTTCGGGTGATTTTCTTGCAGTTATTTGTATTAATTTTAACTGTTGTTCAAGATTGACTTGGCGGCTGACATTTTATGGTTGATTATGTAGTGCTGACATTGCTTGTGCAATATAAATTTGCACTTTATTATACAATAACTTATCCACATCTTTATTATAAGCATAATTTCCTAGAGCATAAAATATAGGTTAAGGAATTGAATAAGTTAATTATAAAATTTAAATGTGTTTTATAGGTGTTTATTATATGAATAATTGAAGAATTATTATTTAAAAACACATATTTTTTAAGTTCCAGTAAAACATAACGTAATAACCCCAAAAAGGACTGATACATATATTCTCTAATGAGTTTTTAAGCGTTATTTTTGGCCTCTTATTAATTTTTATTGGCTTATTAAATACATTTCTCTTTCAAAAATATTATTTCAGAAAGGTAGGAAACAAGGCAAGTAATATTATCAATAAAAATTCTATAAAAAATGACTAACCGCTAAATACATAGACATTATTTCAATAGGCGATTAGTTTATTCTTTTCCCTGAGCTGTGCCAGTTTTATAATTGCATTGATTCCAACCAATAGTTTTTGATTCAAAGTCCCAAATTCGTTCATCCGCAATCTTCCTGCCATAATAATATAAAAAACAAATGGTTAATAGATCTGTTATATATTTTGCGATGCAAACCAGGCAAGAATAAAACCTATAAGAAAACTTAAGACGATGTATAGAGAGGCAATAAAGATCTTTTTATTTTCTACCAGCTGCAGGACTTCAAACTCAAAAGTTGAAAACGTTGTAAAAGCACCCATAAAACCTATACCTATCCCGTATTTCAAGTCAGCTTGTAAAATCTTGCTGGCTACTGGGTGCATGACTACAAGTCCTAACAAAAAACTCCCCAATATATTAATTAAAAATGTAGCTATAGGATAACTTTTTTTCCAATATTTATTTATTATTTTACTTAATAAATATCTGCTGTTAGCGCCCAAAAAGCCGCCAATTCCAACCAACAGAGCATCATTCACATACATCAGCCCCTTCTGTGCTCTCCGTTTCTCTCTTTAGATTGGCTATTAATACCTTTCCAGTTAATCTGCCTATAAAAGCTAAAATAAAACCAAATACAAAACTGGAACAAATATATAGTAAACTATTAACCGGAGAATACTGAGCTATTTTTACTGCCTCGACACTCAGAGAAGAAAATGTTGTAAAAGCTCCGACAAAACCTGTTGATACAGCCAGTACAAGATAAGACGTGCTTTGTATATATTCCAATATCACAGTTAAAAAAAAGACAAGTATAAAGCTTCCTATCATATTAACTGCAAATGTCCCGAAGGGAAACCAGCTGTTTGAATTTAAAGGAACAGTAAAATAATATCTTGCGAGTGCACCTATGGTACCACCGACACCTACACTTAATATACTTTTCATTTTTGCTCTCCCATTAAATTTATTTTACTACTGTTACTGAGCAATGTGAATTTTCCAGAACCTTCTTGCAAACACTCCCCATCAGAAGCTTTCTTATTTTTCCCCAGCCCCTTGATCCCATGATAATATGATTAAACCCTTCTTCAATAGCATATTTAACTATTTCTTTAGCAGGATTGCCATCTAAGACACTTAAACTAAAAGGGATATTGTTAGTATCAGTTTTTTTTAAAAATATAGAGTTAATTTTTTCCGCTTTTTCTTTTTCAGATTTATAAAACATTTCTGGATTAACACCTAAAAAAAATGCCTCTTCCTCAGTAAAGGTAAAAACTGTTATTACCTCTATAATAACGTCCGGTAAATAATAAGCCATATTAAAACCAAAATTCGCCGCGTTCACGGAACCATCAGAGCCGTCAAAAGCAACTAATATTTTATAACTCATAATTCTCCCCCTTATTATTATTTGATTTCATTCAAAACTACAGCCTTTCTAAAACAACTAAAAAACCGGTAATTGCCCCGAAATAAAAAGTGTACTGAGGCCCCATGTACTTCCACAAAAAACCTGCTATAAAAGACGAAGATAACACGCCGCCCCCTACCGGCATCGCACGCAACCCCGTTATGGTGACATTACGGTGGCGCTATTCTGAGCAGGCACAGAATCAGCAACCAGCGCCAAATATGTCTATCATACTCTAAAAGCAAACTCCAAAAATCACTTTGTTATTATTATACTATTCACCTTAAATTCCATGAAAAATCGCCCTGGTTATCATTTTTATAAAAAAACAATAAGACTCCTACCTGAACATTTGTCCTGGTAGGAGCCATCAGCTTAACAGCATTAGGCGAGCTCCATCGCCATACATTTTTTTTATTATAGCATAAAACAAGTTATATTCAGCAATTAAATTTTAGGGTTTTAACAAAAAGTTTATTTTAGAGCAAAAAAACGCAATTATAACCCCACCAATACTTACCTGGATTACCAAATCAACCAAAATCCATTTCGATGCATCGATATCCCATTTGGGGAAGATGATTAAATTGATATTCAAATATTTTGAGATTTACTGGCCAGCCATGTAAAAACAGAATCGGTTTACCGCTTTGCAACATATCTTCAAAATCATTTTATTCATATGGTAATATAAATCCATAATTTGATAATTTATAGGTTTGAAGTATTCACTATTTCCAGTTATAAATAATATAGTGTTATAAATTCGTATCTCTAATATGGAGTGATAAAAAATGATGATAACATTTGATTACAAACAAGGAGACGTAAACGGTGATAAAATTCCTGATATAATTTATTTAACTGGCAACAAGACACCTGATAGTCCCTTTGTTCAAGACATCACGTTAGTTATAATTGACGGCAAAAACGACAATGTTTATAAAATACCTCTTGAAACCAATGCGGGCTATAACCCAACACTTTTTTTAGGTGATTTTACCGGAGATGATACTCTTGACATTTTAGTAAGTATGGATTCAGGGGGTAGTGGAGGTGTACAATATCACTACGTATATTCGTTTTTAAATAATAAACCGAAAATACTATTTAATTATAATGATTTTAACAGAACATACAAGTACAAAGTAATTTACAGAGACTATTATAAGGTCGACATAATAAGCATAACCTTAAATACAATATATACAATAGATATAAAATATAAAGGTCAGGATTATTTATCAGAAATATATTATGAAAACGGTAAGCTTAAAAAACCTATAGAAGGATGGGTAAATCCTCTAAGCAGCCTGTGGCCTATTGATATTGAAAGGAATGGAACTTATGAATTATATGCTGTGCAACGTATTGCAGGCAGATATAATGCGGATGCTTTAGGTTATGTTGAGACAATATTACAATGGAATGGTTTTAAATTTATTCCCTTTCAACAATATGTCGCGATATTTGGCAAAGAAATATCAAAATAAGTCAATAATATATTGACAAAGCAAAGGAGGCGAATAAATCAGCCTCCCTGAATTTTTTATCAACAATCCGGTTAACAAACAAATTTTTAAGCAAGAAAGTGGCTTAAAGCTACTTTCTTGCAGCCAAAATAATAAAACATTCTGCTTTACTCGGTGGAATTAAAACAACATTTGCTTTTTGAATGGATATAAAGTAGTTTACTGTTAAAATTATCAATGTTATAATATTATGTAAAAATATACCAATTGAGGTTAATCATGTTTAGACAATTATTTGTTAACTTTACAATTATTATATCAGCAATAAGCATAACTGCCCATATGTTTAGAGAAAAGGAACTGGTTCATTCATCTCCAATTAGTAGCCGAATTATTTTTGGAATATGTTCAGGAGTATTAGGAATTATATTGATGATCTTTAGTATTCAAGTTTTACCTAATATTATTGTTGATTTCCGAAATGTCGCTGCTATATGGTCAGCTATTTATGGTGGGCCTGTATCGGCTATAATAACTTGTATGATAATAGGAAGCTTTAGAGTTCTATACTTCGGTCTAACAGATTCCTCCATAGCAGCATTAATTAATATTAGTTTTATGGCAATTGGATTCAGTTTTATATGTAGACAGTCTTTCAGTATGCGGAAAAAGTATGCAATATGTGTAATCTATGCTATATTTATTAGCTCTATCGCATTTTATCTAGTATTAACGAATAATAACGTGTTAGTAAAGGTTCTGCTTTATTTCTCTATTGGAACTATAATAGTAACTTATTTTATGTATTATCTTACTGAGTTTCATATAAAATTAAATTCCTTATACAGGAAATTTAGGTCTGAGGCAAAACAAGACTTTTTAACCGGTTTAAATAATGTACGTGGTTTTGACGAGGAAATTAACTTCTTAATGAATAATAGTAAACAAACAAGTCATGTAGTATCTCTATTGTTTATAGATATTGATTTCTTTAAAAAAATAAATGATACTTATGGTCATATAGCAGGTGATGCTATTTTAATAGAACTAGCCGATCTACTGCCAAAACTGTGTAGCTACAAAGATACAGTTTCTCGAAACGGTGGTGAAGAATTTTCTATAATTCTCCGTGATTGCCCTCTAAGTAAGGCTATCGAAGTTGCTGAACGTATAAGGAGTATCATAGAAAAGTATCCATTTAAGTTATTAAATAACAACATTATTAATATTACAGTTTCTATTGGTGTAGCTAATTATCCTGATACTATAGATGAAATAAATAAACTCATAGAAAAGGCCGATACCTCACTATACAAAGCTAAGAGGACAGGTAGAAATAAGGTTTCAATAATTCAGGATGATGAAGGTTTATGCCCTAATACTTAGTTTGTATTGGTTTAGTACTTTTTCCTGTCATACAAGTAATCATCGAGTATCACGAAGTCATCAGGTGCTAACGGAATTGTCACTAAAAAAAGGGGTGTATAAACCTTATGCCACACACCATGAGCAACTTTAAGATAATATTGCGTGTTTACAAGCTTTACAAATACAGAGTTAAATATAAGGAGCGCTAAGTTAGCGCTCCTTATATTTAACTCTGTATTTGTCCCAGATCATGTTTCCGGGCTAAATATGTTTTCCGTTTAATTTCTGCCTCTCATCTTAAGTGAAAAAGGATTAGAAGTATAAATGTTTTCTTAAATAAAACAATTATATTTTATATGCTGTTGGTAAAGCCTAATTAAACGGGGTGACATATCATGCCTTGGGTTATTATTTTTATAATGTCTTGGCTTCTGTTCTTTATCTTTATAGATTACAGCAGGTTAAAGGATAACATTGCGGGTGGGGTTCTGTCTATCGGATTAGCTACTATTGTTGACAGTGGAGCACAACACCTGCAGCTATATAAATTCTGCAACTTAATTATTCCCTGGATAGGTTTGCCCGCTCCTTACATATTTGGTCCAATATTTACCATGGGCATCCTTTTTATACAGTTTGTTCCATGCAATAAATGGCTGCAGTTTTTACATATCTTAATATTTGCCCTTATTTTTGCTGCAGTAGATTATTTAACTGTGCTGGTCCAAGTAGCTAAATACTTTCATTGGCACTGGCTGGCCAGTTTCTTTTTTAACACAGTAACCTTTGCTGGCTTAACCTGGGTAACAATAAAATTCATTTGGGAAAAAGAATAAATAAACTATTTAATATAAATTATGGTATATTTATTAAGTGTTACTTTTTAATTAACTATCACAAATTATAGATAGCGGCATCTATTAAATTAGGGGTGGAGGTAAAATTATTGAGTATGCAAATAACCCTATTCACTCTGGGACTTTGGTTTCTCTTTGCTTTTTTGGCTATTTTAAACGGAGTAGTTAGAGAAAAACTTATTAAGCCTTATACCAGTGAACAGACGGGACATATAACTAGCACAATTATTTTAATTATCCTAATCATTATTACAACAAATTATTTTTTAGCTAAAATATCTATAAATTCTGATTCCACATTATTAATAATCGGCTTTACCTGGGTAATTCTTACTATAGCTTTTGAATTTTTATTTGGACATTACGTGGCCAAACACTCCTGGGAAAAGCTATTGGCTGATTACAATATTTTTAAAGGCAGGTTGTGGAGCCTCATACTAATAACTGAATTGTTAACACCTATAGTCAGCAAATACCTATTGTATGGTTAATGGCAGTGTTGCAACCGAAAGAAAAGTTAATAAAATTCATGATAAAATTAAAAAGATATTCATTAATACGTTTATGCAACAAGCATGTTAATATGATAACAACACTGTTAACACGCTTTCCTCTAACAGTGCTGTTATCGCTGTCTTGTTGGTTTTTAAATAGTATCCTCTTTCTGTGAACGTTTAAGAAGTAAATATTTAAAAATATCTTTTATCAACTTATCTTTTTAGCTGCTATTTATCCGGGAATAGGAGGCAATCACAGCTTTTCTACATATCCTTCTGTCCCGTTCACCCGGATCCTCTGCCCGTCTTTGATCAGCTTCGTGGCGTTTTCCACGCTTACGACTGCGGGAAGGCCATATTCGCGCGCAATGACAGCACCATGGGTCATAAGCCCGCCTACTTCCGTCACCAAACCTTTGACAGATACAAACAGCGGTGTCCAACTGGGGTCAGTGAATGTGGTGACTAAAATATCACCATCCTCTATGATGGCATCCGCCATTTTTAAAACGACCCGTGCGCGTCCCTCAATGATGCCTGTTGAAACAGGTATACCCGGTAAGGCACCCTGCGGGATATTGCCGGTGTTGTATTCGCCGGATATGACCTCGCCCTCAGACGTCATCACCCGAGGTGGCGTCAGTTTTTCATATACCTCGTACTCCTCTTTTCTCTTAGTTATGACGCTGTAATCCAATCTGTTTGTGCGAGCAACCTCCCGGAGTTCCTCAAAGGATAGATAGTAAATATCCTCCTTCTCCCGGATAACACCCTTTTGCACGAGCTTGACTGCCTCCTTCAGCAGTGCCTGCTTATAAATATAGTAACGTTGGATAAAGGCATACTTGGGATATTCCCGGTAACCGATGAAATTGCGCAAAACGCTGATGACCTTCTTTGTCTTTTGGGCCTTTTGCTGTCCACCTGGTAATTGCTCCAATCGGCTCAAGAGATCCTGTTCCTTCTGTTCTGCTTCCAGCCTCCCATGATCAAATTTAACGCCGCGCGCATTCGGTTGAAAATTTTTAATGTTGCTGAGGATCATGGGGATGAGTGCAGTTGGCTGTTCGCTCCAACGCGGTCTGGTGATATCGATCTCACCGGAACAACGCATACCGTATTTTTCCAAAAACGACTGTAGGGATTCACTGACAGCATTACCGCCTTCCAATTTGGACAAATCCACAAAAAAGGTCTCATCACTGGCATGATGAAAATAATCTATCACCGCTGGGTATTGCCGGACGACATCCGATACATCCAACAACGCAAGCCCCATTTCGGATGTAACATTGTTAGCTACCGATTGGGAAAGTGTGTCAGCTACGTTCTTTTCGCCCAGCCACTTTTCCATTTTCTTATTAATCCAATTTGCTGCCAACACCCCAACAATAATCGCTCCCATACCTCGTGGATTATACATGATTTCTTTTAATTGTTTATGGTCCTCTACAATAAAGGCAAACAGTTCATCTCCAGATACGTTGGCGATCCTTTGCTGAAGATCTCTTACAGACGCTTCGTTGTGGGATATTAGGTTTTGTATCAGCGTCACGTCATTTTTGCGATAGATTTTGATAGCCTGAATAGGAAGTGCCCAGGATAGTCCCTCTGTTCCCATTCTGATGTATCTTTTTCCGCGTGGCAATGATTTCACAAAAGCTTTTCGCTTCATTAAGTTCAAGATAGCATTGTGCATTAGAGGATCAGCTTTGCCCCAAGTTCTGAGTATTATCTCCCGTCCAATCGGGGAAGCCAGATCATGTGTCAAATCAAAGAACAGCCTTCCTCCGGCTTTGCGCAGTGGAACCTCATCAGATAATAATTGAAAGAAGGATATGCCCAATGGTTTAATGGCGTCTGTCATCATCTGCTGGTGGCCTATTGACGTATAGATATGGTTCTGCCCATCGTTAAGGTCCGGTACAGGGTATAAAGTAGTAATAGGACGACTTTGCACTACATAGAAAGTATCTTCATAAAGACACCATTCAATATCCTGGGGGAAACCAAAAAATGCTTCAATCTTCCTCCCCATGCCCTCAAGCCGTAAAATCTGCTCGTCTGTTAGCGTCTGTATGTTTTGCTGCTCGGGTTCAATCTCCCGTTCCTCCGTCCCGCCTTCTTTCAATGCATAGACAGCCAATTTCTTGGTGGATATTGTCTTATTACATATTCTTCCGTCCCGCACCTTATAGATATCAGCATTCACCAGGCCGGAGACAAGAGCCTCACCAAGCCCGAGGCTGGCGTCGATGGAAATCACTTTCCTGTTGGAGATGACAGGATCTGCCGTAAACATAATCCCTGAAGCCCGAGGGAAAAGCATCCGCTGGATGACAACTGAAAGAAAGACCTTGCGGTGGTCGAAACCGTTTTGCATGCGGTAGATCACCGCCCGGTCTGTGAACAAAGAAGCCCAGCACTTGCGGATATGCTTTAAAATCGCATCCCTTCCCTTAATATTCAAGTAAGTATCCTGCTGGCCCGCAAAAGATGCCAGCGGCAAATCCTCTGCCGTGGCACTGGAACGCACGGCATAAGCATACTCCTCGCCAAATTTTAAGAGATAGCGAATGATTTCTTCCTCAATGTTCCCGGCAATCCCTATCTCTTCGATAAATCCACGGATTTTCCCACTGATTTCACCGATCCTTTTCCTATCGTCCACCCTTAGAGTTGATAATTGATCTACCAATGCGTTATACTCCTTGTTGTGGCTAATCGTACTTTTATAAGCCCCGGTGGTAACACAAAAGCCCTCCGGCACCCGTATTCCTTCAATCCTTGATAGTTCCCCCAAGTTTAAGCCTTTGCCCCCGACGACCATGAGCTTTGTTTTATCGATTTCCCGGAAACTGAGTACATATGAATTCATACGGGTCTCCTTCCCTAACGTTTCATAAATTTAGACTTACTAATTTATGCTCTAACAATTCCTTCCTTAATTATGTTAATAATATCGTTAAATTTTTTAAGAAATATACCCTTGTTTCCAATGCTGCCTTGTTTTTAAATATTTATACCAATAAGCCGACTTTCTAATCGATAGCGGACAAACAATAACGTTACTTATTAAAGCGGTAGCCCGTCCCCCAGAGAGTTTCGATAAACTCTGGGTTAGACGGATCCTTTTCTATCTTTTTCCTTATTTTTTGGATATGTACAGCCACGGTTGCCGTATCCCCAAAGTAATCATCGCCCCATATGCTTACAAGAATATGCTCTTTTGAAAAAACAATGCCAGGGTTGGAGGCAAGAAACAACAACAATTCATATTCCCTGGTGGTCATCTGAACTTGCTGGCCATTGAGGTACACCCTGTGAGATGCCGTATTGATTTCCAACCCCCTGTGAATGATAACTTCAGAGGGAACATGGTTGCCCTTAAGCCGCTCATATCTTCTGATATGGGACTTGATCCTGGCCACCAGTTCGCCTGGGCTGAAGGGTTTGGTCAGATAATCGTCGGCTCCATACTCCAGTCCCCTGATTTTGTTCACGTCCTCATCTTTGGCCGAAACCACCACTACAGGAACATCTAGTTTTTCCCTTATTTCTCTGATGATTTCATAGCCGTCCTTGCCGGGCAACATCAGATCCACAATAATGACGTCATAATTGCCCGGGAGAGCCTTTTTCAGTCCCTGAACCCCATCCTGGACGATATCGGCCTTAAACCCGTTCAACTGAAGATAGTCCCTCTCCAGTTCGGCAATATGAAGATCGTCTTCAATAATCAAGATGCGTTTCATGAATAAACCCCTCCCGACTCATACGGTTAACGGCAGAGTTATTGTAAAGCACGTGCCTTTACCTTCCTCGCTAAAAGCCGCGATACTTCCACCGTGGGCTTGCAGCAGCTCCCTAGCGATGGCCAATCCAAGGCCGGTACTCATCAAATCCTTGGTGCGTTCTTTATCGACACGGTAAAACCTGTCAAAAATATGAGGCAGTTTATCTGCGGGAATTCCCGGTCCGTTGTCTATGAGTTTTATACAAACCAAATCACCTTGCTTTGATAGCTCGGCTTTTATTATCAATCCCTTATCAGGTCCGTATTTTAAAGCGTTGCCCACGATGTTTCTCAGTGCCTGGTGCATTCTTTTCCGATCCAAGAGTATCGGCAAATCCTGCTCCATTTTATCGGTGTAAAAAAACTGAACCTGTCTTTCTTCCAGTTCAAGACCGAGTTCTTCCGTCAGGTCACTCATAAATGCCCGTACCTGCACCTTTTCAAACTGAAAATTCAACTTCTGAAGATCAAGTTTTGAAAACAGGAAAAGATCGTCTATCAATTTGTTAACATAAATAATATTGTAATGGATGATTTGCAGGTACTTGTTTTTAATTTCCAGCGCTATGCCTTCTCCGTCCAGGATAGCTTCAATATATCCCTGAATGGAGGTAATGGGTGTCTTTAAGTCATGGGATATATTAGCAATAAGGGCTTTCCGGTTTTCTTCGTATTCGGACTTTATTTTTTCGCTTTCTTCCAATTTATGTGCCATTTCGTTAAAAGAAGCCACCAGGATTCCGATCTCATTTCTCATCTCACACTCAACTTTTATACCATAATTGCCCCTGGCGATCTCTTCCACACCTTTTTTCAACGCTTCGATGGGCCGGAAAATTCTTTTTTCCAGATGCAGGAGAAATAGCACCTGTACGATTTCTTTAGCAACGAGCAGCGCCGCAATAAAGATGACAATGGCTTTTATCCCCTCCAGCTTAAACAGCAAAAACAAAATCAGGAGGTTAAACAGCAACGCAAAGGGACGAAAGAAGTGTAAGGATCTGTGCATCCGGTGAAATTCCCGGTGATACATCCTGTGCTGCTCTAATCTCTCAAAAAAATCATCACAGTCTCCATGTCCGCGGCGGTTTTTGAATTCATGAAAGAAATTTCTTGTTTCTTCTTTTTTCACCACATCCGTCTCCTGACACCTCTATTTCTTAACTGTCTATCATTATATCATTAGAACACGTGGCAACGGCACAAATCATCATTTTTTATAATATACCAACCGGGGTATGAGAAAGACCGGTGCTAGACCGGTCTTTCCTTTGCTGAACCGCCGGGCCGTTTCAAAACTATGATAGCCCCTTCCGGGCACGCTTTTGCACAGGCTCCGCAACCAATGCAATTTCCCGGGTTCAAAATGTAGATGTGCCTATGAAAAAGGAAACGAATCTTACCGATAACTCCCCTGGGACAAATCGAAACACACTTCCAGCAAGCTTTGCATAACCGGGTGTTAACCGCCATATAATCAGTAGCGTTATGCCTAAAACCATTGAGACAGCCAGGAAAACGATAATAGAAATGCCTTCTCATAGTCCCGCTTACCAGGTAAGATTCAGTTCCGCCTGCAAAATAAGGGGGTGCAAAACACCGGACTCATCTTTTAGTTTGCCTTCAACATTAAACAGGAACTTTTCCACTTCATTGTTCTTATTTATGCGTATTGACAGCCGGGCGTTTCCGATTTCCAAGCCGGAAAATTCTTTTAACCTCCCATTAAAGCAATGGGCATGATGCATTCTGTGTTGCTGCAGTTTTTCCTGGAGAAGTGTTTTCATATCTCCTGGCAAGTCTTCAAAACCCAGTGATAGCAGCGTACTTTTGTCTTCCTGTGCCTCCATTTTCATGCTGTTTAACATACTGGCCAACAATGCCAGTTTACTGAGCTTTCCCTTTATCCCGCAGCACCTCATGCCATCCGGGCGGACATGGTGGGGGTGAGGATGATGCTCATGATGGTCATGCCACTGGTGAAAAAAACCGCGGTGCATAAAGCCGTGCCCGTCACAACCGAGGAAACCTGTCATGTCAAACTCAGTGTTGCTTTCATGCTTAACTTTCTTTCCTGCACAATCGGTTTCAAAGGAAACCTTGGCCTTCATCTGCCCTTTCGCCAGGTTTTTTTCAAAGTCATTGTTCATATCAAAGATCTTAATCTGGTCCTTGCTGCCTTCCACTTTGAAGTTCCCTATAAAAGATTCCTTGCCTTTCATAGTCATAATTACATCATAAAGAAGCTTCATCTTACCCATTTATATGACCTCCTTGTTTTTGATGAGGTCATTATAAAATAACAGTTTAAACTAGTTATAATAAGTTTATAAAAATTTTATAAAAAATAATAAAACCTTTTTAAATTTTTTCGCTATGTTTATATCTTTATACGCGAAAATTGGTAACTAATAAAACTCTCCAAATAAGATTAAGATCTTTAACGATGTATATTCATCGTCATCTTAACTTCATGTAAAACCAACAAAAAGAACCATAACCCTTTGGTCATGGTTCTTTTTGCTTTAACAGAAATATACAACTTTGTCTATCCCGCTTCTTGATTAAGACTTCCTACTGTAAACTGGCTCAGGTAAAGTTCTGCATAGAAGCCGCCCTGTGCAAGAAGTTCATTATGAGTGCCTGTTTCAATAATGCTGCCGTTATTCATTACCAGGATTAAATCAGCATCCCGAATAGTGGACAAGCGATGGGCAATAACAAAACTCGTTCTTCCCTTCATTAGTGCTGTCATCGCCTTTTGGATTAGCAATTCGGTTCTGGTATCAACATTGCTGGTAGCTTCATCAAGAATCAGAATGGCCGGATCGGCGAGTATTGCCCGGGCAATTGTCAGCAACTGTTTTTGTCCCTGGGAAATATTCGAGGCTTCCTCATTGAGAATGGTATTATAACCATCGGGCAGGGTCCGGATAAAGTGGTCGGCATGTGCCGCTTTGGCTGCCCGCACAATATCCTCTTCGACAGCACCGACACGGCCATAGGCAATATTATCTCTGATTGTGCCGTTAAAAAGCCAGGTGTCCTGCAGCACCATGCCAAACATCGTGCGCAGGTCACTGCGTTTTAAATTCCTGATATCGACACCATCTACTGTGATTTTTCCTGCACTAATTTCATAAAAGCGCATCAAGAGGTTAACAAGGGTGGTTTTGCCGGCTCCGGTCGGGCCTACAATAGCAATGGTCTGGCCCGGCCTGATATCGATATTCATATTTTCGATCAGAGCGGCATCTTCCTTGTAGCCAAACCGGACATTTTGGAACTTGACCTCGCCTTTCGGCAACTCAATTCTCTTCGCAGCTTCCCTGTCCGGAATTTGTTCAACCTCGTCCATAAGCTCAAACACCCGCTCGGCGGAAGCTACCGTAGACTGGATGATATTAGCTATATTAGCTGTCTGGATGATGGGATGGGTAAACTGCCTGGAGTATTGGATAAAAGCCTGTATATCACCGATTTCAATTGTTTTTTTTGTAACCAGAATACCCCCGACAACACAGACCAACACATAACCGATGTTGCTGATAAAGCTCATGAGCGGAAAAATTATGCCGGAAACGAACTGAGCTTTCCAGCCCGAATTATATAGTCTTTCGTTAATCTCATTGAATCTGACAACAGATTCACGCTCCCGTCCGAAAGCCTTTACAATTTGGTGGCCGGTGTACATCTCTTCAACATGCCCGTTGAGTATTCCAAGTTCCTTCTGTTGTGTGGCAAAGTATTTCTGGGAACGCTTGGCGATCATCACCGTCACTATAAACGAAAGCGGCAGGGTCACAAGCGCAATTAAAGTCATGAACGGGCTGATGGTCAACATCATTATGAGAATACCGACGATAGTAATAATCGAGTTAATTAACTGGGTCAAACTTTGCTGCAAGGTTGAACCGATGTTATCAACATCATTCGTTATGCGGCTTAAAATTTCACCATGGGTATGTGAATCGAAAAATTTAAGCGGGAGGCGGGCCAGTTTTTTATTGACATCATTACGAATATCAAAAACCGTTTTTTGTGCCACACCCGCCATGATATATTGCTGCAGGTAACTGAAGAACGCACTGAAAATATATAGTCCAATTATAAAAAACAGTATCTGTGCAATATAGTTAAAATCGATCTTAGCCCCGGCTATATTATTATGCCTCATCATAATTCCTTCAAACAATTTGGTGGTGGCTTTACCCAGGATTTTCGGGCTTGCAATGCTGAAAACGGTACTGAGAATACTCATTATAAATACGGCCAGCAACCGGTATTTACGTGGTCTTAAATAGCCGAGGAGCCTTTTCATGGTGCCTTTAAAGTCCCTGGCTTTTTGCACCGGCATACCCATTTGCCCTCCCATCGGGCCTCTGCCGAAACCTCCTCCGGACCCTCCGGCCAGTGGTCTTTGCTCTCTGCGTTCTTCCCTCATGCTATTTCCTCCTCGGACAGCTGTGAAACTACAATCTCACGATATACATCACATGTATTCAAGAGTTCCCTGTGCCTGCCGATTCCGGCAATTTTACCTTTATCCATAACGATAATCCGGTCGGCATCCATTACCGTACTGACTCTCTGTGCTACGATCAGCACAGTGGCACAGGCCGTTTCCTTTCTGAGAGCTGCACGCAGGCTGGCATCGGTTTTAAAATCAAGGGCGGAAAGGGCATCATCAATGACATAGATTTCAGGCCTTCGCACCAAGGCCCTGGCGATGGAAAGACGTTGCTTTTGTCCTCCTGAAACATTGGTTCCACCTTGTGCGATAACGGAATCAAAGCCATCCTTCATACCGGTGATAAATTCTGTGGCCTGGGCGATTTCGGCAGCACGCCTGACCTCTTCATCCGTAGCAGCTTCTCTGCCATAACGGATATTTGCAGCAATGCTGCCGGTAAAAAACACTGCTTTTTGCGGTACCAGCCCTATCTTAGATCTCAAACTTTCCTGTGACATCTCCCGCACATCAACACCGTCTATTAAAATACTGCCCTTATCAATATCGTAAAAGCGGGGTATCAGATTTATCAAAGTCGATTTTCCTGAACCGGTACCACCAATAATAGCCGTAACCTCGCCGGGCCCGGCCGTGAAGGAAATATCACTGATAGCAGGTTCCTCAGCCCCGGGATAGCTGAAGGTAACATCCTTAAACTCCACAAAACCCTTTTTGTCGCCTGCCTTTTTCACTCTTTCAGCGTCCTTGATTTCCGGAATGAGATCAAGCACTTCGTTAATTCTTACGGCGGAAGCTTCCGCCCGGGGAATCATAATAAACATGAAAGAAATCATAATAAGTGAGAACATGATTTGCATGGCGTATTGAAGAAAAGCCATCATATCTCCGACCTGCATGTCGCCTTTATCAACCCGAATACCGCCAAACCAGACAATGGCAATACTGGAAAGGTTCATCACCAGCATCATCACGGGCATTAAACCGGCCATAATTATATTGACTCTAATGGCTGTGTCGGTCAGATCGCTGTTGGCTTTTAAAAAACGTGCGTTCTCATGTTCGAGACGATTAAAGGCACGAATAACTCTAATGCCGGTAAGTCCCTCGCGCAAAACCCGGTTTAATTGATCAAGATTGACCTGCATGGCCTTAAAAAGCGGTACGGCTTTACGAAAAATAATCAGGATTGTACCGGCAATAACCGGCAGTACAACAACAAAGACCAGCGATAAGACAGCATCTTTGGACACCGCCATAATAATGCCACCGATGCACATCATGGGTGCACTGATCATCATACGCATCATAATAATCAGCAATTGCTGAATCTGGTTAATGTCGTTAGTAGTTCTGGTAATCAGTGAGGCTGTGCCCATCCGGTCAAACTCGTTGAGTGAATAACTCTCTACCCGAGAAAAAACCATGCCGCGCAGATTCCGACCTAATCCTGTTGCTATTTTGGCGGATAAATAGCTCGCTGTAATCATACACAAAGCACTGACTGCCGCAAAAAACAGCATTTTTCCGCCAACGTTTACAATGTAATGTGTATCGCCTTTGACGATGCCTGTATCCACAATACCGGACATCAAAGTCGGCAAATACAAATCGGTAAGTGATTGAAAAAGCAAGAGCAGCAAAACAGCAGCAACAGACCATGTGAAGGGCTTTAAAAACCTGACTAACTTAATCATTAACCTCATCTTCTCCTGTCAGTTAGGGATTACCCAAGAAAGTCACTTTAAGCAACTTTCGCGCAACCATAGGCACTCGTGCTCGACAGAAATTATGCGGCATACCTTAACTTGTTTACAAATTCAGCATAAGCATAATTTCCCAGAGTATAAAAAAAATTTAGTTAAAAATTACAATTGTTTTTCTTCCTCTTTGTCCAACAGTTGCCGCAAAGCTGCTAATCCTTCCAAAATTTTTATTTTTTCCGCAACCATTGCCCGGTCAAATATATCTACAACGCCTGAAAACATCTGGTGTGGCATCATTTTAATGTGTTTTTTGCCCAAATCGGTTGTTGTTACTTTGGTAATTCGGCGATCTTGCAGGTTCTGGGATCGCATGACCAGTCCTTTGCGTTCCAATCTATCCACGATTCCCGATATAGTGCTATGGGAAAGTCCGACTTTTTGACTCAATTCTTTAACACTCAGATCACCGTATTGAACTAAATGTCCCATAACAATTCTTTGAGGAACTGTAAATCCGCCTTTTATTGCATGTGACTCAGCCCCCCGGTGCAATTGCCTGAACAGAAAAAGCAAATGCTCAACCAATTTCTGATTCGCCTGATCTTCATTTAACATGCACCTCACTCCCTGCATTTAAGTCGCAACACGACGTGTCGCACCAGAACATATTATATTAGTTAAATTATCCTCTGTCAAGTCAACTGCATCTAATAAGTGGTTATTATCAACGGAAACGAGATAGTTATGCGTAAACGTATTTTCCGAAGTGCAAGCAGGTAGCTTGACTTATTAATACGCTACTTGCTGAGAAATATATAACCGAAAAACATAGAGGCTATGATTAAAATAATCGGATGCATCTTAAACTGGAAAATCAGGACCAGGGCTATCAGGGCAATAATCCAGGTAACCGGAAGAGGAAAAGATTTTAGTCCCATGTCCCAAGCAGTTTGCAGAAGAAGCACTACCACGACCGGGCGAACTCCTTTAAGCATACCCGTAATCTGAGGTGTGTCCTTATATTTGAGATAGATTCCTGCCAGGCCCAGCATAGCAACTGCCGTAGGTATAACCGTACCCGCCAGAGCAGCGGCTGCACCCCATAAACCTGATATCTTGTAGCCGACATAAGCAGCCATTTTCGTAGCAATAGGTCCGGGCAGGGCATTGCCCATAGCCAGCACATCTGTGAACTCTTCAGTGCTAAGCCACTTATAATTGTTCACCACTTCCCGCTGAATGAGAGGAATTACAGCAGGCCCGCCCCCAAAACCAAAAAAATTAGCCCGCCCAAAAGCCAGAAACAACTGCCAGAAGAGAACGCACAGAGGCAGAGTTGCCAGAGTGGTAATAATCAAACCACGAATCCCTTTTTTCTTGTCGTCAAGCTTATCAGCTACAACAGTTTCCCGGTGTGTCATATCAAACACTCCTTTATTGATTAAAATAAATGGTATACCATGCTGCTTTAAATTTTACACTTCAGTTTGTCTCTTTTGAGCCATTTCACTAAAATAAGCCTGCCTTGAATTATCAATATGCTCTCTGGCAATACGCTCAGCCAGGTCGCCATCCCGCAGCTTAATGGCCTCAACCAGTTGACGATGCTCCAAAGTAGCCGCGGCCACACGTCCCGGATAACAATAACCTACTCTGACACAGCGGCTGATATGGTCTGTCAGAGTCATAATCATACTGTACAAACGCGGGCTGTCGGCTGATTTATAGATGAGATCATTAAACTCCAGATGTACACTTTCCAACCTTTTCAGGTCAACCTCACGGGCAAACTTCTCTATATCATTCAGAAGTTCAACCAATTCCCGCAATTGCTCCGGGTTAATTCTCTCAGCCGCCATACGTGCGGCCAGTCCCTCCAGCACCGCACGTATGCGGTATATCTCCAGCACCTCCAGGTCATTGACCTGTGCCACCACAGCCCCTACCCGCGGCAGATGGGATACCAAACCCTCCAATTCCAGCATGCGAACGGCTTCTCTCACCGGAGTTCGGCTTACGTTTAATTGATCCGCCAGCTTGCGCTCTACCAGGCGCTCGCCCGGTTTCAAGCCACCCGCGAGAATAGCCTCCCGCAGGCGATTATAAACCTTATCGCGCACCTGAAAGGAAGTTTCAATCTCTACCGGTTTAAGATCAATTATTTCGCTCATCATATCACTCCCTTGGTATATGGTATACCATACAATCTATTATATTATAAAATCTGAACAGAAGTACTGCAAGAGTAAAAAATATAATTTACATCCAGTATGTCCTGAAATTTTATTAATCGACAGCAATAGCTATATATAAATTCTCCACCACCTGGACTGCAATATAAAAATAGAAATCCTGATGTTATAACCTGTTAACTAAAAATCTTAACGGCGGAAAAAATTGCAGTTGAATTATTTAATTAATGATCTTATAATAATCATTGTAGAATGGTAGGATGGTAAATGGGTAGCTTTATACAGGTATACGGGCTTTTACGATTGGTTTGGTCTTACCTGTTAATTCACCATAAACACCTCTATCTGGAGGTGTTTTTTTGTTTTACCGCTTACCTGACCACAATAATATATATCAGCAAAAACTGAAAACATTAATTTTGTGGAAAGGGGATAAGATCATGACAACTAGCTTACCTGAAAAGAAAACTATTGAGATAGGCATCATCGGAGGCCCGTTTGACCGCATCACCACTGTTTTGGAAGAGTTTGAACCCGGACAGAAAGATTTTATAGTGCACCCGGAGAGTTTCGGAGTAACACCCCGTACCGTCAGCCAGATCAGCGAGCGCGAAGTAGAGGTTACTGTCCCCGCCCGCATGCACTCAACCGTACTGGACATGAACAGGTTTAATACCGGTCGGGCAGGCGGCGGCGGCATCGGCTGGGCTGTCGGTGTATATTTTCAGGCCAGAGTACGGGCCACTGCCAACCCGGATATAGTAGTCAAAGGGCAGCGCCCTTTGATTGTCAGCCATTTTGCCCATGTTTTTAAAGAAATATTAAAATTTCCCGGAGGCTTTGAAATTGAGCTCTATGACCACGGGCGCCGCCATGTAGGAATGGGTTCTTCCACAGGCACCATGACTGCTGCCTGTGTAGGAATCAATGAAGTTTTAGGGCGTCCCTTCACCAACCGCGAACTAAGACGCATACTGGGCTTCAACGCCTGCGAAGAATCCGGCCTTCATTACCTGATCAGAGGCTTTGAAACAGGCATCGGTGCAATGGCCGGTATTAACGGGGGCATGGTGCTCAGCACAGACGATATGGAACTGGTTTACAGAATCCCCGTACCTGAAACCAAAGCACTTATTTTTATTCCTGATGTACCTTCCCTGGAAGACGAGTATTCAGGCAAAGAAACTGCTGCGGAATCGGAAGTTGAGCTTTTGATGAGACGGGCGCGTTACCTGGACACTTTACAGTGCGGCACCAAATCTCAGATTGTCCTGCTAGACCTGCTGCCCTCCATGGTCAGGGGGGATTTAAGAGGTATAGGCAACTCCCTGTTCGATCTGGCTTTTCTCGGTTCCAAGAGGGCTGAGTGTGAGCAGCACGGCGTGTTCGGGGCTCCTATTTACCATTTTCTCGGTACCTTGCGGGGCATCGGGGCGGAAGTTGTTGGCATGAGCTCTGTGGGACCGACTGTCTACGCTATGACCAAGGATCAGGATGTTATGGACAGAATGCTAAAATACTTAAAAGATCATGACGTACCGGAAAGCCGCATTATTGAAACCTTTATTGATAACACAGGGGCTCGAGTCAAAGAAAACGGTGTGGAAAGGAACTACCAGCATGAAGGATGGCTTACTTGTTAAACTCTGCGGCATGACAAATATAGAAGATATCCAATTGGCTGCTCGGTACGGTGCTGATTATGCCGGTGTTGTAACTGAAGTGGATTTCTCTCCCAGATCATTGACTATTGAACAGGCGGAGACAGTTTTTCAATTGTCTCCGCTGCCAACAGTCGCACTGGTTTACAACATAGCCTGGGATAGACTTGTTTACCTGGTTCAAAAACTGCAGCCTCACGCACTGCAGTTTCTGGGACCGGAAAACCCGCAGCTCCTGAGCAGATGCCGGGATAAATTTCATCAAACGGAACTCTGGCAATCAATCCACTTGCCGGCGGCAGAAGTCAACACCTCCAATACAAATATTAGCAAAACTGCAAATATTGAAGCAGTACAAACACCGGAGCAACTTAACGCAGACCGGTTAACAAGCAATAATATTTCTAATAACGCAGGTAATTCATGCTATAACGGTGAATTATTATCCCCAGAGGAAGCTTACATACTTAAGCAAGTAAAGCAAAACATGCTGGAATGTTATCAGGCCGGAGCGAATGTTTTTCTGCTTGATGCGGCAACTAAAATTAACGGAAAAACCCGTTTCGGAGGTACAGGGAAAACGGTCAACTGGAAACTGGCCAGAAAGTTAATTGATGCATCACCTCTGCCGGTTTTTCTGGCCGGAGGCATAAACCCGGCCAACATTGCTGAGGCCATAAACAAAGTACACCCGTCAGGTATAGATTTATGCAGCGGTGTAGAAGCACTGCCCGGTAAAAAAGACCCGGGGAAAATTAAAGCCTTGATGGAAGGCGTAAAGAAAGCAGTGATTTAAATGATGAAAGCAGCCGTGGTATATGGAAAAGATGATATCCGCATTGAGATGACTCCAAAACCGAGCGCCGGAGAAGGCGATTTGGTAGTCAAGGTACGTTCCTGCGGCATCTGCGCCACTGATGTTAAAATTTTGCTGGGCAACGGGCTGCCCAAAGACCTGCCCACCATATTAGGTCACGAAGTAGCCGGTGAGATTGCCGAAATAGGTCAGGGTGTGGATGGTTTTACAGCAGGGCAAAGAGTCGCTGTCTACCCTATAGCAGTATGCGGCGAATGTGAATTTTGCCGGCGCGACAACCATAATCTCTGCCTGAAGGAGTTCGGCTTATCCCACGGCATTGACGGGGGTTTTGCCGAGTATGTGAGAATACCTTACCAGATTGTCAAAGCAGGTGGTGTGGTAATTATTCCTGATCATCTCTCCTTTGAAGAAGCAGCTATGGCTGAGCCTCTCTCCTGCTGCCTGGCCGCAGCTCGCAGCGGGCCGGTTGGTCCAGGCTGCACCGTAGCCATTATTGGAGCCGGGCCGATGGGACTGCTTCATCTCAAAGTAGCCAAACAGGCCGGTGCTAAAGTTATTGTCGCTGATTTACTGGAACAGAGACTTAACCAGGCAAAAGAAATGGGAGCTGATTTTACAATTAACACCAGTCATGAGGATTTCGTACAGTCAGCCAGGCAGCTTACCGGCGGACTTGGCGCGGATATGGTTATAGCCTCGCTGGGAATCCCTCAAATCATGCAGGATTATTTGCCGGCAGTTAAAAACGGCGGGACTTTCAATATTTTCGGCGGACCACCGGCGGGACAAAGTATGACTGTGGACCCCAGGTGGCTGCATTACGGCGAAATAAAAATTACCGGCACCTTTGCTTCAACACCGCAGGATTTTCAGCGGGCAGTAGAGCTGATTGCTTCAGGTGAAATTGCAGTCAAAGATATGATCTCGCACCGTTTCAGCCTGGATAATTTATTAGAGGCTGTGGAAAAGGTAAAAAACCGTGAAATGATTCGCGGAGTTTTGAGTATATAAGGGGGATAAATAAATGAATGGTTTTCAGGCGAGAATGAAACGAATTTTCCGCAAGGGCAACGGCAAAGCGCTGGTGTTGGCCATAGACCATGGCATGGCGCTTGGCCCTATGACGGGCATAATGGATGTCAAGAGTACGGTAAAAAAACTGGATGCACCTGATCTGGTGGATGCCTGGCTCCTGACTAAAGGTATTTATGTACATGCTTTTGAGCCGGTAAATAACCCCGCCACCTTTTTAAGAATCAGCGGCGGTGCCACAATTGTCGGACCGGAGCTGACCAGAGAGGGCTTAACCTCCGATGTAGAAGAAGCCCTCCGCCTGGGATCTGACGCCACAGCCGCTTCTGCTTTTATCGGTTCTCCTTCGGAACACGAAACTCTCATTCAGATGGCCTTGGCAGCAACAGAATGCCATCGCTGGAATGTCCCGCTGCTGGGTGTGGTGGGATTAGGCAAAATCAATGAAGAAAAGAAAAAAGACGCTAAATTCATTGGCCTGGGTGCCAGGGTAGCCGCCGAACATGGGGCTGACCTTGTAAAAACCTACTACACGGAAGAAAACTTCGACCGGGTAGTGACCGGTTGTCCTGTGCCCATATTGATAGCCGGCGGACCAAAATGCGATACAGACCGAGATACTTTAGCCATGATTCATGGCGCGATGCAAAACGGTGCTGCCGGTATAGTAATGGGCAGGAACGTCTGGCAGAGTCCCCACCCGGAAGCACTGCTAGCCGCGGCACATGGCATCATCCATAATAATTTAAACGTACAGGAAGCGGTAGATTTGCTGGAAAGCAAGGCGGCTCAATAAAAAAATTGAGAAATTTAATGTTTCTTTAAGCTTCAGAAAGTAATATTAGAATGAAATTAAAAGTCAGCTGTTTTTAAAACCCCGGTCCAGCCGTTAATATATATACTCTACTACCCAATATCCTCCTTTGAACTCCGCTTTGCGGAGTTTTTCTTTTATACTCTGGAAGATTATGCTTATGATGGAGCCGTGGATAAGCCATTACATAACGGAATACAAACTCATATTGCACAAACAATGTTAGTACTGCATAATTTCCGACGAGCACGAACGAGTGCCCATGACTGCTCGAAAGTCTCTTAAAACCACTTTCTTAGTCAGATAAAGTCAAGTAATTTATTGACAATTTGTTTTATTAGTGGTAATATAGTCAAGTCACTATATGGGAGGGGGTGGAAAAATTGACTAAAGAATTGATTAATGAGATTTTGGATAGTATTGGGTTAGAAAGAATTGAGGAGAAAGATGAATAAACCGGAGGCGAAAGGGGCCTTCGGTTTTCCATTGAATTATTATTTTTATAAATCTCTCTAAATGCTTTTGTTAACATAACAAAAGCCTATTGAAATAGATGATATATATTTTATTACAGCTTGGTTTAGTCCTTTCGCTTCTGCGGTAAGACAACTAATTTAAAATTAAACTCCGAAACATAATTTGACGAACTAAAGAACCAATACAATGTTGACGATACAGGTACCGTAGCCATCATTAAATAAACCATTTTCCCTGGGGAGCCTACCAATTTGGGGTTATCTGAATAGTATGTTTCATTTATAACTATAGCATTTTTTATTTTTTGAAAAGAGGGACCTGATAAATGCACTCCGGTTGTAGGATTATAGGAAATTTCTACTACAAATAATTCATACTGTTCAAGTTTAATTCTGGCATCCTGATCTGAATTTGTAATAATTCTCAATACTTAATACCCCCGTTCACGAATAACTTTTTAATTGCATTACAGCTTATGCATCAAGTAAGTTTTTGTGATGCCCATTAAAAATTAAGTAATTTAAGCAAAAACATAAAAAGCCCTGTCTCTATTGACAGGGCAAAAGAAAAAAATTCGATTAAGCACCGGTTCACGGCTCTCACCACTGGAACTCGACAAGCTGTTGTCACAAACTGGTCTTTTAATTAAATTATTACTCAATTACCTCCGATAATTTTAAGAATGCCTCTAAAATATCCATTGATGCATCAACAACTTTACTAACATTTATTACGTTACTGTCTATGGCAAGTGTTTTGGCCATCTCGTGAAACAGCCTATGTGGTTCATCAATATCAATATACTCCCTAATATTTTTGTATTTATCATACTCTTTTCTGTACCATTTCCCGAAGGCACATTCCTGATGACTTATTAAGCTTACACCTTTTCCTGCGCTCTCAATAGTTTTTCTTAGAAATTCAGCATGATCTTTTAATCTGGCACCCAAAATACTTAAAATATGTTCAGTTTCAGTTCCTTTAATATGGGGCTTTAATAACCTGGTTAAACGCTCCGCGTCATTTTTTAACATCTCCCCAAAATCTGTGGCCTGTGCTAAATCAGATGAAACCCTGGCCTGAGTTTCCATAGCTATAGCCTGCTGCTGCGCCGCTTGCGCAATATTCTCCGACGCGCCGGCAGACTCCTCGACCTGTTCAAGATTTTCCTTAGTCATTTGCGCTACCACTGTAGTTTCTGATATATATCTGTCAAAAGCACTCTTTACGCTAGTAACATTATCACCAGTGTACAGAGCCTTATTATTCATTTGGCTTGATATGGTTTTTACTTCCTTAACAGCATTCTTCGTTTGATCAGATAGTTTTCGCACCTCTTCCGCTACTACTGAAAAACCCCTGCCATGCTCGCCGGCTCGTGCAGCCTCAATAGCCGCGTTTAATGATAAGAGATTAGTCTGATCAGCTATTTCTGATACATTCTGACTAATGTTATCCACATCCTTAATCTGAACTAGAAGCTCTGTGGCATTGTGCACCATTTCATTCAACCTCAGCATTACCTCTTCAGACAATTTATTCAGAGCTGTTACTTTATTTAAATTCTCTATTTCCCTAGCTTTTAAATGCTGCATTCCGGCACTTATTTGTTCCACCGTAGCAGATGTTTCCTCCGCAGTTGCAGACATTTGTTCAGTTGTAGCTGCTAAATCATTAGCCATTTGAGCCAATTCATTAACTTTCAGTGTCACCCTAAAAGCCATTAACTCGCTATGTGCCAAAGAAAAATCCTGTATAGCATACGAAAAATCCATTCTTGCCCCTATATCACCTCTGGGTATGGCTATTTTTTCCCTACTACCAAAAAAAGAAAGCATATCATCTTCCTCCTCAACTATTATTTAAATAGGGCCTCAATAACTATACTTTCCAAATCAGGTAAATTTATTTTTAATATTATATACATCTTGTCAAACCAATCAATTAATATGCTTGTGATTATTTTATCAAAGTGCTGAAAATATGTACAGGCATTCATGCACAATTTATACAACTTATCCTAAATTAATAAAGATAAAAGTCTATGGGAAATACAAAACAAGAAAGTCACCTTAAACAACTTTCGAACAGCCACGGACACTTGTGCCCGCTGGAAATTATGCGTTACCAACCTTAACTTATCCATAGATCCAATATAAGCATAATTTCACAAAAAAAGCCCTGCCTCCTAGGCAGTGCATACCTATTAATACTATTCCTCCTCAAAACAAACCCTCATAATTTCCTCTATGGAAGTAAGACCCTGCAGGGCTTTGTTAATCCCGTCTTTCATGAGAGTCAGCATACCTTCCCGCAAACCTTGCTCTCTGACATCATCTTCAGAATACTGTCGGTTGATCAATTTTTTAATACTGCGTGACAGAGGCAATACCTCGGAAATACAGGTTCTACCCCGGTAACCGGTGAAATTACAGCTTTCACAGCCACTCTCACGGAACAAAACCACCGCATCTTTATCCTCTATCCCCCACATATGTTTCTCTTGTTCGGACAAATGCAACTCATACTTGACACGGCATTGAGGGCAAAGCACCCTGACCAATCGCTGGGCAAGCACACCTGAAACGGAGGAAGCCACTAAATATGGCTCTATCCCCATATCAATAAGTCTGATTACGGCGCCCGAGGAATCTTTGGTATGCATGGTAGACAGCACCAGGTGTCCCGTTGTTGCGGCCCGAACCGCAATTTCCGCCGTTTCCTGATCGCGTATTTCTCCCACCATAATAATATCCGGATCCTGTCTCAGGATTGAACGCAGCCCGGCGGCAAAGGTCAATCCCGCCACCGGATTAACCTGAATCTGATTTACTCCAGTCAGGCTATATTCAACAGGATCTTCTATTGTTATAGCATTTTTTTCCACAGTACTGATTTCCGTTAGGGCCGCATACATGGTAGTAGTTTTACCGCTGCCGGTAGGCCCGGTCAATAAAACCATCCCGTGGGGCTTTCTAATAATTCTATGAAACCTGTCTAAGTTATATTCCGTAAAACCCAGACCGTTTAAATCAATCACCTTGTGATCTTTATAGAGAAAGCGTAAAACACATTTCTCCCCCGTTATCGTCGGAATAGTTGAAATCCGCAGGTCTATGTGCTGCCCGTTAACCATAATTGGTATCCGTCCATCCTGCGGCAATCGTTTTTCAGCGATATCAAGCTGGGATAAAATTTTAATTCTTGAAATTAAGGAGAGCTTAATAGCAAGAGGAAAAATTTGCATTTCTCTCAACATACCGTCTAAACGCTGGCGCACCCTGACATGCTTTTCCTGTGGCTCGATATGAATATCGCTGGCTTTATCTGTTGCGGCAAAGTATAAAATGTATTCTAATATTTCCGAGGCCGAACCATTGGCCGGATCATTTAAAACCTGCGGGGCAGGTTTGTCAATGGTAATGATGTTACTGCTGCTCTCAGAAACAGAAAAATATTCAGCAGGCTCAACCTGTGTCGCTAGCGCGTTTTTAAATAAGCTGCCGGCTTGAGCATTTTCAGCAGGACTGCCCTCCGGCTTGACCGTTACGGAGCTGACGCCCAAGTGAGCTTTCCTTTCATATTCCCGCAGCAGTTCATTTATTTTATCCGGTTCAAAAGCAACCGGTTCAATTCTTAGTCCTGTAACAGCGGAAAAATCGTCAATGGCCATAATATTAAAAGGCTTAGTCATTGCCAGGAACAAAGTGTTGCCGGAAAGTTCTATAGGTACGACACCGTATTGAGGTAAAAAATGCTTTGGTATATTTAATTTTTCAACTAAATAATTAATCATATTCTCATGTTGTATTTATTTTTTAAGTATAGAATAATTTCCTGCACCACTTCATCCACCTGCTTGTCCCCGGTCTCCACCCTGTATTCTGCCACATCATAGGCATATTCCCGTTCAGCAAACAGTTCCTTAATTTTAATTAAAGCATCACCTTTATTCAGCAACGGCCTGCTGCGCTTGTGTCTCACTCTTTGATATATTACCTCCGGAGGTGCATTCAAAGCAATTAAAATGCCGTTTTTCTTTAACGATACAACGTTTTCCGGGTTTAAAACTATACCCCCGCCCGTAGATATAACCAGATTATCCTGATCCTCCAATTTTTTAACCAGCAAAGACTCTTCAGAACGAAAACGAACAGCACCGTCCTGCGCAAATATTTGCACAATCGTTTTTTCAGTAATTCTTTCTATTTCCGTATCAGTATCTATAAACCTCTTCTTTAAGAGCGCGGCCAAACGACGGCCAACAACAGTCTTACCCGTGCCCATAAAGCCTATCATTACAATATTAAACAACTATATCACCTGCCTTAAAGCTTGATCCATTATTTCCACCGGAGAAGCCAAACCCGTCCAGTATTCAAAGGCTAGAGCCCCCTGGTATAAAAGCATACCCATGCCGTTTAAAGTCTTAGCACCACACTGTTCCGCCATCTGCAAAAATATAGTTTGCCTTGGATTATATATCAAATCACACACCAACTGCCCGGCATGAAATGCATCCAGAGGATAAGCCGGCAGCTCCGTTACCCGCGGATACATGCCTTGAGAAGTAGTCTGGATTATTAAATCAGCGTCTTTCATTAATTTGCTTAGAGATAAATCTTGCTGTGAATAAGCTTTTGAGGAACAGCTTGTATTTCCTTCAATTAACCCGGCAATTTCCTCCGCACGATCAACTGTTCGGTTAGCTATATGAATTAAGGAGGCCCCAGACAACGCCAACTCAACTGCAACTGCACGTGCAGCACCACCGGCTCCCAGAATAAATATGCCGGCTCCTTCCGGTGAAAATCCCGCCTGTTCCTTCAAAGATCGGACAAAGCCGGGAGCGTCAGTATTGTAACCAACTAAATACCCATGATTATTAACAACGGTATTAACTGCACCAATAAGAGAGGCAGATGATGAAATTTCATCCAAATACTGCAAAACTGCTTGCTTATGAGGCACAGTAACATTAATTCCCTTTATATTTAAAGCCCTTACTGCCTTTAGAGCATCGGACAAATTATCTCTTTTTACATGAAAAGGAACATAAGCATAATCTAAACCTAAAGCAGCAAAAGCAGCATTATGCATAAAAGGAGAAAAGGAGTGCTCTATCGGGTCACCTATAATCCCGCATATCTTTGTAGCTCCGGTAATGTTTAGAAAAGGCATATAGCACCTCCAAAACTAAAAGGCCCTATAAACGGCCTTAAGTTCATGTAAATTATAGGTTAAGACAAACGTTTTTTTATCTTTGCCAGAACCAGCTTTTCTAAGCGCCTGTTGAAAAAAGTAGTTCCCCAAAATTCTTTTCCAGGCAAAGGCACAACTAAAATAGTGAATAGTCCTAAACGATTTCCCCCGTAAACATCTGTAAACACCTGATCACCTACAACTGCAGTATCACTGACATCTGTATTCAAAAGCTGCATAGCTCTGCGGAAAGCTTTGCGTCCTGGTTTACCTGCTTTATAAACATAAGGTATGTCAAGTGCTTGCGCCAGATAACTGACTCTGTGCTGGCGCCTGTTATTGGAAACGATACAAAGTTTGAAATTATGTTCTTTTAATTCAAGCAACCACCCAGCTATATCAGCAGAAAAATACTTCTGATCCCTGGGTATTATGGTATTATCCAAATCAAAAATAATTCCTCTTATTCCTTGCTTTTTTAGATCTTGCAGATTAATGTCAAACAATGAATCGACATATAAATTCGGGTAGATAATACTGATCACCTTTCCCCTGTCCGATCATGACAGTATATTAAAACTTTCTTTCATTAATTATCAAGACATCTCTTTTCCCAACTCTTATCACTTTTCGCCAGTATTAACAAATTATACTATCTAATTATATTTTTTGCAAAGGGTTGATTTTTTGAAGCAAATTCAATACCTCTTTGTAGTCGTATACAACATTTGTATCCTCGGAAGAGTCACGTTTTATTACCACCACAGGAATCTTCAACTCAAGGGCAGCCAGTATTTTATTGTTTGTGCCGCTGGACGGTCCGCTGTCTCTAGTAATGATGACATCCGCCCGGTAGGCTTTAAATATAGCTTTGTTAAACTTAGTGGAAAACGGCCCGTGCAAAGCTACAATATCTTTAGGGCTAATCCCTAAATCCTGGCACTTTTTAATTACCTTGTGCTCCGGTATGACCCGAACGACAATTCTTTTTCCCTTCATAACCCGGGCCTGAGTAAATATTTCCAAACCATTGCTCCCGGTAGTTAAAAAAATGGTTTTTCCTAACTCAGAAGCTTTCATCGCAGCATCAGACCAGGAATTAACAGGATAGACCAGCTTGTTTTCAGGTAATTTTGTTTCTTTACGCTGGAGCCGAATATAATAAATATTATTTTTTCGGCAAACCTTACAAGCAGCACTGGATAGATCGCTGGGGAAAGGCTGAGAAGCATCAATAACAGTTGTTACTCTCCTGTTGACCAGTAATTCCTCCAGGTCATTCTGGCGGGAATTTACCGGAAAAACATCTAATGCCCCATCCTGCCTGGCAATATCCAGGCCATATTCAGTAGCAACAGCAGCATATACTTTATAGCCACCGGCAACAAGTAAACCCATCAGTTCCCTTGCTTCTTTTGTTCCATATAATAAAAGCAACATATATTATCACACCGTCTTCGTTATATTACCTTAGTTATTTAATTTTCTCCATGTACTAACTATTTCCTCTAAAATTTTTTATATTTTTTTTAGGTTAGACAGGCACAAATAATCTCTTTTCCCATAAGATATATTCAGCCATATGATGCCTGGCCTTTTAACGTCTGTTAGTGTCCTACTTTGCGGCAATAAAACAAAAACCCGATAATCCCTTGTATTTCAAAGATTATCGGGTTTTCTATAAAATAATTTTAGTTATATAAAGATAACATCGTTCCATATGAATGTTGATACTATTGTTTAATATTTAGCTTTAAATAATTGCATTTCCTTTTCATCACCGGTGTGGCATTATAACAAAGCATCAGCTTTTTCTACTGTTAAGAACACTTCTTCACCTTCGGTCCAGGCCTTACCGCTGAGCCGGTAGCCCTTTTTCCCCGCCACCACGGCCACCTGCATTACTGCGGTTTCAGCAATGTTCCGGCGGGTTTTCTCCATCTTATAGACACCAAAAACCAGAGTATTATCATTCCTTACCTCTTTAACTTTACCCACCACGATCAAGTGGGGTTGCCCATCCTCGGACAAAGTGGCAATGGGTACAAAGGCGGATTGTGCAATAACTTCCTTGATTTCCGGTGTTAATAATGTGTTGCATCCACAACAATTACAGCCCATTTTTAAAAACCTCCTCTGTTTTATTTAATATAATATTACTATCTAAAATGAGAAGGCGCTGTTAAATATTTTACACTCAGGGATTAAAAACAGCGATCCTTGAGTACAAAATATTTCTCAACTCTGTCAATGTAATTCCTGGTTGACAACTCTTTTAACGTTTGGGCCACCATCACCCTTGATACTCCGACGAAATCGGCAATATCCTGTTGGGTCAGGTATAATTTGATTTTAGTGCCTTCAGGGCAAGGTTCACCATGTTCTATGGATAAACGGATCAACAAGTTTAGCACCTTTTCCCGAGTCGATCCGGTGCGTAGTTCAGTTACTTGCTCCCATGTATCATACAGCCGGTTACCCAGGCTAAAAATAACCTGCATGGCCAAATCCGGCGATTCTCTAATAATTTGTTCCAGGCTCTGACGGCTGAGAGAACAAACCCGGGCAGTTTCCAAGGCTATAGCGGAAGCCGGCTGAGTACCTTTTCTAAACAGGGCTGCCTCCCCCAGTACCTCACCCTTGCCGGCCACCTGTAAAATAGCCTCTTTACCTTCTTCATTTACCCGCACCAATTTAAAACTACCTTCTTTAATCAAAAACAAACTATCAGTGGGGTCCCCTTGGTGAAATAAAACATCTCCACGCTGGTAATATTTCTTGGCCGCAGCTTTAAGGCAAACCTGGCTGAAAACCTGCTGCTCCACACACTCAAATAAAGGAAAGTCCTTCAAGCAAAGACAACGGTTTTTCATTAAGATAATCTCCCTGTTGTAAATTTATTAACATATGAAATAATTAAATAGCTATATAATTTTATGTATCATTATATCTCAAAGAAGTATAAGTACCAATGACCAAAATCATTAAAATGAAATTTTTACAACAGCACGGAATTGTTATTTATAAACCAATTATTAATCTCAACCGCTAAAAAACAAGTTTTCTTGTAAAGTAGTTTACAGATAAATTAGTGTTTTAGTAGCATAATAACATAAGAAATACTTAAATAGGAAGGTATTGATTTCCCGTTTAACAGTGTTGAAGATGTAGCTGAAACAATCGTTACAAAAGCAGGTCTAAAATAACAAAAACCATTCTTGTTAATCGTTCGCCAATTATTAGTTAGTCCTGTAGTAATCCTACAGGACTTTTTTTAGGTTGGGGTACCGATAGCAAAACGCAAACAAAACAAGCGCAACTGATTAACAAAATCCTGTTCTTTACCATTTGTAACTTTCGCTGTTTGAAAAGCAACTTTAACCAAATCATATATTTGAGAAAATTCTTCCGTTTTTTCTTTTCTAATAACCATAGTTTTCTCACTCCTGTTATAGATTACTTATTAGGCGGTCGATTAATGCCATTGCTGCGAGTATTCTGAGCCCACAATACACAAAATGCTCCTTCCATTTATTACGCAAACTTTTCCTGCCAAGATTTTTTCCACTGTTCAAAATTAAGATGAGGGTTTAAATCAGGAAAATGTTTGCCATCTACAGACCAGACCATTTCTTTTCCTAGTTTATTTTTGCCTTCCTTAACTGCTGGTCTGGAATAACCACCTATAGCTTTGTTATCCACCATAAAAACATATATTGCAGTTTTTCCTGTTGATTGGATATCAACAAAATGACTCAATGGAGTCCATTCATCTAAAGGGTGGTTCTGAACGGTGAACTTTTCAACAGTTATTTTTTTAAGAAGATATTTTTTGGGGTCAAAGCACTGTACTGCCCACTCTTCTATATATGGTTCTTGGATTATCTTTTCTTTTGTTAGTACATATTTTTCGAATATACCATCGTATGAAACAATTTTATAACCCTTATTCTCAATGTACTTTTTAGAAACTTTTTGACTGGTTGTCATGTTAGAATTATTGGTTTCCTGTACAAGATTTATGCCTTTTGTTGTATTCGAACAGCCTGCCCCAAAAATTATAATCATTCCTAATAAAAAAATGGTTACATACCGTTTCATTTGTAGCGCCTCCCGAATGCTTTGACGATACCTAATGTGTTTTATTAGCCTAATTATTTTATATGGGTATTTAAATTGTAACTATATTATTACACATGGGATTTCTGGTATCACAACTTGTAAAACAGTAAACATCCTCTGGGACGAGCCCTTGGTTTTTCAGGAGCGATTTTCTATAAATAGTTTAGTTATTTCATTAACTATTAATGGAATTATTGCCATAAATACAACCAGGCTCCAATCTACTAAGCTTAAATTATGCACCTTAAACGCATTTGCCAAAAATGGTATGGATATTACCCCAAGCTGTAGAATAAATCCTATTATTATTGCACCAATTAGATACATATTTGAACATATTCCGATTTGGAATATTGACTTACTTGAGTTTCTCATGGCTAATGAATAGAACAGTTGAGAACCAGCAAGTACCACAAATGCCATTGTTCTAGCATATGTTGTTACATCTTCTGGTATATTTCTTGATCCAAGGCTATATCCATACTCTCTTAATCCAAAGTTGAAAGCTGCCAAGGTTAGTATACCGATCAATGCACCACCGAAAATAGCTCTAAGCCCTACACCATCAGCAAAGAAACTTTCTTTTGGATCTCTTGGTTTCTTTCTCATCACATCCTTATCTCCGGGATCTATTCCAAGTGCAATAGCTGGCAATGTATCGGTTATTAGATTTATCCATAGAATCTGGGTAGGCAGAAGAGGTACTGGCCAGAAGAAGAGGATAGAAGCTAATATAGTAATAACCTCTCCTAGATTGCAGGATAATAGGAATATCACAGACTTCCTTATATTATTATATATATTCCTTCCTTCTTCGATTGCATGAACAATTGTAGTGAAGTTATCATCTGTTAATATCATATCGCTAGCACCCTTGGAAACATCGGTACCAGTTATTCCCATGGCAACTCCTATATCAGCATATTTTAATGCGGGAGCATCATTTACACCATCACCAGTCATGGATACTATATTTCCTTGTGATTTATAAGCTTTTACTATCTTAACCTTATGTTCTGGCGATACTCTGGCAAACACTCTGTAATCATTTATTCTGTTTGCGAAATCCTTTTCTGATAGTTGATCAATTTCAGCACCTGTTAGACTCTGCTCTATTGAATCTGCAATTCCAAGCTCCTTAGCAATTGCAACCGCTGTATTTTTATGGTCACCGGTAATCATTACAGGTGTAATACCTGCCATTTTTGCTTCTTTTATGGAATTCTTAACTTCAGATCTTGGAGGATCAATCATACCAACAAGTCCAATTATAGTTAGATCCTTTTCCATATCTTCCGGTTCTATCAAGCTTCTTGTATCCTTAAATGCGACACCCAGAACTCTTAAAGCATCATCCGACATTTCTTCTGTTACCTTCAAGTAGTTGGCTTTGATATCTTCGGTTAATGGAACTGTCTTGCCATCTATAAGAACACTATTGGAAATTGACATTAAATTATCAATTGCACCCTTTGTATGTACTCTATAACCAGTTCCTTCTTCATTTAAAGTTGACATTAGCTTTCTGTCGGAATCAAAAGGCTTTTCAGAAATCCTCTTATAATTTGCACTCAAACTTATTTGTGAAAGGTTGTATTTATTACCTAATATCAGTAAAGCTATTTCAGTAGGATCTCCGGTGCCTTGATCATTTTCATAAGTAGCATCCGAACATAAAACAAACGACTTAATCAATTCTTTTTCGTTATCGGAAGCTTTAAGATTTACTCCTACTTCAGGTACTTCAGTCAATTTATTAAAAGTATAATACTTAACTACTGTCATCTTATTTTGAGTAAGAGTACCTGTTTTATCTGAGCATATGATATTAACAGAACCCAGGGTTTCAACCGCAGGAAGCTTTTTTACTATGGCATTGATTTTAGACATTTTAGCAACTCCAAGAGCTAACACAATAGCAACTATAGCTGCCAATCCTTCGGGAATTGCTGCCACTGCTAAGCTAATCGCGGTTAAAAACATTTCAAACAAATCTCTTTTTTGAAGGAGAGCAATTATAAATATTAACGTACATATACCAATTGCAATAAATCCAAGTGTTTTTCCAAGCTCAGCTAATCTCCTTTGCAGAGGGGTCATTTCATTGTTATCTTCATCAAGAATCTCTGCAATTTTACCAATCTCTGTATCCATGGCCGTTGCGACAACAACACCTTCACCTCTACCATAGGTAGTAAGGGTAGACATGAAAGCCATATTAGACTTGTCACCTATCGGTGTTTTCGGATTTTCATAAATATCTTTTGCATTCTTGTCAGAAGGGACAGATTCCCCGGTTAGGGATGATTCTTCTATTTGAAGATTAGCGCTTTCTATCAATCTTAAATCAGCTGGCACAAATCTACCGGCATCTAAAATAATAATATCACCGGGTACTATTTCCTCTGAATTAATTTCTTTGACTTCCCCATCACGTCTTACAAGTGATTTTGGAGTAGTCATTTGCTGCAGTGCTTCAATTGCCTTTTCAGCTTTGTATTCTTGCACCACTCCAATTATTGCATTTAAAACAACAACTAACATTATAATAATTGCATCAACATATTCACCTATGAACAGGGTAATTACAGCGGCTCCCAGAAGTACATAAACAAGCATATCCTTAAGTTGCGCAAAGAATTGCAAAATTAAAGTTTTTTTAGGTTTACTCTTTAGTTTATTTTCACCATACTGGTTAAGCCTTGTCTTGGCTTCCTCGCTGGTAAGACCAGTTAAGGGGTTCGCATCTAATTCTTTTAAAACTTCTTCTTGGGTTTTTAAAAACCACATACATAACACCTCTTTCTTATTTATTTCATTTGTAATAATACCGTGACATTTAAGCTTGTGCTCCAGCATATTGCGTAATTGACCAAAAGCCCACTGGCTCATGCGTTCGTTCAAGGCACAAAACGTCATGAAAGAATTTCTTTCAGAATTTCACCTCCTTCCGGGAGATTTCTGTGCTTCAATGTATTTACAAATAGTTTCTGCACTGACATTACCGGAAGTACTTATATACTAATCCCTGATCCATAACCCACTGCCCCAGAAATATTTCTTTTTAAGCCAAGGAAAAGCATCAAATATTCTGTTAGCGGTAATGCTTTTAATTATCCTTGCAATTTCAGTAGGAACCACGGTACTTTGGACAAAACACTATATGATAGTTAATATTCTATGCATAATGTTTTGTTTTTCTTTCCTTGATCCAATTATACAATAGAGGAAATGTCTGTGTATATATTTGTCACCCTTCGGGCGACCGCTCCTTTCATCCACGGGACGAGCCAGTGGGTTTTCAGGAGTGATTTTCTATAAAGACAAAAGCCCTCAGGCAAAATTTCCTAGAGATATTAAATGATCAATTATAGTTCCTTATTTATATAAAATACAGCAGAACTTGTAAACATACGCCTTATTTAAAGTTATTACGGATTAAATCACCCCCAAATATTACACCTGTGGAGGAGATGACCATTTAATAATAAATGATCTTTTGTAGTGGCAATTTTCACATCTAAAAAATTTAAAACCCTTATTCTATAAGGGTTTTAATAAACAGATAGGTGTCAAAGTCAGGGATTTCGCTTTACCAAGACGCACCGTAAAGCCACTGTACTTATACTTCGTTAACGTAATTGGTAACATACAGGTTCGCTTGTCGGTCAGAAAATATCAAAACAATATGGCAATCCGCCAACCCAAATAAAACTGACACCATTTGTGAACTACCCCCGCTTACGTTCCACTAAGAAACGGGGGCTTCCAAAGGAACATCAACGAGCGTTTCCTGATTCATCAGCCACGGCCTACCATTACAAAGAGCAATAGGTCTTACACGGCCTCCAGCAGGCATGATTTCGGGCGGTCCCCGCCCTATAACTATATATCTAAGCCGCTAGCATTTCTAAGCCACGACGTTCTATCAATATGGCTGACACCAAATCCCTAGGCATAACCATTCCACAAGCAGGACACCGGTGCACTCTGACACTCAAATCCTTTGGCACATTGGCACCACAAAGACATGTCTGGGAAGTGCCATGAGGAGGGACAGGAAGAAATATTTTACCATATCTGTGACATTTATACTCCACAAGGTTTCTGAATGTACCCCATGAAGCATCATGAATGCTTTTAGCTAGGTAGTGATTTTTGACCATGTTCTTGATCTTTAGGTCTTCCATGAAGACAATATCATGGCTCTGAACCACGTCTAGACTGGTCTTGTGTAGAAAGTCTTTCCGTTGATTAGTTATCTTAGCATGAAGTTTAGCCACTTTAGTTTTAGCTTTCCCTCGGTTGTTAGAACCTTTCTTTTTGCGAGAAAGTCTTCGCTGTTGTTTGGCTAACTTCCTTTCTGATTTACGATAGTATTTTGGGGTTTCTATTTCTGTACTATCAGACAATACCGCAAAATGTTCAAGGCCCACGTCTATTCCAATGGATTTGGTACTGTCGGTAAGATTTTCGAGTACTTCCACTTCGGCGGTCAAATTAGCGTACCACTTACCACCGTGATACTTTATGTTAACCCTGGATATTTGACTGGCATCAAATTCCCGGTGAGTTGTCATTTTTACAAAACCAATCTTAGAGAGATAGATTTTACCTGGCTTAGAGAAAGTTTTCTTTACAGCATCCACCTGGGGATAGGTAAATGATGTGTAATGGTCACGGTTTTTGAACCGGGGGTATCCAGCTTCTTTGGCAAAAAACCGCTGATAGGCAAAGTCTACCCGGCGCAAAGTATCCTGCATTACCTGACTATGAACTTGCTTGTATTCCAGATGTTCTTTTGTATAGCCCGGCAGCATATTCTGCTGTTTATTATATGTCAACCCCTGGCCGGTTCCTTTATACACACGCTGACGCTCAGATAAAGACCAGTTATAGAGTTTCCGGCAAAGTTTTAGTGTGTGAAACATTTTTTTCTGTTGCTCTTTGGTCGGACGCATTTCAAACCGGTAGACAATTTGCAAATGATTCACCTCTTTTCACCCTGGGTTTCAATGTACTTCTTAATTACTTCAATGGGTGCACCACCTGTAGTTAGAAGACAAAAACTTTACGACCAAAAATATTCTTTCCATAATTAGGGTGAGCCTTGAACAATATGTGTGTGTGCTTTGTCATGTTTGTATTCAAGAAAACTAATATTATATTTTGGTACAATATACTCACCAATTTCTTTGATACGGTTTGCTATTGTGTCGTTTATAACTTTTCTGCGGTATTTTACTACCAAAATCAGATGATATGTGAGTAAGAAGACTGAGTGACTATTTGTATCAAGTTTGCTCAATAATAATCAACCTTTCGTTATTGCGTCTGATTATATTTTGCCACATCATAGAGGCTTTGGCAAACATTTTATTAGTACACAAAACAAGGCCGCCATTCATCCCACCACCTTAGAGGTGGGGGAATTCTGGCGGGGTTTAGTTAAAACGGTGTCAGTCCGTACAATTCAAAGCTATCAATTCTATAGAAATCTTTATTCTTACCCGATAAAGGATGTAGTTTAAAAATCTACCTGCATTCTTTTTAGGCCTATATAAAAATATAAAGGCAGTGTGCTATTGGTTGTTCTTTAACTTGTTATTTAGCGAGATGTCCATCTCCCCGATATCCCAAACTGTTTGTTTTTGTACACGTATCAGTTGTGAATCTTATTTGTGCACCTGTATAACTGCCTGCTCCCGATATAGGGTAATTTTTTGGAGATGTTACTTCACCACTAACCTTTTTTCGTCCCCACATAGAACCTCCCCAAATCCCTTTTTTTAACAACGGCATAGGTAATTCCAACAGGGCAACTCAAATATACATAATCGTGTGATTGAGTTAGGTCTGTTAAGGTTGCGGTTAATCCATCAATATTGAATGTACCAGTTGAATAGAAAACGGCACCACCCGATCTGCCACTAAAACCCAAGATACTAATGTAGTTGCTACTGGTGAAATTGCTTGCGAGGATGATCAGGTATTTGCCTCCGGCTCTTGTGTTCCTTCTTGAATAACCTCATAGTTTTTTTCTAATGAGTTTGCGTTGATAATAACTTTCCAGGACTTATCATATCTAAGCACAAAAGGTACTTTTTCAATACTTCCGTTATCATATGTTAAAATTGCCTCAAAATTTATTAGGGTCGGTGACTCTTGGGACATGTTTGTAATCTTGTAATCAATTAACTTCTTTTCTTTAAGAAAATGAGTATACTCTTCCTTTTGAAAATCACAATCATCGGACGAATAGCGTTCATCTATAACGAAAGTAAGTATTTCTTCAACATTCTGATTAGCAATTGCATTCAGGTAACTTGTTAAAATATCTTCTGCATCTGTACCTGCGAATACGCTTATACTTGATGAGGTATTTGCCTCCGGTTCTTGTATTCCTTCTTGAATAACTTCATAGTTTTTTTCTAATGAGTTTGCGTTGATAATAACTTTCCAGGACTTATCATATCTAAGCACAAAGGGTACTTTTTCAATACTTCCGTTATCATATGTTAAAATTGCCTCAAAATTTATTAGGGTCGGTGACTCCTGGGACATGTTTGTAATCTTGTAATCAATTAGCTTCTTTTCTTTAAGAAAATGGGTATACTCTTCTTTTTGAAAATCACAATCATCGGACGAATAGCGTTCATCTATAACGAAAGCAAGTATTTCTTCAACATTCTGATTAACAATTGCATTCAGGTAACTTGTTAAAATATCTTCTGCATCTGTACCTGCGAATGCAGTTACACATGATGATAATAATAGTAATCCTAACAGACATAAAACAGACAATGCTCTTTTCATTTTCACAACCTCCTTCTTGGTATATTTTTTAAGTTTTACAACAGCAAATTTCTTCACAACACTCCACTGCTTCCAGTTGGTTAGCTTGAGAAATCCTTCTTTCTTTTTAATAAACTCCTTTATTAGAGGTTTTGAAACTCTCTCATATTTACATCCTAATCCATCATTTCTAAAATCTTTGACCAAATAAAACTGTGACTCATTCGGTTAAATTTGGCTGTTACTGATTTATGTCTTTAAAGGCTAAATCCTCAACCACCAGTACTCGGTTTAACTTTTGAGCAGTATCTACTACGTGAGTTGCGGCTTCACCAATCAAGTTCTCTCGCCGGGTACTTCGGGCATAAGTGCATTCGCTTAACGACTGCCACAGGCTTTCTTTGAACTGCCCCCGGTAATCGGCACATGCTCTAAACCGTCCGGGTTGGTTCCCGGATTATTTCTATCTTATAGGCTTCTCCTGTTTTAAGATAATCCAGCACCATTTGCCGATAGTTTATACCGTTAATCTTACTGGTTTTCTTGGATGGTTTTTGTGTCAGATAAATCGGCACGGTAATCCGGTTACCTAACCGACTTGCCGGTTATTATGGGATCGGTAGCTATCTCTAAGTATATATTGTCATTTATAACACATATCCTGGTATTCAGGTTGCCGCCTTTACTCTTATCACCTCGCGAAAGGTAGCGGTTATTTCGAGCATCCAGCCATTCTTCCCGACTGATTAGTCCTTTACAGCGTTTTTAGAATAGTTTTTTACCGCCAAAGACTATATTGGGAAATGAACTGCTATCTATGTGTTTTTGCCAGTATACATGTTTTCTTTGTTCTTTATCCAATCGCTTTTGAAGTCTGGATGTCTCTTGGGTGATTTAGCTTTATCCAGTTGTTTTTGGGTGTAGTCTACTTTAGCTATAGCATTTCCATGGTGAAGTTTAACCAGTTCTCTCTGCGAGGAGATTACTGGTTGTGCATCTAATACTGCATCATTGGCCTGTCGGGAGTTAAGGTTGAATTTTCCTTGTACCGCTAATCGTATATCTTGTGTTTTCCATCCGTCCAGAAGTCTTTTAAATGACCAACGAATTGCTGCACCGTAGCAATTCGTTCAAAACTGTTCTCTGTTCCTCTGTTGTTTCAAGGATTACGTCTCTAACTGTTGTTTTCAATGGCGCTCACCTTTTGTTCAATTATTTTACTTAGATTTTTTGCTACACGCCCACCGCGTTTACCGTACATACTGGCTGAAAAACTGGTGACTATATCAATCATGTCTTCGACTAATTATTACCCCTGAGCAAGTTGCTCACATTATTTCATTGTCATGTAAATCTCCTGAATCTGTGGACATACCGTTAAGTCACTGGACACCTTCAGCATTAAGAGTAGAAGTTATTAAAACAGGTATTGTTGAAAGCATTTCAGTCCGGCAAATCAGACGTTTTTTAAAAAGGAAATAGATTTAAAGCCGCACTTACATAAAGGTTGGTTAAATTCAAAAATATAAGATCCTGAATTGTTCAAAAAACAGGTAAAAAAAGTATGTCAAACATATAAAAACGCATCAGAACTTGAAAAACAAAGGATACATGTTTTTAGTACAGATGAGAAAACCGGTATACAAGCAATTGGACATCTTAATCCAACATTGCCAATGAAACCGGGACAAATCGAAAGATGTGAACAAGAATACAAAAGGTATGGCACATCCGGATTAATCACTACACGAAACATTGTTACAGGAGAAATTGTTGCACCACTTATTCAACCCACAAGAACGGAAGAAGACTTAATAAAGCACTTACGAGATGTGGTAGCAATTGATCCTAAAGCAAGGTATATTTTTATTATGGATCAGCTTAACACTCATAAATCAGAATCCTTAGTCTGTTTTGTAGCAGAGCAATCTTGTATAGTGGAATTGTCATAGATTATAGATACTCTTAGCATAAAAGGCAAATCCGGTATTTTAAAATCAATGGAGGCACGTGAAAAATTTCTATTAGATGAGTCACACAAAATACAACTTGTTTACGCTCCCAAACATACTTCATAGCTGAATCAAATTGAAATCAACATGTAATGGCGAAAAATGGCAACGAAGAAGCAATTGAAAAGCAAGCCATTTCTGAGATAAATAAAGATAGGGTTAATAATGTCTTGATAGATGGTAGACAGAAGCACCGTCCCCACGTCTTCATTTAGAGGTGGTTTCAACCAACATAAAAAGAATTACTCCGGTGCGTATTTTGTTGTGGTGACTTAATTATACCATAGGTGGGTATGCTTTTTGTGCTTTGACTGGATTTTCTCAGTGGCCTCGAACCGTCCATTTGTTATTTTTAACACCCTCATGTTTTTTATTGTTTAAATATTTTCATGGTATAAATAATAAGAGAAATAAGAGAAAGTAGAAGTGATAAAGGTATTCCAATAGCCAAAGCACCTTGAAAAAACCAATGTGCTATATTGGCAAAAATTAAAGATAACAAACTCAGCAACAAAAATAACTTGCCATAATCCTTCGTGTCCTTCATGTTATCCTCCTCAATAAAATTCTGGTAATTTTTAAGGGTGTCTTTTATCTAAGACACCCTTAAAGAATTCTACACTACAACACGGTCAAATTACCAACATTCGTACAAACAATAATACGCTATACTTTCCAAACCAATAACAGTTGCTACTGCACAAGCAGCACAACCCGGAGGATTAGGGAAATCTTCACAAACCGACGTACAAACTGCCCCTATCATTGCTACAACCCATGTAGCAACACCGCTAGAACTTAGACAACTGCTAAAGCAATTCCAAAAAACATTATTTATGGACATTTGAGGATTCACTATTTGCCCTGGTGTGAAGTTAGTCGTAGTACCATCTGGATTTACTTTGTAACCCTTAACAGTATCCCCATTTTCTTTCATTGTAAGGCATAACATTTTTGTACCATTTTCTATATAGGTACCTTCATATAATTTACCGTCTTTTTTAAACACAACCGCTATTGTTTTTATTAGAGTACCATCTTTTTTATTAAAAAGAGCCGCAAAATAACTAATACGTTTCTGACCCGTATTATCAATTATTCGTATTGATGCACCAATAATACCGTTACCCAATGCTGCATCAAGATCTTGTACTACCATGTCATCTTTATTCAATTGATATTCCGCGCTAATCCCTTGAGAGTCTGCTAATTTGATTAAAGTATTTTCATACTGTGCAGCATCCTCACCTGTAATTACTGGAATTTCCTTTGTTGGCTTAGTAACTCCAGATGTATTCGCAGCTGATGCAGTTGTAAAACCTATCATCCCTGGTAATGCTAATATGGAAATTATTAATAAGGCTACTACAAACTGATACCATGATTTTCTAAGCACCTTAATCATTCTTAATCCCTCCTAAGTTTATTTTTTCCTTATTTTGGTAGATCACATCCAGACACATCAAAACAAAGATCAAGTAAAACAAAATGTCTGTTGTTAGACAGGGCCAGCAGATGCTACGGTGTATTTGCAATGTCATTAAAAAAGATGTAACAGCAGCAAAAATCCCCGTAACGCCTAAGCATACAAATTGAAACTTTTGCATTTTCTGAGATAAGTAATAACTATAAGCAATAATTAATGATCCAACTAACGCAAAGACAGCTAGTGTAAGCTGACTTACCGGCAGACCAATAGTAGCAATACCACAAGACAAACACGTTGCATTTCGTTTAAGCCAGATAACGTAGATCGAAAAAGCAATGGTTACAGCTAGCACAATAGTTAAGAGTTTTTTCAATACAGTGTAACCTCCTGCGTATTTAACCTTTACAGCAACTAGACTAAAATAAAAATGATTTGGCCTTTGCTGGACAAAGGACAGGCAAAGGCCAGACTTTTCCCCAGCTTAAACACCTTAATTAAATTACTTCCATTTTCACCCTTATCATAGCTTTGCATTAACCTTACTCCTACAATTTAGGCTGATACCGGTATGTGGTTTGTATAGGCTAAACTTCGGGTGATAGTTTTTGCGGACTCCCCTGGTTACCTTGCGAACCACATTTTAGTTGAGAGAGTCCATTGGATTTACACTCTTCTAAGTTAAATATCTCACCTATACATCCCAGATCTCGCACTAAGGGATAATTAAACTAGAAATTATCTCCATGGCCTTTCCTTCTACTTTATGGATCATATATTTTAATGGTTGTAATTAACATTACCTATACACCATTATTTTATAGTTCTTTTTTTTACAATGCGGGAGTTGGGATATACAGAAACAACTTAGAATGACTGAAATATAAAATCCTACTCTCAAAGTTTAAAATCCCATTTTTTATGCCGATATATGTAGCGATTAAAAGAGCAGTTTATACAACCAAAGAATCGGAAGATATATTTTAGTCGATCCTTAATACCTTTATAGCTGCAAGTACATTTGGCACAGCTATACTCAAATTAAGCATCAGAAAACAAAGCATAAAAACCCTACTCACTTTTTACCTCCATAGGTAATTCACACCAGTCTTTTGTCGTTTCATTTACAGCATCCCTGAACCGAATAGAATATTGTAATTCTTAAATACATATAATATAATAATATTAATAGCGGTTCAGGCTAGGTTACTATGGGCATACGGTTGCAAGCTGTTTCCCGGTTTACCTACCGAGCCACTATTATTTTTTCCCCATTTAGGTGGGTACCGTGGCATTTTTTGATATTGAATCATATTGTCACCTCCTTAACTTAATATAAATTATGTAAATTTACTACAATAACCCTCTATTTAACCAACATTATAGTAAAAGATGGTCGCAAAATCACGTTAATATATCGGACAAGATAAATCATTAAGGCACATTTTTTCAAATCAAATTAAGACCAATTTGGATGGAAAAGGAATGGAAATTTAAGACACTACCTTCAAAAGCCTCGAATGACTTACCACAGTTACCTGTGGACGGTTACGGAACTTGTAAGTAACCAAATGATAGTTGCCGATAAATATAGTATTCTAACAGTGAGTTTTTGTTAGATCGTTATTTTTTTTATTCTAGTATTTATCCTTGGTTTATGTGTTGCCTATTATTAGGATTATTTCTGAATGGAACGCTTAACTTACAAAGTTATCAGAGAATGATATATACAGCATGGTGATATGAAATAAATGAAACTGTTATTAGGTATAAATCAACATAAAAACGGACGGGTAGCTATGGATTATCACCATGCATACCATATCATTATAGGCAAAAAAGAACATCCAAATATTAAATAACTTGAGTACTTATCGGAAGAAGAAATTCAACTAATTATAGTACGTTATTTACTGTTATTCTAGTGATTTTTCCTATATAACCATTTAATGGACGTATATAGCCAGATGATAGATTAGAGTAACAAAAAATACTCCTCTTATTACAGAGGAATAAAACGATGTTTGTGCTTCTCAAATTTATACCGACTCATTAAGGCAACCTTATCATATCCGTCAAAACCAACCTCGTACGACCTGTTACCAACTTCCCTGATTCTTACAACTTTTTCTATATTTGCTATGAACGATTTATGAACTCTGAGAAAATTCTCTCCAAGTTTATCCTCCAGTTCACCCAGTGTTTGATGTATCTTGTAAATATTGTTTCGGGCATGAATCAAGTTAAATTTGCCATTCTTCTCAATAAATATGATGTCACTCAAGGTTATCATAATTATTTCATTATTAACCTTAATCATTATTTTTTCAGAATTATTCCTGGTAGCATTTCTTTTTTTTATCTTATCTGCAAGGCTACTTATGATTTCGTTGACTTTACCTTTCTTCACCGGTTTGAGAATATAATCATACGGATGGACAGCGAATGATTCAATTGCATACTGGGAATATCCGGTTATAAAAACAAAATATGTTTCAGGATTAAAATCATATATTGTTTTTGCAACTTGTATGCCGCTTAACTTTTCTTCAGGGTTCAGCTCTATATCCAATAGTATAATGTTAGGGTTATGTTCGCTAGCAATATTGATTGCTTCTTTACCGCTCGCAGTGTCGATAATCCGATCTACTAAAGGATTCTCAGATACCAACTTCTTAAGAAACCTCCTAGTGTAATGCTCATCTTCTAGAAGTAAAATACTTACCATTTACATCAGTCCTTGTTTTTTAGACTCTCCGGTATGTCTGGTTTATAAGTGATAAACCAGCTATTCGGACTTACCTCAGTGTGGGCAACAAAGGCTAACACTGAGGACATAACATGAACCATCATCACTGCAAACTTTCTAAACATCGTTTACATTCCCTATCCATAAGGCACTGCCCATGCGTCCAAAGCAAGAGGAGCGTGTCGAACAAGAGTATAAGAGACACGGAACAACCACTTTAATCGCTTCACGGAACGTCTTAACTGGAGAAATTGTTGCTCCGCTCATTTAATCTACACGGACGGAAACTGATTTCTTAAAACATCTTCGTGAGGTAGTGGTGATTGATGCAAAACAGTTCCATATTTTTATCATGGATCAACTGAAACACATAGTCAGAGGCATTGGTAAAAAGGGTTGCAAAACAGGAAGGAATCCCGACAGAAGAGTTGGCCAAAAAAGGGGTAGAGGGAATCCTGAAGTCGGGCTGTGTTTTTGTCAGATCCAACACATCGGATTCGTATTGTCTATACGCCTAAACATTCCTCATGACTCAATCAGATTGAAATTTGGTTTAATATCTTAAAACGGCGATTACTCAATAGGCGCTCTAGTTTTTCATCTGTTCAAGAACTGGAACTATTGTATTCAACAGTTTATTGACTATTATAATCAATATTTAGCTAAACCGTTTCGCTGGACATGTGCTAATAAGCTTTTGTCTACATAATACTTATTTTTAAATTATTGGTGCGTATATATTTACGCCATCATGCACTAGTGGAGCGATTCCTAATTGGCGTATACAAATGTCCTTTAGTCAATGAGGTTTGTGAGAGATTAAATTATTACTTAATATTTAAGAATTGTCCTACTAGTTTGCCCAGGCCAAGAAACAAAGAGAGATACCAACTGTCAAACATCCATAATACGTGTTTAAGTGGGTACCTCCTCTGTAATAGCATAACGATGCAAAAGCTATCAGGCACACCATGATCGTTATGAAGGTATCCATAATTAAAGATAATAATAAAGCTAGTTGCGCAAATGTTCCGAGTATAATTTCCAACCCATAAGAAAAAATTTCCAACCTATCCTGTTCAACCTGTAATAGAACTCCCATGATTACAGCAATTTTCTGAGCAAATGCTTTTATCATCTATCCCTCTACCCCTATCAGGAAGATATACAATAAATGTTGTCCCTTCCCCCGATATTACATCAATTTTTCCTCGGTACCTGTCCACCAGTTTTTTAACCAGGTACAAGCCGTATCCGCTAGCTTCGGATTCCTTGGTAGTGTAGGCTGCTGTAAACAACTGTTGCTTAACACTTTTTGAGATCTTTGGCCCAGTATTATGAACATATAGCACATAATTATCATCTTCATGTTTTATTTCTAAAGATGCTCGGTGATCCACATGATCCTGAAGTGCAGCCTCCAAGGCATTATCCAGAAGGTTACCCAATATACTGCACAGATCCCAAGGATGCACATCCATATTTGCAATATCACATTTTACAGAAAAAGCAAAGTCAATTTTCTTGGTCTCAGCTACTTTTCGCTTACTGTTTAAAAGAGCCGTAATGGCAGGATGGCCTACGTAAACTATTTCTTCCGTATATCTATAACTCTCCGCTATACCTTCGATATATTCTATGGCTTTATCCACTTCTTCCAGGTACAACATTGCCTGTATAGTCTGGATATGTCTGCTGTGTTCATGTTTTTGGGTTTGCAAAATATTCAACAGCTCTTCCACCTGCAGGAGGTGCGATTTCAAAAGGTTAAATTCCATAACCTTCTTGGTATTCTCTTCAAGACCTTTGATTGAAAAAATAACGAGACCGCTCAATATTAAATCTACTAAATTTAAAAATGGTAAAAACATCTTTAAATCATTGATATCCTTGGATAGAAATATTTGTTGATTCATAAGTACAATTAAAAGAGTTTCCATGAGTATAGTAGAAATAATAAGCAATCTAACATTTTTAAACAACACAATCAATCCCTATCCAAATTCAAATCAAAGATCACATAATTACGTTTCTTTGCAAAGTAATAAAATATCATCATAATGGTACCAGAAGGCAGAAAATATAATATGTTCAACCAGGGCTCTAAAACCAAGCTATCTGTAGTGTACACAGTTATCTTAAGAAGTACTGGCAACAATACTCCCTCCAATACTCCAAGAATTAGTACACCGGTAACAATTGAAATAAAACAGTGCCAGAAGTTGCTTCCTGTAACGATAGCTGATAATAGTGTTGAAGACACTAAAAGTATCATTGTATGAATTCCGAATGGGAGTGGTAATTCTCTTGCAAAGATCGCAAAAATACCAACTATCAAGGACAACAATAATGCTATTGAATAGCTTAAATACAAGTTAAAAAGCTGAAACCCGATTTTAATAATGAGAAATGTTTGAGGGATAGAAATCAGCAAAACGATATACCAGGGTAATAGCGTTGGTCGCATATAAATCCTCCTAAAATATAGGCATATTTATCCCCGAAACCAGTGAACATCAGAAACCGTTCAATAGCAGTCTACAACTATATTGGAGAAAAATTTACTTTAACTTTTATCAAAAAGATTCATCATAATTACAATAACATTATCTACTTCTATATTTACTTGCAAATTCCTGCAACATTGGCACAAACAACCCAATTTTGAGTCTAAATAACCAAGATTAGGTTACTTATTTAGGAGATTCTATCAACAACAACGCTAAGAGATAATGTTAGATCCAAATAAAGCGGGGTCGTAAACCGTCCTGTTATATAAAGTTGACCATTTGACCCATAATCCGGCTTACTGCAAACTTACTACGGCTCTGAGCATCTAGATTGCCGTTTTTTATATACTTATTTAATCCTTCTAAACCAACAAGCTTAATTATCTCTATTATCGGAATCTCAAAAGGGATTCTTTTTTCCAAATTGCCATATGCTTTACTATTTACAACATAAGCGTTTTTAGTTTGCTGCTTGCCTTTAACAGTAACAAAAAACTTGTAATGTGCGCAGTAATGAATAGCTTTATTTCTCTTATCTGGCATATAAGCTGACCTCCGTTAGGGAAATACCCCTAAAAATAGCCCGCTCACCAAACCGGTTACATATTTTATCGTATACTTTGGCTAGCTTTACCTGCTTTTCCTTTTCGCCGAAAAGATCATACTGTATATAATCATCCGTTTTTAGGTTGCTTAATGTAACTCCTACTAATCTTACGGCCCAAGACTGGTCCCAATTTTTGTGTAAAAGCTTACAGGCTGCTTGATATATTTCGCCGGCGAGATTAGTAGGATCAGGTATAGTCATGGATCTGGATATAAATTCTAACTGTGTGTCCCTGAGTGTAAGGAATACCGTTCGCCCTACATAGCCACCCTGGCGGGCACGCCGTGCTACCATCTCACAAAGTTCCAGGATTATAATTTGAATATCCTTAAATCCTCTGATGTCCCTGGGAAGTGTTCTTTGTTGGCCAATACTCTTATCTGTATCCGGGGATCCAGAGGTTACCGGACTATGATCCAGACCTTGAGCACAATACCACAGCATCTCACCATTTTTACCCCAACGTTTTTTCAAAATTTCAACAGGATAATTTGCCAATTCCCCTATAGTAAATACATTAAACTTTCTAAGATGTTTTTCGTATCTGGAACCAATACCAAAAAGCTTTCTGACTGGCTTACTGTAGAACACATTTCTATAGTCATTTACTGTTTTTATAATTGTAAGGCCATTGGGCTTTTGTAACCCGGCGGCCATCTTGGCAATCAGCTTATTGGGACCAATACCAATGCTGCATTGAACACCTATCTCGGATAGAATCCTTTGCCTTATTTTAGCAGCTATCTCTACCGGTGGTCCCCATAGGTTGATAATTCCGCTAAAGTCAATAAATGCTTCATCAATGGAAAAAGGTTCAACGAGATCAGTAAAATCCCTCATGATGTGTAATATCCTGCTAGAAAAGTCTATATATAAAGGGTAATTGGGTTTGAAAAAGTATCCGTCGGGGCACAATTTTTTAGCTTCCCATAAGGCCATACCCGTACCTACACCTTTAGCCTTGGCCTGATAACTGGCTGCCAAAACTATACCGGTCCTCCTTTCCGGCTCTCCGGCAACAATAACTTCTTTTCCATCTAATTCAGGATTAAAAGCTTGATGACAACTGGCATAAAAACTATTCATATCTACTAAAGCAACGACTCTTTCCATTTCTCCATGCCCCCTAACCACCACAAGTATTTATGCCCGTGTACTAATGGATACTATGTGTTTACTATTGTACTCGTTTAGAGTAAACATTCAATAGAATTTACTTTAATATTATTAAGTGATATTGTAAAAAGAAGAACTTTAAAAAACAACTGATGGATTCTTTGAATGGAAAAAACAAGAGGACGGTAGTTTTAACTGAGGAAAAGGACTATAAGCTTTGGTAAGATAATAAACCGGCCAACTGAATTTAAAGGGCCTCTAAAGCCTTTTAGTGGTTATTTAATCGCATACCCTGTTTCGACTCAGGTAAATTCCCCAAAGGCTGTCTTTGGAATAGAAGCCACTTCTTTATATCACTTTCACCTGTGAATTTTTTATTATTAACCGAAAAACTAAAGCTATACAGGCCTACGATTTACCAACTCAATGCCAGAAACCAGCATGAATAATATACACCTTTTTGAGCAAACAGTTCGCAAATTAGACGGTCTTTTCATACATAATTCCCCTTCTGTTACCGGCCGATCAATAAGTAATTCTGCAAAGCACCTCCCCTTTCGTATACTCAATAAATTTTTTAGATAAAAAAGAACTCACCAATGTTAGGGGCTGTTGACAAACTATTCTTTTATACAAAAAAGGTGTCTGATAACCCAAGAAAATCAGGGGTTTTCAGGCACTTTTTCGTGAAAGATTGATTTTATGTCATTTGTCGACAGCCCCGTTAGCCAGTGAGTCCTGTTTATTTGCAGTTTGATGTATATTTTCCTTGTGAGATACAGCTTGAGGGCAATCCGATTTTGCCATGTTTTTGTATCGCTGGTAGAGAAAACGCGATACATCATTCACAAAAAAATTAAGAAGATCATTATCTTGATGTCCGACCTAGGAAGAAAAAGAAAAACCCAAATCCATAGAGTGCAAACAAAATCTTTATGGGTTCAGCTCCGGGGATAAAACCCAAAAATCCAAGAAAACCCATAAAAGCAAGTAATCCCAATCTTTCTGGAAAACGTAAACATTGATCATAAAAAAATCGTAAGCTAAATAAGCTAAAAGAAGCAAACGCAGCTAGCCATGGTTTAAGAATGGTCAAATCGACTGCGTAGCCTACAACTCCGACCAACCCCACCAAACCAAGCATTCCAAGGCTCTCTGGAAATTTAAGACGAATGTCACGGATCGACATTTTGCTCACATCCCTTCAAAAAGCAATTTCATTTTTTGTCCTTTTGCCATATCATAGAGGCTTTGGCAACCATTATTTTATTAGCCTACAAAACAAGGCCACCATTCATCCCACCACCTTATTTTAGAAAAATTACGCTCAATTGAAAGGTAAATTGCTAAACATGGGCCTGGGGATACTTGACGTCAATATTAATTAATCTCGTGACGAATGAATCGGTGTTTTTATTGAAATAATGCATGGTCTTTCCTCATGATGTTATGGAAATTCTTGCAATTATCCCATTGGAACACCTTTTATTCTTTCTGCAATTCTAGATAGGCTTCCTTCATGAGTCGTGTTATTGGCATTTTCTGAGGACATATTTTTTCGGCAATCGAATAATCGCTACTATCTATTTTACTCTGAATACCACTTGGCATTTGTGCAAACCTCTGAGCAGCCAAATCTTGTCTACCATATCCTCTTGAATACATGAGCATTTCCATAATGTCAAATATAGGTATCTTGTCAGTGTTTGTTGTTTCACACGCGCCACAGCGCCTACAAAAATATTTTCCAGTTGCATTTGCATAATCTAGCAACAATCTTAAAATCTCAGGGTTGAGTGGATTCTTATCTATAGCTGCCAAAACATTTGATTGTAAAATAGCTGAGTTAGGCATGAGAGAGCAAATTGATGTTAAGGAAGGATTCTGCCAAATTGCCCTTAGTTTTGATTGCTCAAAGGATATATTATGGCCTGTCAATAATGAATCTATCTTTTCCTTGCTCGGAAGCTTCTGCAGCTCGGCTTTTTTCTGTACACAGAACCCCATGGACTTAACAGCAAATATGCCAATGCCTTTTCCATGGCATTTCTGCAAAGCTTCTTCCATGCTTTTAATACTCTGCATTCTATAGTTGTAAAACGTTTGAATTCCATCTATCCAACCGAGCTCAGAGGCACCGCTAAGGCAGTTATCCATGTTTTTGTGGGTGCAGAATCCGAAAAATCGAATCTTTTTTTCCTTTTTGACTTTCTCGACCCATTTTCTCACATCATTATTGAGCATCTTGATGTCATCCACTGAATGTATTGCTAAAAAGTCTATAAATGATGTCTCATTCTCTTTGAGAACTTTGTCCAACTGTTTCTGCATGACAACTGGATCTGTTGAATAAACTTTTCCAGATAAAAAAACTCTTTCTCGTATCTCAGGTTTTCCTTGGAAATACTTGGCGTATACTTTTCCAGTGAATGAGACAATCTCCCAGCAATCTACACCGTACTTTAAGGCTTCATCCAGCAAAGCTTGGCTGTCTGCGCTTCCAAAGGATCCCCCCCCGAGACAGAGTTTCGATATTTTAACTCCAGTATTGCCGAATGCTCTCTTGGGTACAATAAAATCCATGTTATTCTTTTGCATCATTTAACTCCACCTCTCCCCCAATAAATTAAAGTTATCCCTAGTGCAGCTTGGCTTTAATGAACAATCATAGTGAATATATAGTATGCTTGAAAAAATGGCTAACGGAACTCATATACAATTGCACTTTAAGGAACGTTCTACCATAATATTAGCGGCATATCAGGGAATAAGCAATACTTATATTGTCAAAGAATACAATCTAAACCGAGGCACCTTAAAAAAATAGCTCAACAGATAGGCAAAAGAAGAAAAAGATATAACGCAAATAGAAACAGATAAACCCGATGCTGCTAACACAACATCATCAGATAGTGAAAATAGTATTAATAAATGTTAAACAGAGTTGTTCCAAAATCATCTCAGGGGAATAGCCACGTACCCCTCTCTGAAACAAATAGGAATCACTACTTAAAGCCATTAGCAACATATCGGCTCTGAAAACACTGTTAGTATGGCTCTGCTCAGTTCCAGTCATCTCGTCAAATAGTTTCACGAATAGTTGATGCAATTCGTCATATAGAGGACTGCGCTTTCGAGACCTAAGTGGATTTGTTGATGCGGAGTCCTCGACCCCTGTAAGCAATTGTGATTTTTTTTCTCTGAAGCAGATAAATAACCTGAGAATTTCTTTAAATCGTTGACTTGGTGGAAATATCCGGTTGTCCCTCAAATATGCTTCAATGTCCTCGAAAAGTTGATCAATGTTTTCTCTGATTAAATCCAGACATAATTCACCTTTGTTTCTATAACGGCGATAGAGCGTACCCGGGCCGATCTGTGCCTCAATGGCAATTTGATTCATACTGACTTGTTCAACACCATTTTGCTCAAACAACCTAATAGCCGCATTCAATATACGCTGACGATTCTCGGCAGCATCACGACGTTCAGTACGAGTAGTGGTTGTATTCTCATCACTCACTATACTATCAGCTCCCTAAATTCAATTATAAAATCATTGACAAGTGGAGTATTCTCCACTTAATATTAATAAGGAGAGTTCTCCACATAATACTAGCATAATGATGGGGAGTGTACAACACATGCAAAATCACCACAATAAAACTGCACTGTTGGTCATGGATATGCAAAACGGTATTGTTTCGCGTTTTGCAGGAAATGGAAAGGTGCTGCTTCCGTTTCAAAAGGCAGTTGAAGCCGCACGGCGACATTCCATTCCTGTAATATTTGTCCGAGTCGCATTTCGCGAAGGTTATCCCGAGGTTAGTCCACGAAACAAGTCCTTCTCAGCAATTTCCGGTTTCGGTGGAATGACCGTCTCAGAAACAGCTACGCAAATTCACGAATCGGTACAACCCCAACCAGGTGAGCCACTTGTTACAAAGCTTCGCGTCAGCGCATTCACTGGCAACGATCTTGAAGTCATACTCCGATCCCGCCAAATCGATACCCTTGTTCTTTGCGGCATTGCCACCAGTGGCGTCGTTCTATCCACATTGCGGGAAGCAGCTGACAAAGACTTTGCCCTTAAGGTGCTTTCGGACGCGTGTCTTGATGCTGACCCGGAAGTTCACCGCGTTCTCACAGAGAAGGTGTTCCCTCGCCAGGCAAATGTATTGACTGTCGATGCTTGGATCGATACATTAGATTAAAAAGTCTTGAAGGAAGGCTTATAGTTATGCCAATTTGGAAAAGAAATTTAATCGTTTGCTGGTTTGGGATGTTTGTGACAGGTGTGGGAATGAGCCAGATTGCCCCGGTATTACCGCTTTATATAAAGCACCTTGGAGTTCACAATACAGCTTTAATTGAACAATTTTCGGGATTAGCCTTTGGTGTTACTTTTATAATTTCAGCTGTTTTCTCTCCTATTTGGGGACATGCTGCTGATAAATTTGGAAGAAAACCAATGCTTTTGCGGGCAAGCCTTGGTATGGCAATAGTTATTTTCAGTATGGGTTTTGCAACAAATGTGTACATGCTGATAGGCTTAAGATTGTTGCAGGGAGTTATAACTGGCTACAGTTCAGCTTGTACCACATTGATTGCAACTCAAACAGATAAAGAACATGCAGGATGGGCTTTAGGAACGCTTTCGACATCATCTATAGCAGGTTCTTTGCTTGGGCCTTTGATTGGTGGCTTTATCGAAGAGAATTTTGGTTTGCAAAATATATTTTTTATAACTGGTGCACTGATGTTGGTTGCATTCATTACAACTGCGTTATATGTAAAGGAATCTTTTAGTCGTCAAGATAAAAAGGTACTTGGTACTAAGCAAATATGGGGAATTATTCCGAACAAAAGTTTGATTATTACAATGTTTGTAACCTTTTTTGTGTTATACATGGCATTATATTCTGTTGAACCAATCATAACAGTATATATTAGCCAGTTATCAAGTAATACAGGTCATGTTGCTTTATTGGCCGGAATAGCATTCTCAGCTTCAGGACTGGCAAGTATAATTTCGGCTCCAAGATTGGGGAAAATTTCAGATAAGATAGGACCTCAGAAGGTTATGTTAGTTGCAATTGCATTGTCGGGACTAATTTTTTTACCTCAAGCCTTTGTAACAAATCCTTGGCAGTTAATAGTGCTTCGTTTTTTATTAGGAATAGCAACTGCTGGGTTGGCTCCTTCTGTTAATACCCTGCTTAAGAAAATTACACCGGAAGCTTTTGCGGGTAGAATATTTGGTTTTAACATGTCGGCAGGGTATTTAGGCGCATTTGGAGGTTCACTTTTAGGTGGGCAAGTGGCAGCATATTTGGGTATCAAATACGTATTTTTTATTACCAGTACATTGCTACTGATAAACACAATATGGGTTTATTTTAAAGTATTTAAAAAGCTAAGTTTAAATAATAAGCTGGGCACACAATTGGAACAAGCCTAACTCTCCGAACTTGTAGCTACATCAAGCGGTCTCCGAAATCTCTAGAGACCTCCTAATGCAGCTATAATTTGAAATAATCGACAAAAACAATAACCACTAACTTCCTATAACCTCATCATACCCATATTTTTATTTTAGCTTTTTAATTAGGGATATTAGTTAATAAATGTTATATATTACTAATATTAAACTATGCAAAGCTATATCCTTTTATAAGCAAATTAAAACAGTTATTTACGAGCTAAATGACAGAGCAACTTTCATTTATATTGGCAGAGCTTTAACCGTAAGGAACGAGAAAGAATTTAGGGAACATACTACTAGTTTAACAATTTCCCGCTTATATTCAGCATTAAAATTCTTCTTAGATGTGGCTGAACACATCCTTTCATGTTCTCATTATAGCAACCTTTTAATGTGTCCAGCAAATTAGGTACAGCCCAAAGATAATTTTAAGTAATCCACCCATATTAAAAAAGCACCTGCCTTCTTATCAGATGCCCTTTAATCTAAGTAGATTAAATTTTAAGCTCCTACTTATTCATCCCAACCTTATAAGCCTTCCTATATAGTCGTGCACAGCACTCCACATGTGTTTTGATAAAATGGCGATACTGCAACGCAGAATTATCTTTTTGCATAATAGTACGCCCCTCTAAAAATGAGGGGGTCTTTGATTCTTGAGCGGTTGAATAGATGCTAACAGACGCGACAATGATTCAGCATCCTTTTCTCCCGGACTGTTCTCTACGCCCGTCATGACATCAATGAAGTCCGCGCCCGTCTGCATTAAAATATTGCAGACATTACCGGCATTCATTCCACCTGCAATAATAACCGGTTTTGAAGATAGATTTATTATCTGTGAGCAGAACTTAAGATCCAGTTCGGCACCATTTGCGGATGCATTTGATGGCACACGTGAATCTGCAAGCAACCCGTAAACACTGCTCCTGCACAGTTCCTCTATAATCGTTTCAATATCCACAGTTCCAAATTGCGAGATGCGATCTTCCATTACAGGAGGAACTGTTTTTATAACATCAATATTAAGTTTCCGAAGTGCATCTGAAATTATTATGGTTTCCTCAAGCGTTTCTTTATAATGAAGCTGCACCATAGATGGACGCAGGTTGGCTGCCAGTTCAATTACTTTCCCGGGAGTACCGCCGGTAACAATGCAGCTTCCGTGCGGAGATTGGACTATGTTCAACAACGGTAACGCCTCAGTGCGGCTCAAGTTCCAGGGAACCGGCATGGGGTATTCTGTTACAAAGCCGAGAATATCCACTCCCAGCTTCATACACAATTGTACATCTTTTTCGCGTTTCAACCCGCATATTTTCAGTTTGATGCTGCTCATTAAACGTAATCTCCCATTCCTCTGCTAAGAGCAAGATAGCACTCACGCATGTTTTCTGCCTGCCAGATTGCCGTTCCGATAAGTACCGCATCGGCACCCGCACGAATTGCTGCCTGGGCTTCCACAGGGGTTTGAATGGAACTCTCACTGATCAGTATTGCATCCTTTGGCTTATATTTGGCCAGTAATTCTGTAGCAGAAACTGTTCCGTCATCTCTTTCCAGTTCAAGGATATTACGATTGTTAATACCCACAAGCTTAGCGCCAATTTTTCCGGCCAAGATCAATTCTTCCTTTGTATGGGACTCGACCAACGGCTCCAGTCCTATTTTCAACGCTTCTTCATACAGCTTGATCAGCAATGAAAACGGCTGCGCGGCGCAAATAAGCAGGATTGCCTCCGCACCACAATCCTTTGTAATCTTCAAATCGTCAACGCACGTAATAAAATCCTTACGGAGTGTAGGAAGCTTTGTTAACGCCGCAATTCGCTCCAGAAGTTCTAGGGAACCGCCAAAGTTCTTTGATTCGGTTACAACCGACAATGCGGGCGCACCTGCTTCAGCCAGCAGCTTAGCCACTTCCACCGGATCTCTTCCCCGAAGGAGATCACCCTCTTTGGGGGAAATGCACTTTATATCGGGAATGACGGGAATGAACCCCGCCTGCTTTCTTGCTCTAATCAAAGCGGAAATTTTCGTATTCATTATTTTGCTCCAAATGAGTTGGACATTTCACGCAACTGATTGAGTTTCTCTGCCGCAGCACCAGTGCCTATCAGCTTGTTGGCAAGAGCTATGCCTTCCTCAAAGCCGGCTGCTTTGCCGCCGACTATCAATGCACCGGCAGCATTGAGTACAATCGCATTGCGTCTGGGTCCGGTTATTTCACCTGAGAAGACACCACGGATCGTTTTTGCGTTTTCTTCGGGGGTGCCTGTTTTAATCTCTTCCAGGGTGCAGAGCTCCATGCCAAAGTCCTCGGGCTGAATCTCATAGGTTGTGATTTCACCATCTTTCAGCTCATTAATTCTGGTTTTGCCAAGCAGAGAGATTTCATCCAGTCCATCTAGACCGTGTACAAACATGGCGTTGGTATATCCGAGCTCTTTAGCTACATAAGACACGGTATCGAGAAGCTCAGGCTTGTAAACACCAAGGACATGCCTGGGTGCAAAAGCGGGGTTAATTAATGGACCAATGATGGTATAGAAGATGGTTTTGATACCAAGATCCGATTCCGCGGGCAAGACCTTACACATTACCGGATGGAACAAAGGTGCGTAGATGAAAGCAATGCCAATTTCCTCAATCAGCTTTTCAGCCTGTTCAGGCATAAGATTGATGTTAACACCCAAAGCCTCCAGTACATCTGCGCTGCCGGACAGGCTTGAAATGGAACGGCTGCCATGCTTTGCAATGGGAATACCTGCTGCCGCAGCGACAATGGCTGTTGCGGTAGAAATATTGAAAGTGCTCAAGCCCCCGCCAGTCCCGCAGGTATCCATCAGCTCTGCTTCCACCTTGGGCTTCAGGGGAACACAGTTTTCACGCATCGCTTTAGCGATGAAGGCTATTTCCTGCAGAGAAGCACCTTTCATCAGAAGTGCGACTTGAAAACCAGCAATCTGAACGTCGCTGACTTCATCATTGTTTATGGCACTAATGAGTTGAAAAATCTCATGTTCAGTCAGTTCCTGATTTTTTGTTGTTTTGTTCAAAATATTCTTATACATATTTATATCCTGGTTTCTAAAACCTACTAAAAACTACAAGTAGTTTTTTCACCCGTCCGACAAACGGGTGGCAGTGTCACAGGATTCAACTGCTAGGCCATAGGCTCTCGCCTATGTTCCGGGTGGTCTCCTCTAAGAGAGTTCCCCGCCACTGCTTAAAGCAAGCGTACTACCCGGAGAAGGTGTTACCTCCGCCTGGGTTCTGACTTGCGGCAACAGCCTTTCGCTGCGTGTACTGTGCCGCCCGCAAAATTTATAGCAAAGGGATTAACCTATACCTAACACATTTTTCCGGTGAATCTGCCATGAAACCAGGCTATTCACCTTCTTCCTTTTCGTGATTTTTTTAATCTTGGCCAGCACAGACTTTTTAACTGCTGACCATTGTTTCCAATTTGCCATTTGTTTAAATTCAGGTTTCTTTTTAATCGGTTTATCAAGCAGTATCTTGGGTATCTTCTCATGATTAAAGCCCAAGCCACGCCGGGCTATGACATAGCCTGCCGCTTCGTGAGCAGCTATGCCATACATGTGCTGGTATTTTAGGATGCCTATGACCGAAGTAAAAGCCGGTTTTACCTTTAATATCGGCACTCCCTCACGGGCAGCACACCGGTCAACTGCTTCTAGAAACTTCGACCAGACAAAACTGTGACTCATTCGGTTAAACTTGGCCGTTACGGACTTGTCATTTTTAAACTTCAAGTCCTCTACCGCCAGGGCGTAATCTTTTTCTTTAGCCTTGAGGATCACTTTCTTAGCCATTTCGCAGGTCCGGTTATCTCTCCGGTTTGTTCTGGCATAAGTCCATTCGCCTTGACCCAGCCATTCACTGCCCCGGTATTGCCCCAGACAGTCTACCTGGGTTACGCCTAATCCGTCCGGGTTGGTGTCTACACCAAACGCACCCTTATGGTTATATGGCATCGGAACTTCTTCTTCAATACTCACATGGACGTAATATTTACCGTCTCTGCGGAGGATTTCTACCTGATAGGCACTGCCTGTTTTAAGATAATCCAAAACCATTTGCCGGTAGTTGATACCGTTAATCTTGCCGGTCTTTTTCGATGGCTTTTGAGCTAAATAGATCGGCACCGTTATGCGGTTATACCGAACGGATTTCCCTTTCTGTACCGGGTCGGCAGCTATATCAAGATAGATTTGGTCTTGGCCTCATATATGCGGGTATTTAGGTTGCCGCCTTTGGTTTTATCTCCCCGTGACAGATAACGGTTACTTCTGACTTCCTGCCACTCTTCTCTGGTAATATTGCCTTTGCAACGTTCTTGAAAGAGCTTCTTTCCTCCGAATACAACAGGTGGAAAAGTATTGTTATCCAGGTGCTTTTGCCAGAAGGCCAGTTTACGCTGTTCCTTTTCTAACCGTTTTTGCAGTTTGGCAATCTTAGCCGGTGATTTAGCCTTGGCGATACGCTTTTCTGTAAATTCAACCTTTGCTTTGGCGTTTTCATAGTGCATCTGCACTAATTTATATTGGCTTTTGGTTGTGGTCTGGGCATCAGATACTGCATCGTTAGCCTGCCGGGAGTTAAGTCTGAACTTTCCTTGTACAGTTTATACGAATGTCCTGTACTTTCCATCCGTCCAGCAGTCTTTTAAATGCCCAACGAACTGCGGCACAGTAACGATCCATGAGGTTATCAATGTATTCTTTCTGTTTAGCTGTCAGTTCCGGGATTATCCCCATCGCCGTTGTCTTCACTGGCAGTCACCTCGCTTTCAATGACCTTTGACAGCTTTTTTGCTACTCTGCCGCCACTTTTTCCATATATACGAGCAGAAAATGACGTTGTAACAGCAATTAAATCTTCTACCAACTCTTGCTGTTCATCGACGTCTTTTTTTTCTATTACTACGATATGCCCGCCAAAGTCGCTAATGTATTTCTCCAAGTAGGCATAACCGAACCGTGCTAAACGGTCTTTATACTCAATAATTACTAAGGCGTTATTAGTCTCCTTTACAGCCTTAAGTAACTTTTGTAGACCTTTACGGTTTTCATTTAAACCACTGGCAATATCACGAAAAACAGCCTGAATAGCATATTTGTTATTTGATGCATATTCAGTAAGCCTTCCTATTTGTCGATCCAGATTCCCGGCATCAGCCTGTTTTTGTGTAGATACCCTGGCGTAGAGAAATACGGTATTTTGAATTCGGCTATATTTTTTGCCCTCAAAGGATTCTACTTGGGACATTTTATAGCGGCGATGGCCAGTAGGAGTTCTTTCTGGAACTAATATCTTTTTCTTTTCCCAAACACGTAAAGTATTAATACTAACCCCTAAATATTTAGCTGCTTTGCCAATACTTATATAGTTTTCCATCCTAATCACCTGCCAAAATTATATCATATTATGGCAGGTTTTTTTGATATTAATTTAGTTTTCTAGTAACAGTTATATCCTCCACGAAAATAATTCATAAATGCTGATTTTAGACATACCCCAGAAAGCTCACTAATTTCTTTACCCTGACAACCATTTACATCATAATATAGAAATCTATCTTATAAGCCATCCATAATCCTGCCTGCAATCCACAATATAGTCAACGTGCACCGTCTGATCTTTGATTTGGTATGGAATGAGATACCACTTCTCAATGAACATCTTGTGGTATTTGTTTGGCGGAATAAACTCGGCCTCCAGAAACGGAAAACGTTCCGGCATTTGGTGCAGGGAACGAATGGTATCCATCAGGTCGTTTTTAGTTTTGCGGGCGGCGGTGGGACTTTTCTGTGCCAGAAAACGGACATGACCCGCCAGCATCTGACGGGCACGGTCGGAAACAATTACCTTATACGGAGGTTTCTTTTCCATGTTCCACCTCATCAATAATGCTGTCCAGATAGCTGTCCAGTTCATCCGGCGTTTTTCCGGCGCGTCCGGCCATACGGTCTTCCTCGACGGCTAGCAGTTCTTCCCGCAGTTTCAGCATTTTCTCGCGGCGGGTAAACGCCTTTATATCCATCACCACGAGATCACCCTCGCCGTTTTTGGTAAGATACACCGGCTCACCTGAAGACCTGCACAAATCAGCTATCTCATTGTAGTTCTGCCGGATACTTGCGGACGGTTTAATCTGCATGGTATCAACTCCTTATAGTAAAATTCTAACTATATTATATTCCTTTCATGCTATTGAATCAACTGCTTTGGTTAGAACCTGGTTAGACCCTTTCTATTTCCTGTGGTCGTCTTATCCCTAATGTTATTTTCAAATAGTCATTGTAATCCTTTCCGCGCTGGAGCAGCTCGTTGGAAATGGTGTAGGTTGAGGGAAGGAGGACCTTGATGGTTTCCGCCGCCAATCCCTGCCGGTAAATAGCTCCAATGTGCCGTAGGATAAAAGGTCAATGGCGCTTTCGAACAGCTGAAGCCTTGTTGATTTTTCCGGAATGGAGAAGGAGAACTGCTTGTCACTGCCGCTTACGTCCCCCATAAACCGGCTGCCGGATACGCCCCGGAGCGCCCCATATCTATCCAATTAACTCTAATGGGTGTTGTTGTGTATCTACAAAGATTTCTCCGAATCATCCATTTTTTATAAGTGAGCGGTGTGTTATAAACTCTTCCCTACGGTAGTTTTTAAAAACTCACCATTAGTAAAAAGATTATTAATTAATTCTTCTACTTTGCCCCACCCAAAATACCCTGAGTGACAGCAGGCATTCCTTAGTTCCCTGAAATCAAGCAGATCCCTGTAATATGTGTCCCACCACTTTTTATCACATAGCTCGTTATTATGCGTTGCCTGTCTCTGCACCAACTGCTCTCGCTTACTTTCCTCCTTCAAAACCTGTGTGAAGGTTCCAACAGTCGCCTTTTCAGGCTGTATCTGAGACAATCTGGTCCTATTGGTACTTAGATTCGGGAAAAGCTTCTGAAAGCTGGGCAGCAGACAGTCTTTTAGCTGCAGTTCCATTGCTTTGCACAACATGATACCGCTGCAGGAGTAATCCATATGCTCCAATTGATATCGGTCTTTTAGCAATGCAAAAAGGGAATAGAGCTTGAGGCCCCATGTAATCCCCTGTTCCACCTTTGGCTCAATGCGTTGCAGATGGAGCCGTGAAAGGCCAAATGTGGCCAAATCTTCTTTCGGCAGATTATTCTGGTCGGTCCATATGTCAGAAATTGCCTTCAAAAATGTACTGACCATAACATCGTTGATCTCATCTTCCACCTGAAAGGACTTGCCGGATGGAATCTGCTTCAGCAAAGATTTTACCTGGCTTTGGTTAGCGGCTGATTCCGGGTGATCAGCAATTTCGTGTAACGCACGGATGGCATAACTGTCCATGATACATTTTACCTGCTGCATCACATTGGAATGCTGCCAAACGATATAGTCTCCAATGATGTACAAGCGGTACCTAGCTCTGGTGACAGCGACATTTACAATGTTTGTGTTTACCCAGCGCACCGCGAAAAGAGCATTTTTATCGCAGCCGAGTAGGAAGATTACCTCGTCGGCCTCCTTTCCCTGAAAGGTATGGACAGTGCCAATATGGGTCTCCGCCCAATCCTTAATACGCCTGTTGTCCCGGTATTCGGGAGAGTTTTTTAGTTCTTTCTTGAGGCCCTCCTTTACTGTGGTAAAGGGAGAGATCACATACAGGCTTGGCGTTTCCTCTGTTTTCGAAAACGCCTGCAAAATAAGCTCTATTGCCTTCTGGCCCTGCGTCTTCACATAGTGGTCTTTGGCCTTGCTGTTGTTTTCGGTACCACACACATTGATCCAGCGGGAACTCTCCAAACAGAAGTTTGCCTCATCTTCTGGTTTGGGCTTCTGCGTCTGCTGCTTCATCGTGTTGTCATACGAGATGGCGTTCGATATTTCATACATAGGGCTGATGCATCTCCGGTGCACCACCAAGGGGCATCCGACCCAGCTTTTATGCTCTCCCGATGGTTCCGTGTAGTATGTACCAATGGGGTTAATGCGATCTGCAAATTCCTGTACGGAATGGCTCTTTGATTGATATAATCGGTTTTCATCATTGCAGATGATTTTTTTAATTGTATCCATCTCTGCGGTAACAACCGGTTCCACCTGCTTTGGGTCACCCACAACAATGGCACGCTGGCAACGGTACAAAGTTCCCAGTGCCATTTGGGGCTGGGCCTGACCTGCTTCATCAATAATTAGCAGGCCAATCTCGCCCCGTTGCTTGATATCCGACAGCATGCTACCCACAGAGGCAAAGGTTGTGGAAAGCACGGGCGTCAATAGAAAAACGGTATTTAACAATGCGCTAAAGCAGCTTTCCCGGTCTCTAGGAGAGAAAGTCACCAACTTGCCCTCGTTGTCTTCAATCAAGCGCCACATTAGAGCGAGATTCTTGATGTTGAAAAGACATGATTTGGAAGCCAAAAGAAAGTTCTTATGCACCTGCAAGGCAAGGTGAAATAGCTTTTCCCGCTCCCGGTTATACTCAATGGTAAACCATGGATTCAGAACCTGTGCTTTAGTGTTCTTCACTTCCAATTTGCTGTCGTACATTTGCCAAAATGCTTCGTCCAGAACAGTCATTTGGTGTAAAATATCTTCTGCCTTTTTGGCAGCCTGCAAAATGCTCTGATACTCCACCTGGACCTTCTTAATCTCATTCTTAGCATCAGCTATCGACTGATGCATCTGATCCATTTGAGCGGTGGATGTTTTTACTAGGTCGATAGCTTCCTGCCGCTCCTGATTAATCCGTTCTGCTTGTAAAGACAGCTCATCACAGCGTTTTTTTTGTGCTTGCATTTGCATAAGGATTTGCTGTAACTGGTTGTTATGCTTATTATATATTTCTTCCTTCTGGGAAAGCTCGGAATATTTTTCATTAATGGTTTTGGTAAGCATGCTGACTTTTCCAATTAGCCCGAAAAACCAGTCTTTCACACCGCGCTTACCCTCAAGCTCCATGATTTCCTGTCGAACGTCTTGGATGTTGCTCACTGATTCCTGTATAAGATTTGACTGACGTTCTTTTTGTGTTTGAAGAGAACCAGCCGTTTGTGTTGCCTCTTGTTCTGCTGCCGCCAATTCTTGTTGTTGGTGCTCCAATTCCGCAGTCTTTGCTTGAAGCTGCTTGATATGCTGTCGATTTTTCTCTATCGTTTCGAACAGATGGCTACATTGCTGTTCAAGTTCGGATTTTTTCTTCAGAAAATCACATCTCGCGCGACTGACGGTCCCAATACGCCGCTGTATTCCTTCCACTGTGGCAAGCTGATTTTTGAATTGCCGCACGGCTTCGGTATACTGCCCTTTGCGCTCGGTAATTTTATCGTTCGTGCCAAAATCCCGGATATAAGGAAGGAGAACCTTTTGGGCATAGTGAGTTATATTGCTTGCCTTGCCGAACGGCGCGGAGATGATTCCCCAACAGTTCTGCTCTGTTTTTGGCTTTGAGGCCACCATATCATTGGCGTATTTGGTGAAGTAAATATCGGAATACGATTCAAAACAATATTGGTTTTGCTCGTCATTCCAGACTTTATGGTCCTCTATATGGGTGGCTTCCTGTATATCAAACAGCTTCCGTACCTCATCCAAACCGCTGCAAACCGCTGGATCATCTTTCTCATCCGCCATCAGCCCCTTGCACAAAGCCGTTCCGTCGGGCAACTCTTTTGTGATGTTTTCAACTGCCGCATTATTGCAGGAGGCAACCAGCATCCCATATTTTTTGATCTCGCTGTTTTTTAGTTCATAGTATACATTGTGATAATTACTGTACCCGTTTTTTGATTTGTCGCCGTCATGAAAACGTTTTTCTACAAACGCATCATCGGGATCACTGCACCCCACCAGAAGCTTGACTCGCTCCACAAGATTGCCTGCGATAATCTCCTTTAAAAGCGTGGTCTTTCCTGTACCGGGAGGGCCATTTACCGAAAAAATAGGTCTGCCGATGTCCTCCGCATGCATTCCAAAATTGACAGCCAGCTGCTGCATAAACGCCGGCATGTATTTGGAGGGCCATTTACCTGTTGGCGCCAGGGCAACGTCAAAATACCGGTTGAAGAAATCTTCCCGGCCATTCTGATTACTTCCCTCCCAGACTTTTCGGATATCCACTCGTTTAGAAAAATCAATCCAGTTGGTTTCTTTGTGCTCTTCAGCGTAAGCACCTACAATATAATCAATGAACGCCTCTTGCGCAGCATCTTTGCTGCGGAGGGAGCGGCGTAGAATATTGCTGTTAAGGATCATCTGCAAATCATTAGTGAAAAAGCTTTTGCCCAGATCAGTGAAATAAAGCGAGTCATCGTCTTTGGCCTTGTCCTCTTCGGATTGGTATCTCTTGTAGATCATAACACCTTCCGATGTTACGGAATCGCTGCTGCTGAAAAGCGGGAGGATATATGAATTTGCAACGGAATAAAATAGCTGTTGCAATAACTCGGAAGACAGTGCTTGTCCGCTACGTTTTCCATCCGCGTCGCTATGCATCAGTTGTTCTTCCATCGAGGACATGTCTATGCCGTAATCATTCAATAACAGAAACTTTGCCAAGTCTTCGTTGCTTACCTTACCTGTGCAATGTTGTAAGCGTGCGATTCCCCAAATCAGCGGAGAAATGCTGAGACTCTTTTCAATATAAGTACCCTGCGAATCGCACTTGAGCCCAATTAAGCAAATTTTGCTGTAATCCTTCTCGACAGCGTCATCCCCCAGGCCAAATTTCTGCTTGAGGTATTCATCACATTCCCCCCGGCGCACCTTCCCCATGCAGATACAAACTTCATCCGACATTTCCAGATGTGCCGGATAGGTTTGGGAGTCGTCCTCAAAAGCGACAACTGGGCCTTTCTCCTTCGGGGAGAACGAATGATATATGGTGATTTGTTTACGCCAATTGGTTTTTCCATCTGCCACTTTCTTGTTGTTATCCTGATTTTCTTTGCTTTCCACAGGGAAGTTAGCCTGGTCAAGAAATTCAACCAAATACCAATATTTCAAAACATTAGCGGCAAAGTCATATTTGTCAATATCCATGGTATTTCCTTTCCTCAAAAACATATAATTTATTTGCCATTGAGCAAATAAAGAAAAATATGATATATTGCGATTGATTTAATTTGAGTTTCGTATTATTGCTATAATTGCTGCTATCTTGAATTGCTGATTATTAGCCTAATGTGTCCACGGGAATGGGGCTCTTATTTATTTGGAATAAGCTCATTGGTCTTTCTCTACTGGTACTATTAACCCCAGATCTCTTTCAAGGATTGTCTAAATATAATATCGAACGTCTCTTCATCAACTATAGATGTAGTTTGTTTGCGCACTAATAACGACTGAAAATACTCCAGTTCATGGTTAATAAATTCGTTAATTATCTTAATTTTTGGTTCAAAAGCAAGCTCTTCACCCGCACGTTTTCTAATCAATAATGTTCTTATCTCGCTCTTCAAATTTCCTTCAGGTAATAAATTGTTTAAAAGACATTCAAATTCCATAGGTGGAACTGTGTTAAACCTTTCGATCCACATGCAAGCCAATACCGGTCTTAATACATAGAAATACTTCTTTACCTTCACCAATTCTCCCTGCAGGTATTCTCTCAGGTTCCCCCTTGCCATGTTCAAATAATGGTACAAACTTGAACGTGATGAAAATACCATTGACATTTTCTCTTTCATTATTGTAGTAAATGATGTTGCTTCTTTATAAATCACCGGAGACTGAAGCCATTCCATCAATGCAGGATTTGACTTGCGGAATAATCTTAATGCTTTTCTCAGATCCCATCCACTGAAATCCAGTAATCCCTCCATTTTCTCTAAATAATCCGGCTTATCAAAAACCGACAGATACCATTCGGTCGGATGAATATAAATAAATCGAATATCATAGTCACTATCTACGGATGGAAAACCCCAAGCACGGCTACCCGATTCACAGGCATAAAGCACCCTTACCCCATTGTCTGCCTCAATACTCATAAGTTCATCTACTATTTTTTGATTCAAAATACATTTCCTTTCCTAGCAATTACCCAACCACTTTCATCTTGGCTAATTGTTGAAATAGATTTTTCTTAAGTATAAATGTTGTATATCCTACTGCCAAATTCCAATCCATTTTTAGAATAATACTCTGGATTTCCACCATCTATCATCACAATAGCAGAAACTTCGTTTTTATAAGTTTGTGCAAATCTTATTATCTGTAAAGACGCTAATGAATGGCCAACTAATATATATGGAGGTTTCTGTCCCGACTCTATAAGGGCAGTGTGCATTTCTTTTAAGATAGAATCTATATCCCTTTATACATCTGTTACCTCACTCCATCCATGTCCTGGTCTGTCGTAAACATCTATTTTAGTATACTTTGAGATTTCGTTGTAGAGATGGTAAAAATCTGCATAGGAACTTGGATTACGCAATCCCCCATTAAAAACTACAGTAACATTGCCTTCACCTTTACTGAAAACGTTGATTTTATGATTATTTACATCAACCACTTTTCCAACTGGAGGGTAATTTTTAGAATCATTATATTCACCAATTTTTTCGTATAAAAAACCAACTAATAAAATAAAGGCTATAAAAATTAAAAATCTAAATACATATTTTCTAAATGGTTTTACACCTTTTAGAGTATTCTTTCTACTTTTTTTAATTTTTCTAAATACATCATAAACTCTCCTTAACCTATATGGAAATTATTGCGTCGTTTTCTCTCTTAGAACAGCGTATCGAACGCAAGACTTGATTTTCCACTGCCAGAGACGCCTGTATTTTTCAACTTGAGCCCTTTTCCCGGGCATAAATTGCTCGGCCATCGATAAGTCCTTACAGACACATTTAAAAGCAAGACGGCTACCCATTGCTGCTTTAGCTAATAATTTAAATGTTGGACTAATACCCTCTTTTGTCAAATACTGTGAAACGGCTTACCATATAAAAAATGTCCGCTTCTACTATATAATGTAGGCCACCTTAATTTTATAAAAGCACCGGGTTCGCATTATAGACGTTCATGCCGGCAATGCGGTACCACGAAGTATGAAAATACCACCCTTTATTTTCAGGGTAGACGTTAGAAGCTAACCATTTGGAATTTATTTTTCAAATATGTATATAGAAATCTGGGATCTGTTTTAACAAAATCAATATTGTTTATTCTTTGTTGTTATTGGTAGCTCCTTTAGAGATTTTGTCGTAATATGTCGTATGGCAAAAATATTTTACTATAAGTCAAAAACTGCGGTAAATACAACAAACCCCTAGAGAATATCTCTAGAGGTTTATATTATATTATATTATATTATTTATACAGTTCCATCAAAACTGCACAGCGTGAATATTAAGGTCAAGCGTTCGACCTATTAGTACCGGTCAGCTAAACACATTACTATGCTTACACACCCGGCCTATCTACCTGGTGGTCTTCCAGGGGTCTTATTCTTGCGAAGGGAAACCTAATCTTAAGGTGGGCTTCGCGCTTAGATGCTTTCAGCGCTTATCCCTTCCGGATATAACTACCCGGCATTGCCGCTGGCGCGACAACCGGTACACCAGTGATCCGTCCATCCCGGTCCTCTCGTACTAGGGACAGCTCCTTGCAAGTTTCCTGCGACTGCGATGGATAGGGACCGAACTGTCTCACGACGTTCTGAACCCAGCTCACGTACCGCTTTAATGGGCGAACAGCCCAACCCTTGGGACCTACTACAGCCCCAGGATGCGATGAGCCGACATCGAGGTGCCAAACCTCCCCGTCGATGTGAACTCTTGGGGGAGATAAGCCTGTTATCCCCGGGGTAGCTTTTATCCGTTGAGCGACGGCTCTTCCACTCGATACCGCCGGATCACTAAGCCCGACTTTCGTCCCTGCTCGACCTGTATGTCTCGCAGTCAAGCTCCCTTTTGCCTTTGCACTCTGTGAGCGCGATTTCCAACCGCGCTGAGGGAACCTTTGGGCGCCTCCGTTACTTTTTGGGAGGCGACCGCCCCAGTCAAACTGCCCGCCTGACAATGTCCACCGGCCTGATTCAAGGCTGTATGTTAGAACTTCAATACTGCAAGGGTGGTATCCCAACGTTGGCTCCGCCAAGGCTGGCGCCCTGGCTTCTCTGCCTCCCACCTATCCTGTACATGCAATACCAAAATCCAATATCAAGCTGCAGTAAAGCTCCACGGGGTCTTTCTGTCCTATCGCAGTTAGCCGGCATCTTTACCGGCAATTCAATTTCACCGAGCCCCTCGTTGAGACAGTGCCCAAATCGTTACGCCTTTCGTGCGGGTCAGAACTTACCTGACAAGGAATTTCGCTACCTTAGGACCGTTATAGTTACGGCCGCCGTTTACCGGGGCTTCAATTCAAAGCTTCGAGTTGCCTCTGACCTCTCCTCTTAACCTTCCGGCACCGGGCAGGCGTCAGCTCCTATACTTCATCTTAGCGATTTAGCAGGAACCTGTGTTTTTGGTAAACAGTCGCTTGGGCCTTTTCTCTGCGGCCTCTTCACGCTCCGAATGTATAAATCTTCACGTTAATGAGGCACCCCTTCTCCCGAAGTTACGGGGTCATTTTGCCGAGTTCCTTAACGAGGGTTCTCTCGCGCGCCTTAGGATTCTCACCCTACCTACCTGTGTCGGTTTGCGGTACGGGCACCAATGAGTCTCGTTAGAGGTTTTTCTTGACAGTATGGGTTCAACCACTTCGGTACTTGTTTTCCCTCCCCATCACTTCTCAGGCTTTGTGTCAGACGGATTTGCCTGTCTGACGCCCTACGAGCTTGGACGCGCTTTTCCATCCGCGCGCTTGGCCTACCCTCCTGTGTCACCCCATCCTGATAACGACTTTTGGTGGCATAGGATTTTCAACCTATTGTCCATCGCCTACGCCTTTCGGCCTCGGCTTAGGTCCCGGCTTACCCTGGGCGGACGAGCCTTCCCCAGGAATCCTTAGGTTTTCGGCGGGCAGGATTCTCACCTGCCTTTTCGCTTACTTATACCGGCATTCTCACTTCCATACGCTCCACCGCTCCTTACGGTACGACTTCGCTGCATATGGAACGCTCCTCTACCATGTCTTACGACATCCGTGGCTTCGGTGACATGCTTTAGCCCCGTTACATTTTCGGCGCAGGGCCACTTGACCAGTGAGCTATTACGCACTCTTTGAATGGTGGCTGCTTCTAAGCCAACATCCTGGTTGTCTGTGCAACCCCACATCCTTTTCCACTTAGCATGTCTTTGGGACCTTAGCCGACGGTCTGGGCTGTTTCCCTTTTGACTATGAACCTTAGCACCCATAGTCTGACTCTTGAGTATGTTTTAATCCGGCATTCGGAGTTTGATTGAGTTCGGTAACCGGTGAAGGCCCCTAGCCCAGTCAGTGCTCTACCTCCGGATTTTTTTCTCAAGGCTAGCCCTAAAGCTATTTCGAGGAGAACCAGCTATCTCCGGGTTCGATTGGCATTTCACCCCTACCCACGTTTCATCCGCCTCCTTTTCAACGAAGGTCGGTTCGAGCCTCCACTTTATTTTACTAAAGCTTCACTCTGAACATGGGTAGATCACCCGGTTTCGGGTCTACTCCAACGGACTTGCCGCCCTATTAAGACTTGCTTTCGCTTCGGCTCCGTCTTTTCTGACTTAACCTTGCCCGTTAGATGTAACTCGCCGGTCCGTTCTACAAAAAGTACGCCGTCACACTTTTAACGTGCTTCGACTGGCTTGTAAGCATACGGTTTCAGGTTCTTTTTCACTCCCCTTCCGGGGTGCTTTTCACCTTTCCCTCACGGTACTAATCACTATCGGTTGCTGCAGGTATTTAGCCTTGGGAGATGGTCCTCCCTGTTTCCCACGGGGTTCCTCGTGTCCCGCGGTACTTGGGATCCACTCTAAACTTCTCGCCTTTTCGTCTACAGGGTTATTACCTTTTATAACGGGTCTTTCCAGACCTCTTCGACTAAGGCAATGGTTTGTGATGAGTGTCCCGCTACCCCTAATCTGCAAGCAGTTTAGGTTTTGGCTGGTCCCTTTTCGCTCGCCGCTACTCGGGGAATCGCTGTTGCTTTCTTTTCCTCAGGGTACTAAGATGTTTCAGTTCCCCTGGTGCCCTCCTGTAACTTATGTATTCGGTTACAGGTGACGAGGGTTTGCCTCGCCGGGTTGCCCCATTCGGATATCCACGGATCGTTGCCTGCTTGCGGCTTCCCGTGGCTTTTCGCAGCTTGCCGCGTCCTTCTTCGGCCTGCAGCACCTAGGCATTCACCGTATGCTCTTTTTTGCTTGACCTATTTTTTGCGCTTGAGAGTTCTATTTTGTTAAATAGAGCTTTCTTTTACTTCACGCTGTGTAGTTTTCAAAGAACTTTTTTATTGTTTAACCTACTTTTGGTTGCTGGTCTTTGGGTAGTTAGGCTATCCCAGAGACAACAACCCCGGCACTTTGTGCCGGCAAGATGTTATTTTACTCTTTGTTTTAACTCAAGTCAACAGCTAATTTCTGGCTATTGATCATGTGTTAGAAAAAACCCCTCTTAGGGGCAAATTTAGTTTCCGGCAACGTCTTACTCTCCCAGGGGGTAACCCCAAGTACCATCAGCGCTGAAGAGCTTGACTTCCGTGTTCGCCTGTGCCCCGAAGGGGTAGGATGGGAACGGGCCCTGAAAGGGTTCTCGTGCCCCGAAGGGGTATATGACCTCTTCGCTATTGCCACCGGAAAAAGTCTCTCAAAACTAAACAGTTTGTCGATGGATGTCGACCAATATTGAGATATGGAGCTTCCGTTAGCTGTGAGTGATTTCTCTCCCAGTGGCTAACCGTTAACCACCAACATCCAATATCCTTAGAAAGGAGGTGATCCAGCCGCACCTTCCGATACGGCTACCTTGTTACGACTTCACCCCAATCACCGACCCCACCTTCGACGGCTCTCTCTCTTGCGAGTTAAGTCACCGGCTTCGGGTGTTGCCGACTTTCGTGGTGTGACGGGCGGTGTGTACAAGGCCCGGGAACGTATTCACCGCAGTATGCTGACCTGCGATTACTAGCGATTCCGACTTCATGTAGGCGAGTTGCAGCCTACAATCCGAACTGGGACCTGTTTTTAGGGGTTGGCTCTACTTCACAGTTTCGCTTCCCTCTGTTCAGGCCATTGTAGTACGTGTGTAGCCCAAGACATAAGGGGCATGATGATTTGACGTCATCCCCACCTTCCTCCGTTTTGTCAACGGCAGTTCTGCCAGAGTTCCCACCTTTATGTGCTGGCAACTGGCTGTAGGGGTTGCGCTCGTTGCGGGACTTAACCCAACATCTCACGACACGAGCTGACGACAACCATGCACCACCTGTCTCCGTGTTTACCCGAAGGTGAAAAACCGTGTTTCCACAGCTGTCACGGGATGTCAAGCCTTGGTAAGGTTCTTCGCGTTGCGTCGAATTAAACCACATACTCCACCGCTTGTGCGGGCCCCCGTCAATTCCTTTGAGTTTCAGTCTTGCGACCGTACTCCCCAGGCGGAGTGCTTATTGTGTTAACTGTGGCACCGAGGGGGTCGATACCCCCGACACCTAGCACTCATCGTTTACGGCGTGGACTACCAGGGTATCTAATCCTGTTTGATCCCCACGCTTTCGCGCCTCAGTGTCAGTTACAGGCCAGGAAGTCGCCTTCGCCACTGGTGTTCCTCCTAATATCTACGCATTTCACCGCTACACTAGGAATTCCACTTCCCTCTCCTGCACTCAAGTCTACCAGTTTCAGAAGCAGTCTCCAGGTTGAGCCCGGAGTTTTCACTTCTGACTTAATAAACCACCTACTCGCCCTTTACGCCCAGTAATTCCGGACAACGTTTGCCACCTACGTATTACCGCGGCTGCTGGCACGTAGTTAGCCGTGGCTTCCTCTTATTGTACCGTCATTTTTCCTTGCTGTTTACAAGAAATCTGTTCGTCCAATATCACAGAGCTTTACAATCCGAAGACCTTCTTCGCTCACGCGGCGTTGCTCCGTCAGGCTTTCGCCCATTGCGGAAGATTCCCCACTGCTGCCTCCCGTAGGAGTCTGGACCGTGTCTCAGTTCCAGTGTGGCCGATCACCCTCTCAGGCCGGCTACCCATCGTCGCTTTGGTGGGCCGTTACCCCACCAACTGGCTAATGGGACGCGGATTCATCTGTAAGCGGCAGCATTGTAAAGAGGCCACCTTTTCTCTTTTCACCATGCGATAAAAAGAGGTTATCCGGTATTAGCACCGGTTTCCCGGCGTTATTCCTGTCTTACAGGCAGATTATCCACGCGTTACTCACCCGTCCGCCACTAAGTTAAGCAAAAAGTAAACTCTTTTCTTAACTCCGTTCGACTTGCATGTGTTAAGCACGCCGCCAACGTTCGTCCTGAGCCAGGATCAAACTCTCCGTTAAATATGTGAAAAGTTTGATTGCTCATTAAGATTTGGCTTAAATTTCGTTAAAAGTTAAAACTTTTGACGAGGTTTGTTTAATTTCATCCATCTTACACTGTTTAGTTTTCAAAGACCTGTTTGTTCGCCGGTTTTCCGCCGGCAAGAATTTATTTTATCAGGTCTTGTCCTCTCGGTCAAGAACCAGTTTTTGTTATCGCCACCGCAACGGCGACAATATGTATTTTACCGCAATATACGCTATAAATCAATAGGTAATATTTGAAAACATATATTACCTGTAACTACCATCAAACACTATGAATTTATTATTCACCCACGAAATCAGTGATCGATTCCGTGAAAATATACAAATATCCTGTTAATACTATTCTTCATATTCTGTCTTTCCCTGTTTTCCTTTTTCCATGTCAACCTGTGGTTCGTTGTTTTTAGGTTCAATGACTTTTTTTGAATTTAGTTCACTCGGGGACATTATTATACCAGGAAGTATTACTTTTTTACTATTGTTTAATGACTTAGCTATTGCGATTAATTGATCTAAACTTGTTCCTTCGGGGCCGCGGGTACCCAAAAGTGAGTATGTTACACCATCTTTCCACCACTCAAAAACACCAGATCGGGGTACTTTATCTCCCTCAATGTTATTATATCCTGTTTCGATGGCGAATGCTGAAATACCATCAATATCTATTAGGCTTGGAAGCTTGTCAGCGTGATTGATGCCTGAATTAATTTCTGCTTTCAATTTATTAACATGATCGGCAAAATCCGGTTGAGCAGGATCCAAAATAGCTGACAATGTTATGCCGTTAACACCGTTCGCATAGTGAACCAATAATAAACGATCACTATATTTATCGTTCTTTGTGACATAGAAAGCAGTCGGTTTTCCGGTTAGTGATTCACTTGGCATTTTAAATTGAAAAGGTAGATTTTTGCCGGCTTCTTCGGCGTTTGTGTATGACCATCTAAAAGAGGCGGTATTATCAAACACTTTTTGACGTTCCTGGTCAGGCATAGCAAGCATATTTGCCGTTTCAGTACTATACGTCTTTGCTTGTTTTACATCTGATTTCTTATCGCTTTGTACATAATATCCAACGGTTGTTGTGGTAATCAATAATAAACCTAGAAGGATTACTTTAATAACTATGGATACCAACGTTTTTGTATCAGGAAATAATTCCAGTACAGCTTCCTTAAAATCCTTTAGAGCAGTACGTCCAATTTCCACAAACCCAACGTCATCAGCACCGGCATCTAAGAAAATTTTCTTCAATCGACTCGAACTTAATTTAACTCGTTTGTTTTTTTTCATATTCATCTTCCTCTCTATTTATATGTATATACACATATTAGAGCAAATTTATCTATAAATCACTTTCTCTTAACTAACTTGGTAAGAATCTGTAAATCTTCTAGAAGTGTTTTCATTTTCTCTTCTCCTAGTTCACTGGACAAACTTTCTTGTATACCCTCCCACAGAGGTAAGGCTTTTCGTAAGGCAGAGGCACCGTCTTCTGTTAGTCTTATACTTTGCTGGCGCCGATCTTCTCCATCTTCTATTATCAATAAACCTTTTTTTTCTAAAATTCTAGCATTTCGGCTTAGAGTAGTACGGTCCATACCCAAGGGTCGTGCAAGCTTACCAATAGTTATATCTTCTCGGCCAGCTATCGCCATCAACAGCGAAAACTGGGTTACCTTAAGATGAGCTGGCTTTAGTGCCTGGTCATAAATCTGGCTTAAAAGACGGGATGCCTTACGAAGATTGAAGCACACACACTTCTTGCCGGTTTCTTTCGATATTTCTCTTAAGTTTTCCTTGGCTGAATTATCTGGTTTCATGCAATTAATACCTCTTACTGAATGGAGTTAATAAGAGTATATACACATAATAACCTTATGTCAATCTAATACCTTTTTGATAATGTCATTCTCCATTAGAGGTGTCAATATCAAATTTTGTTAAGTCTATATAAAACATATTAATACTATCTTCTCTTGACGGCTCACCATATTTTTTAACTGCTGTAGATTTATTATCCACAACTTTCAAGCCCCCTACAGTTACATAATTTGGTGATATTATTTATCTTTTGTCCATATTTTGAATAATTTATCGAATGCTCAAAAAAACAACAAAACTGCTATTAATAGTAGTAGTTAAAGCTTATTGTTAATATATGAAATACTAAATCAGTAATTCACTATAATTCCCCTGCTGTGACCAGCTGGTCAATAGATAATTCTGCAATACACCCCCGTGTAACTTAGTAAGTTTCAAGAAAAAAGGAACTCGCCAATGTTAGGGGATGTTGACAAATGACATAAGATGATCAATCTTTTCACGAAAAAGGTGCCTGAAAAACCCTTGATTTTCTCGGGTTCTCAACCCTTTTTTTGTATAAAAGCGTAGTTTGTCAACAGACCCATTAACCGGCGAGCCCTGTATATTTGTGGTTTGATGTACATTTTCCTTGAACTGTGCAGTAAGGGTGGGGTAATTTTGCTCTAGCTATTGTTATGTTGCGAATCAAGAGATTGGTTTCAGCATGTGCATTTACTATTTTATTTGCACAATTTTGCCTTCCTGTATTTCATAGACTAAATCCGCCACATTTTCCAAAAGCCTTTTATCATGTGAAATAAATAAAATCGTGCCCTCATAATTTTTCATCAATGCTTCCAATGCTTCTATGCTGGGCAAATCGAGAAAGTTACTCGGCTCATCCATCAGTAGAATATTATAGCGTCCCAATAACATTTTAGCCAACAGTAGCTTGATGGTTTCACCACCGCTTAGTACGAATAATTTCTTACGAATGTCATTCTCAGGAAATCCCAGCGATGCCATCACCGAACGAATTTCAGGAACTTGGTAATCGCAATTCTCCTGCATAAATTCCATGATCCCTTGATTACGGTTATACTTATAACCATTTTGGTCAAAATAACCGATCACAGCCTTAGGAGAAATTGAGATCCCAGCTTCATTGTTTAAAATCATTTTAAATAAAGTTGTCTTTCCTGCAGCGTTACCACCGGTTAGTGCCACCTTTGCTCCGAGTGGGATGTTAAAGGATGCTTTTTCGAACAACACTTTATTGCCAAACCTTTTACTAATTTCTGCAGCGGTAATCGGATATGGATTATGGAGTGCCAATGCCTTACTCTGCCGGAAACGAATAGTGCGAATGTTTTCTGGAGCTTCTACATCCCCGAGAGCGACAATTCTATGTTCCATAGACTTAACAGCATTGTACAGTGTTTTTTGCTTGCTGCCCATTGTTTTTTGATGTCCCAAACGTCCACGGCTTTCGGAATTGTTTATCTTTGCAGCACCCTTTGCTTTCTGGTCTATTTTACGGGCCTGTTTTCTCTTTTCTTCAGCAGCCCGTTCTAATCGATCACGTTCCGCAACAAATTGTTCGAATCTTGCAGCCTGGCTTTGACGTTTCTCCTCTTTCTGACGCAGATAGCCGGAATAATTACCACAATACTCTATAATTTTTCCGTTTTTCAATTCCCATATTTTATCTACCACCTCATCAAGAAAATAGCGGTCATGGCTGATAATCAGTAATGCACCGGAAAAAAATTTCAATTGGCCGATTAAAAAATCTATTCCTTCATGATCTAAGTGACAGGTAGGTTCATCTGCAAAAATACCATGTACCTGTTCCGAAAGAGCCTGTGCTATTTTAAGTCTTGTTTCTTCACCGCCACTCATGGTCTGTATCTTTATTTGCTGAACGCCCAGTTTACCCATAAGTGCAAAATCTTTAATCCCTTGAAATGTTACTTCATCTAATTGGGGGATATAAGTAAACCGTCCGAAACGATTGACTTTACATCTCGGTGGAGTTAATTCACCCAAAAGCACTTTGAGTAAGGTACTTTTTCCCGCACCATTTGCTCCCACCAGACCAATACGATCATAATCGTATAATTCTAATTCATCAATATTTAAAATATCACATCCGGTATATTCTACACAGACATTTTCTGCTTTTATTAGTAATTCCATTTTTCTACCTCCTGTCTAAAATCGCACATTTTCTTTTACCTTTTCACAAGGGAAAACCTTGCGACTTAAGAAGGAAGGATTACATGAAAATAAGATACATAAATATTTCTCCTCGTACATTTTTATTGTTGGTTTTATTCTGGTATTAGGCAATAAAAAATGCAGACTAAAATCCGCAATGCGAGCTTTAGTCTGCATATCAACGTTAAAGACACACGAGAAAAAACGTATAACCTAAATGGTTTACACTTCACCCGTATCCATGTCCTGATTCGCAAAATAAGCACAACAAAAAAGCCCACAATTGTGGATGGTATTGCCACTTTTTTATTGTTGGCTTATCTTAAACGAATAGACCACATAGATATAATGTCCTCCTTAGCATTTTTTCAACAGCTTCCGTAACGCTATCCACCATATCTTTAGGAACTTTCTGAAGATCTGTATTCTTAAAATCTTCCCAGTGATCACTAAAGATTTGTTTTATTTAATTGTACCTTTTGCTAGCATATCTTAATTCTACACTTATTCACAGATTTCGAAAAGCATAATTTCCTAAACAAGTGAACCTCCAGAATTAAAGTTTATTCTGACGGCTGTTAATATTCCTACCCATTTAATTTCTTTCCACTTTTCTTTTTTAGTCAAAAGAGTTGAGCATAAGGAAAATTTACCGGAAATCACAATCAATGACGGTGGGCAGAAATTTTTGCCATAAAGCAGAAGAATTGAAGATAAACGTAGAAAAAAACCAACTCATGCTCTAAATAATAAATCAAATAAATCTAATTAACCTAATAGCAACTTATACTACCAGATCAATTCTGGCATACCATTCTTATCAGTTATTAGGTTGAATGCGTTCAACTACTTTTTTCCATTCATGCTTATCAAGAAAACTACCTGGTACATTATTTTCCATCTCTCTAGACATAGCATACGGCACACTAAATGATAGCAAATCGGCATCAATAAAAGGACGTGCAGAAATATCCATCATGCCAATAATAGCACGCGGGCGTTCCTGATCTGCCTCAGGAATAAATTCATTTCCCATAGATAGAAAGTACTCTAAGCCGTCTGAATACTGATTTACAAATCCTAATCCGACTCCGGCTCCTTCACAGCCAAAAGTAGTACGGCTAAAAACAACGGTTCCGCCCCTTTGCAGCCGCTTTAAACATGGCTTTAACACAACGCCCGCGTCCTTCGGCAAACTCCAGAGCACCATGAGGTTTTTCGTTTGAAAATAAAACAGCAATAGGAGAATACTTAAGTTTTAGCCTCTGCGCAATTTCACTGTGCATGACAAACTATCTCCTTTTTTTATGAAATATTACACATAAATAACATTTGCTATTTACAGCAATTACTCTTGCAGACAATAACTATAGTATAGACGCGGAAAATACTTCGTTGGCAATTAGCCTGTCTAATATAACACATCCGTTCACGAGACCTCAGTTAAAGAAATCAGGTAATTTAAGACTTTCTCATAAACATCTTCCCTTAAGCTCATTCCGTATAGATGATTGAAATATATACCATCAACTGCCAGTCTGATGATTGTCGAAACGATTTGGTCAATATGATCATTCTCAATGCGATCTTGTAGTACTTGTAAATGCTTAGATATAGACTTCAACAATTCAGGATTTGTCGCAATCGCAGCCAAAATTGCTACATTCATATCCAATTCACTTTCTAATTGATTGAATGTTACTTTTGTATAGGCCCTAGTCCATTTTCCTTTTTCACAAGAATCTTCGCTGGCAACACATACCACTTCATTAGTAAAACCTTGTATTAAATAGTCAGCCATGCCCTTCATCAAAGCATCTTTATTAGGAAAGTGGTATAGCAATCCACCTTTACTTATTTTAGCTTCTTTTGCAACTGTTTCTAAGGTTAATGACAATACTCCAGTTGTGTTTATAATCCTAGCAGCGGCTCGTAATATTCTTTGCTTCGTATCAATAACTTCGCTGGGAATTTTGTTTTGCATAGATTTACCTCTGTATGAGTTTTTATTTATCATATACCGTCCAGACGGTATGGTCAAGAGCTTGTTATCATTTCATAGTATCTGCTCTGGACAACACACCAGGATGTACATTAAACCGAAGATGGTATGTCACTTAACTCCAAAAACCTTTCTTGACGTAATTCCGTATTAAAGATATAATTGTCTTGACAATAATATCTTTTAAAAGGAGATCAATGTGACATTTAGACTTAATAATGGTATTGGTTTTATTTTAAATCGAACCAATACTAGGATGAAAAATAATTTATTACACCATTTTAAAGATTACGACGTAACTCCCGAACAATGGGCTGTTTTAAATTGTTTATGGGAACGAGAAGGTATTTCCCCTAAAGAGTTGGCCGAACTTACTTCAAAAGATCAACCTACAACGGTAAGAATGCTATCGAAACTAGAAAAAAAAGGTTTTATTACTAGACAAGTTAATCCGAATGATAATAGATCTTATTTGATTCACCTTACAAGTGAGGGTCAAGAATTAAAAGATAAATTATTTCCCTTAGCATTTCAAGCTCTTGACAAAGCCTTGAAAGGTATTGATAAAAAACAAATTGAAGAAGTTAAAATCGTTCTTAACAAAATATTTAATAATTTAGATTGATATATTTTTTTATTCCAATTTACTTGTCATGGCAATTATATGGTTAGGTTAGTTTTTTTCGCCGTCTGTTATCCGGTCTTAACTTAGGTATTTGAATAGTCTCTATATTACTGAGATTAATTTCCAACAAATTAAGACTATCCGATATATATTTAAGCTGTTTTTTAATCACCTTAATTCCAAATAATAGATAAAAAACAAAACACACAATCAGGTTAGATAAATTATATACTTTTGGCTAACAAATAAAGGGGGAAAACCTCATTACGTTACTAATTAGAATTTAGAAGGGAGGAATTTGTGGCTACTAAATAAAAATCAAAAAATTTACTATTACGTTGATACGGTTCTACAGCAAATCTAATACAAAGAGGTGCATGAGAAAATCGGGAATATTTTGGAGTCCCATATTTAAGAATTAATAGAATTTTACAACTTAAATACCGTCTATATTGATAAAGCAATTCATAAAGCAATTACAAAGATGGGTGGTCCTGTGGTGTTAGGAAAGGAAATTACTTGGTTGGAAACCTTATTTATTTTAGGTCTTTAAAAAATATTCTCAGGGAGGTGTTCAGTTAGCAGTGAAAAAATTGGACCTAAAGGACAAAGCCTGTTTAAAAGGCTTTCATATCTTTTTTGTTTGTGCATGGATTGGTACTGCTCTTTCTATAGTTCTCCTCGGCTTTGTGAAGGGTAACACACCTAATGGAGATGAACTATATGCCGTAAACGCCTCCATTAAGCTTATAGATGACTTTATCATCATTCCGGCTGCGTTGGGCTCTCTTATTACAGGTATGTTGATTTGCTGGTTAACCAACTGGCGATTTTTTAAGTTCAAGTGGGTTATAGTTAAATAGATTCTAACTATTGCTCAAATTCTCTTCGGAATATGCTAATTTAATGTTAAAAACTTTAGCGTAACTATTATTTTTCTACCGCTTTATTTTGCAAATAAAGTGCCGGATTAATTTGCAAATTCACACTTTTTTTGTTTCAATATAATAAAAACAACATATATTATCACACCGTCTTTGTTGCATTACCTTAGTTATTTAATTTTTTCCGTGTGCTAACTATTTCCTTTAAAATCTTTTATATTTTTTTAGGTTAGACAGGCACAAATAATCTCTTTTCCCATAAGATATATTCAGCCAAAAACGGGGGAGGGGTTATATATGATGCCTGGCCTTTTGACGTTTGTTACACTGTCAGTAGTAAACGGGCTTTTATTATTAGTGTCCTACATTGCTAACAACACATTTCCTCAGCCTTTGTCAGAAGAAGAAGAAGCCAAGTATTTACAACTGCTGTTTGAGGGCGATGAGCACGCAAGAAATGTGCTCACCGAAAGAAACTTACGACTTGTTGCTCACATTGTTAAGAAATTTGACAAGACAGTTGGCGACACCGATGATTTAATTTCTATAGGAACAATAGGTCTAATTAAAGCTGTAAATACTTATAATCCCGAAAAAGGAACCAAATTAGCAACCTATGCCGCCCGCTGCATTGAAAATGAAATTCTCATGCATTTGCGTTTTATGAAAAAAGTCAGAGCCGAGGTTTCATTGTATGACCCAATTGGTGTTGATAAAGAAGGAAATGAAATTACTTTGATTGATATTTTAGGCACCCACTCAGAAGTAGTGGCTGAAATAGTGGAGAACAGTTTCGAGCAAAAGAGACTTGGTGATAAAGTAAAATTACTTTCCCGCAGGGAAAAAAAAGTGCTGGAACTTAGATTTGGCCTGGAAGGACGCCAGCGCAAAACTCAACGGGAAATAGCTAAATTTCTGGGCATTTCCAGGTCTTACGTATCTCGTATTGAGAAAAGAGCTTTGACAAAGCTAACCAAGGAATTTATTATGGAAAACTCCTGAAAGTTATAAATCAGCAATTAAAAAATTTTTGTAAAGTTATTTCATAAAGCACAAAAAGCAAAACAAGGGCTGTTGACATTATTTGCATAGCCCTTGTTTTGCGTCTGCATATGTAAAAAATTAATTGCAATAAACTTTAAACAACAAACAGTCGAGAATTTATTAGTTATATAATAAGCTTTTTAAAATTTATCAAAATAAATATCAGCATCCCCTGAAGTAACTGATTGATAAGTTATATTTATATATTAAATAAATTTTTGCCCATTATTTAAAAAAATACAACCGATAAGATAAATTTATCTTATTTTTGAGGTCAAAAATCGACCATTCATAATGCAAAAACTACAATTAAAGTATGAATTATTGGCTTAAGCTTTGGATTACAATATAATACATTAAAACAACAAATAAATAAATAACCGGGAGGGATTCTAATGAGAATGAAAGTTGATAAACTGGTTTTAGATTTAATGATAGCAACTTTTTCTTACTGCATGGGAGAGAAAGATTGTAAAATGGTAAGCTGCACCGAAAACGAAGTTACTCTCAAACTGGAAGACAACACTGAAATCACTCTTTATGCAGAAGCAGCTTAAACGGACACAGTCAACCGGTTGCCGTTTTAAACTTTAAGTTAATTTAAGAGCTACAACATTTTAAACATAAGGAGGTAGCTGGTTATGAGAAAATTTATTAAATGGTTTATTACAACCTTTGTTAAGCATTATAATGAGATTCGTTAAAGGAGAATGTCATGGCAAATAAAAGTATGCTTTGATGCCCCTACTAATAAACGTAGGGGCTATATTATTTTCTGATCTAAATTAATAGGTATTTACATTTTTATGGAATGATTAGTATAATATAATTAATGCAATGGTGTCGTTAAGGGGATGAGTTGTTTTGGGATCAATCGGTATATTGAATTTCTTCCCATGGCTAAAGCTAAAGCCAGGGGATTGCGGGGTCAAACCCCGAGGGCAGTACAATCACCTCTAAGCAGTCGCTTACGCCGTTGCCTTACTTTTATAATTTTTTAACTTACATGTATTTTATATCTCCATGATTAAAACCATGGGCCTGAGTAATGATTGAGAGAATATAAGCCACCCGTTAGAAAGGTGGCTTTTGCGTGTGCCTGATTGTAAAAGACTGACCGCAAAAAATAATTATTTTTAACTTTTTTTACTATATTAATCCCAACATAATAGAAATAGGTGAAAATTTTGATATTAAAAAAAATTAAAGCAGCATTACTTGTAATTGATTTGGAAAACGGCTTTGTCCGGTCTGAGTCATCTCATGTTATTAATACGGCGGCAGCTAGTCTTCCAGCCTGTGAACAAGTCATACAGCTCAGCAGAAAAAAAGGACTGCCGGTATTTTTTATTAAGAGAATATACAGACAAAACGGCAGCGATGTGGAGTTGACACGGTGGCAAGCCTGGATAAACGGGGGAAAAGCAATGACCCCCGCCAGCAAAGGGGCAATAAGTGCCGAGGTCCCGGAAACAGTTAAACCTAAACCAGGGGATTATACCATAATTAAACCGCGTTGGAGTGCTTTTTTTCAGACGGAACTTGATTTGATTTTACGCAGACTGGGAATTAGCACAGTCGTCTTAATCGGGACAACAACGCCAAACTGTATCCGAACAACTGCTTATGATGCCATTGCTTTAGATTATGAGGTGGTAATAGTTGAGGATTGTTGCTCTTCACAAACACCAGAAATTCAAAAAGCAAATATTGATGATTTGCAGCGCATAGGTTGTATGATTATTGATTCTGAAAACTATTGCCACAATTTACCCCAATTACCCTGTCAGGACTGGTTGAAAAAAATAAGAGCTGATATGAATAAAAATAATAATTTGCCGGAACCTTTTGAGGATCTGGGAGAAGGAGGTACGGGTTGGATTGACCGCTGGTAATACATAAAATAATCATAACTTGATTTTTTCAAGATACTGCCAGACGCTTTCTATTGTAAATTCCGCTTTTCATTTGCTCAGCAAGCTGCTGACGAGTGCAACTGATTTTGACTATTATTACTCCAGAAGTATTATTATGACTGTACCGTGATTGAATAGTAAATGTTTATAGAAGCAATGATTCTAAGAGGTGAAACTATTGAGACAAAATACTGTTTATAAATCTCGCGAAAGAGTAAAGCGAACTATTGGGCATTTGGATACCGATCAAATCCCTATAGGTGAAATAACCATCGCTGATGACGTGGTGGCAAACAATTCACGGTGCAGCCAATCCTCATTTAATGAAAAACTGGAGTTCTTAAAAAAACTCGGGCTGGATATCATTTGTCTCACACCCAAATACCCTTTATCAAAAGGTGTCTTACCCTCCGTGCAGAATTTTGTTTTCCCGGATCTAAAAGATTGGGTTTATAAAACTAATATATTTACTTTTGCTGTTATAGACGGTGTTTTTGATTGGGGTATTAAGCTATTTGGCTTTAACAAATTTATAACTTTACTCAATAAATCGCCAATTACCTTTATGGATTTAACAAAAAATATAGAAAAGCTAAACCTCCAACTGGCCGCCTTTTTAATAGAGATGGGAATTGACGGAATTATCATCGCGGATGATATTGCTTATAACAGGGGCTTGTTAGTCAACCCTGTCGATATAAGAAATTATATTTTTCCCTCCTTATCATTACAAGTAGAAAAAATTAATCAGAAAGGAACACCTGTCTTCTTTCACTCTGACGGCAACACTAATGATATAATTCCGGACCTTATAGAAATTGGTTTTAAAGGATTACATTGCATAGATCAGAACGCCAATATGGATATTTTTAATTTACAGTCTCTTTACGGCAAGCAGATCTGCCTCTGGGGCAACCTGTCTGTAGACGACACAAATCGTGCGAGTGATCTGGAATATTTGCAAAACCTGAGGGAAGCTATACTTTCCTTATCAGCTAAAAAAGGGTTTATCTTAGGAACCAGCTGTGGTATTTTTAATGGACTCAATCTCAACGGGCTGTTGGATATCTATAAAAGCATCTAGGAGAGTGTTTCAAAAATAGATTTTTTATCTCTTAATTTCTATATCTAGTATTTATCCTTCTAATTTAAACTGCTTATAGTGGTTAATTTTTAAAATTATGACTTTTGAAACACTCTCCCAGGTTAAGCATATTATTTAATGTCTTCATCCTGTAATCTTTTGAGATTCAACCTTTCGGTACCGCTGCTATGCTCATATTCCCTCTGGAGATTTCATTGCCTTACATATCAAAAGGAAATTACCACCACCGACTTATATCCCATTTACATTATCCCCAAAATATTCAGAAGCGTATTGAGTTATTATTTAATCTATATAGATTAGAAATGTATTTAACCAATCTCAATGGTTCTTTAAATACTGCTATGGACTACTTATAACTTGAACAATGACTCCTCAACTGCCTCCAAACACTCAATCAATTTATACTCCTACTAATTTTGTGGAATATTATTTTACAGAAATCTTGATTGGAGGTTTTTAAATGGAAAAGAAACATAAGGGCCTGTCGGTATGGCAGTTAACAATGATGGCACTTGGCACTGTAGTAGGGGGATCCTTTTTTCTTGGTTCAGCAGTTGCCATTCGAGCTGCAGGGCCCGCGGTCATTATTTCATTTATTTTGGGTGGTGTTCTGGTTTATTTTATACTCTTTGCATTGTCCGAACTTACAGTATCAGACCCGGCCCCGGGTTCTTTTCGTACCTTTGCCACAAGAGCTTTTGGCCCGGGAACCGGTTTTGTAGTTGGGTGGGTTTATTGGACAGGCCTTGTTCTGGCCATGTCCAGTGAGGCCACTGCTGTTTCAATTTTGTTGCGGGGATGGTTCCCGGGGATTTCTATGCTGTTGGCAGGTTCACTGATTATAACCGGAATAACATTCCTTAATCTACTGGGTGCCGACCGGTTAAGTAAGCTGGAAAGCGGTCTGGCAGCAGTAAAACTTTTCGCTATTGCAGCGTTTGTTATACTTGGTTTATTTCTGATTGCGGGCTTGATGCCGGGTGTTCCCCAGATTGGCTTAGGCGAGCTAATAGATGAGTTATGGTTTCCGGGAGGTATCAGTGGTATAGCCGGCAGTATGCTGATTGTCATATTCACTTACGCCGGCTTTGAGATCATTGGCCTGGCAGCTTCTGAATCCAATGATGCACCAAACACAATACCCAGGGCTATTACTTATACTGTACTAGGGTTGATAAGCCTGTATGTTGCTTCTGTCGCAGTAATTTTGCCTTTGATACCAACCGCGTCACTCACTGAAAAAGTCAGCCCGCTGGTAGCAGCCCTGAACAGGTGGGGAATTGGCTGGGCCGGAAATATCATCAATATAGTGCTGATTACCGCTATCCTTTCCACCATGCTGGCTGCCATGTTTGGATTGGGTAGGATGATAAGCTCCCTGGCTCACGAGGGACAAGCACCAGTTTGGTTAATAAATAAGAGCAATGTTCCCTATCGTGGAATCCTATTTTCAGGAGTAGCAATGATTATGGGATTAGGCCTTGGATTTTCACTTCCACGGCAGGTTTATCTTTTTTTAATAAGTTCCGGTGGTTTTTCCTTACTTTTTACCTATGCTGTTATTCTCGCCACACATTACCGCTTTAGGAAAAAACATGGCTGCCCCCCGCTGGGTAAATGCCAGATGCCGGGTTTCCCCTTTTCATCATTGATTGCTTTAATTAGCACTGTCGCTATCATTGCGAGTATGCCATTAATACCGGGTCAAAGATCAGGATTGCTGGCAGGTCTGGTGCTGGTAGCCCTGTATACTGTTATTTACCTGGCAATAAAGTATCGTGATAAAATTACCAAACCGGTGTCCGCCAAAAGAAATCCATATTATATTAGCACACTGCGAGCTAGATTGAATACGGAACTAGCTGAAGAATTGGGCCAGCAACAAAAAATAGAAAGTAAAACAGATGATAAAAAACAATAAACACATATTTTTAAAAATCTACAATTCTTTCCCGCAGAAAATAAAGAATAAATACTTGAGTGGTATGTAATATGCCAAGATACCAATAAGCGGCATTATCCGAAAGCCTATTAGTCAACCGCCCTTGGTCTTGGCATAGTTAAGCTATTTGCATGGTTTACCGATGTTTATTAATTAATAAAATAATACCGGTTCCTTTCGCCCTTTACACATTTCACTTAAACGCATTGCAATGTCTTTGACCATACCAGTTTTTATCGTTCGTGCGTTTTCAGGACAACCTTTAATGCAAGCACAACATAGGATGCATTTTTCCTTATCAATCAAAGCACTATTTTCTAAATCAATAGCACCAACAGGACATACCCGTGCACAAAATCCACATTGCAAACACTTATCACTGATTGAAATAAAATCAAGAACCAATGACTTAAATTCCTTATAAGGATAGTTGCCAGGAACAATTATATCAGAAATATGATCAAATGATGCGATAGACAGTAGTTTTTCATTTATTCTTTTCCCAAATAACTCTGCTTGATTTACATCACTTACATCGGGACGAGCTACGGCAATGGGTGTTTCAGAACTGGAAAAAGAGTGTTCCCCAATAAATGCAGCATAGGCAATCGGCACACATCCATGCTTTAACATGGTGTCTTTAAGTTCGAGCAGAGCATCGTCATACTCGCGGTTACCGTAAACAACAATGCATACGGTAGGCGTACTATCTGCTTTAATCGTATTTAGCCAGTCAATTGCAATAGCCGGAACCCTACCGCCATAAACCGGCATACCGATAACAAGTAATTCATTTTCTGATGTATTCAGTTGTTGTTTTCTTACCTCCGGTTTCGTAATATCTATTGTTTCCACAGGACTTAGATTAATTCCTCGTGCAATTCCTTCAATAACCGTTTTCGTTGTTCCCGTAGGCGAAAAATAAACGAGTTTCAATGATTGTACTTTCATTAGATGCCCTCCTTTAAAACTGTAGTCTTTCTAAAATTAATAAAACACAACCCCCACTCCAGCCTGATAAGGAGTGGGGTTATTGTTTTACAAGGATTGAGGTTGCTCTTCAGCGTTGTCCAATCCTCCTGACGAACAAGAATCATCGTTATTATATCCTGCCTGGCTGCAATGTTTTTATAATTAATTGCCTTTTTTAAAGGCGTTTTCAATAATATCCTTACGGGTAATTATTCCTAATAGTTTTCCTTCATCATTTAGCACGGGTATGCGGTTGATTCTCTTTTCTGACATGATGCCGGTTACTTTTGCAATGGTAGCTTCAGGTCCTACCGAATATACCTTCCGCGTCATGAGATCCTTTACCTCTACTGCAATAATTTTCTTTAACTCCTTTAAAAAGCGGTTTGGATTTTCCAGAAATATGACGCCGCCCAGCAATGTAGTCATAGCCGGTGCCTTTATCTCCTTTTCCTGAATTATGAGGTCTCCTTCACTTATGATGCCCACAACTTTCCCTTTTTCATCTATTACAGGAAGACCACTGATATTATGATCCAACAAAAGTCGTGCTACTTTTTCCACATTGTCATCCGGACCTACAGCAATAACTTCTTTGGTCATAATATCTTTGACTGTAACTTTTTCCATATTGCACACCCTTCCTTGTTTCTTTACTTGTTTGTGTATTTTTATAACGGGAGCAATACTAATCCTTTAATATATGGTATTCCTTTAAAGTATTTCTTATTATTTACAAGTATTATTAAGTCATTATGATCCGCTGCACATGCTATTAGAAGGTCAAGATAGCTAACCTTCCTTGCCAAGTTTATCAATAGTTTTTATAAAGATCTGTACTGTATCATTTACAAATATGATCCGCCCCACCCTTTTTTCTATCAATAACATTTTTCAACAGTTCTGTAGCTATATCACTGTCCCCTCAATGATAGAAAGTAAAACAGATGATAAAAAAGTGTAACTATCCATCAATAAAATATTATTATTTCAATATTAAAATGTTTATAAAGATATTTCAAAATGCACTATTTTCATTTATAATAATATTTAGCAAAAATAATATTTTAGGGGGTATAATTATGTTAGTTACCAAGAATGCACCTGCCTTTACAGCGAAAGCATTCCATCAAGGTCAGGTAAAACAAGTTTCATTGGAGGAATACCAGGGAAAGTGGGTTGTCCTATGCTTTTACCCTGGAGACTTTACCTTCGTATGACCGACCGAAATTTCGCACATAGCAGTTGGCTATGATGGGCTCAAATCTCTTAATGTTGAAGTTCTCTCTATTAGCACTGACAGCGTATTCTCCCATAAAGTTTGGAATGAAACCGAGTTAAGTAAAATGGTTGAGGGTGGAATTCCATTTCCAATGCTTTCAGACCAAACAGGAAAAATAGGCAAATTATATGGCGTTTACGATGAAGATGCAGGTGTTAATATTCGCGGCCGATTTTTAATCGACCCCGAAGGCGTTATCCAAGCGGCAGAAATATTGAGTCCTCCTGTAGGAAGAAATCCAGAAGAACTTATTCGCCAAATTAAGGCTTATCAACACCATAAAAAAACCGGCGAAGTAATGCCTTCAGGTTGGCTTGAAGGAGACACAACATTAAAACCATCCACTCAGATGGCGGGTAGAGTCTGGGAAGTCTGGCAACCCCCTAAAAAATAAATACTTATCATAACAGTAAGAAGATATAGACAAAACTTTTTCCCCTGTTATTTATTTTGAAAGAGGAAGCCATAACTGGTTTCCTCTTTCAATTTTGGTATAACACTAAACTTCATGTTCAACTTTTCTGCAACAATTCTTCTATCACTATAATGCGTTTTTTAATATCATTAATTTGAACTTCATATTGTTTAACAGCACCTCCTGACAAATGAATACCAGTTTGACCAAGTACCGCATCTCTTTCATCTTCTATGTCTTCAATTTCTTCTTTTAACATTGATAATTTTTCTTCCAACTCGTCAGCATTCATATTTTTATAATATTCTAATATATGCACTTTATATCACCTGCCTTCCATATATAAATTCAACACGTCAAAACAAATCAGCCGGCTTCAACTATACATTTAGGGGCAACCTTACTAACCAACATTCTTTTTAAACTTCACCATTGACACTGTAAGCAATACCGAAGCAAATACAACTAGCGCAAGTGTTTCCCGCCACAAATACTTCAAACCGATCCCTTTTAAGAATATGCCTCTTACTATATCAAGAAAATAGGTCAGCGGCAAAAGAGCTCCCAGCATTTTCAAAAACGGCGGCATGGTTTCCCTGGGAAACATAAAGCCTGATAATAAAACTGAAGGCAGTAAAAGAAGAAATGTCATTTGCATAGCCTGCAGTTGGGTTTTGGAAATAGTAGAAATAAGTAGTCCAATTGAGAGCACGGTAATTAAGAAAAGTATGGCCAAAACAAAGAGCAGCAAAACACTTCCCTTAGGCGGCACGCCAAACCAGTAAATACCCATAAGCAGGACAGAAGTCAGAGAAACAAAGCCGATGGCTACAAAAGGCAGCAGCTTGCCTAACAGCAACTCAGAAGGGAGGATTGGCGTTACCACAATTTGCTCCAACGTTCCCCGCTCCTTTTCACGCACCATCGAAAAAGACGTTAACATGGCAATGACGTTTTGGAGAATTAGCCCGATCAGTGCCGGGATATTAAAAACAGTTGATTTCATATCAGGGTTATACCAAACGCGAGTTTCTACTCTAACCGGCATATTAATAACAGTCGCACCGGTTTGCTTACCCAACCTGGAGGATTGAACTTCCCAGGCCTTATTAATACCCACAAGCTGCACTGCTGACATTGCCGCACGTGCGGCCGTAGGATCGGAGCCGTCTACCAGAACCTGGATAACGCCTTGCTCTCCGGCCTGAATTGCCTCACCGTAATCAGGCGGTATAATAACTGCCACCCTGGCTTCCCCACTGTCTAAATAGCCGGTAATTGACTTATAACCGTAAACATAGTAATCAGGGTCCAGATAAGTTGAGTTGCGCAGGGCAGTAATAAATTCCCTGCTGTCAAGGCTATTTGACTGATCCCATACCACAGTGGGCAGGTGATCAATATCTGTATTTACAGCATAACCAAAGAGTAAGAGGAGAATCACCGGCATACCAACTGCCATAATGACACTTGGCTTATCCCGTTTAATCTGGATAAATTCTTTTTTCAATACTGCCCAAAAGCGTATAATACTAAAGCTCCTCATAATCATACCTCTTTTTTTATGTGCTTGTTACGGGGGTCATCACTTGCTTCTTGTTCAACATAATAAATAAACAAATCGTCAAGGCTCTTTTTATGCTCCCGCTCTTTCATCTCTTGCGGGGTGCCGAAAGCTATTAACTTACCGTTGAAAACAAAACCGATATAATCACAACTGTCAGCCTCATCCATATAATGAGTACTGACCAGAATTGTCATACCTTGCCCGGCCAGTAAATTTATAATGTTCCAAAAGATCCGCCTGGAAACGGGATCAACACCTGCTGTCGGCTCATCCAGTACAATCAATTTAGGATCATGCAGCAACGCACAGGCCAGGGAAACACGCTGCTTCCAGCCGCCCGAAAGAGATTGAACGAGCTGTCCAAGCCTCTCTTTTAGGCCAACAAGTTCAATTATCTTCTGTTTCTGCTGCAACTTCCTCTGGCCGGAAAGGTTATATACACCGGCATAAAAATTCATGTTCTCCTCAACTGTCAGGTCGTCGTAAAGGCTGAATTTTTGAGACATGTAGCCTATTTTTTGTTTAATCTCTTCAGCCTGGGTCATAACATCATGACCCAAAACAAATGCCGTCCCCTCGGTTGGCACCAGCACACCGCACAGCAAACGAATAGTCGTGGTCTTTCCTGCGCCGTTAGGCCCGACAAAAGCCATTTTCTTACCCTCAGGCAGTTGAAAAGTAACACCTTCCACAGCCGTGTAAGAGCCAAATTTCTTGTGCAGGCCTTTTGCATCAATAGCGAGGTTCATACTGGCCACCCTTCCTAGTTGATGATTACATCAGCTGGCATGCCGGAGTTCAGCTTGCCAAAGCCTTCCTTTAGCTTTACTTTAACAGCAAAGACTATGCTGGTTCTTTCTTCTTTGGTCTGAACATTTTTAGGAGTGAATTCTGCCCTGTCTGAAATATTGGAAATTTCCCCGGCAAAGCTCCGACCAGGATAGGCATCAACTGAGACACTGGCCTTTTTACCTAATGCAATAGTATTTAGCTGGGCTTCCGGAACATAAATTCTCACCCAAATATCCTCCGGTTCAAGAACAGTAAGAATACGTCCCGCGGGATTGACAACTTCCCCTGGTTCCACATGCTTATAGAGCACCGTTCCGTCTACAGAACTTCTGATAACTGCTTTAGTTAAATTCAATTTTGCCAGGTTAACTGCCTGCTGAGCTCCCTCAACAACAGCTTTTTGAGCTAAAATGGTGGGCTGTGTATAACCGGAAAGCGCCAAATCAAGCGCGGCTCTGGCCGCATTCATCTGGGCCTGGCTGCTTTTATACTGCGCCTTAGTCCCCTCATACTGCTCCAGGCTGGTTTTATACTGCTGCTCGGCAACCTTTAACTTATGAACCTGCGCATCATACTCTTTCTTGCTGATGGCTCCTTCTTTATAGAGAGCCTCCTCGTCTTTTAGGAACTTCTCCTCATATTTTAAGTTTTCCAGATCCCTGGCTACAATAGCTTCTAATTGCTGTTCTGCCGCAGCAGTTTGTTCCAGCCCGGCCTGTGACTGGTCAACGTTGGCCTGATATCGTCTAATTTCTTCTGCTCTGGTTCCCCCCAGGAGATCTTGCAGCCGTTGCTCAGCCTGTTTTAGCTGGCTTTGCGCGCTGGCCAGAGCAATTTTTAAGCTTTGTTCGTCCAGTCTGGCAACAATATCTCCGGTACCAACCTTTTGTCCTTCTTTAACAGTTATTTCAACTATTTTACCGCTAAGTTCAGACTGCACGGGAACAAGAGTGGCCTCAATGGTTCCGGAAAAACTGTTACTCTCCCGGTGGAAAAACATTTTACTGCCTTTCGTCCAAAACCATATTAAAAAGACAACCACTAGCAATAGAAGAACCGGTAGAAGCCTTTTCTTCACAAGCTGTCCCTCCCAACCATACAATTTCTCTTCATCTATCCCGAATTACTATTTTAATGATTATAACATAATTTCTTTATTATTTTGGAACTTCTTATATTAGTATTTTCCGCAGATAATTTGACGCTCAAAGAGAATTCACGACTAAGACCATAATTTTCCTTTACCTTTTCTTAATGAATAATCCCGTTGCTTTAGGTGATAAATGGATTTTAGGAGAAAGGTATTGTTTTTGTACAATCCATCCTTATACCAATTTATTATTGCTTAGCTGCTAGTTATTTCAAGCAATAAATTATGTTAAAAAAGAAATATTAATATAGGGATCAATAGTTCAATAAGGGGGATGTAAACGTGAGCGATAAACATACCAGATTTGCTCCCGGTCCAGAACTCCGTAATAAAACAAATGTTTACATGAAAGCAATCAGTCCCGAACTAGCAACAGAACAAGTTAAAGCCTCAAAAGCTCCTGCATTCTCTGCCACCCGAAAATCCTAATACGTGGAGGCCGGGAAAAGCCCGGCCTCCATGTCACAACAAGCGTTACATCACATATAAATACGCTGCGATTTAACATATCTAAGCCATTGCTGCATTTCTTGTCATAATTGGAAGCCCTATCGCATTATTATTGGCAGTTAAGGTGTCAAAAGAATAATTTTAAATTATACAACAATAATATGATCCGAAAATAATCAATTAATGACTTAATTTAATTCAAAACCTTAAAATTGAACTTTTTAAAAGGGAGCTGTCTAACAGCCTCCCTTTTACTGTATTGAGTATATATTTTATTTCTATTTAATGGCTGGCATGTGTTGAGTAATACAGTGCATACCACCGCCCCACAGGTTAACATTTTCTGCATTAATACCAATAACAGTTCGACCGGGGAACTCCTTCTTAAAGATAGTTCTTACCTCTTTCTCTAGATTTTTCAGTTTATTTGAGCGTCCTGGTATCCAATATGTTTGCATTAAAATTGCACCATTGGTTACTACATAGTTTAAATAGCTGCGTACAGGTATTTTACCCTGATTGTCTGCCTCTCCGTATAGTGTAGTAGGCATAGGAATTCTTACAATGCGAAACTTCATACCGTCCTGGTCTGTCGAGTTAAGCAGTATCCGGTAGTTATCTTCAAGTCGCAGATATGATTTTTGTGATATTGAATTTATATACCTATCTTCCGGTAAGACTTGTGCTAAAAGTATAGTATTGGGAGACGAAAAGCGCGCTATTTCATCTATGTGTCCATTAGTAATCTGATCATCTTCAGCAAGTCCTTTTTTTAGCCATATAATTTTTTTTACACCTAAAACCCTCTTATATTCGTTCTCAATTTGTTTTTTACTAAGTTTTGGGTTGCGAGTTAATGCGACAGATTCCGTAATCATTAATGTACCTTTACCGTTAGACTCTATCGCACCCCCCTCAGAAATTAAGTTCGTATTAATGAGGGGTAGCTTTAGCGCTTGAGCAGTTAGCTTGTCTACCTGACCTTCAACGTTGATATAGTGGTGATTGCCTCCTCTACTGTAGTTATTAAAATTAAAATTAACTACACTCATTCCGCTATAACGGTCTTTTACAAAAATAGGCCCGACATCCCGAGTCCAAATAGACCTGTGGTTTATTATGTAATAATCCACGTTAGTACCTAAATAGCCATGTTTATTAAATATAGCTCTTATTTGTTCAATTTCCTCTTCGCTCTGAGATATAAGTTTTACTCTTATATAAGGATCAAGAGCTTTAACCATATTAATGATCACAGGGTATACAGGACGGTTGCCAGTGTTATAAATTTCTGACGGCCATTGCATCCAAATTGCTTGCTGTTTTTCAAACTCGCCGGGAAATGTATAAGGGGCAGGCCGTTTAACTTTGTAGTTCTCAGGTTTTCTAAGCGCCCAGTTGTTATATTTTATAGCAACCACTGTTATAATCAGTATAGCAAAAAATGCAAGTATTACGTAAATTCGCTTATCTTTTATCATCCTGCTTACCTTCACTTTTTTGAGTAATATCTCTCTTATGAATTTATATTATACAGGCTCGTTAATTTTTCATGTCTATTCAGCGTTGCTGCTTAACTAAAAATCCTCATAAATTCATCCCTGGTATAATTTTTATTATAACTATTTTAAACACCATTCCCATCATACTGTATATTGGAAATGATGGTGAGTATAATTTACATTGGGCAGAATATAATTTTATAAATGCTGCGTCAAAAAGTGAGTGATTAAAAGTTGAAAGACAAGGAATTTTTTACTTTTCGCGAGTACATGAAGAAAGATGATGACCTGCTCACCGCATCTATGGAGGATTATCTGGAGATGAGCTACAGATTGACTAAGGACACAGGATATACAAGAACCCACGACATAGCTAACGCACTCAACGTACAACCTCCCTCTACAACCAAAATGATGAAAAAGCTATCTAAAGCGGGATTTATTAATTATGAGAAATACGGAATCATAACCTTAAGCGAAAAAGGTAAGTCAATGGGAAAAGCCCTGCTGGAACGCCATCAAATTATTGAGGAGTTTTTGTTATTGCTGGGTATTTCTGAAGGTATACTTGAGGAAACAGAAAAAATCGAGCACACTATTAGTATAAATACTCTAAATCGCTTATCAGATTTTGTTAAATTTATTCAAGAGAAACCTGGTTTAATTGAAGAATTCAATCTAAAGCAAAAAAAAGAAGAGCAAAAGGATTGAATGGCTGCTCTTCTTTTTTGATAAAGGTATGATTACATAGATTGATGATGCACACATTATTGTTGTTTAAATAATACTAGAAATTTTCTAAAGAAATAAATTTTTCAACGACCTTTGGGTCAAAATGTTTGCCGGATTGTTCCAGTATAAATTCTCGCGCTCTATCTTTAGGCCAGGCAGACCTGTAAGGACGATCAGAGCATAAGGCATCCCAAACATCAATAACGGCAAAAATCCGAGCGGCCAAAGGAATTTGCAAGCCTTTTATTCCACGTGGATAGCCACTGCCGTCCCATTTTTCATGGTGACAATAGGGAATATCCAAAGCCGGACGCAGGTAATTTATAGGTGAAAGCATTTCATATGCATATACGGGATGTCGCCTCATAATATCCCACTCTTCCTCATTAAGGGCACCTGGTTTCAGCAAAATGTGATCGGGGATACCCATTTTGCCGATATCATGAAGCAGCGCTCCCCACCTTACATGCAATAAATCTGCTTCATTCATTCCCATAGCACGGGATAAGAGCAAGGTCAGTTCTGTCACACGACGGGAATGTCCCTCAGTTTCTTTATCCCGCAAATCCAAAGCATATGACCAACCCTCAATTGTAGCATCATAGGCTAACCTTAGCTCATCATTAAAACGCTGCAATTCATTAAATAGTCCGGCATTATCTATGGCTATGGCAGCTTGCCCGGCCAAAGTTTCCAGAAAATCCAGCCACTCTTGATCAGGTTTAAAATACTTGCGTTGGAATATTTCCAGAACTCCCTTGACTTGACCCTTAGCTATAAGAGGTGCACCGTAATAGGTAACAAAACCCTCAACATCCGGTATATCTGGACGTAAAAAAGTTTTCTCTGATTGCTCCAAGTTAGGAATATGCACAATTCGACGTTCTGTTGCAGCACGACCGGCATTACTTTCCCCTAATTTGCTTGAGGTACGCTCTGCATTATTTGTTCTAAACCCACGTCCGGCAGCATATTCTAAAGTTTGTGAATAAGGATTAAGCAGTAATATAACTGCGGCGTCAATCCCTAACTGGCTGATTACCTGATCCATTACTACCTGGAAAGTGACACGCAAGTCCAAACTTGAGGTAATAGCCATATCAATATTACGTAAAGCTTCAACATGCTTAAGACGCCTACCCGCCTCTTCAAAAAGCCTGACATTATCCATCGTAGCAGCAACCATACGAGTATAGGCCTGAAAAAATTCAACCCGCTCCAGTGTAAAAAAGCTTTTCTGCTCACTGCATAAGTTTAATGTCCCAAAAGATCGTTCTTTGTTAATAAGTGGAAAGGAAGCAAAGGTTTTGATTCCATTCTCAATTACAATTTGACGCCAGGGATCCAGTAAAGGATCACTTTCTACCTCATCAATAATATAAGGATAACCGCTTTGAATAACTTTATCGGTAAGCTCCTGTCCCGGCAAGATATTTTGCCCGCTCACAAAATTGCGGCTATGAAAATAACTGCCTTGTGGATATTGATTGATCAAACACAAATTACCGCTTGAATCAGTACGACCCAAGTAAGCCATATTTAACCCAAACAATTTTACGCAGGTACGGGTAACATCATCAGTCAACTGGTTCAGATCAATACTGCTCTGCACCAATTTTTCAGCCCCCTGGTAAAGTGCATTCAACCTATTCAGAGCGCGCACATTTTCATCATATAGAGTAGCATAAGCAATAGATGCTGCCAGGCGATCTGCCAAGTCATGAATAAATTTTAGGTCATCTTCATTATAAGGCAAACATGGATCATATCTTGAAATTTCCAAAGAACCAATAACCCTACCGCGCACCCTTAAGGGGACTACTATAAGACTGCAAATAGCACATTGATCAAAAAACTGAAAATAGTCCGGGCTTATTATTTTACGTAATTTATCAAGTTCAATTTTAGGTATAAACAGGGATTTTGCTTCCATTATTACACTACTCATAACATTTTCCACCGGATACTGTTGAAAATTACTAAATATCGAATCCATTAAATCAAGCGCTGTCTGCTCCTGATGATAATAGGCTACCGGTCTCAAACAATCTCCTTCTTCTGAAAGCAACCAGATTACAGAAGCATCGCCTAAAAGAATTGATATCTTCCTGGTCACTGTTTTCAATATATTTTCGCAATTTAAACCAGCTTCTGCCATTGTTTGCAAAATATCTGCAAGAGCTTCGCTTTGGGCAGCATCCCTGTTTATACGTTCCTCTTCCTGTTTTCGCTCTGTAACATCATAGCAGGAACCTATATAACCGAAAAAATTACCTTCCTGGTCATAGAAAGGTCTGCCTATGTCTACAACCCAGCGATACTTCCCGTCAAACCTGCGCAGACGATACTCCATTTCAAAAGAAGCACGCCCATTAAACGCATTAAGATATGTATTTATGCATCTATCATAATCCTCCGGGTGAACACCGGTTGCCCACCCTCCCCCTTTTTCTTCTTCCATAGTTCGCCCGGTAAAATTTAGCCAACTCTTATTAAAATAATTACATTTAGCGTCAATACCTGATCTCCATATCATGGACGGAAATTCTTCAAACAGTGAAAGATAGAAATCTCTTGATTTGGCCAGTCTCTCTTCAGCCAGCTTACGTTTGCTGATATCAACCAAAAAACCATGCGCTATCCATTTATCACTTGTTTCATCTAACTCAATCTTACCTTGATCGTAAACCCATACAACATTGTTATCCATAGTTATTAATGGATACTCATATTGGTAGCTTTCACCAACTTTACACTTTGCAGTAATTTTCTTTAGTTGAATAATATATTCACTGCCATCAATTTTTTGCACACGAAAATCCTGTTTATTAATCAAATCTTTCTGGGTATAACCCAAAAGCTTTTTCACTTGTGGGCTTATATATTGGGTAATTCCTTCATCACCCAGTTCCGTAATATAGGTGACTGCCGGAATTTGCTCCACAAGGGTTCGATACTTAATTTCGGCCTGATTTAGCAATTGCGTACGCTTTTCCAGTGCAACTGCCATAATATCAAAGTTATAGCCCAGTCTGCATAATTCACCTTTCCGGTTAGACATTCCTGTACGCGCACTTAAGTCACCGCCAGCCAATCGATCAGTTGCAGCCAATAATACTTCAACAGCCTGTAAAAAGAAGATTTTGCCACCATACCAACCTATACTAAGAACCAACAACATGATAAAACATATACCGATCAGGTTTCGGATCAAAAGACTATTGGCACCTGCGTAAACATCAGCGATAGGCACTCCCGAATATATAAACAAATTACTGCTGCCCGTTGAAGCAAACAAAGGGCTAAAGGAGTAAAAGCGATGAGTCCCATCAATACCAATACTATCAGCTTTACCTTCTGCCTTTTTATCTAGAATAGTTCTAATAATAGCTGCTTCAGGCATAGCTTTTCCGATCCATTTATCAGCGTCCGGATGACGGGATAAAACTATTCCATTTCTGTCAACAACAGTGATTGTCATGCCAGAAGGAAAATCAATATTATTAACCAACTTTTCCAGCCAATTCATATTCATTTCAGCAAACAATACAGCTATTACTTGTCCCTTACTATTTAATACAGGATAAGCAAAATGTATTGAAGCTTTACCTGTAACCCTACTTATACGATAGTCGCCGACAGCAAAATTTTTGGTTCGCATAACGTCTTGAAAATACAGGCGGTCAGAAAGATTAACCTGATGTTCAATTGCCGGAACAACACATTGCAAAATGCCGTCTGTCCTAATCAAACCCACACTGTCATAATAGGGATACTGTTTTTGTATAAGTGAAAATATCTCATTGCAGTTTTGATAACTGCTGTTTCGGACTTCTGGAAGCTTAGCTATAACTGATAAGAATAGTTCTGCATTCTTTATTAGTTGCTCATGATTACGAGTTACTAAACGAAGAATACGCATTGAATCTTCTTGAGCATTATAGGCATTCTGTTTACGTTGTTCGAAAGTATTGTAAAGCATTAAAACCAAAACAGGAAGAGCAGCAATTATCACAAGCAGTAAAAGGCGATGACGAAAATTATAAACAGAAAAACTTTTCATTATTTTACCTCCTGGATACAACCACACACGAACATAAACAGGAAAATATATTAAATAAGCAGTAAATTCTTCTAAAACTTTTCGACATCACAAATAAAACACCTTTATTTATTCAAATAATTTTATATATTTTAATATTTAGAATTTCATAAAGATTAAATTATCAAAGTATAGTATTTTTTGTCTAACTGCATTGTTTTGCATATTGTGTAATTATAAAAAAAATGCTTTAATTAAACTATTAAAGGGCGGTGTTATTATGGGTGTATTTGAGAGAATAAGTAAAATCCTTCAGGCAGAAAAAAATGCTGATAAACCGGCGGCCGGGGAAACTTCAATATTTGCTCTGGAAGTTGCACAAGTAATTTCTCTGGATTTAGAAGACTGGATTATTGAGGCAAAAGTAATATATCATAAACAACCGGAAAGTGTATTGTACTGGCTAAAATCAGGCAGACAAAGACAGTCCTTGCTGCTTGACAGATCAATACCGGATAAAGCCATAATTCTTAAACCGTTTGCCGGAAGGTTTGATGAATTTAACGATGTCAAAACAGAATATATACTGGATAACAAACATTTTTTTCTCGACTTTAACGGGGAATGTGACGCTACTGCTTCAGGAACTTCGCCTATCGGATCAGGTGAAATAATGTTCTGGCAATATGAAACAGATCAACAGGAAATATACCGTATCGAATGGCAAAGCGGCCGTTTTTTTCATTATGACGGGCGTTGGATAGATACTTTTGAAATAAGCATTATTTGATAGCCAATTGAGGTGATGTAATGAAATATATTAATAAACTGGGCGTTATATCCATATTATTGTTTTGTATTTTTCTACTTTGCGGTTGCGGTCAAACCGTAACAGAATACATTGCCGCTAACTATTCACTTTTAGATGCTCAGGGCGATACAAGTACCGGCATACAAAAAGTATATCAGGCAAAAAATATTTCAACCAGTCAAGTAGTAGATCAACTTTCTTCGATCCAAGCGCCAAATGAAAAATCTGAGGTTAAAGATGATAAAGCCGTTCTTGTTTACAGTGATAATATTATTACAATTAAAAAAGACGATAATAATAATCAGGATTCCTTAGTATATTTAAGTAATTACCAGTTTGTCCAAAATAATACGGATTCAGGTTTTTGGAGCGGTTATTTAACCGCAACTGTAATGGATAAAATTTTTGGCAGCATGAGTAATCGAGCTCCTCCGCAAACGTACTCGGGCAACGGGAAATACAGAGCTCCCTGGGATTATAACACTTCACATACTGATAACGGCATAAAAAAACCGGACAGTTCCGTCAGCAAACCTTCTACATCCTCAGGAACAGGCAGTGTAGTGCGCAAATCAACTACCGGCAGTTCGGGAAGCAGCAGTATTGACTCTAATTCCAAAAATAAAAGCAGTGGTTCCTTTTCATCAAAACCTCGCACATCCAGTGGCAGCGGATCAGTTATCAGGAAATCGCATAAATAAACTAAAAAGCTCCTGTAGCATACAGGAGCTTTTTACGATCATTCAGTGACTAGAATATTAATTGCTTCTTTAGTTTCTTTAAAATTCTCAAGCGAAACCCGACAAATTCGAGCTTTATATGACCACCACCCTATTTTAGCATATGAAAACCAATATTAACCGGATAAATCCTCTAAATTATGCATTGTTGATTTTATCATTTAGTGTCTCTTTATTGCCGGTTTTCAGATAGTACTTCCAATCACCATGACTTAAATAAATACCTTTACTCCACATTCGTTCTATATCATTGTCCGGACAAGTATAAACCCAGGCCATTTTTTCTTTATCTTTTCTGACAAACACACTAACTCTGCGGCGTGAGTATAGATTATGCGGATTATCCTGTCCATAGTAATCTTCTAGTAAATCAACTGATTTTAAAGCGGCTCGTTCATTGTTAACTTGAACCAGTTCACCTCTTACCACGTCATCCCCTGGGAAAAAAAGCATGGGATATCCATATGGCAAATGGCATAATCGCCCCTTAACATATGCAGGTCTTGTAGAAATAACAAAAGGAGAGATAATAGAGTAGTATTTTTCGCCTTCCATTAGCGTACCGTAGACAAATATATAGGGCATTATACTCACTCCTATCTCAATGATTGCGTTATTAACACTTAACATCCCGTATAGAAAAAGCTGTTCTTGTGGATTGACTGATTTATTCACATAATTAGTGAGTGTTTGAGCTTTGGTTCTTTTACACATCTGTAAATAAAAGCAGGTGGAATATTCAACAAAACAAATTCGACATCAACCCTATTGTACATTTTTTCTAGATGTTTCAACATATGCAGCGAGTATTGAAAAGCAATGAACTTGCCTCCGGGTTTTAAAATATCAAACGCACCTTCAAGTATTTTATTACGTATTTCGCCGGGCATTGCTGTAAAAGGCAACCCGGAAATGACTAAATCAACTTGCTCAATTTCTCCCGTGCTTCTCAGTTCAGGTATTTTTAAGGCGTCGGAAAATAGTTTTATACCCGGAAATTTACTTTTTAATTCTGCATTCATTCTTTCATCTTTTTCAAACAGGTACAGATTACAGGAAGAACTTTTTAGTTTCAATATGTTCTCCGTAAAAACACCGGTTCCTGCCCCCAATTCCATGATGTTCCGGCACAAACAAACTTCCCATGATTTAACCATTTTTTCTGTTAAATAAAATGAACTGGGGGTAATACTACCAATAGTACAGGGATTAAGCAAAAACCTTTTCAAAAAGTCTAAGCGATCCACTACTTCATCTCCTATATTAAGCTTAACTGTATATTTACCTTATACCAAAAAAAAATACCTAAATCAAGAGGCAATTGTAATTAATAGCCTGATTATTATTATTATCCATCTAAAGCCGTTTGTTCTTTTTCCTTACCAGTAAGAAACATTCCAAGTAAGGCCGCTGCCAGCGGCAATAAAAATACTAAGTGCACTGCAGAAGATACACCGTAAATATCAGCATATTTTCCGATAATTGATACAGCCAAGCCTCCCATACCAACAGCAAAACCTACACTTAATCCCGAAGCTAAAGCTTTATTATCAGGTATAACTTCCTGGGAAGCAGCTACAATAACAGAAAACGAGGATAATAGTGACATACCGCCTAAACCCAACAATACAAATGAAAGCATCCCAGAAGTATATAAAAAACCATAAAAAAATACCGAGGACAAAAGAAGAGAACCGACAATCAGAGGTTTTCTGCCATATTCGTCTGAAATATAACCTCCGATTAGACCACCTGCCGCTCCTGCCACTAATGTGGAAAACATGAGGTATCCCGTACTTTCCGGAGAAAATTTGCGTGATAAAAGATATAGAGGCAGCAGCGTCATTAAGCCTGTATGTACAAGGGAACGCACAGCCACAACCAGCATCAGTTTAGACAATTCATTGGAAGATTTTTTTAAAGCCCCAATAACCTGGTTTAATCCGGGAGACTCAATATTATGCCGTTCAGGCCTGGGAGCTAACCAGTATAAAAAAACTGCAGTTATGATACCAGGTATGATTATTATCCACGTATAAGCAATACCAAGGTAATGAAAAAGCGGCAACAAAATAAGAGGGCTGATCGCCAGCCCAATATTTCCTGCGGCAATAAAAAAAGCCAGAATAAAACCTTTATGGTTACCGCTTACCTGACCCACCATACCCATAGCTTGCGGATGAAAAGCCGCGGTACCCATACCGGAAAGAGCCGCGACCACCAACAGCGCGGGGTAATCAGGCATAATACCACTAATCCCAAGCAAAAGAGACATCCACATGGTACCAACATAAACCAGCCACCTGTGTCCTTTTTGATCAACTAGATAACCAAATACCGGCTGCAACAAGGATGAGGTGATGGTAAATGCCGATACCAAAGTGGCTCCATTAGTTATAGAAAAGCCGCGAAGAGCAATTAAAAAGGGAATTAGTTGCGGCAGCATGTTTGTGCACAAATCATTCATCATGTGTGCAAAGGACAAAGTTAAAACAGTACCCCATTTGATTTGTGACATAGGGAATCCCCCCAAAACCATATAATTTTTGTGCCAATTAATCTCCCTCTTGGCCTGTATTTGCACCTGTGTCTTTATTCAATATAGGTTCAATTGGTGTAGTTTGCTCCTTAGTTTCCTCTCCTTTATCTCCATTTTGCTCCGCAGGAGTGTCCGGTTCAATTTTAACAACAGGCGGTTGATGTTTATTATTGTCTTTATTATCGTCTTTATTATTCTTCTTATCATTTTTACCTGTCTCGCCAGCAGGGGGAATAAGCAAGGTGTCGTCAAAAGTGGTTTCATTATCAGTATTTTTATCTTCGCTTTCATCAGAAACACTATCATCAGTTGTTTTTGGAACATATACAGTATCTTGTGCCCTGGTTCCGGGAAATCTGGCAACAGCCACACCGTCTAAGGCCTTGCTCACAACTTGTTTCCACATGCGGGCCGGATAGGTTCCCCCGTAGGCATGAGGCATAGCTTTTGGTGTGTCATACCCAATCCAAACTGCTCCAAGCAGTTCCGGCGTATACCCGACAAACCAGATGTCCTTGTTATCATCAGTAGTACCAGTTTTTCCGGCTACCGGCCGTTCCATAGCCGCCGCAGTAGCAGTACCCTTTTCTACCACTGACTGAAGCATGTCGGTCATAGTTTCCGCAGTAGTCTGTTTCATTACCCTTCGGGAAGCTGGCTTATCCTCCTCCAACACTGACCCATCAGGTCTTTTAACCTTTAAAATGGCAGTGGGTTCAACCAATACACCCTGATTGGCAAAAGCCCCGTAAGCACCGGCCAGTTCAAGAGGCGTAACTCCCTTATGCAAACCGCCAAGAGCTATACCCAGTCCTGCGTCATGCTCATCCAGTGATTCTATTCCCAAGGAAACTGCGAATTTTTTTGCCTGAGAAATTGAAACTTCGTGCAACAATTCTACTGCTACCATATTAATTGATTTTGCCAGTGCAGTACGAAGAGATACTGCCCCTCTGAAAATGCCATCATCATTTGAAGGTGACCAATTGCCATAGGTAGTAGGCTTATCATAAACTATGGTACTAGGCTTCATATTTTTATATTCTACAGCAGGACCATAGGCTATTATCGGTTTAAAAGTTGAACCGGGCTGTCGCCACATCTGTGTGGCACGGTTAAGTTGTCGGGCCTGAGTGTGCTGACGACCTCCTACAATAGCTTTAATATATCCGGTATGTGGATCTAAAAATACAGCCGCTCCCTGAGGTTGAGCAGTACCGTTGCTAGCGATTACAGTACTGGGGTAATTATTTTTATTGGACATAGCCGCTTCAGCTATCTTTTGCAGCTCCCGGTCAATAGTTACATAAACTGTCAGACCGCCTTTATAAACACTGGCTTCCCCATATTTATCAATTAGTTGATCCGTAACGTAATCAACAAAGAAGGGATAATCATAGGTTTGTTTTGGCGGAGTGTAGTGCAATTTAACCTCTTCAGATTTAGCCATTTGGTAATTGGCTTCATCAATTATGTTGTATTTTAGCATCTTGTCTAAAACCATATTTCTACGTTCCAAAGCAGCAGACGGGTTCTGCACAGGTGAATAAGAACTGGGTGCCTGGGGTAAACCCGCCAGCAAAGCAGTTTCAGCCAGGGTAAGCTGGTTAATGTCTTTACTAAAATAGATTTTAGCCGCTGACTGTATACCATATGCACCTGCCCCCAGGTAAACACGGTTTAAATACATTTCAAAAATTTCATCTTTAGTGTATTTACGCTCCAGTTGTACTGACAGAATTATTTCTTGTATTTTTCTTTCAAAAGTACGGTCCGGAGTCAAGTAAGAAATTTTTATTAACTGCTGAGTAATTGTACTGCCGCCCTCTCTCAGTTCACCGCCGGAAATGTTTACCCAGGCAGCGCGGATAATAGCCCTGAGATCTACTCCGTGATGTTGATAAAAGCGAATATCTTCAATTGCCAGAAAAGCATCTTTGACTAGTTGAGGAACCTGCTTTATTTTAACCGGAAGTCTTTCATCACTTCCCAACCTGGCAATTACATTTTCATTCGTATCCATTAACACAGTAGAAGTATCCCCGGTTAATACATTTGTATTTAATACCGGCATATCATAAAGTCCAACGTAAGCAAAAGAAGCTACTAAGCCTGCTGCACACAATATTGTTAATACTAAAAAAAATTTAAATAAAAAACGCCACGGGTGAAATCTTCTTTTACTTCTTCTCTTCGACAAACCAGTCACCCCCTGTTAACAACGAGCTCTGTTTTTAATAAATATATAATTTAATAAATAATAAGTTAATAAATAATAAGTTAATTTTTATTGCAATTAATTTTTTCTGCAAGCATACTGTCTACATAATCATAATATGCTGTTTCTTTCTCCGCCTTATCTTTCATTACCTGCAGGGAACCTTTATCTTTAATTAATTCTACAGGAAATAAGTATTCTCTATAAGGAATACTGTCAACAGTAACTTCATATTTAGCCATTTCTTCTTCTGATAAATCGATATCTATTGCCAGTACTTTCATATCCGACAAATCTTCATTCACATTAAATAGCATATCTGTCAGCCAAATACCGGCCAGCTCAGTAACATTAATATCTTGGGCTATGTTATCTGCAAAACCATCGGACATTATACTTTGGACCATATCAGAAGTTGCTCTATAATAGAATCTCATCAGTAACCTCCCTGATTATTATTTTATTACCGGATTCCTTACATTATATCAATTTCCCAGAGTACAAAAAAGGTTTCAGCATCATATATACTGAAACCTTGATACTCAGCTGAAAAAATGCGAAAAATAATCTATAGATAAGTGGGTTAATAAAATTATAGTCAAATCATACCCTTCTCGGCTTTTTGAATAGCCAACCTGACAAAATTACCGCAATCCCGGGAAGAAAGATTGCCAAAATCCAGTGTGCCTGTGGTATTTTTAAAACCGGTTAATTCATCGCTAAATTCATTGTTAAAATCTATATTAACATTATTTAATTTATTTGCTACTCCCAGTTCCCTGGCAAACTCATATTTAGTTGCGTCTGAAAGCAAACCTTTACTTCTCGACACAGTAAATTCACCTCCTTGATAGTATTATTAACTTCGCAGAGGTTTATATGCCAGTAATATTATGCTTTATAACTTAGTTTGCAGCAACTATAATATATTTATTAATAAAATCGGTTATCTACCAGTTACGCTACGATTATTTATTTCATTCTGTTTTTTTAAGCTCAGAGCAATACCGTCTCCCATTGGAATTATAGTCGTTTCTAGCTGAGGGTGCTGTATTATCCTTTCCAAATAATCTTTTAACCTGCTTACTGCTGTTTTGTTTCTTCGCTTATCTATTTCTCCGGAAATAACCATTCCACGCATAAAGACATCTTCTGCCGCCAAAATTCCTCCAGGCTGCAATATATCTACGCATTTTTCTAAAAATTCAAGGTATTTACCCTTAGCCGCATCAAGGAAAATTAAGTCATAGGGCCCTGACAGATCGAATAGGATTTCTCTGGCATCGCCAAAAATTAATTCAATATTTTCCACTAAGCCTGCCCGTCTAAAGTTCTCACAGGCGGTGTCATAACGGGGCTTGTTAATTTCTATAGTAGTTATCTTACCTCCTACAGGTATCACGGCTTTAGCCAACCAGAGAGTGGAATAGCCAATACCCGTACCTATCTCCAAAACTCTGCTACACTTATGAGAAAGCGCCAGCCAGTATAAAAGTTGCGCTACTTCGGGCTCCACTATAGGTACCACTTTTTCTGCTGCTGTCTTTTCCATAAAAGACAGCAATTCATCTCTTGGTGGGATTAAATTTCTTATATACTGCTGTACATCTTCCGGCAAAATTTTTGGCATAGAATACCCCCGGTATTTAAAAGCACTATTATTTTTACTCCTGCTTTATACTAATTATAACATAGAAAATAAAATAATTTTTATACAATAAAATGTTGGCAAAGAACTTAATCAATTTTATAATTACAGAAAACTTTTTAATCTAAGGGGATGAGAAACTTGGAAAATAAGTTGGCTGAAATGATCACCAATGAACACAAAGGCATGCTAGAGTTTTCTTGCACTGAAGCGGCAGTGCTGGATGAGGCTGTTAAAGAAGCTCCTGTTTTTTACAAGCTTTTAGGTGAGGCGAGATTTCGTTTAGTCAGGAACAATAAGTTTGAACTTGTCTTTGTGCATTTGACAGAAGACTGGATGAGACATGCTAAAATTAATTTAAAAGAAATTAATTTCACTGACGGCATTGATATTAAAGTCTCCTGGAACGAGGCAGAGAATTTCCTTTCGGTCAAAGGTAAGCATGATGCGGAATATACAACTGTAAAAGCTGTACAGATGGACAATTAAGAAACTCTAACAATAGCCACCTTATCATGGTGGCTATTTTATTTCCTTTTCTTAATATAAATAATTTTCATATTATTCATAAAGGTAATTCATAGATCTATAGAGAATTAATTTATAATTCGACAAGAAAGTCATCTTATGCGACTTTCGAACAGCCACAGGCACTCGTGCTTGATGGAAATTATGCAGACTAATCTTAACTTATCCACAAATCTTTTATAAGGATAATATTTCAAAAGTCTTAATTTTATAATACAAGCACAATATATAGATAGCTATGAGATAATTAATACCGTATATTGAATTATAAAAATCTATTTTGAAACATTATCCTAGAGTACGAAAAAATTATTATAGATAGGAGGTTAACAGAAACACGAATTGCACCATTGCATAAATGCATAAAATCAGTACTATTAAAAGATCTCATTTTAACTTCAATGTGAGCTTTAAAATAATTGGAGCAGATGCAAATGTTAAGTCTTAGTTATCTAAATGAAGTAGAAAAGCAAGTGATACTATCAACCAAAGAACAAAAGGCGAAGGGTACTAAGGTGGTAGGTGTATACTGCGCCTTTACCCCAAGAGAGCTAATTGCTGCAGCAGGTGGCATACCGGTATCTTTATGTGGATCTTCCAATAAACCTATACCTGCGGCAGAACAGCACTTACCTAAAAACTTATGTCCCTTAATCAAATCGAGCTACGGTTTTGCGATAACCAACACCTGTCCCTATTTTGATCTTGCAGATATTCTTATAGCAGATGCTACTTGTGACGGTAAGAAAAAAATGTTTGAACTATTGAGCAGGATTAAACCGGTACATTTGCTTCAGTTACCGCAAACATCCGCCAGTAAAAGCGCTTTCGAATACTGGTTAAGCGAATTATACCTTCTTAAGGATCTATTAGAAGAAAAATTAGAATGTAAAATTACTAATGAAAAACTATTTGAGACAATCAGGCTATACAATAAGGCCAGACAGCTAAAAAACAGTCTTTTTCAATTGAATAAAAAGGGGCAAACCCTTTTGACCGGTCGAGAAATTAATATTGCTATCGATAGCTGGGGTTTAGAAATTGACTTATCTTCTCACATAACAAGACTATTACGGGTAATTGAATATGCTCTAATAAGAGGCGGTACAGAGCCTAAACCCCGCATTTTACTAACCGGATGCCCAACCACTTGTAAAAAGGTATTAAATATTATTGAAGAAGCAGCCACGGTTGTAGTTATGGAAAACTGTGGCGGTATGAAAACGCTGGTCGATTCAGTAGATGAATCAGGTGATCCTATGACTGCTTTAGCTAAGTATTATCTTAATATTGCCTGTCCCTGCATGACACCTAATCAGCGCCGGTATGATATCTTGTCAAAGTTAATTGAGGAATACATGGTTGACGGGGTTATTGACCTAACCTGGCAGGCCTGCCATACCTACAATATTGAATCTTATCCACTTGGCAGGTTTATTCAAAATCTAGGTATTCCTTATCTTCAACTGGAGACTGATTATTCTGAATCGGATGAAAACTGGATTAGAGTAAGAGTTGAGGCTTTTGTTGAAATGTTTTAGGCAATTTAACTCAAGGAGTGTATAAAGGTGATTAAAAAAATATCTACTCTATTAATTCTGGTCTTTTTGACTATTAGCTGTGCAGCCTGCAGCAGCAATACACAAACCACGTCAACAACACCAAACGCAGAAACTTTTAAAGTTGGTGTAGTAACCCCTACACTTTCTGCCAGTGAAGACGAGTTCAGAGGCGCAGAAAAGGTTAGCAAAAAATATCCCAACATGATCAAACATATTGTATTGCCGGATAATTTTTCTGCTGAACAGGAAACAGCTATTTCACAAATAGTCAGCCTGGGTGATGATAAAGAAATCAAAGCGGTAGTCATATGTGCAGGCTATTCAGGAATTTTGCCTGCCATCCAAAAAATAAAAGAAAAGAGACCGGACATGGTCGTGGTAACCGCTCCTATCTGGGATGACCCTGATTTGATGTCCAAATACATAGACCTCTGCCTGGATACCGACTGGCTACAAAGAGGGGAAACGATACCTACCAAAGCCCATAAAATGGGGGCTAAGACTTTCATCCATTACTCTTTCCCGACTCATATGGCCAAAGAACTGCTGGCTAATAGAAGAGATAAAATGAAAGAAACATGCAGCAAATTGGGTATGACTTTTGTAGAGATAAACACACCGGATCCTCAGACAGGTGGTGGGCCTTCCGCTATGTTGCAATTCTTGCAAGAGGATATTCCAAGACAAATAGACAAGTATGGAAAGGATACCTGTATTTTTGGTACAAATTGCCCTATGCAGGATGTAATAATTGCTAAAGAACTGGAATTAGGTTTTATCATGGCCGAACAATGCTGTCCTACACCCACACAAGGTTTTCCAGCTGCTATGGGCCTGGAAATCAAGCCGGAAGATGCGGGCAATTTCCCTAAGATTAATGAAATGATTAAGGAGAAAGCGGCAAAGGCCAATGTAACAGGCAGGTTATCAACCTGGCCAATTCCGGTTGGCGTATTCTTCCCGGAATTTGCAGTTGAAGTAGCAAAAGGCATTGTCGAAGGAAAAGTTGATAAGACAAATGTTGAGCAGTTAAATCAAATTGCTAATAAGATTGCCGGGGTTAACGTGACCTTTAATAAAATGAAACCCGAATTAAATAACTACTGGCTAATCATTATGGATTCAATTATTTATTAATAAAATACAGAACCTAATAATGAGTACAGGAACTCCCTGTACTTTATTTTTTGAGGATATAAAATGCTAAAGTTATGCAATATTTCAAAAAGGTACGGTAATATTGAAGTCTTAAAAAAAATTAACTTGGAAATAAAACCAGGTGAAATTCATGGGCTGGTTGGAGAAAACGGTGCCGGCAAAAGTACGTTATTGAATATATTATTCGGCATGTCTGATATTGGAAATTCGGGAGGTTACAAAGGAGATATCTTTCTGGAAGGCAAAAAAGTGACGATTCAGAATTCCAACCAGGCGGTAAAATTAGGCATTGGCATGGTACATCAAGAATTCGCTCTAATTCCGTATTTGACGGTGAGGGAAAATATCTTGATGGGAAGAGAAAAAGTCTTCCCTCTAAGCAAAAAATTTTTAGGTGAGAGCCTGGCTTATATAGATAAAGAAAAAAACCGAAAAAAGACGGTAAATATCTTACAAAGGTTAAATATCAAGCTGGATTCTGAATTAAAAATTTTGGACTTATCTGTTAACTTAAAACACTTTGTTGAGTTTGCCAGAGAAATAAGCAAAGAGTCCTTAAAAGTTCTGCTATTGGATGAACCAACTTCAGCTTTATGCCGGGAGGATACGGAAAAACTGTTGAAAGTGTTGCACAATAATGATTTAAAGGATACGGCTATAATACTTATCTCTCACAGGTTAGAGGAAATAGTATCTATTTGCCATAAAGTCAGTGTATTGAGAAACGGTGAAATTGTTGACTCCTTCAATTTAAGCAATTTTAAATCTAATCAACTAAAAACATCTGTTATAAAACATATTGCCAGGAGCATGATAGGGCATACCATAAACAAGATACAGCGCAATAAAAGGAAAAAACTGCAAGATAAAGAAGACCCGGTTATTATGACTTTTAAAGATTTCAGTGTCCATATGCCGGGAGAAATGATTAGCAGCATTAATTTTAATATCTACCTCGGTGAGATTGTAGGTATTGCCGGTCTATCCGGACATGGGAAATTAGCTCTTGGTAATGGAATGTTTGGTATCTACCCGTACTCGGGACACGTAATTTTTGATAATCAGCAACTTGATATTACAAATACTGCAGAGGTTCTCGCTAAAGGGATTTACCTTCTGCCAGATGACCGAAGAAATTCGGGTTTGCTGCTCGACAGATCAATTATGGAAAATATAATTTTTACACCCGTACAGATAAAAAATGAATTTTTAGCCCCTTTCTTTTATAATAATCTCAGCTTTATTGATAGAAAAAAAAGCTCCGACTATACGAAGCAGTGTATTAAAAAGTTTGATATACGCTGCCATAACATAAAACAAAAGGTAAATTCTCTTAGCGGAGGAAACCAACAAAAGGTATGTCTGGCAAGAGCCATAACAATGCATCCAAAAATATTATTTGTTAATGAGCCAACAAGAGGCATTGATATTGCAGCCAAGGAAATTATTCTGCATATTCTATTGGATATCAATCAAAATCTGGGAACAACCGTTATTATAGCCTCCAGTGAATTGGACGAACTAAAACGTGTTTGCGACAGAATAGTTGTTATGCATGAAGGCAAAATCTTTAATATATTTTCGCCGGAAACAGACGATATAGAAATTATCCTTGCGTTTTCAGGGGAGATGTTAACTGAGAGTGAAAAAGTTTAAGTTACTGGTTGGTCAAAACCTTCTTCAATTAATTATCTTATTATTTTTGAGCTTCTTGATGGTTACAGCTTTCATGATAGACATACCTCTTATGGGATTGCTTAATGACTCTTTAAACAGGCTCTTCATGAACGGTGTACTGGTATTATCTCTAATACCCATGTTGAATTCAGGAGCCGGAATAAACTATGGGTTACCGATTGGTATTAGCGCGGGCTTACTTGGCATGTGTCTGAGCGTCAATTTAAAACTAACAGGTTATATAGGTTTTCTTGCAGCTGTTACATTCTCTTTACCCATAAGTATTGTATTTGGTTATAGTTATGGTATGGTTTTAAACAAACTTAAGGGTAAAGAGGAAATAGCAGGTGTCTTTATCGGCTTTTCTTTTGTATTCATTATGAGTCTATTCTGGTCTATAGCCCCCTTTAACAATCCTCAGATGCTGTGGCCTATCGGTGGACATGGCTTACGACCGACTATCGGTCTAAACAATTATTTTGCAAAAATATTGAACAATCTATGGCTAATTAACATAGGGCAATTCAAAATATCCATCGGTTTCCTGATAACCTTTTTGATATTATGTTTGATGGTTTACTTATTTTTTAAGACAAAAATCGGTTTAGCCATTTCCGTTACCGGTGAAAATGAAACTTTTGCACGTTTAGCCGGTATAAATGTGAGCGCAATGAGGATTCTGTCCACTGTTTTGTCAACAGCGCTGGGGGCAGTTGGTATTTGTGTTTACGCACAGAGTTACGGCTTTATTGAATTATACGAAGCACCTTTGATGATGGCATTCCCTGCTGCTTCAGCTATTTTAATTGGCGGCAGCACGGGAAGAAAAGCCTCTGTTCGAAATGTCATTATAGGCACATTCTTGTTTCAGTCTGTTTATGTTATAACCGGTCCGGTAGCTAATACTATGTTAGCTCCGGGAGTTTCGGAAATACTCCGCACAGTAATTACAAACGGCATTATTCTATATGCTCTTCTCTATGAGGGAGGAAAGACATCAATTGAACAAAAATATTATTACTAAACACTATACAAATAATAAAGAGATATTAAATTTAGAAAATATTAATCCTGTGCCGTTTATTTTTCTCCTATTATTTACTGTCGGTATGTTTTTTTCAGAAATGAGTTTGTCGTTCGTGATCAATGAAGTGATTACCAGATTTATTCGAGACGGAATATTAGTTCTATCACTGCTTCTGCCAATTACTGCAGGTATGGGACTCAACTTTGCCATAACTGTTGGTGCTTTATCCGCTCAGATTGTTCTGATATTAGCAATTGATCTAAATTTTTATGGTATAACAGGATTTATAATAGCCTGTTTTTTTGCTGTTGTTCTGTCGGTTATACTGGGTTATGCTATTGGATACATTTTGAACAAAGTAAAAGGCAAGGAAATGATTACTACTATTATTATAGGTTTTCTGGCCAATGGAGTTTATCAATTAATCTTTTTAGCCGGCTATGGAACTTTTATCAAGCCTCGCAATACGGAAATCATTTTGAGCAGAGGTGTCGGGGTGAGAAATATGGTTGATCTCGCACCCTATAGGAACATACTTGATAATATATGGAAAATAAACGTGGGTGATATAATTATACCTGTCTTTATGCTTATAGTGGTGCTGAGTTTTTGTATTATTTCTGCCTACCTGATGAACACACGACTGGGTCAGAAAATCAGAGTCACCGGCGAAGATATGCAAAAGGCAGAAAGTTTAGGTATCAATATTAACTCTGTAAGGATAAACGCTATGATTATATCAACAGTTATAGCCAGTATAGGTCAAATGATTTATTTGCAAAATATAGGTATGTTGAATGTATATACAGCTCATCTAAACTCAGATATATTCTCCGGTGCAGCACTGTTGGCCGGAGGCGCTACTATTAGAAAAGCAAAAGTTAGGCATGCTGTTCTGGGAATTTTTTTATTTCACTCACTGTTTATTGTGTCTCCTCAGGCAGGACAAAATATATTTGGCAACGCCGCAATGGGTGAGTATTTTAGAAGTTTTGTAGCTTACGGCACTCTTGTTATAGCCCTCATTCTTAATAAAAATAAGCTCTATTAAGAAAAGGTATTAACACTAAATAGATATACGTTTTAAGTTGAGCTAAAAAACCTTAAAACAAATTATAAAGAGCGAGGAGTATTAATCCGCGCTCCTTATAATTTGCAATTAGACTCTATAAATTTCTATTTCTATTATCAATAGAGTACTACTCTCTCAATGTGGCTATTAAGCGTTTTGGCTTCAATAACAGATCAAAAGCGTTAATTATATTAGTGACAACAACGTCAGCTGCTAAAACGGACTTTACTGCTGTACCTTCCGAACCAATCACTGCAATGCCCAGACCGGCTTTTTCCAACATCAGAGCATCATTGGCCCCATTGCCTATAGCCGCAACATTAACAGCTCCCAGTTGTTCAACAAAATCCATCTTCTCAGGCCCGCCCAGAGGTTTGCTAAGGATGTGCAATTTTGCACTTAGCCCCTGACAACCTTTAGAGCACCTGCCGTGTGTATCAGCTGTAATGATATATACATCCAGACGCTCCGCCAGTAAGTTAATTCTCTCCTTGATATGCTCGGCCAGATCACCGTCCAGAGCAATTGTCCCGTTATAGTCCAGAACAAGATATTTTATACACAGGATTCCCCTGCCAGGTACATTGATTTCTATCAAACTCGTTCACCACCTTGAATAAAATATCATATTACTTTGGCACCCAGAACATATTTCATCTGCTGCAGCGCAAATTTATGCGCCTCGCTGTCAAAAGACTGTACACCTTTTTTATGTACGTAGGTATTTATATCACGGTTACATAATTCTTCAGCCGTGTACATAACACAAATATTCGTGCAAACCCCAACAATATGAACCTGCTCGTAATTTGCCTGCTCCAAAAGCTTATCCAAATTCGTATTATAAAAAGCGCTAAAACGTGTTTTTCTAATTATATTATCTGCTGCTACATAATCACTTAATTCATCAATTACAAGCGCCCCATCCGTATTACTGATACAATGCGGGGGAAACATTTCGAATTCCAAATCATTTTCATTATGACTGTCGCAGATAAACAACACATCATTATCTTCGTCAATAAAATTTTTGACCAGGTTTTGTACATAAGGAATGATATCCCTTGATTTGTCCCCACAATAAAGCTTGCCGTCCGGATCCAGAAAATCCTTCAACATATCTACTACCAACAGGAGTTTTTTGTTGTTATGCATGTCCATTACCTCCAAATATACTTAGCTAAACGGAAATATATTGTTGCCTGTTATATAAAAATATCCAATAGTTTTATAGTCTCAAAAATATATGAAATGTAAAAATATCTTTTGCAAAATATATAACTCCCGAACTACTCTATCCCAATCTGGTAGTTTCGATATCAAGTATTTCACCACAGGAGGAACAGCAGGAAATCACAATAATCATCCCTTCTCCGGAATGCTCAAATATTGAAGCCGGTGCTTTAGCCTGGCATTTATCACAGGTACACATATCACGAGTCAACCCAGTAAAATAATCATGGTTATTGGCAATATCTTTAATTCTTTGAGATAAATCCACTTGGCTTGTCTCCTTTCTGTCTCATTCATTGTTTAAGCTCTGAATTGAATATCCACACTATTTCGAATTTTCCTCAACAACTTCTAATATGCCTAAAATTTATAACCGTGTCTCATGTAAGTTTGTCAAGCAGACCAGCCGTATTACCGTTTCATGACTTCTATTATATATAATAACTTGTATGCAACCTGATAGCAATAAAATATTCCCTCTTCATAAGTACCGATTATCATCAATCAAAATGATTTCAGCCAAAGCTAATCGATAATAGAACATTATTAGAACAAAAAATTAAATAATGCATACTATGTAATCAAAATTCACCTGTAATACTGGCAAAAAAACAGCCGTCAAGGGGGTTCACATGAAAGCTATCAGCATACTTATAATATTGGTAGGCGTGGCTTGTATTTTCGGTTACTACAGTCATCAAAATTCAAAAAAACCAGCAGTCTTAACCTCTGAAAATAAAGCTTCTGATAAAATAACCTTTGTAGTTTTCGGAGATTGCGCGATTTCCAAGAAACCATTTTTTAATGAGAAAATTATAAAATTAATTATTGAAGGCACTAACTCATTTAATCCTGATTTTGTAATGTTTCTCGGAGATGGCACTAACAGAGCAAATCCATATGATATATCTAATCTTAAAAATGTATTTAATCAAATAAACTGCCCTTTATATGTTACCATTGGTAATCACGATATTATCAGGGGCAACAATGAAGGTATGAAAATGGGAAATGGTGAAAACAATTTTTTTAAAATTTTTTCGGACAATATGACTTCACCTAATCAAGAATGCTACTACTCATTTGCTTTTAAAGATACATACTTCATTGTTTTAAACACCGCCTGGCAAGAAAGCAAGAACACCCTTGAACATAAGTTAAAGCCTGAATCAGAACAGTGGAAATGGTTAATAAAGCAACTTGAATTAGCTCAAAAAGATTATACCAATACAATTATATTTACCCACATTCCCCCTGTAGCCTGGAAAGATCCCGTTGAAAGACAAGAATTTTATAAACTGATGAATCAATATAAAGTAACGGCTGTATTCTCCGGGCATATACACTGTTACTACAGCTCTGTTATAAATTCCACTAAATATGTTATATCCGGAGGTGCTGGTTCAAATCCTCATATACCCAAAGAATTCGGCGGCTTTTATCACTTTATAGTATGTACTGTCTCGAATGGAGAGTTATATATGGATTTGCACAAAATTACTGAATAACTACAAACCGTAACACAACAATAAGCCGCGTACGATTTAAACGTTAGCGGCTTATTATTTACACAATAAAGTTCTTAAAGCAGCTTTCTTGACAGCCATAGGCACTTGTGCCGGTCGGAAATTATGCAGAAAAAACCTTGCTGTACAAGATTAATTTGTACTTACATTCAAACAATGACTTATCCACAGATCTTCATAAGCATAATTTCCTAGCTAGAGTATCAGTAAATCTTTAAAAAAACTTTTAATGCCATGGAGATAACGGTGGTAATTACCCTTCAACAAAGCATGCACTAATGGCATTATGCGTTTCATCCTGCCGGCCTGCTTAATATGCTCTCTTAATCGAGCAAACTTAATGCGCTGTTCACATTCTCCTTTAAATATATTTAACCTGGCGCGATACTCCAAAAGTAAACTTTGACTTTTCTCAATTTTATCTAAGCGCATCAGCATTACTTCCCAACGATACAAATCCCTGGCGTAAGCTGTAGTTCCTTCAGTTGCTAAGCCTCTCAAGTTTGTTAACCATCCACCGTCTAAAAAAGGATCATTTCCAGAATTATGTCCATGTCGACGATAATACATCAAAGGTTTATCTATTGAACGGTTATCCATAACTGCGTGAGCAATAAAAGCAATCCAATGATCATGCCCCCATCCTTCCGTTTCTGAAATCGGTAAAATGAAATCTTTCAAACACGACCGAAATGCCATAGTACAGCCATTAATTCCGACACCACGCATGAGCTGATGTGGTAATCTCTTTCCGGAAAGATGCATTTTTTTTCTGCGACCAAACAAGGTGCAGCCGGTAGCTTCCAACGCAGCATTTGTTATAATAGCATCGCTATATACCAAACCAATATTGTCACTTTCCCCAAAAGCAATCAAAACAGATGCAATTTTTTCTTTAAACCAAACATCATCTTGATCGCTTAAAAAAATAATATCACCGGTTGTAAGTTTAATGGCTTTTTCAAAATTCTTCACGCAGCCCAGTTTCTTTTCATTTTGAATGATACGTACTGTCGATGATCGACCGGCTGCCACACGGCGCAATATGGCAATTGTGTCATCCGTTGATGCGTCATCGCATATAATTACCTCATCCGGAGGTCTTGACTGATTAAGTATGCTTTCCAACTGCAGCCCAATAAAATTGCCACCGTTAAAAGTACATAGAGCCACGGAAATTTTGTAGTTCTGACCGATTAAATTTTCCCCTTGCAAAACCATCGCTCCTCGCAGACCGACATGCATTGAAAACCACTGGATTCCTCTTTATCAAATCACCGGGTCAGCAACTCTTTTAGCGGGCGGGTGGTTCCCAATTCAAGATCATATATATCTAAATCAGCGATCACATCTAATCTGTCCTTTCCTGATAAATAAGTTAAATCACCATATTTATCTCTTGATGTTCTGATCTTACTTTCCACATAACCTTGTTTAGCGGTAACTGCATTAAATGGGTGTGACAGGTCTTTTCTGATGAAAAATGCATTGCATCCCGAACTATTTGAACCAATAAAATTATATCCCTTGCTATCAGCCAGCTTACAAAGAGCCGGTAAAGAGCAACCTAAATACATACCGGAATAATGTGCGTGCGCAGCAATAAAATGAGGGTCATAAGGAACAGTAATGGCATAGTCAGATCCCAAAACACTATTATACTCACATATCACAATTCTTGGGCTTATTACATCAATAATACTCCAAACCCAGTAATCATTGCCATCTATATCAATACTAAGCAGGCCGATATCTCCACTTATTCCTGCCAGAGCAATAACATCATTAATGTTTTCCCTGGTTATAAATTCACAAATTGCAGTTAAGCTGTACTGCCAGTAAATAGGATCTTTTTTTATATACTCAATGTGTTTGGGGTTGCCGTCAATAACAAGACCCTTCCAGTTATCATTAATAAGAAGAAATCTGGTATTTGATTCTGTATAGTTCTCAACACCAAATTCAATAAAAATTTCGTTTTCTATTGGTATCTTACTTAAAATATATTGTATAATTCCATCTTCGCCCCACTGCGAAAACACTTTAAACTCAACATCTTTCAAGGATTTTATATTGCTTACTTCCCTAATTTTTTGAATATGCAACTTAGCTAATAACATTGAATTAATTTCCGTTTGTTTAATTAGTGTATTTAGCTTACCGGGAAAATCACCAAGCAAAAGTGCACGAAAACAATCTAAAAACTTCTCCAATATTTTCATAACTAAAACCTTGCCCCCAATTTATAACACCATATTTCATTTTTGCTCTTTAAATTCCCAGAAATAATCAAAAATAGTTACATGGCATTATTGCATAAGCATATATTTCCCATGTCAACACAAACACGATTTTCCAGAGCATAAAAACCTGCCGCTTCAGCAGGTTCTCATTAATTAAAAATTCAATTTAGAGCCTCAGCCAGTGTTTCTACCACATAATCAATCTGTTCATCGGTTAAATTACTGGCAAAGGGCAGAGCCAAAGTGGAGGAAGCCACCTTCTCGGTTACAGGAAAATTACCCTTTTGGCAGCCGAACATCTTTGTATAAAAGGGCTGCAGGTGGATAGGCTGAAAATATGTTTGACAGCCTACTCCTCTTGCCCTCAGGTATTGCAATACCCGGTCGCGATCAGGCACCCGTATCACATATACAAACCAGCTCATCTTAATTTCCGGGCCCACGTAAGGCAGTTCCACTTGGGCAAACTCTTTAAGCCTGGTGCTATATTTTTCGGCTGCCGCCTGCCGCTTGTTTAATATTTCATCAATCCGCTGCATCTGGACCACACCCAGAGACGCACTCAATTCATCCATCCGGTAATTATAGCCTAACCGGCAATGCTCCAGCCATCCGTTGCCCTCTTCACGGCCTTGATTACGCATACTCCGGCACAAATCGGCTAACTCACTTCTGTCAGTAACCACCATGCCGCCCTCACCGGTAGTTATTTGTTTATTGGGATAAAAGGCAAATACCCCGATATCCCCCAAACTGCCGGCCATTTTATTATGATACCGGCTCCCCAAGGCCTCACAAGCGTCTTCAATAACATAAAGCTTATATTTTTTAGCTAAGTCCAATATTTCCCTCATATCAGCCGGATAACCGAAAACATGGACAGGAAGAATCGCCTTGGTTTTAGGGGTTATTTTCTCTTCAATTTTACTAACATCTATATTTAATGTTAAGGGGTCAATATCTACAAACACCGGTTTGGCCCGCTCAAATAACATGCAATTAGCGGAAGCAACAAAACTAAAGGGAGTAGTTAACACCTCATCCCCTTCACCAATACCCAGCGACCTGATGACTAAATGCAAGCCGCTGGTACCGCTATTCACTGCGACAGCATATTTTACCCCTACATAACCAGCCACCAATCTCTCAAACGCTTCTAACTGCGGGCCAATACTCAGCACAGAGCCGGACAATACCTGCATCACTGCCTGCCTTTCCAGCGGGCCAATATCCGGAGCGGAAAGCGGCACATTCATTTTCAATCTTGAACTCCCCCTTATTTACCAGTCGTAATAATATAATATGGCTTAATAAATAAGAAGGTTACGAGCATGAATCTTCTTTGCAAATTAATTCATTAGTCAATATTACTTATTAGCTCTTGAGTTTCTTTAATATTTTTACATAAACAGATCTTAGCTCAAAAAAAATATATTCTTTGTTACCCAAACACTCTTTAATCAGCTTCGGCTTTTCTTTCATGAAATCTTCATCTTCCTTATCAGAACTTAAACCAAATCCTTCATATTCAGCAATAACTTCATTAACATATATCTTATCAATTTCCCTACAACCAAAACATCTTAAATTTAAAGCATAATCAGCTTTAGTTCTAAACTTTAAATCATACTTGCCGACAAGATCAAATATATTTCTTTCATAAAATATAGCCTGATGGCAAATATTTCTCTTGCTTAATTTATGTTTTTTGAATTGCCCATCATAAATCCTGTTATGATCTAATCTATACACGTTCCCATAGACAAAGCTTAAACCATCTTGAGGCATAATCGGCTTAATTTTTTCCAATATACCCTCTTTCAGTTGATCTCCTGCTCCCAAAAAATATAAATAATTACCTGAGGCGATATCGATTCCTTTATTCATTGCATCATAAACACCTTTATCTTTTCCAACAATTAGTTTTATTTCATCACTATATTTCTCAATCTCTTCCGAGGTACCATCATCTGAGAGACCATCTACAATAATGTACTCAAATAAACTTTTATTTTGGCTTAATACTGATTCAATGGTTTTTTTAATCTTTGCCGCACAATTATATGTCGGAGTAATAATAGAAAATATTTTTCTTTCCAGACTGATACCTCCCATATCCTCTAACACGAGTTGCAGTTACCGGCTTTCCGCAAGGTCATTCTTTTACTGACACCATCTGACTTGCATCACTCAATATTTATAGCAGCTGCGAATAGATTTCATAAGTGTCCTGCGCGCATTGTTCCCAACTAAACCTTTTTTCCTGACTGTAACCTTTTAAAATAAGGTTATTCTTTAGCTCCTCATCATAAAGCACCTTTTCCAGCATATGGGATATTTCTTCTACATTGCCCGGATTAAATAGAATTCCCGCATCTCCTACAACTTCAGGAAAAGAACTTACATTACCGGCAATAACAGGACAACCAAAGTGCATAGCTTCAAGAACAGGAATACCAAATCCCTCATATAGAGACGGATAAATAAAACAAGACGCATTTTTATATAAATTGCTTAAAACCGTGTCATCGCCAAAAATTTGTTCAATTTTTCCACTAATCCTTAATTCCTCAAACATACCCCTCTCATCCTGGCTAATCTTTTCCCCGCTAAAGGCTACTACTCGAAAATCAGATAGTATTTTACTATTACAGGCATAAGCTTTAATAAAATTAGAAAAATTCTTATATCCTCGCCGGTTACCAACATATAAAATATATGGTTCCTTAATTACAGCCTCACAAGCTGAAGGTTCATACTTCAGGGAATTGGCCAAATGAACAACATGTATTTTCTTTTGATCAACACCTAAAATATTTACTAAATCCCTCTTTGTAGATTCGGATATAGCAATTACCATATCAGCATTTTCCACTGTATGTTTTTTAGCCATAGATGTAAAATCATTTTTTAAAAAAAATTGCGGATAAAGTTCGTGAATCATATCATAAACAGTTACCACTTGTCTTCTTTTAAACTTTCTTTTTTCAATACAGTAATAGGTTGGATGGTAAATATCATATTTACTTTTTCGCAGCATATACCAACCGTTAAAAAGAGTTTCATTGGCCAACCTAAGCACCGGCCATACACGTCCTGTTTTAGGCAATTCAGGAAATTTCATACCTACAACTTTTAGATATTTATTAGATATATTTTTAAGACCATAGTTATTTTTATAAAAACCCGAGCAAACATCAGCCTTGATCCGACAACACTCAGTGTTTCTTTTAATTATTTCATAAAAATATCTTGAGATTCCCCCGTATTTTTGAAGTGACCAAATTCTATGATCGTATAATACGCGAACCATAATCACACCTTAAACCTTCTGCTTTTAAATCCTCCTGAACCATTTCTTCGATAATCTCTGTCAGCAGCTTCGTTGTTTTCCAACCCAATCTACTTCTAATTTTTTGGCTGTCACCACATAAAGGTACTTCTTCACCCGATCTATAAAACCTCTGATCAGTCACTACATAGTCCTTATAATTCAAATTCAACATTTTAAAGGTAATATCAACAAAATCTTTTACTGAATTGGTTCTGCCGGTCGCAACAATATAATCATCAGGAGTATCTTGCTGCAGCATCATCCACATTGCTCGAACATAATCAGGAGCATAGCCCCAATCACGTCTGGCCTCCAAATTCCCCAAAATAAGCTTTATTTTAAAACCCATTTTTATTTTTGCGGCAGTTGACGTAATTTTCCTTGTAACAAACTCAAATCCTCGCCGGGGAGATTCATGATTATACAAAATTCCGGTACAAATAAAGATTCCATATCTTTTCCGGTATATATTAACTAAATGATAACCTGCCAGTTTAGAAATACCATACATCGAACGAGGATAAAAAGGTGTAAACTCGTTTTGCGGGGATGTACCCGCATAACCAAACATCTCACTGGATCCGGCAAAATAAACACGGCATGATGGGACTATTTCGCAAATTGCTTCCAGCAAATGATGTGTTCCATTGAAATTAGTCGTTAGAATGGAGGATTCATCCAAACCATAACTAACAAAACTCCTTGCCGCTAAATGATAGCACTCATCCGGTTGAACTTCCTTAACCACCTTGTAAAGCGACAACTGGTTTTCCAGGGACGCACCGTGTAAAAAAATTTTATCCTGTATATGAGCAATATTACTTAGCCTATATCCGGTATCCTCGAAAGATATGTGCCGTATAATACCATGAACCTCATAACCTTTTTCCAACAATAATTCAGCAAGATATGAACCGTCCTGACCACTTATTCCTGTAATTAACGCTTTTTTCATTCATATTTATCCTCCACACAAAAAGATTGAAACCTAGTAAACATCATTTTTAACTAATGCATAAAAAACAGGATTAAGTATACGAGGGTTAATATTCTTGTTGATTAATCGAGTAAATCTTATATACCTCCAAAACAATGATCTTAATATTTTTTTAACCTTTTCCCTCCAGTCACCACAGACAAACTCTTCAAAACCATCAAAATTTATGTTCTTAAACCCGGCTGTTATTAACACTTGCTGCAAACTATGCTCAATAAATCCGACTTCATGAGTGAAATCATTATACCTATGAAGCTGGCCATCCGGTGCCTGAAGATTTGGAACTTGAATAATTAAAGTTCCGTTATTTTTCAATGATGCTTTAATTGCTTTTAAAAACTCTATTGTATGTTCTTTTTTTATATGCTCAAGGACATCAAGCAAAGTAATTAAATCAAACTCATTCTTGTTTTCATTAAGCCATGCTGTTGAATCATCAACTAATATACAATTCAAGTCCAGCGATTTGCAAAACCTAATTGTGCTCGGAGAAATATCTACACCGATATAATTTTCATAGCCCCAGTTTCTCATGCATGAAAGCATTTCACCTCTTCCGACACCTATATCCAGAAGTTTAGCACCCTTATTGGAAGGGAAAAAACGCTTGTAATTTTTTTCAAATTGAATAAATTTTAATGAAGCTTGTTCGTAGCTGCAAAAAATATTTTCAACATATGAGTCAAATATATCTTTCATCAAATTCTCCTTTCACATTCCAGTATTCTTTAGAAGTATTTGATGGTCAGACATAGTTCTGGAAGACATCGATCTGTTAACATAGGAAAAGATATATTTATTAAACTTATTTAAAATATTGAACTTCCAATCGGAGATTTTCTCTTCTGTAAAACAGTGCATTGAGCATCCGTTGCTCCAAAGATTTAAATTATAATTTTCAGCAATCCAATGCAAAGTTTTAATGTTATAAAAAGAAATATGCTGCCCCGTATTAAATGCGTAATACCACCAGGCAGCTGGATCCGGAACGCGGTCACCATACAACTGAGTTGTAAATAAAACAGTTTTTTTCTCTAAATATGAAAATATGTCTTCCATTGTTTTGATTGGGTCATCAAGATGTTCAAATACCTCAAAGGCCGTTGCCCCTGCATATATTTTAGATTTAACAGCTTCATTTCTACGGGCAAACAGATTTTTTGCATATTTATCAAACCAATAATAATCAAACCCCACATCCCGCATCAATCTGGTGTAAATTCCATGTCCTCCCCCATAATCAATAAACTTACCTTCCCTTTCGAAAAGAAAATAAATAATCACAGAAGCAATTTTGCACAAGTTTATATTACGCAGCATAATACCCGTATCCGCCGCATCAATTGCAGAAGCGTAAGCCTCATCAAGCCAGTAGGGTTGCTCAGTTTGCAATAATTCACAGGTATCGCATAGGAAATAATTTACTTTATATTTCTCCAATACAAAATGTGAAAACACGAATTCTAATCGATTGCCGCATAATCTACATTTTTCTTTTTCCATTTCCGGAACCTCTCTCATAATTCTTAACAAACCACTCATAAGTTTTCTTTATTCCATCGTCCAAAGCGGTTTTCGCTTGCCAACCCAATGAACGCAGTTTAGAACTATCCAGAAATTTGCGCGGAGTTCCGTCCGGCATATCAGTGTTAAATTTCAACTCACCCTCAAATCCAATAATATTCTTTACTATTTCGGCTAGCTGTTTTATCGTCAGTTCTTTTCCTGTTCCGATATTGATAAAGGGGCAGGTATCATTATAATCATAGTTATTCATTAAAAAAACGCAGGCATCGGCCAGGTCATCCGCATACATAAATTCTCTCTTTGGCTGACCGGTTCCCCAAATTTCTACTTCGCGCTTATTTTCTGTTTTGGCATCATGAAATTTTTTGATAAGTGCCGGCAAAACGTGGGAACTTTCTGGATTAAAGTTATCACTGGGACCATAAAGATTGGTAGGCATCACTGAAATGAAGTTAGTACCATACTGTCTGTTATATGCATAGCACATTTTAATTCCTACGATTTTTGCTATGGCATAAGGCTCGTTAGTGGGCTCCAACTCTCCGGTCAGCAAGTATTCTTCCTTTATGGGCTGGGGAGCAAATTTAGGATAAATGCAGGAACTACCCAGAAAAAGAAGCTTTTTTACCCCATACCGGTATGAGGCATGTATAACGTTTGTTTGAATAGTTAGGTTGTCATAGATAAACTCCGCCGGATAAGCATTATTGGCATATATTCCCCCCACCTTAGCAGCCGCTAAGAACACATATTCCGGCCTTTCCACACTAAAAAACTCCTCCACTGCTTGTTGGTTTCTTAGATCCAACTCTCCGCCGGTTCTATATAATAGATTATTGCAGCCTAATTCTTCAAGCCTTCTCCGGAGTGCCGAACCGACAAGTCCTCTGTGACCGGCAATATATATCTTGCCGTTTAACCCATTATTCATGATAGTTATTCACCTTAAATCCTTCTCTCTGGCAAAGCAGATCTTTTTTTGCTCCGGCCAAATCTACTTCCACCATCATCTTGACTAATTCCCTAAAAGAAACTTTAGGTTTCCAGCCTAATCTTTCCCTTGCTTTTGCAGCATCCCCTAAAAGCACATCTACCTCTGTTGGCCTAAAATATTTAGGGTCTATTTCCACCAAGATCCTTCCCGTAGCCCTGTCAATGCCTTTCTCTTCAAGTCTTTCACCCTGCCACTTTATTTCAATTCCAACTTCAGAGAAGGCCAGCTTTACAAACTCCCGTACCGAATAGGTCTCACCGGTGGCAATTACATAGTCATCGGGGTTTTCCTGCTGTAAAATAAGCCACATAGCCTCAACATAGTCAGCGGCGTGACCCCAGTCTCTTTTAGCGTCCAGATTTCCCAAGTAAATTTTTTCTTGAAGCCCGAGTTTAATTCTGGTAACAGCCCTGGTAATCTTTCTGGTAACAAAGGTTTCTCCCCTCAATGGTGACTCATGATTAAAAAGAATTCCATTGCAACCAAAAATGTTATAGGCCTCACGATAGTTTACAGTAATCCAGTAAGAGTACAGTTTAGCCACTGCATACGGGCTGCGGGGATAAAACTGTGTTTTTTCAGTCTGGGGAATTTCCTGTACTTTACCGTAAAGTTCACTGGTCGAGGCTTGGTAAAACTTGGTTTTCGCAGTTAATCCCATTATTCTAATGGCTTCCAGTAATCTCAGTGTACCCAGGGCATCCGCATTGGCGGTATATTCCGGGGTTTCAAAAGAAACCTTAACGTGACTTTGGGCCGCCAAATTGTAAATTTCATGGGGTTGGATTTCCCAGATAATTCTGATTAGATTTGTAGAGTCGGTCAGGTCACCATAGTGCAGATAAAAGTTTACATTTTCTTCATGAAGATCTTGATATAGATGGTCTATCCTGTCTGTGTTAAACAGTGATGATCTTCTTTTTAAGCCATGTACCTGATAACCCTTATTTAATAAGAATTCGGCTAAATATGCTCCATCCTGACCGGTAACCCCGGTAACAAGTGCAACCTTTTTCATTTTACTTTCTCCTCGTTAGGTAGTTGGATTTTACAGGAAAGTCACCTTAAACAACTTTCGAGCCAGCCATAGGCACTTGTGCTCGCCGGAAAATATGCAGTACTAACCTTGCTTATGCAACATAAATTCACACTTAAATTAAACAATGAGTTATCCACGGATCTATCAAGAGCATAATTTCCTTGAGTACGAGATAAATTAACTCTATTTATTTTAATCAGCATGCTGCCAGAGTGTTACAGTAAAATAAAAACCGGTCTAAAAGAAATACTTTTGACCGGCTTATCTTCTTTCCTAACTAAACAATTCATCCAAAATTCTTCTTTTTTCTTTTGAATAGAAAATATAATAAAATTTTATTGGCTCTAACACCGCTCCAAATGATAAAGATACAATATTACCCAAAATCACTCCGGAAACGCCTATTTGCTTTGCCAAATAAATAGATATTGGGATATTAATAACTGCGGCAAAAACAGAGAAAATTAATGATGATCTTATTTTTCCTATTCCATTAAATATATAGGCAAAAATACTATTCCAAACAAACATAACAGTATATATACCTATTAATAATATAAGCAAAAAAGGAACTTGTATTTTATTACCCATCCATATAGTTATAATTTGCTTGCTAAATAACACTGTTAAAGCAACACCAATTATAAGCGGGATCATTAGGCACATATGTTTTTTTAAAATTTTAATAATCCACCTGTTGTCTCCCTTTGAGTAGGCGTCTGTATACGCTGACCAAAAAGGACTTAATATGATACTTGCAGCCATTGAAAAAATACTAAATAATTTAAAAGCTATTTGATATGGAGTTACATATGCCGGTCCTAAAACTTGAGTTATAACAATATTATCCGTGGTAAAAATAATTAATGCGGCAATCTGAATAATAAAAAACTTTATCCCTAAACTTAACAGATCCGGCGCGTAATTAAACTTAACGGATTTAAACCGTGGTCTGATGTCCCTGTATTTAGTGAAAAATAAATATATGCTGGCTATAGCTAAAACTGCTGTTGATATTCCGGAATAAACCCCGGCTAAAATAATTATTCCGGACATATTACACTTATATAGAATAAACAAAATAATCAAAAAAGCCGTATTGGATATTACTCCAAACAAAGAAGGCAATACAGCATCCTGAAATGCAAAAGAAATTGATTTTATTAATGAAAGGAAGAAACTTAAAAGGTAAAAAAATACGGTCAAATTCATCAGTTTTCTCAAATGATAACTATCAATTACATATGAATTAAAAACTTTATTCCAGTTAATGTATGGAGTAATTGCAAAATAAATTAATAACAAGGTTATAACAAAAATACCTATTATAACATAAGAAGTGCTTACATAATCTCTTCCCTTATCTGTGTCCTTTAAGGCAATGGCCTCAGCAAGCCTATTTCTGAGACTCTGTCCCAACCCTATATCAAAAAAATTAATCCATGAAAGTAAGGACAAAATAGTAAGCCACATACCATATATATCTTCTTGTCTTAAATAGTCATACGTTACTCTTATCAGACAAAAACTCACCAATATGCTTATAAATTTCAAAAGAGCAGAGTAAATAATATTCTTTACTACTTTTGCTGATAGACTATCTCCTGAATAAAAAAGATTTTTAATTGTGATAAATAAACCACTCATAGTTTATCTTTATTCCTTTAGCATCGTCCAAAGTCATCATCAAACCTGACTATATCATCTTCCTCCAGATACTGGCCCAGTTGAACTTCTATAACTTCCAATAAGACTTTACCGGGGTTTTCCAATCTGTGTTTTAGTCCGGCCTTGACAAAGGTGCTTTCGCCACTTCTCACAAGATACTCATTACCTTCCACGGCGACCTTAGCTGTTCCTTTTACTACTATCCAATGCTCGCTGCGATGATAGTGTAATTGAAAGCTTAGCTTTTTCCCCGGCAGGACTGTAATACGCTTTATTTTATAATAAAGTCCTTCCTCTAGAATAGTATAGGAGCCCCACGGTCTATATGCGGTTAGATGATAATCCGCTCTGGAATCATTAATTTCTTTTAATTTGTTTACTACGTCCTTAACCTTTTGCGAATGTTCTTTTTTGCATATTAGTAAAGCATCTTTTTCATCAACAATAATTAAATCATTAACGCCTATTAATGCTACCGCTTTATCTTCATCGGTGTAAAGCAGGTTACTGCTGGATTCAATTAAGATATCTCTGCCAAACGTAATATTACCTTTTTCATCACCGGTAAATTCATCATAAAAAGTATCAAAACTACCGAGATCACTCCATTTAACTTCCAAGGGAATAACGGCTATTCGCTGGGATTTTTCCATAATACCATAATCAATGGATATATTTGAAACCATCTCATAAGTTTTGTTAATGTCATTTACTTCAAAAGCTTCATATACTTCCTGGTTATATTGTCTGACCTCTGCTTCAAAAATGTCTGTTCTGAACATAAACATCCCGCTATTCCATAAGTAGCCCTTTTCCAGGTAGTTTACCGCGGTTTTATGATCCGGCTTTTCCTTGAATTCATCAACCTGATAACCTATTGACAGCGGATCTTTGGGTTTGATATAGCCATAGCCGGTATGAGGTTTGCTTGGACGGACACCATAGGTGATAATATATTCATTGGTTAGTTGTTGACCTTTTTGAACAGTATGAACAAATTTATGTTCATCTTCAATTAAATGATCAGACGGAAAGACCGCTACTATATCTTCAGCAAACTTTTGAATCTCTTTTACGCCGTAATATATGGCGGGTAAAGTATTTTTGCCTGACGGCTCAATTAAAATATTATTTTCGTTAAATCTATACCCCAGTTCTTCAATCTGTCCCAAAACTAAATATTTATAATTATTATTTGTTACGATATATATTTCGGCTAGACCAGTTAATTTCAAGCATCTTTCTAAAGACATTTGAAAAATAGATTTATCCATATTATTCAACTTCAAAAACTGTTTGGGAAAATAAGTTCTGCTAAGAGGCCATAGTCTGGTACCACTGCCGCCAGCCAGAATAATAGCTTTCATTATTCACTCACCTTAATTAATCAACAAAAATTTTCTGCTTTCTTCCAATGCACTGATGGATTAATCTCTTAAGATTATCTCCCTACACCTTGATATGTAAAACCATTCTTTTCAAAGTCATCCTTATTAAACATATTTCTCCCGTCAATGAATATTTTCTGACGCATTAATCCACCAACTTTCTCCCAATCAACAGAAGAGAACTCCAACCAGTCTGTAATTAAGACCAGAGCATCGCAATCCCTGCTTAATTCCAATACGCCATTGCAGCACTCCACATCTAACTCGGGAAATTGCCGCTGAAATCTAATCAAAGCAACCGGATCGTAAGCCTTAACCCTAGCTCCCAATTCAATTAATTTTTCAATTATATTTATAGAAGGTGCATCCCTTAAGTCATCAGTATTGGGCTTAAAAGCTAAACCTAATAACCCGACAGTACAACCCCGAATGACTTTTAAAATCATCTGTAATTTTTCCATAACCACAAATCTCTGGCAGTAATTCACTTTAATAGCCGCTTGAAGCAGATCCATTGAATAACTATATTGAGATGCCATATACATAATAGCTTTTGTATCCTTACCGAAACAACTGCCGCCCCAACCTAAGCCGGCTTCCAAATAGCGAGTACCTATACGCTTATCAAATCCAATCCCCCTGGCAACATCTTTAATGTCCGCCCCCACCTTTTCAGACAACCCGGCAAACTCGTTGATAAAGGAAACTTTCATAGCCAGAAACGCATTGGCAGCATATTTTATTAATTCGGCACTGGTAGGATTAGTAGTAATAAAAGCCGGTACTTCGTAAGCCATCGGGCGGGAAATGCCGGGTGGTGGAGTAAAAGTTTGCTCTAGAATAGGAGCATAAAGCTGTCTTAGAACATTGATGGAATGTGTATCATTAGCTCCCACCACTATTCGATCAGGATAGAGAGTATCGATAATGGCAGCCCCTTCTCTCAGAAACTCGGGATTGGAAGCTACAAAAAAATTATATTTTAAGCCGCGCCTTTCCAACCTTGTTTTAACAATGGTCTCCACCCGACGCGCCGAACCAATCAATACGGTGGACTTATTTACAATTACAGGCTGGCAGTCTTTATTTAGAATATCTCCGATCTCCTCAGCAACTTTTTCAACGGCAGATAAATCAGCGTCACCATTAATCTTAGAAGGGGTGCCAACAGCGATAATAACAACATCCACATCATCAAAGGCATCTATTAAACACGTGCTGAAAGCTAAATTTCTTTTGACATCTCTCAATAATTTTTGCAAACCAGGCTCATAAATTGTTGCCTCTCCTGCATTAAGACTATCAATAATTTTATGATTCCGATCCACACAGGTTATCTTATGTCCCAGGTAAGCCAGGCAAACACTGGTAGTCAACCCCACATAGCCGGCACCTATGATCACAACCTTTAATTGAGCTTGATTATTCGCAATTACAAATATCCCTCTAATACCTCCTTTCTCCATCTGCTTTGTGATAATATATGTTATTACAATAAATGTTGTGATAAAAAGCAGAGGCATATTCTTGACTTATATCAATATAATTAAATATCAACATAAAAGGGGACGAATAGATGTTATTCAATTCTTATGTCTTTCTAATCGTCTTTCTACCAATCACTATGCTTATCTTTTGTATTTTTACCAGACAAAAGAATCAACATATCATTATTGGGTGGTTGGTAATCACGTCCTTGTTCTTTTATGCTTGGTGGAACCCCATTTATTTGACATTAATACTGTCATCAATTCTATTTAACTATGCTCTCGGTTTCTGTCTTACCCATACAGGCAGCGTTTGCAGAAAAAAATTAATCATGGTATTCGGAATCTCAGTCAATTTAGGTGTATTAGGCTACTTCAAGTATACAAATTTTTTCATTGACCTATTAAATAATGTTGCCTATACAACTTATACACTTCCAAGAATTATTTTGCCACTGGCAATCTCATTCTTCACATTCACTCAGATTGCTTACTTAGTTGATACTTATCGGGGTGGTACCCCAAAACACAGCTTCTTGGATTACTGTCTTTTTGTCACCTTTTTTCCTCACCTCATAGCCGGTCCTATTGTACGCCATTGGGAGATATTTCCCCAAATTACCGATAAAAAATTCCGCTTTTTCCACGAGGATTTTAGTGTTGGCCTAACCATTTTTTTGATCGGGTTGTTTAAGAAAGTGTTATTTGCTGACACTATCGCTATCTATGCCACACCGGTGTTTAGCGCCGCAGCAAATTGCACACAGGTAACCTTTTTCGAAGCATGGGGTGGAATACTGGCCTACACACTGCAGATATACTTTGACTTTTCGGGATACTCGGACATGGCTATTGGTCTTGCCAGAATGTTTGGCATCAAGTTTCCCGTTAACTTTAATTCACCTTATAAAGCAACAAGCATCATCGATTTTTGGAGACGCTGGCACATCACTCTATCCCGTTTCCTACGCGACTATCTGTACATTCCGCTGGGCGGCAGCCTAAAGGGCAGCACCCGCAGGTACATAAATCTCATGATTACCATGATATTAGGCGGACTATGGCACGGGGCAAACTTGACATTTGTGTTCTGGGGAACCTTGCATGGCTTTTACCTGATTGTTAATCATGCTTGGCGGGCTTTCCTAAAAGCTATTGGGTTTAAAAGCACTGCAAATAATTGGTTGGGCATAAGCTTTAATAAAATACTAACATTTCTTGCGGTGGCTGTAGGATGGGTCTTCTTTAGATCGGAAAGTCCCAGTGCTGCCATAGCAATACTTTACGGCATGATGGGAAAAAATGGAATATCGTTTCCGCCGGTATTGCAAGGTCATTTAGGTTCGTTTGAATCCTTTTTTAGTTCCTTGGGAGTTACTTTTAATGGGTTCGGCGCCTTTGAGGGAAGAGGATTTTTTTTGATCTTTATTCTACTCGGAATTGTTTGGTTTACCCCAAACACACAAGAATGGATGGCACATATGAATCCGGCCCTTGAACCCGTTAAAAATCCGGCGCGTCTCCAATGGAAACCAACATTCACCGTTGGAATTGTACTCGGAATATTACTTTTCTTTGTTGTGCAAAGCTACTTTACACTAACTCCAAGTGAATTCTTATATTTTAATTTTTGAGAGTGAGGAATATGAAATACTACAAATATTATATGTTTATTTTTATGGGGTTCCTTCTTGCAGTTTTAATATGGGTAGGACTCGTTCGGTTCCAAACAGGCGCTCCAACAGAGTCAACACGTTGGATTCATGAAGTAAGAAAAATTAAAAACACAATCGCTCATTCAAAACACTCACCTAAGATAATCGTCTTATCAGGATCCAATTCACTGTTTGGAATTAAATCTCAGATGATTGAACAGGAATTAGGCATATCTGCTGTCAATATGGCAATTCATGCCGGTTTGCAGTTGGACTACATCCTAAAACAAGCACATAGTATCGCAAAGAAAGGAGATATCATCCTGCTGCCCTTAGAGTATGAACTTTACAATTATACCGGAGCTCCCGATGAAATCCTTGTAGATTATGTCTTCGCCCGTGATCCTCAATATCTTCGTGATCTAACTATTTTTGAGCATACGCGCTTTATATTTTCTATTCCCCCGAAACGTCTTATTACCGGCGTTATAAGCAAAATGCATACGCCGTCACCTATTAATCGCACATACCAATCTAAAACCATTAATGCCAATGGAGATGAAACAAATAACCGGGAATCCGACAGGACTCCCACACAAGAAGAAAATATAGGTAGAACCCCCCTTAAATCCATTACTGAGGGGATCCCCGCAGATACATTGGCCTGGGAAAAATTAAAGGTGTTTAATAAATGGTGCAATAGTCAGGGTATAACCTTGCTCGCTACTTTTCCCTGCACAGTTTACTATCCTGAATACGACAAATTACCAAAAGAAAATGCCTTTAAGCACATTACACAGTTTTACCACGACATTAATGTTCCTGTACTTGGCTCACCCCAGGACTTCATGTACGACAGATCGTCATTTTACGACACGAATTACCACCTAACTGACCGTGCTATGGTGCACAGAACCGGACAAATTATTCTTCTTCTCAGACCATATGTAGAAAGGTAATAAAAAAACCTGAAAAACACTTATAGCTAAGTGTTTTTCAGGTTTTTTTATTTAGAAGACATGCACCACTATAGAAAATATACCAACCGTAAAGGAAAGATGAAAAAGTATTTTTTATACATGAAACAGAACAGCATATTAGATTATTATGGTAGTCCCGTCAAACTTGGTGAAGGAGAATCCGCTAAAATCCTCATTATAGGTATCCCTGTAATCCTCCAGGATCCTGATAGCCACTGCCTCACCCAGCTTTATGCCCTCGCTTGCGTCGCTACGCCAGTGTATGCCTGCAAAATTCCGGCCTATGGCAATATTTGCAGCCAGTTTGTTCAATTCCCCACCTACCGCCAAAGGTGGTCCTGAGTAAGGAAGCAGCGAGAGACCATCAGCACTGGCTAAAACCGGATTGGGTATGACAAAAGATTCATTAAAGAACGCCTTAAGCATGGTAACTCCCGCCCCAGTATAAACGGCGTGACCAGAGGGGTAGGACGGATGGGTCGGGCAGCCTTCTACAAAGGCCTGAGGCAGCAGGTATGTGCCGTATTTGTTGAAGATCTCGGAAACCGCCTGCGAATTAAACAATTGCGAGTTGATCGGGTAGTCAGAGGCACCCGTCAAGAGGTTTTGAACACGTCCTCCATACTCCTCGGGACGGAGCTGACGATGGACCAGGAATTTCTGGAACCAGGCTGCTTCCAGCGCTACCCGCGCCGCCCGGGCCACAAAATCCAGAATATGTGGGATGCCGAAGGTGGTAAAACCAAGCTGAGTTGCTGAACGCAGATAGGGATTGGTTTGAGCCAGGGCGTCCTTCCCATAGCCAAGCAGTATCAAACAAGCAGTGAGAACACCCTGGCAGGAGAAATCCCGGTGCACCCATTCGCCCAAATCACGTCCGCTGCGGATATAGCGAAGCACGGGGTCGAATTGATTCTGGGCTGCCGGAGCAAATCCGTTCTGGATGTTCAACCATTCCTCATACATGGTCAGGTGGTCGTCACCGACTATTGTGGTACGCTGTCGCTGGGCAAACTTGGCGGCCCCAAAGGGAATGTCTTGCCACAAAAACTGAGAAATATATGGTCCCACCAGGTCACCTGGCATATTCCCGCGGAACAGGGTTCCCGTAGTGACCTCACCATTGAGTTTTGGCCCAGGAAAATCCGCAAATCCCGACAGATCAGATGCAGCCGCGATAGTCAACGGATTGGTATTATAGTCCATGAAATACACATCCCGGGTTAAGGCCTGCCAGTAAAGCTCTGCCATTTCGCTGGCAATTTGGGCACTGCTGAAGGCTGGTGGTGCAATCAAACTCAAATGATGAGAATCTGGTCCCGCCAGCTCAAAGGCATAAGCAGCCTGGGGGTTGGTGAGCTTGGTAACACCTCCCAAAGGTATGCTTTCAAAATCCTCCGGGTTACCAGTGGTTAATGCCTCAATCATGGCTTGATAAGCATTGAGGTTAACCTCGCCCAGCTGATTATGTGGTAACGCCTTAGAATAGTTACCAATCTTATTGGGATACAAAAATTCATCACCATTGCATGGATGGCCCGGGAGAGGAAGATTCCTTTGAAATAGCGTTGCGTCCTGACGAACTTGAAATGCCTCCTGACGGCGCTTTCGCGCACCAGCTGGTCCAATATCACACGACTCCCCCAGGTTCAAGTTCAATTCATTAGGCGACGAACCTTGACCGCTCATTTGGGGCTCACTCCTTTATCCATAATTTAACTTAATTTACTGCATTTATATTATGATAAAAGACCTGAGTCTGTGATTTTTAAAAATAATAATTTAGAAATTACTTTACCGCTTAATGGCTATACCATCTAAATCAACCCTGAAACCAGCCGACAGCTTATTTTTTGTTCCAGAAACCTCAACTTTCAGTTCGTGTACTCCTTCCGGCAAAATAACTTTAAATATCGGTATTCTGTATTGATGCTTCCCACTATATAAATCCACTTGCTGCAGTTCTCCATCCAGATATAACTTGGCCTGCCCGCGATCAGGACCTTTAACACCAATCCAGGCAACTTCACTACTGTTAAATTTCAACGTAAAATAATCTCCCTGAGCGGAAGAATAGTGCAATGTGTTCAAGTAAGCAAAATCATCAACCACAGTTGACCATTCGCCGGAATATCTAATTAATGGATTTTGGTCATCCATAGGAACAATAGTATAAGACGTTCCCGACCAATCACCCCAATTATCCAGGATATCCCTGGCTTTAGCACGGAAATAATAGGTATGATCAGACATTCCGCTGAACACGCCGCCGATGTCCGGGGTTTCCATAAGCCAGTTTTGCCAATTGCCGCTTAAGCCATCTCTCACCTGAACACAATATTTTACGACTTTATGCACAGAACTGACCACACCCCAGTCCAAGCAAAAATCCAAAGTCCCTGAAATATCACTGGAATAACCGGGTGTCTTCGGTGCAACCGCGATAGGCAAAACAATGCTGCCCTCCGCTGCTTCGTATGGGCCGATATCAACGCCACGTCCCTGCGGACGAATATTACCGTCAATATCCTTATCAGGAGCAAAAGCCCCAGTTCCTCGATCTATAGCAGGGCTGTTCCGTGCCAATCGGTAATCACGGTACTGCAAGTTAACAAACAAAGGATCTATTGACCGGCTGTTTTTTCCCTGGCCGGTTTCTTCATACCATACTTTCGAATTTATTTCGTCCCTGGTATAAATTCGGTTATTAATCACAATCTCAGCATCATCCCTGCTCCAGTAAATATTATAATCTTCATTCTCTAATATAACAAACCCACCCAGGAATATCCCGCAGTAGTTAAAGGCAAAAATGTTGTTTACCGAAAACATTTTTGCCGGTGCAGGCAGTATCTGATCATTCACTCGAATGCAGTATTCACCCTTTAAACCATTGTTTACAAATAGATTGTTAACTATTGTCAGGGAGTCTTTACCACGATAAACCAAACCGGCATTTCCGTTGCTATTAATTATCGAGTTTACTATCTTTGCATTATTGCTGCTTAAATTGATGCCTATCTTAGCATTTTCTTCACAGACACACGCAGATATAGTAAGCTGGTCAATCCCACAGTTAAAACCGGAACCGGCATTGTGATCTGCCGTACACTTTTCCAGCAGAACCCCGTTACCGCTTTCCAGGATAAACCCGTCAGCAACTTCTGTTCCTTCATTATATGAAGAACGGGTATTTTTTATTATAGTGTCGTTTATCGGGCCTGGCGATATAGCCATACCCGGGCCTTTGTTATTGTGGAAGGAACAGTTTTCAATCACTAATTTTTCTCCGGATATGATTTGCAAAGCGGTTCCACAATCGGATATATCCAAGCCCTTAAGTTTTACATGGGTATTCTGACCCCATAGACCAATACCAAATATATAGTTACTTATCTTTAAACCCTCAATTGTTAAATATGATGCACCGAATTCGATATTAATGGCGTATTTCCATACCAGGCCCATACCATCCAGCACAACTTCTTCCCCGGTTTTTGCCATAATTGTAACCGGCTTCTCCTGTGTTCCGGAATTTCTTATAGTAATATATTCTATGTAAGTCCCTCCGAATAAGATAAGCTGGTCTCCCGGTTTCAACTGGTCTACAGCGTACTGAATACTGCGCCAGGGACTTTCCGGGTTTCCAAGGTTATGATCATCTCCCCATGGGGCTACATAAAAGATAGTATTTATCTGCTTTCGTCGTGATTTTTTTGATGAATAATATACAAGAGCTAAAAACCACAAAAATACTAAAACTATACCGGCAATAATTAATATATCACGCATAGCAATCACCTCCCATATCCACCGTATATTCTTTTAACCAAATATATTCTTGGACAACTCTTAAAATATTTTTCATACTCTGGGAAATTATGCTTTTAACTGATCTGTGGATAAGCTAAGGTTAGTGTCGCATAATTTCCAATGAGCACGATGCCTCTGGTTGCTCGAAAGTCGCTTAAAGCTACTTTCTTGATTAAAACAAAACATATTAGAAATATACTAAGACCGGGAGGAAATATGATCATAAATTTTCTCTTTTATTTTACTTATACACTATAAAAATCAGGATTTTCTTTAAGCCACTCGACAGTTAAAAACAGACCTTGCCTCATACTAAACATGGGTTTAAAATCCAGAAATTGTTTTATTTTTCTATTATCAATTAACAGCTTGCGGTCCTCCACCGGAGCATCTTTTAACATTCTAATCTCACTTTTGCTGCCCGTAATATCCCTAACCATTTGAGCCAATTCATACATAGAAATGCTCCAGTCAGCAGACAGATTCAAAATTTCTCCTTCCACTGCCGGGACTGATAGCACCTTAGCCACTGCGTCAGTAAAATCTCCCACATAGGTATAGGTGCGACTTTGTGTTCCGTCTCCATATACAGAAATCAATTCATTTTTTAAGGACTGCCGTAAAAATCTAATTGGTACACTGATCCTGGTGTTGCGCGGCCCATAAATATCTGCAACACGTAAAATCACCGCTCTTAGCCCGTGGCTTTTCGTGAGAACCCGGCAAAAATTTTCTCCGGACAGTTTTAGGGCACCATGCAAGAGCACCGGCTCTAAAGGATGTCTTTCATCTATCGGTGTGTACAGTTGGTTCCCGTATACCGCGATAGAAGAAATATACACCAATAAAGCATTGTTATTTAAAGCCCCCTTTAGAACATTAAAAAATCCGGTTAAAACATCTGAAACCAGACCGCTATTTAAATCCCGCTCCCTAATGGTCATGGGAAAGGCAGTGTGAATGACTGCGTCTACCCCGCAACAGGCCTCATTAACCATTGATTCATCAGAAATACTGCCTCGCACCAGTTGCATATTCTTCTGAATATTTTTCAGGTTGCTCTCCCTACCGGAGGCAAAACTATCAAGTATTCTTACCTGGTAACCTTCTGTCAACAGCTTTTCACAAAGATGGGAACCAAGGAACCCTGCTCCTCCGGTAACCAGTATTTTTTTAATCAATCAGTTACCTCCTCATTCTTTCATAAAGGGATCTTTTTCTCTGCGATCCGTCTTGGCTACCGTTCCCTTTCGCCTGAACACAGATATAAAGGTCATTAACAAGATCTTTAGATCCAGCCCCAAAGAATAATTTTTTATATACCATAAATCCATTTCTATACGCTCAGGCCAGTACAAGGCAACTCGCCCATTGACTTGGGCCCATCCCGTTATCCCAGGTCTTACACTAAGCCTTTCTATCTGACGCAAATCATATTTAGCAAAGTGGTGCAGGGGTGCCGGACGGGGTCCGATTAAGCTCATTTCACCTTTAAGAACATTAAATAGCTGAGGCAGTTCATCCAAACTGGTTTTTCTTAATAATTTTCCCACCGGGGTAATCCGGGAATCATTTTCTTCAACAAACATTCCTGATCCTATGTTGACTGCGTTTTTCACCATGCTTCGAAATTTAAACATCCAAAACACTTGTCCGTGAAGGCCCAGACGCTTCTGCTTAAAAACGATTTCCCCCGGTGAGGTAAATTTAATTAACAAAGCCATTCCTAAAAAGATCGGGCTAAATATAATTATCAATAATATCGCCAAAATTAAGTCAACAATACGCTTGATAGCCTGATTACGAGCACCAATTGACATATTTTACCTCCGGTAAGGTGGAAAATAATTTTCTCCGTGCATCCTCTTTTCAAAGATCATTAACTGCTCCAACCTTTTCACAGCCTCCTCGTTATGGACTTTTTTCCCCACATAAAAGTCTTTTACTCCGTTACGGGAAAAAGAGCGTTTGTATCGAAAGATGCCATCTTCATCAGCATAACCGCCCCCCAAAAGAAAATATTTAATACCTTTGGACCGGGCCCACTCAATTATCTCGTGCTTAAGGATATTATTGGGACGACAACTAAAGTATTCCAACAACGTTCCGCCTAAAAAGGAATGAATGTATCGTTCATTAAATACCAGTAACTCTGTGGAAATGATTTTTCCATCCTTAATCGTATGAGCATATATAAAACATCCTTTTAAATCACAGTGTAGCTGCTCATAAAACTCCTGCGGAAAATAATAAGAACCACTGGCTTTATTCCGATCCATGGTGTGATGATAAATAGCCAGAAATTCTTGAAAATGAAAAGGCTCTTCCTCTATTAATACCTTTAGACCCTCTTTGTAGGCCTTTTTAATATTTTTCCGATTGCTATAATCATAGTTAGCCCAAAGTTCCTCCGGAGAACAGGTTAAATCAACATACACATTAGAGGAAACCTGGGTTAGAGTCAATTGCTCTTCCCAAAGCCGGTGATTTTCCAAAAGAGGATGAAATCTGATAAACTCGCTGATAATATTTTTCTCATAGCAATACCGGGAAAAACATTGATAAAAATTCTCTCTAAATTTTATACCTGCTTCCTGGGAGGTTATCGGCCCGCCAAAACCATAGGGCGTGGTAATATCGTACAGCTCTTCTGAGAGTTTGTCTTTAAAACCAGGTATTTGATTAATTGATCTTATAATGTAAGGATAGACCAAATAGTCATTACCTTCCTGGTAAACAAACATTTCCGGCCAACCGTCGTCAGCCCATAGACGGCAATACTCCAACCTATAGTGCAAATCCAGGCCATCAATTCTTTTTATCGCTTCAAGCCACCGGTTAGTTTGAGATGGGGAAATTACTTCAAACAAATCATATTTCACCTCTTTTTATTGTCAAGCGGGTAGTGTATTATACGTAAGAGGTAGAAATATTGTGCAATATTAGTATTTTCCCCGTAATAACAATATAAGCACTGGAAGGAAGATTTGCGGTAAACTTATTAGATTTATCCACAAATCTAACATAAACACGGTTTCCTAAATTACAGAAAAGTTTAAAACCATCCGGTAAGCTTTCAATATTTTCATGCTAACTTCCAATTCGCTATAACATTCCTCAGCCCGCTTTCTGGCAGCCCGTCCCATCTCCCTACTAAGCTCCGGATTTTCCAAAAGCCTCCGCAGAGATCGCCCCAAAGCAATATAATCCCCCGGCTCGATAAGAAAACCGGTTTGCTCCGGCTCAATTATTTCCCGGCACCCTCTAATATTGCTGGCAATACAAGGTAAACCCGTGGCTTGGGCCTCAATTAAGGAACGGGGTAAGCCTTCCCGATAAGAAGGCAAAACAAAAATATCTGAGATAGCCAATAAATCAGAAATATCTCTGCGCAATCCGAGAATTTCAACACGTTCCTTTAGTTTATATTGGTTGATTTTATCTAAAATAACCGGCAAATAACCTTCATCAGGCCCAACTACTAATGTTTTCCATGATAAATGACGTATAATATGCAAAGCGTCTACCAAATCGTTAAAGCCTTTCTCATGGTTAACACGGCCAATCATAATAATTACAGGCTCATCTTTTCGAATACCCAGGCTTAATCTAAGGGCATTTTTCTTAGCCGTAGTGGATTTTTCCGGGTGAAATTGAGTTAAGTCCACTCCGTTACCAATATGCACGGGTGCGGCCTTTCGGGGCCAAATAGACAGTTTTTGCGCAGTAAGAACATCTTCCTTACTCTGAAAAAGCATTACATCAGTCATTCTGGCTGCTATTTTTTCAATCCGTTCATACAACAGCTTTTTAAAAAAAGGCATATTTTCATGGAAAGGAAAACCATGTACTGTATGTACAATATTGGGGACACCAGTTAATTGAGCAGCAATTCTCCCAACCACTCCGGCCTTAGAGGTGTGAGTATGCACCAAATCCGGCTTCACATCCCGAAAATACCTTGATAGGCCTAAAATACTTTTTAAATCTTTAACCGGTCTGATATCCCGGTCAATATAAATTTCTTTTACTGCAAAGTCCATTTCACGCAAAAGTTCGGTTTCCGGAGAAGGACTAAAGACAAACCTTACCTCCAAACCAGCCTCTCTTTGTCTCAGACACTGGGTTAAAAGAGCCTTATAGGCCGTAATACCGATAGTCGCCACATGAATAATTAAAAGTGTTTTTTTGGGGGGCAGATTAATTAACAAGGGAACTCCCCCCAAACCAGGCAACGGTTTGACGCAGACCGGCTTCCAGACTCACCTCCGGTTGGTACCCAAGAATTGACTGTGCCTTTTCAATTGCTGCCAAAGAGTGTTTCACATCACCGGGACGCGAAGCAGCATACGCCGCTTCTGCCTTACTGCCGGTAATCTTTTTCAACAGATTGAGCAATTCATTGAGATTAATCTTAGTTCCGCGGGCAATATTAAAAACTTCCCCGGCAGCTCCTGAACCCCTGGCAGCTAAAAGGTTAGCTTTTACCACATCTGAAATATAGGTAAAGTCTCTGGACTGCTCTCCGTCTCCATATATATCAGGGGATTTTCCTTTTAGCAGAGCGGTTATAAATTTCGGTATAACCGCGGCATACTGAGACTCGGGGTTTTGCCGCGGTCCGAAAACATTAAAGTACCTTAATCCCACTGTTTCCAGGCCATACAAGTCATAAAATATTCGCCCGTAAACCTCTTTAGCCAATTTTGAGGCCGCATAGGGTGACATGGGTCTGGTCAGCATAGTTTCCTCCTTAGGCAGTTTCTCATTACTGCCGTAAACTGAGGAAGAGGATGCGTAAACCACTCTTTTAACTCCGCTGTCACGGGCTGCTAAAAAAACATTTAAGGTACCTTCGATATTAACTCTATTAGTTGTATAGGGATCCGCCACCGATCTGGGCACAGATGGCAGAGCGGCCTGATGAAAGACAATATCAACCCCCTTTACCGCCCTCCGCACATCATCCTCTCTACACAAATCGCCCACAATAAGATCAATATTTTTAATCACAGTCTCTATATTTTCGAACTTTCCGGTAGAAAAATTATCTAAGACCCGTACTTTATATCCTTCATTTATTAAAGTATGCACTAGATTTGAGCCGATAAAACCGGCGCCACCGGTTACCAGACATCTCAATTATAAAACCCCCCATGAATAATAGAATCATTATTGCTGGTTTGGATCTTGCCCACTATTTTTACAAGTTTCGTTAGTCTTTACAGACTGATACATTACTGCTTGGCTTGGGCTAATTGGATGCAAAATTATCTGCGGCACATTGCTTGCTTCTCCCGAATCATTTCTTAAAGAGGTCCTAAATAATGCCACTCCGAAAACTAAAACTAATCCTAATATCCCAGCCAGTAACACATTTAAATTGCGATTAGGCCAGATTGGGCTGGACGGCGGCGAAGCGGCATCAACAACTCGCAGGTTGTCAAAATTCAATATATCTGCGACCTTTTCCAGTAAAACCTTAGCCATTGAATTAGCCAACATGGCAGACATAGTCGGGTTAGAACTTTCCACTGAAATTTTTAAAAATTCCGTATCACCCAGCAATTCTACATTTACTTTTTGTCTTAAATCCTCTATAGACATTTTAAGCTCATTCTGCTTGATCACTTCTTCTAGTATAAGAGTGCTTCTTGCCAATTCCGCATAAGTCTTAACGATTTTTTGGTTTAGCGTAATTGTCCCTATACTTACTTCATATGGAACAGCAACTTCCGATTGCTTAAAAACCATCAGAGTTGTCGATGCCTTAAATACCGGAGACAACACAGTTGAACTAATAACCGCACTAATTATCATCGCCAGAATAGGAACTGCCAACAATGCTAATTTTATTTCTCCAAGTGCTTTTGCTACTTCTTTAGCCCTCACAAATTATACCTCCCAGAACATTACTTTACATTATATTCCTGTTTTCTAACACTTACGGTAAAAACTCTACGAGGTTTTTCGCTACCCATCCCGTTAAACCGGCATCAGTCTTTATCTTTACCCAATTTAAACCGACAGGAGCCTCTAAAATTATTAGAGTATCATTACCTTTAACTGTACCAATTACTTTGGCATCGTAGCTGGAATCTGCCCGAACAAATAGCTCGGAAGTTTTTACCCTAACCTTTTTTCCTGTCCCGGCAGTACCGGATTTGTTATCATCTTCATCTTTAGCGTTGTCTTTCTCTACGGCGTTGTCTTTCTCTACGGCTTTATCTTTCTCTACGGCTTTATCTTCCTCTTTCTGCTTTTCTGATTCATCCAGTATAACTTCTACGAAACTTTTTACTACCCAACCTGTTAAGCCGGTTCCCGTTTGTATTTTTAGCCAATCATGATTAGGAGGGACAGCTATAACTTTTAGAATCTCACCGCTTTTTACAGTTCCAACTACTTTAGCTTTAAAACTTTTGTCTGCCCAGATATAAAGCTCAGATGATTTTACCACCACTCTTTTCCCGATAAGGTTTACCTCTATTTTATTTTCCGCTGCCTTTAACTCCTTAAGATTAATCTGGGGTTTTTGGGGCTCATAAGCATACTTCGGCATAACCGTTGAAGGAAGATTCATTATGGTAATGACCACCCCAACAATAAGACAGCATGTAAAAAAAATCCATACCTTAGCCGAAGATTTTTTTAATTCTAATTGCATTACACTAATAAAACAGAAAAGACAAGTTAGTGAAATTAAAGCAATGATCATCCATGACCACATTTATAAACCGCTCCCTAGCAAAACATCCCCGGTTTAAAGAGGTGTTCTGTTCTATAAATAATTTTTAAACCTTCCAACCAGCAACCGATCTTACCAGACAGTAAAGTTTCCTCCAAAAATCGCAATACATATAAAACCTCCCTTACTAATTTTGTTTCTCGTTATTTTATGCCCGGCTCTTATTCGTTGTTACACCTAAAAAAGCGGGTATTGTTTTCACAATAAACCCGCAATAGCTTTAACAAGTTATTTTTTAGTGTTGCAATACTATAAATATGTCACCAGCTCTTATTTACACACATATAAATATTCTAGTTCCGCCTTATGTAATAGTTAAAAAGAAATCTGGAGGTGAATAGTTTTTAGCCATATAATATGAAATTGGGAGGTTATAAGTATATTGAAAATCAAAAAAACTAATCTGTTAGGCTTAGTTTTTTTAGCACTTATTGCATTGCTGCTAAGCGGCTGTAATAAGGAGGAAATTGACTTAACAGCCATGCAAAAAAAAGCTAAGGAGAAACCTATTGCGCACCCGGAATATTTAATCAGTGCGGAACAGTTAAAGAAAAAAATAGGTCAGGCGAATTTAACTATCATTGATGCCCGGGACAGGAATACATATCAACTGGCACATATACCCGGAGCAATTTGTTATAATATGAAGGCACTTTCTGATCCAAACCGCCGGGGTAGATTTACTTCTCCTAAGCTTTTATCTTTATCCATTCGGGAATTCGGAGTGAACATGACAGACCACATCGTAATCTACAGCGATAACTACTACCATGCCAGCTTATGGTTCTACCTGCATATGTATGGACTAGAAAATGTTCAGATCTTAAACGGTGGATTCGAACAGTGGAAGTCTAAAGGGTATGAAATCGCAGGCGGTCGAGAGAGAAAAGGTAATAAAGGACAATTCAAAATTACTGAAGCAAATCAAAAGGTTAAAGCAATTGCCGAAACCGGGGATATTGTAACAGCTATGGAAAACCCGAGCAGTAATATTATAATTGATACACGTTCACCTCAAGAGTACAGTGGCGGTCATATACCAGGTGCAGTAAATATAACATGGGATCAGCTTATAAACGAAGATAAGACCTTTAAAACAACTTCTGAATTAGATGAAATCTTCACCAAACAAGGAGTTACCCAGGACAAACAAATTATAACATATTCCAATAATTTCTATAGAGCCTCTTACATCTATTTCGCTCTGACTCAACTGCTCGGATACGAAAAAGTAAAAGTGTATGACGGTTTTTATCTATACTGGTCCAGGGAAAAACCTCTTTCATATGGAAGTAAATAAGGGAAAGGCTTAGCCTTTCCCTTATTTACTTTATATCCCATAAAATTTACATAATTTCCAACAATACAACTATAGCGGCATTATTATAGTATGCAAATATCATCCATATTTATTTTCAGGGCAGCGTAAGTTCTTATGACTGCTGAGAAAGTCGCTTAAAGCGACTTTCTCAGCCACTTAAAACTTTAATCAGCTTATTTAAATTAGCGGCAAGTGAATATTCATCCTCAACAGTTTTGCGCGCCAGTCGAGTCATATTTATATGCTCGGCCGGAAATGAAATTATCCGCTCAATTTTATCAACCCACTGGCGTGTGCTTTCGGCCCAATAACCATTCACACCATCATCAATAATGTCTTTATTGACTCCAACAGGAGAGGCAACTGCCGGAACACCCGCCGCCAAGTATTGCAGCAATTTTAAGCCGCATTTGCCACGGGACCAGGGGTCATCGGTCAGGGGCATAATCCCGATATCAAAAGAACAGATATATTCAACCTCGTTATCCAGAGACCATGTTAAATACTCCACTTCTATTCCAGAACAAGCATAATCTTTTCCGCCCACAATTCTTAAAACAACTTCGTGTTTTAAAGCTATTTCCTGCAAAGCAGGTTTTATCGAATAAAGATACGGTAAAGTGCTGGGTGTACCAATCCAGCCTATAACAAACGGCCCTGCCTTTTGTTCATTAAACTTCGGCACAGGATACTTAGTCATATCTATAGAAGTGGGAATCAGATGAACATTCTTATGATATTTACGGGCAAAATGGGCTAAATACTCATTACCAACCACAACATCGTCGCAAAGACCGATAATTCTTTGTACTCGCTCCGGATAGGATAACCTCTCTATCAAGGTTTTTTTTCGAACAGCAGATACGGTATAGATAGCATCGTCAAAATCAAAGATTACTCGCTTTCCCAGCCACTTTCCCAGTTTACACAGCAAAACCTCAGGAAACGGGTAAACATGAGGCAAAACCAGCTTTTGAATAAATATCACGTCATAGAAAGGTAATCTCAGCAGTGCTAAAATCCTGAACAGGGCTGATAAAGTAAAATAAATAATTTTGTGCAACCAACCGCCGGCAGGGGAGAATTTACTGTAAATAAAGGGAGTTAGGGCACTGTGACAAACCGCTTTAATATTATTATGTGCAAGGTAAGGAACAAACTGATAAACCCTGTACCTGGCTGAAGGCCCGTTAGAAGGTGTATTAGGCAAAAACAGTACGCGCATCCTTAACTCCCGAGAGCCAGGCCATACCATTTTTGACAATACTCCTGATATGCACTTAAGTTCACTGTCAACCCTCCAAAAATTAAACCATTACCTGTGAGTCATCGCCCACAAAGAGACGGATAGCCCGCCTCCGGGTGTCACCTTTATTAATAAGCGCATTGTAGCCAATCAAACTGTCTTCGATCCGATCAACATTATACAGATGGCAGTTTTCCAGGATTACCGAATGTTCAACCCCAACTTTCTCCAAAAAACTATTTTTCCCTACAGTAGTAAAAGGACCGATAAAGCAATCCTTGATCGTTACTCCTTCACCGATGCAAACCGGACCACGCAAAGTACTGTTAATAATTTTACTGTTTAGCCCAACCTCAACCCTCCCTACAATGCTGCTGTCACTGTCTATAAAGCCCTCGTTTACCTTACGCGTATATTCATCCAAAACCACACGGTTGGCTTCTAGAATGTCATCTTTTTTACCGGTATCCAGCCACCAACCCTCCAAGCGGCGGGCTTCAACCCGACCACCCCCGTCGATTAAATTTTGAATGGCGTCGGTGATTTCCAATTCCCCCCGCCAGGAAGGTTTAATCCTGTCAATAGCATCAAATATATCTGTTTTAAATAAATAAATGCCTATTAAAGCCAAGTTTGAGGGAGGGTCCTTAGGTTTTTCCACCAACCTGACAATTCGATCCTTCTCCCCCATTACGGCCACACCAAACTGCTGAGGGTTTTTAACTTCCTTAAGCTGAATAATTGCCTCAATTTTTGATGTTTCAAAGCCGGCTACCAGATGTCTGACACCACCCTGAATAAGATTATCGCCGAGAAACATTAAAAACGAATCTGTTCCCAGAAAATCACGGGCCGTTATTACCGCATGAGCCAAACCTAAAGGTTCCCTCTGTAAAATATAAGTAACATTAATTCCCCAACGATCTCCGCTGCCGACAGCCTCTTTCACCTTGTCTCCTGTTTCCGGAGAAATAATTATTCCGATATCGGTTATTCCCGCCCCGCATATTTCCTCAATGACAAAATAGAGAATCGGCTTGTTAGCTACCGGAATCAACTGTTTTGCCATAGTATGGGTAAGGGGCCTCAGGCGAGTACCTTTGCCGCCGGATAAAATAAGTGCTTTCACCGGCTCACCTCCCTGGAGTTATCCTGACAGACCGATGTCCAAACCCGAATGCTGTCCTCCACTTGTCGCGATAAGGAGAATTTTTCATGGATTATTTTTTGCCCCTGCACCGCCATATTTTTCCGCCACTGAGAGTCTAATATGGCTATAATCAATGCACGGCATAATTTTTCCGGGTCACCCGGTTCCACCAACAAACCATTGTGTCCGTCTTCAATAATTTCAGGTATACCTCCGACTCTGGAAGCTATAACGCATTTTCCGGCCGACATAGCCTCAAGTAAAGCATTGGGCATTCCCTCAGTATACGAAGGCAGTACAAATAAATCCAATTCATACAATACCTTTACAACATTATTTACCATGCCCAGTAATTCAACCTGCTCATTTAAACCAAGGCTATTTATTTTTTTCGTTAGTTCTTCTCTGAGCTTACCCTCTCCGGCAATTAAATACTTTATGGTTACCACGTCCCTCAACTCCGTTTTGACTTTAGCCAGAGCCTCGAGCATCACGTCATAGCCCTTTTCAGGTCGTAGGTTGGCTACCGTTCCCACAACAAAAATTTTTTTCGGCTCCGCTGCGGGGACACTATACTTGGGTATCCCGTTATAAATTACTTCAATTCTTGGTGATCTGTTTTTTTGTATTTCGAGCATTCTGCTTTTTCCTGCCAGGGAATTAGCTGTATAACAGCTAACCAGTCTTTTAGTTATTCTCTCCATTAGAGGTCTTATTCCAATAAAATGCCCCGCCCCAACAATTCCCACCACAACCTTTATCCTCAGAAGGCGAGCAGTAAAACGACAAATTATACTTGCTAAAAAACCATAAACTTGCACCACATCCGGTCTGGTTTTTCTTAAAATAAGGAAGAATCTTAAACACACCGCCAGAAAATTTAATTTCCCCGGCCATAAACCCAAAGTGTAGCAATCTACACCGGTACAGTAACACCGGTTAGCAACATATCCGCCACCATCCAGGACCACTACTCTAACTGATAAACCACGGCTCAGTAAATATGGTATCAGCCTGATGGTGTTTAACTCTCTTCCCCCCTTGCCGGAGGAAGAGAGAAAAATTAATACAGACAAATTATCCACTCCTTAGCTTGACACGGTCACGAATAATCTGCAGCCAATTATACTGTACTTGCCCCACCATACCGTGACTAATAAAGATAAAAAGCAAAGATAACACCTGAAATCGAACTCGATAAATCCCCCCCATATTTGATCCGCCCAGGGCATAAATTAAAGTAAAACTGGAGATAAGAATTATTAAAAACATGCATTCTCCATGCCTTGAGCACCACAGTCTTGAGACACCCCTCATGACATATAAATATAAGATATAAAGCATAAGCATTTCAGGGAGACTGATAATCTTTAAATATCCCCCCGACTGCCAGGGTAACGGGCCAAAAACAAAGTAGAACAAACCTTTGGGCAAGTATTTCATGGCCCCAATAGGAGAACTAAAGTCAACATCTTCAGCGTAAGATGAATCCCCTATAGCCCCCGCTTTATGCTGCTGCTCAATGGTTTCCAGGCTCTGGCTGGCCACATAATCTTTCCCTAAAAATCCATAGCCCATTTGCAGAAGTACAACACCTGCGACAAATAGAATCAACAGCGTGTATGAAATCCGTCTATCCCATCTGAAATTATTTCCTGATATTACAAACGTGAATGCCAAAACGATTCCCACTAAGATTCCCACATAAAAACGTAAAGCAACCAACGGCAGCAAAGCTATAGCTATAGCAATTAAATTACTGATTCTGAATTCCGAAATAATCTCCATAATCTTTTTGGTAATATAAGTAATACAGAAAACAATTATGCTCTCTTTAAGATTAAGTGCGGACCATACAATAAAGGAAGGGAAAAACGCCGCTAACGCAAAAGTAAATTTGGCCGCCTTTCTGCCGCTCAACCTTAAGGAGATAAAATAAAGATTAAGAGCTGCTCCGACACCGATAATGCTGTTAATCAACCGAACAACTGTGGGATGATAACCGGTAATATAAAAGATAAAGGCATTATAATAGTAATACCCGTAATTAAGTTTATGGATCACAACGTGACGGCCCTCATGCCAGGCTTCGGCAATTGACCCTCCCATCAACGCGTAAGTAATACCGTCGGCCCTCATAAACGGGTTATCAAAGGCCAGAGTGTAAACAATGAATACAATTCGCACCAAAAGGGCACTCAAAATCAATTTCCACATTACAGAACTTTCTTCTCTCGGAATCCGATACCCGTCAGCTAAAAAAAACACCACAGCGGCAAAAAGGATAACTACCGCAAAAATGACCATCTTGTCATATACTAAGAGACTGGCTATCACAGCCAGTGCCAAAAAAAGGATCGGCTCAAGAGCAGATCTTTCGGGATGTTTTTCCAATAAATCACCTTCCTATCATAAGCGAGAGCCTAAATCTTAATAATTTTTTCTCTACCCCTTATTACTTTTTTAGCGGCGTTGCGGGTATCAATAATCAATCTGGCAGCTTCTGCGATTTGTTGATAATCAATACAGGAATGATCAGTTACAATTACTACAAGATCATATCCTGCAATCTTTTCCCCGGTGAACTCAATACAATGCAAATAATCCCCTTTATCCGATAAGCAAATTTGCGGTATATAAGGATCATAATATTGGACAACCGCCTTTTTATCTTGCAGCTGCTTAATAATCTTTAGGGCTGGCGACTCCCGCACATCATTAATATCTTTCTTATATGCAACTCCTAAAATTAATATCTTGGACCCATTTAAACATTTACCATGATCGTTTAAAACGGTAATAATTTTCTGGATTACATATTCTAAGACCTGATTATTCAATTCGCCCGTCAACTCAACAAAACGTGGTTGAAATCCATAAGCTCTCGCTTTCCAGGCAAGGTAAAAGGGATCTACCGGAATGCAATGACCACCGACACCCGGCCCGGGATAAAAAACTTGAATTCCAAAAGGTTTTGTAGCGGCAGCATCCAGTATCTCCCAAATATCTAAGCCCATCCGGTCACACAAAAGCATAAACTCATTAACCAGGGCAATATTCACCGCCCTGTAGGTATTCTCAAAAATCTTAGTCATTTCGGCTGCATCAGGCGAACTAACCGGAACTACATTTGCCAGACTTTGCCGGTAAAATGTAACGGCAATATCAGTACAAATGGGAGTTACACCACCAACCACTTTGGCTACATTTACAGTAGTATATTTTTTATTCCCAGGATCAACTCTCTCTGGGGAAAAAGCTAAAAAATAATCTAACCCAACCTTAAGCCCGCTATCTTCCAGCATGGGTAACACTATTTCGTTTATTGTCCCCGGAAAAGTAGTACTTTCCAGGCTTATTAATTGACCGCGTCTAAGATTCCTTGCTATCTTACTTACTGCTGAATTAATATAAGAAAGATCAGGCTGGCGCATTTCGTTCAACGGAGTAGGCACACAAATTACCACTACATCAACAACTTGTGCTAACAAACTATAATCATCAATAACCTTAAATCTACCCGAATTAACTAACTCACCTAATGCCGCATCAGTTACATCTTGAATATAGCTTTTTCCTTCCTTTAGCATGTTGACGCGGGATGAATCAATTTCCACACCTATAACTTCAAAACCAATTTTAGCTTGTTCCACGGCCAGCGGTAACCCCACGTAACCCAAACCGATGATTGCAATACGGGCCTTCTTATTTAATAGTTTTTCAACCAGTTTTTCACTTATATATGGTCTTTGCTCGTTTTCTGACACTAAAGCTCACTTCCTTTTAACTGGTTTTTAAGGCCCACAACTTGAACTAAATACGATATTATGTTCTCTTTAGAATAAACAAATTGACCATCTTCAAGAGATACCAGCATTTTATTCAAAACATTAAAGTTACTTTTTAAAGACACTACCTTAAAAATTCGCTTATGTCCCGTAGATACTACCTGTTCCTGATCCGAATACAATCTTTCCGAAAATTTTTCCCCTGGACGAATACCGGTATACTCTATCGCAATATCCCTGTCAGGTTCATAACCGGATAGTCTAATTAAGTTCTTAGCGAGCTCAACAATAGATACCGGCTTACCCATATCTAAAATAAATACCTCCCCGCCATTGGCTAAAGATCCGGCCTGTATTACCAACTGTACTGCTTCAGGAATAGTCATAAAATAGCGCTCCATGGTTGGGTGAGTTACGGTTACCGGCCCACCGGAAGCAATCTGCTTTTTGAACAAAGGGATTACACTTCCCCTACTGCCAAGAACATTTCCAAAGCGTACCCCTACAAATTTTGTAGCGCTTTTTCCATTCATCCATTGGATAATCATTTCCGCAACCCTTTTTGTAGCGCCCATTATACTGCTAGGGTTTACTGCCTTATCGGTGGAAATTAGTACAAAAATCTCCGCCTTAACCATATGAGCAGCCTCGGCAATTGTTTTAGTACCAATAATGTTGTTTTTTACAGCCTCTTCAGGGTTTTTTTCCATTAGTGGTACATGTTTGTGAGCAGCAGCATGAAAAATCACTGCAGGTCTGTACTGACTAAAAATACTGCTGATTTGCGAGCTATCTCTAATATCTGCAATAACCGCAGCCAGAGCCAGAGTCGGATATTCTTCTTGCAACTCCCTTTCGATATCATAAATACTATTTTCACCATGCCCTAACAGTACAAGCAGCCTTGGTTTAAAAACAGCTAACTGGCGGCAGAGTTCCGAACCAATTGACCCACCTGCACCGGTAATTAATACCACCTTGCCTGTTAAATAACCGGCAATTTCTTCAGTATTTAAAGAAACCGGTTGGCGTCCAAGCAAATCTTCTACCACAATTTCCCTAATTTCGCTGATTTTAATTTTTCCGGTAATCAAATCATAAATTCCGGGCAAAATTTTTAATTGGGTCCTGGTTCGATGACAAATCTCCACAATTTGCCGCACAACCTCACCATGTACCGAGGGCATAGCGATAATAATCTGCTGTACTCCAGTCTCTTGTACAATAGCAGGTATCCTGTGCCGATTTCCCAAAACAGGCAAACCATAAAGATACAAATTCTGTTTCTTTACATCATCATCCACAAAACCCACTGGCTGCCAATCACTTTCCGTTCTTTGCCTTAAGACATCTGCTACGATCCCACCGGCTACTCCCGCACCTACTATTAACACTTTTTTTTTGTATTCGACCACATTTTTGTCCCTCTTTTCAAAAAACCTTAAGCAGCTGAATATTGGTAAAATGATTTATTATTTATGGTTTATACATAATATAGGTAAAACCCTCAAAAGGTTCTCTGACATTACTAAAAAATAAGAAAACCTACAGAAGTAACTGCAGGCCAATCATTTATTAAATAAAACAAGGTTGTAGTTTATATTCATTTCAAAAAAGAAGTGCAATTTATGTTTTTATTCTAGCTTAATCCTCTTATTTAATAACATTTTTTTTAACATATACCTCGTACTGATTTCTTCCATCATTTTTTATTAATTTCAGCTCAACCTGGGCTCCTTTTCGTAAATTTTTTTCCATAGTAAAAAGAATATCGTCAAATACTAAATATTCTTTCTTAGCATCTACTGTGGTTCCCAATTGTGTTAATTCGGACTTAACATCATAAGTTTCGCCGGTTGTACTTTTTAGTGAAGTTTTAGACTGGTTTTCTAATTTATCATTCTTGCCAGCAAAGAAATATGTAAAACATGAAATAAAATAAATTAAGGAAACTATGCTGAGCAAGATTATAGTTTTATTTTTTTCAAGCAATAAGCACACCTCCCTCCCTTACCATATGTTATTGTCTATAAATAAAAACGGTTCGTGAAAGTGTTTATAAATTTAAAGGTTAAGGCTTTTGTATATTTTTTCTTGTTACAGTTTCAAGTTTAACCGCATACAGTATAGAATTAGTGTTTCAAGATTTTAAGATATTTTAAGATATAAGAATACTTTAAACGGTGATAAAAAATGGTTAAACTTATTTTGACTTACTTCGGCTGCATAATAATGTCAGCAATATTTTGGAATACTATCTTGGGTTGCTACATGTATAAGCCCAGCGTAAAGACTCCGACAACAAGCACTGAAATAATCCATTATGAGCCTTTTGCCAAAATGGTAAACGAAAAAGAAGGATCCGGAAATTATATTATGGATAAAAACGGTTTTAACAATGACGAAATAATCAGAAATAACAAAAAATTTGTGCTTGTTCTTGGCGATTCACATACTGAGGCTGAACAAGTGAAAAGGGATGATAACTTTTGCAGTGTGGCTGAAAATAAGCTGGCATCGGCTTCAATTATTTATAATGCGGGAGTATCCGGCTTATCTATGGCTGACTATATAGGTTACGGACAAGTCTATATGGATTATTTTAATCCCAACAAAGTGATTATACAGGTAACATATGACGATTTTACTTCTAATGCCACTTTAAGGAGCAAAGATACTTTTATTGCTGCAGATGGACAGACCTATGCTATCATAAAGCGCGTTAATTATATGCAAAATTCCAGTTTTGATAATTTAAAGGAAAAGGTAAGATGTCCATTTGTATACAATCTATACTTTAGATTGAGTGATATTGTATCAGATTTTCTGCATCCCAAACTCAGACCCTTTCTCCCCAAATATGCAGTAGAAATATCTAGAAATATTGATTGCAGTTCACTAATAGATTGGCAAGTAAGTCAAATTAAACATATTTTTGGTGATAAGGCGGCTTTTTTATACCTTCCATCTACCCCCATGATAGGCCAACAGGGAACCGTTGAGTGGAGCGAATATGTGGAAAATGACACAAAGCTTAAAATAGTATCAGCGTGCAATAAATATGGTGTTGATTTTATTGATTTACAGACTTCCTTTAATATACTTTTTAAGAAAACACAGCATTTTCCCCGTGGATTTAACAATACAGATCCCAGCAGGGGTCACCTGAACAAATTCGGCCATTATGCAACGGGCGTAGAATTAGCAAATTACCTCAAGAGTAAGGGTTTCTAAATAAGAGGAGGAAATCAATGGTATTTTCCAGTATACAGTTCCTTATATTTTTTGCTTTTTTAATTCTGTTATTTATACTGCTAAAAGGAAAGCGTATTAAGAAAAATATTTTGCTGATAGCCAGTATATTTTTTTATGCTTATTGGGACATACGCTTCGTACCCTTACTACTGGGGATTGGAGTTTTTAATTACATCGTAGGTCATATTGTTGCGGATAACTCCGACAAAAAGAAAAATAGAAAGATTGCACTGGTTATAGGTGTAACAGTAAACCTTTTGGTGCTTGCATATTTCAAGTACACTAATTTCTTTATTGAAAATGCAAATGAAATTTTTTCGAGCTTAGGTTTTAACACTTCTACACTCAACATTATTCTTCCGCTTGGTATTTCCTTTTTTATATTCGAGTTAATTAGCTACCTTGCCGATGTCTATACTAATAAAATAAAGCATACTGACAGTTTTGTGGATTTTCTTACATTCGTCTTCTTCTTTCCCAGGCTGGCATCAGGACCAATTATAAGACCTGCGGATTTTCTTCCGCAGCTTAAGCAAGAGATAGTCATCAAAAAGCACAATATTGTCGTAGGTATACAACTGTTTACCATGGGGCTTTTCAAAAAACTGGTGCTTGCTGATCGAGTGGCAGTGTGTGCCGACGCTGTTTTTCATTCTCCACAGTTGTTTGACTCGCCTACAATATGGTGTGGTGTTATTGCCTATTCTATACAGATTTACTGCGATTTTTCCGGGTATTCTGATATGGCGCTAGGTGTTGCCAAAATAATGGGTTTTGATCTGCCTCGAAACTTCAATATGCCATATATCTCGCTGAATATTACAGAATTCTGGCGCAGGTGGCACATCTCACTTTCTGCATGGCTGCGCGACTATCTGTACATTACATTGGGAGGAAACCGAAAAGGTAGGATAAGACAAAATGTCAATATTATAATCACTATGCTGCTCGGCGGTTTCTGGCATGGTGCAAGCTGGACTTTTTTGGTGTGGGGTGGCTTGCATGGCGCTGCATTAATAGTACAAAAAGCTTTTAGCAAGTGGAACATTTTAAACAAATTACATATTAATCATTATATATCTAATTCTTTTTCGTGGCTTCTAACATACATTTTCGTATGCGTCTGCTGGGTGTTTTTTAGGGCAAGCACTTTTACTGACGCATTTATAATTATAAATAAAATGTTTGTCCCCTCTGACGGCATCAACTGGATATTTTCACCACTTTTCTATTTCGTGTTACCTGTAGTTATTGCTGCAACCATAATAAAGTGCATGAGTAAAAGGGAAGGCTATCTGACATTTAATCTGTCACAGCCGTTACCCGCTTTTGGCTTTGTATTTACTGTAATGGCAATTATCTTCTTTGATGCAAATAACACATCTCCTTTTATATATTTTCAATTTTGAATTCTCCATAATTTAGGAAAATTAATCACTGAAGATAGCAAAAAGTACAGCAAATCAATTAACATTTCTAATAGTGAAAATGTTCAATTTCCTGGCACGATTTCGATGCTCCTAAAATAGCTCTTGCTCTCAGGGAAATGCATTTGGTAACTCCAAAAAGCGGTGTCAATCCTTATCTATAATTTAGATATTTTGAAACGAGTTTAGTCGTTAAACCAACTTTCCTAAAACTTTTAAAATGATGACATATTACAACATATTTTTTAATATAGTCACGATATAATTATCTTAAAGCATATGTGAAACAAGCTTGATATTATTCAAATCAATTATGTGATGCTTATTCTTAAAAATTAGCAGGAGTCTTTCGCTGCAGTATCAATAAGATTTGTTTGTTTCTCCTTGTTAAGTGCTCTATTGGCCACTAATCAAAATACAACAAAAGAGCCTTTATTTTTTGCCTGAACAATATGCTAATTATGGTCATCTATGCAAAATATATATTAATACCAATATATTTGACTGACACATAAACACGAGCACATTTATTTAGTAATTTGAGCAGCGGGTCAAAACCGATAGGCACTTATTGACTGTTGCCCGATAAAAATCTCTTGTAACAATAAGGAGCATATCAATGGAAAAAAACAACCAAAATACTGCAAGCAAGGGAAGCAGAAACAAAATATCCGTCACCGAATTGTCTCTGCCCAAGGGGGGAGGCACCATTAAAGGAATCGGAGAAACTTTCCGGCCCGATCCTTTCTCCGGTACGGCAAGCCTTTCCATACCTGTTCAAATATCACCCTGCCGAGGCTTTGAACCTAAAATGAGTTTAGCTTACAACTCGGGCTCAGGCAATGGTATTTTCGGAATAGGTTTTTCCATTTCTGTTCCCGGTATATCCAGGAAAACCGAAAAAGGAATTCCGAAGTATGATGACACAGATGTTTTTCTTTTCTCCAACACCGAGGATCTTGTCCCTAAGATGGTTAAAGATGAAGAAGGAAACTGGCTCAAGAAAGAACGGTATGTGGAAGAGGACGGCGTTGGTTGGAAAGTACTTTCGTATATTCCCAGAATAGAGGGACTGTTTGCCGAAATCGAATACTGGAAGAGCAACTGCGACTCCTATTGGAAGGTAACCACCAGGGAAAATACCACCTCCGTCTACGGGAGAAACGAAAATGCAAGGATAACAGATCCTGACAACAACAGCCATGTTTTTAAATGGCTCATCGAAAAAACCTGCGATGCAAAAGGCAACAAAATTGAGTATTTATACAAACAGGAAGATAATGAAAATGTACCTAACGATATCTGCGAAAAAAACCGGACTTACACAGCCAACAAATATATCAGCAGCATCAGATACGGCAACTGTTTGGAAGAAAACGGCCAGGAAGAGTGGAATTTCGAAGTAGTTTTCGATTATGGACAATACGATATTTCAGAGCAATACTTGAGCCAACCCGACTGCAACCCTTACATTCCGATTAGAAAGTGGCCGGCAAGGCAGGATCCCTTCTCTTCTTACAGGAGCGGTTTTGAAATACGCACCTTACGCCTGTGCCAAAACATTCTGATGTTCCATCATTTTAAAAATGAGCTGGGAGAAGCACCCTGCCTGGTTAAGGCCACCCAACTGACATACGGGGAATCAGCACAACAATCGAAACTAATCATTAATAACCAGTCTACAAAAGTACTACAGATTTCTAAAGTTGAAGTAAGGGGTTTTAAAAGACAAGAAAACGGCAGTTATGAATTCAAATCCATGCCGCCGCTTGAGCTTTCCTATTCATATTTGAACCCGGAAGGCGGAAAATTCGATATTTTGCAGGTGGAGGACAGTATAGCGGCGCCTGTAAGTACAGGACAGGTGAGCTACAATTTTGTAGATCTTTACGGGGACGGCATACCGGGCCTTTTATATAGTGACGATAAGGCCGCACTGTACTGGAAGCCTAAAGGCAATGGTGCGTACGGGTATCCAGAACCGCCTTTAGAGTTTCCCATTGAGAAAGATCTCCAAAAAGCTGAATACACGCTGGTAAGCCTGGAGGGCAACGGTAAGCTTGACCTGGTGGTGGGTACCCCGCAAAGAGGCGGTTTTTATGAATGCAGCCCCGGCGGCGCATGGCAACCATACCGGGATTTCGAATATTACCCTTTGGACTTCACCAATCCCCGAAAAGAAATGCTTGATACGGACGGGGACGGGCTGGCAAATCTTTTAATTTACGAGGATAATACGGTCAAGCTTTATCCTTCATTGAAGAAAAAAGGCTACGGTATTCCCACCAGAACCGGCCTGTCAAAAGACTTTCCCATAACAAGCGGCCGGTATGCCGAAGAGGTATTGAGCTATGCCGACATGTTCGGCGATGGCATGTCCCACCGGGTAAGAATCAGGTGCGGCAGCGTCGAATGCTGGCCCAATCTTGGGTACGGGCGTTTTGGCAAAAAGGTTTTATTTGGCAACTCTCCGCGTTTTGAGGGTACCCTGGACGCTTCACGCCTGTTTTTTGCCGATTTGGACGGAACCGGCACGACAGATATTGCTTATACCTATTCGGATAGAATCGAGATTTTTTTAAACCAGGGCGGCAACAGTTTCAGCCACCCCATATCCATACCCCTGCCTGAGGGATACAGCAACGCGGACCATATCAGCTTTGCGGACGTGAAAGGCAGTGGTTCGGCCTGCCTGATTTTTACCAAGACAGGTGTCGGCGCCAAGCATTACTATTACAATTTTTCCGAAGGGACAAAGCCATATATTCTGACCGGAATTGACAACAACCTCGGAGCTTTAACTCGCATAAACTATGCCAGCTCGGTCAAGTACTACCTGGAAGACAATATATCGGGCCGTCCCTGGAAAACCAAACTACCTTTTCCCGTCCAGGTAGTGGAAAAGGTAGAAAGTATAGATCAAATTTCAGGATCAAAACTGACCGCCGGGTATAAGTACCATGACGGCTTCTACGACTCTGTGGAAAGAGAATTCAGAGGTTTTGGCTTTGTTGAAGAAACGGATACCGAAGACTTCAAGATTTACTCAAAACCCGGCCTGCTTGAGAATATTGCTTTCCATGCCACAGCTGAAGAGCTCCATGCTCCTCCTGTTTACACTAAAAGATGGTATCATACGGGAGCCTGTCTTGAAGCAGGGGTACTGTCAAAACAGAGCGAGCAAGAATATTATCGGCAGGATAAAAAGGCTTTTTCTATTCCCGACAGCAGCTTTGACGGCGTCATCCTGCAGGACAGCGCCGAAACAGTTAGGCTTGCTTACAGAGCACTTAAGGGCAGGGTTATCCGCGAAGAGGTATACGCTCTCGATAATATGCCGGGATTGACGGACAATCCCTATGCCGTAACCGAAACCTCTTTTCATGTCAGGGAAATGCAGCCCGCAACCAGTGATCAGGAAGCTGTATTTTTCGTTTATCAAAAGGAAACGGTGAGCTTTAACTATGAGCGTAATCCCACCGACCCGCAGGTGCAGCAAGAATTGTGTCTTGAGGTAGATGACTATGGCAATACAAAAAAGTCCTGTCGCATATTTTACCCCAGGCGTCCCACGGTCAGTGGCATCACAACCCCGATAATTTACCCTGAACAAACCCGTATCCGGGCAACTTTGGATATAAAATCCTTTATTAACATCAGCAAGGATTTTCTGCTATTGGGAATCCCCTGTGACAGCAAAACTTATGAAATAAACGGATTGGATCTGCAGGGACAGGCATGTTTCAGCTCCGCGCAAGTAAATGACCAGGTTAAACAGTCGCTGGAAAACCAAATCCGCAACGACGAGAAGTTTTCTGCAGGAATAATCCAAGCTCGGCTGCTTTCCTGGGAAAGGAATTATTTCTGGAATGAAGCCCAAAATGCTCCTCTCCCACTTGGCGAAATTACAGAAAAGGCACTGCCGCATCACTCCGAAAAAGCGGTTTTTACCCAGGAGACGGCAAATTCATTGCTTAACGGTAAGGCAGTCCCCGGTCTTATGGAAACAGATGGGGGATATGTGCTTCAAGAGGGATACTGGTGGAACAGAGGACTTACACAGCATTTTTTTAAAGAAACCGATAACAGCTTTTTTCTGCCATGGAAAACTGAAAATTCTTATGCCCCCCCTGCTTCGTCCCTGTATGCCCAGACTGTTTATGAATATGACCGGTACTTCCTGGCACCTGTTAAAATGACAAAATTCCTTACCGGTGAAACAGCAAACGTTTCCAGTGCTCTGATTGACTATACCGTACTGGCAAGCAAACAAATTACAGACACCAACGATAACGTCTCACAAGTTCTTTTTGATCCGCTGGGCATGGTTACCGTCACCTCTGTTTTTGGCACTGCCGGAGGCAAACCGGAAGGAGACTGCGATCTAAAAGACTACCGTGCAATACCCGGTGAGAATACGACATTTGACGATGTGCTTGTTAATCCCGGAAAATACCTGCAATCGGCTACAACCTACTTCTATTATGATCTATTTACCTGGAAAAACAAGGGTGAGCCGGCATGTTCTATAAAACTGCTCAGAGAGACCCACACCAGTGCCATACCCGCCGGAGAAGAAAGCCGCATGCAAATTCAGATAGACTACAGCGACGGGTTTGGCCGGGAAATTGAAAAGAAGTTAAAAACCGACCCAGGTGAAGCCGTTTTAAGAGATAAGGACGGAAAACCGGTTTTGAATGCATCAGACCAAATTACACAGGGTTTGGTCCAAGACCGCTGGATAGTATCGGGCAGAACCGTTTACAACAACAAGGGCAAACCTGTAAAACAGTATATTCCCTATTTTTCCCCTACACCGAATTACGAACTGCAAAAGGATATGGATTCTGTTTTACCCAATCCAACGGAACTATATTACGATCCTATGCTCCGACCGGTCAAAACTGTAAATCCCAAAGGCTTTTTCACAAAGATAGAATTCACGCCCTGGGAAGAAAAACATTTTGATGAAAATGACACAGTACGTGACAGCACATACTATAAAAGTTTCAAGGCTACTTATCCACCAGACCCGGCTCCGGAACAAAAAGACGAAAACGATGCTCTGGATAAGGCTTCTCGTTTTTACAATACACCGGAAATAAAGGTTTTGGATAATGCAGGCCATACCTTCCTGGAAATACGCAACAACCTGGGGGAGATAACCAGGGATACTTTTAGCGATATTATTAAAAATTCGACAGTAGAACCGGAAGAGTTATGGAACGAGCTTAAGTCAAAAGGATATATTGAAAGTGACACGATTTCGACAAACGGTTGGGTCCCGGACAAATTTCAGCCGTATGAAAGAAATTTCCTGCTGCAATTAACTGACAGATACAAACAGTACGAAGATAAGATCATAAGCATATTGAAGGAAAACTGCCTGGTTACCTATCATGAACTGGATATTGAAGGCAATGTTCTTTTCTCCGCAGATCCACGCCTTTATTATTCCAATATAAAGAATAATACCAGTTATTACAACTTTAAATATGTGTACGATATGCAAAAAAATCTTATCTCGATAAACAGCCCCGACGCCGGTCTGAAGCTTAATTTTAAAAATATTTTCGGCAATACAGTTCATACCTGGGACAGCCGCGGTTTCCATACAACAACTCTGTACGACTGCTTTCAGCGGCCTGTTCAGATTAATGTTGAAGGCGAAGACGGTCGTGGTCTTGTCCTAAATCAAACAGTTGAAAAGTTCATCTATGGAGAATTATACGACGGCAATAAAGAAGCTTCACAAGACAAAAATTTGCGGGGACAGGTCTATAAGCACTTCGATCAGGCCGGTGTTATAACATACGACCTTTATAACATAAAAGGCAAAGCGGCACAAACCGCCAGACAATTCCTGTCTGATTACAAAAATGAGGCTAACTGGAATAACAACAATCAGGCCCTGCAATATGAAGCATTCAGCACCGGCTACACTTATGATGCTCTAAACAGGGTTTGCTCGGAAACAGTACCCGGTGCCGGCATTTATACTCATGAATACAACCAGGCGGGTCTGCTCTGGAAGACTGCGATAACCTTCCCGGACGGCAGCAAGCAGGTGGTTGTTGAAGATATTCAATACAACGCCAACAGCCAGCGCCTCAATATTGCCTATGGAAACGGCATAACAACCCAGTATTACTATGATGATCCAACCCTGCGTTTAACCGGCATTATATCAACAGGGCCGGACAACAATAATGCAATGGATACCAAGGGACGCAAGCTTCAAGACATTGTCTATGCCTATGATCCGGCCGGCAATGTAACCAGGATAAGGGACAACTCTTACCGGACTGTATTCTGCAGCCAGCAAATAATAGAACCCTTGAGCGATTATTCATACAACGCTTTGTACCAGCTTGTCAGTGCCACAGGCCGCCAGCATCCCGGCATTCTGGCCGACACCCACAGGTACGGGTTCAAGCAAAGCATATTCAGGCCAATTAACCCGCCCAACCTCAATGACGGGAACAACTTGGAAAACTACCGTGAGAACTATAATTACGACGAAGCCGGAAATCTGACGACCATAAGACACATTTCGGCATCGGCGTCATGGACAAGGCAGATTGACATTTCAGCCGACTCCAACCGCACCGTCCAAATTACTTCGTTCAACGGCACAAAGGATTTTTGTAAAACTATATACGACAACTGCGGAAATATGCAAAACCTTGAAAACCTGGCAGATATAAAATGGAGCTATAGGAATAACATATCCCGTGTCGATGTTATTTTGAGAGAAAACAACAGCTCCGACAGCGACTATTTCGTCTACGACAGCGGTGGACAGCGTGTCAGAAAGGTGACAGAACGCAAATGCAGCGACTCCCTCACAGAAATAGAAGAGAAGATTTATCTGGGCAGCCTGGAAATAAAACGTATAAAAAAGAAATCTGAAAGCTCGGAAACGGTAATCCTGGACAGGCAGTCCCTTCATGTCATGGACGGTAAAAGCCGCATTGCCATAACCGACATCTGGCTTAAAGACGATTTTAACCGGGAAATCGGGAAGATTATGGAACGCAAGTTCCGCTTCCAGTTGAACAACCACCTGGGTTCATCCTGCCTGGAGGCGGACGATCAGGCAAATATTATAAGCTATGAGGAATACCTTCCTTACGGCGGTACATCATTTACAGCCGGAAGAGATAAAAGCGAAGTCAAGCTCAAGGAATACCGCTACTGCGGCAAGGAACGAGACGATTTCACAGGTCTTTATTACTACGGCGCCCGCTATTATCCGCCGTGGCTGGGCCGGTGGATAAACCCAGACCCTGCCGGCACTGCCGACGGGCTTAACCTGTACGCCTTCGTAAAGGGCAATCCTATCAAGTTTATAGACCCAAACGGGAAGGAAGGCAGTCCCTGGTTAAGTTTGCTCTACGGCGGGCTGACAACTCTTGCTGTAGGATTGATTGGCGGGGCCGCCGTAGGGACAGGGAATTATTCCTCCCCGGTTGTAGGCGCTCTGGCCGGCTTAGCCGGTATGTATTTCAACAAAGATAAAAGCCGTTTAGGTGCTCTGGCAATGGCCGGAGCAGGTATGGTAGGTTCAATCATTGGCGGAATAATCGGCCGGCAGGAGATGTCCCGGGCAAAAGACAAAAACCAGCCTTCTACATCTGTTGCCAGAACAGGACTGATAACTTCCGGTTTAACAGGTGCAATCAGTTCCCTGGCCACACTGTCTGCCACCAAACAGTTCAGCTGGCATAATGCCGTAGTTGGAGCTGTCGCTGGTTTCGGAGGAGGAGTCCTGGCTTCGGGTGCCCATTTCGGCCTTTTTCAACTTGGAGACGCAGACCTGCCGACTATGCCTGTAAAAGCAAAATTAACGGACCTGAACATCAGCCTTACGCAGCATCACAGCCGGCATTATCTGGAACTTAATCCGAAAGAAATAGAAACCAATCCTCCCAAAAGCTATTTTGAAGTCACTGATGATAAAACTAAGAAAACCGTATTGTGTGATCTGGTGATGGTGCACGGATACCCGCGTTACGTATTCCCAGAGGCAAAAGGCGGAAAATACAACCAGTTTATAACTAAAGAGGACCTTGCCGATCTCTTGCATGATCAGGGGTTCCCGCACAAAGACGGCATGAATAATGTACCCATTAAACTTGTCAGCTGTTTCGGCGGATTTTATGAAGGGTTGTTCAGCACCGCACAAACAGTAGCCAATAAGCTGAAGACCGATGTTTACGCATCCCGCTGGCCGGTCAGTGTTGACGAAAAAGGAGTATGGGTAAAATTTACACCCAGTTAATATTTGTTAGTTAATAAATACCCTGTTCTAACCCGGTCTCAAGGAGGAAAAAAGATGGACTTCAATAAAGTAAAAATCAAAGGAATGGAACCTTTCCAAAAACAAAACCCGGAATTCAGTATTCTTGATTTTAACTTTCATGACAATGAACAACTGGCCAATTTAAAATGGGACGGGGGTGATAAAGAGAATCTTTTGGGCGAATTAAAGACATATCAGCGTTTACTGCGAATTTATCCGGATATTACAGCAGCCCAAACTTTACAGGAGAAGGGGATTGATTCTGCTTTTAAAATAACGGCTTTAAGCCGGAACCAGTTTGTTAAGGAATACGGACCGCTGTTGGGTGAACATGGAGAAGCCAAAGCCGTGGAAATCCACATCCGGGCTGAAAACAAAAAGAACCAGGTCATGCATATGTGGGCGGCAGCTCAAAATATTACCACCCCGCATTTCAAGACCATGAGGGTGAACAGTATTAACAGCACCTTAACCGATTTCTTCGAAAGGATGCCCAGCTACCGGGATATCTTCGGCAGCCTGGATTACTGCGAGTGCGACCAGTGCAAATCCATATTCGGCCCGGCAGCCTATTTCGTTGATCTTATGCGTATTGCCGAGATATATGTAAACAAGCCCAATGAAAAGACCATACCGCCGGGCATGAAACTGTCGGAAAGAAGGCCTGACCTGGCCAATATCAAGTTGACTTGCGAAAATACCAACCGCACCATGCCCTATCTGAGAATTGTGAATGAAAGACTGGAGGACATTGTTAGCAGAACCTTACAGGAACAGTGCGGCCTTTATCAAGCCCTGGCCAACAAATACTATCCCTTAAACCTTCCCTTCCAGCTCCCCCTGGAAAGGATACGCCAATATTTGAAACGGCTGAATGTTGAACTATGGGAAATTTATGAGTCTTTAGGATCTTCCGTCAAGGACAGGGCGGCGGAATACCTGGAATTGTCTCCGGAAGAGTGGCAGCTTTTAACCACCCGGAACACCGGAGAGGATAAATTGAAGGAATATTACGGTGTAACCGAGTTGAGTCAATTAGCTGATGCGGAAACTTTCTGCCGTCAGACAGGACTCAAATTCCGGCAGCTTCACGACTTGCTGTACCAGAATCTTTCGGATGAAGAAATTAAGAATGGGCTGACCGGACAGTTTTTTATCAACCAGAGTCTGCCCGCTTATCTCAGTCTTGAGACAGACGGAGAAAGACAGATAATAAAGAACCTCAACAACAACGCCCTTGATCAAATAAACCGTTTTCTGAGACTGGTCAGGAAAACAGGCTGGAGCTATGCCACACTGGATTGGATCCTACACTGCGTAAATAAAGGAATTCCGTTCATAGATGACGGTACGCTGGCAGGGATAGCTGCAATAAAAGAACTGGAAAGCAAGCTGAACATCCCAACGGACACAGTTTGCGCACTGCTTTTTGATCTGAAAACCTATGGCGTGGGAAAGAATTCAACAAACTCGGAAGCACCGTTTGACTGCATTTTTAACGGGCCCGGTATGGAAACATACAGGCCCAAGTATACTGTATTAAACCCGATGTATACACAGGATGTCAGGCAATGGCAGATTGCAGCCGATAACGATATAAACCGCAAAACAGCTGTCCGCATCGCCTCGGGTGTGGGAATGTCCCAAGAAGACGTAAAACTGCTTGCCGTAAAACTTTTTGGCATTGAGAACCCAGTCAATATTACAGTTGAAAACCTCTCCATGATTTACCGCCATGCCAAGCTGGCAGCTTTGATAGGGCTTCCTATGCCCAGATACCTAAAGTTTATGGATTTATTTGGTGCTTGTGCACCCGGCTTTACTGCCGGCAGCATACTGGAAACAGTTCAAACAACTGTGCTGCTGAAGCGCTCGGGTATAAACGTCTTTGAACTTGACTATATAGCAAACGGAAATACCAGCCCCTTTGTCGATACTTTCTACAGGGAGCAGGATACCGAAGCGTGGCTGAAAACCCTTCCTGCACTGGCCAAAAGCACTGCCCTGACCGCTGAAGAGCAGCAAAAAGAGCAGGAGGAAAAAATTATTGAACAGCTTGCCGCTTTCTTTAACGCCAAAACTGAGCAAATAAAGGCTTTGCTTTCTCTTGCCGGTCATACCGGCATTGTCCCTGTGTTTCTGGACACCGCCAAAAAAGAGGAAGCCAGAAGTATACTCAAGGATTTATCACGATACCTGGTACTGGTCCGGAAACTCAAGCTCAAGAGCCAGGAAATTGAAAGCATCCGGGATTATTCGGCAAGCTACGGTATACAAGACGCAAAAAAACTAAGCGCCGGCAACATAATAAATATCTTGCGTTTTAAAGACGCGGGATCAGTCTATGACGATCCTCAGGACCACCTGACAACATACATGAACGCGGCAAATGGCGGTGACGCTGCCAGGGAGCTGGCCGCCCTTACAGGACAGGACGAAGAGCAGATCAAGATGCTTGGAGAAATATTCAAAAATGACAACCGCATGGAGATATTATGCAAAACAGGACGAGTATATGAATTAGTACAAAAAACCGGAACAAACCTGTCATTTCTGATTAGTTTGCACACACTGGCAGGCAAAAGTGTGACAGGCAGTTGGGATGCCTACGCCGCAGCGGCTGACAACCTGATTAACGCTGTTAAGGCTCGTTATGCTGCCGATGTTTGGAATAAAATTTACGACCAAATAGAAGGAGAAGAACAAGAAAGTAAGCGTGAAGCCCTTATTGGCATAGCTGTCAGCGAATTATCCCGCAAAGAGGAAACCCAATGGATCAAAAACTCAAGAAACCTGTATGAATATTTGCTGATTGATGTTGAGATGAGCGGCTGCGCCCAAATTTCCTATATCAAGGAAGCCCTTAATGCTGTCCAGATCTATCTTACCCGCTGCCGCAAACAGTTGGAACCGGGGGCAGAGTTTTTTTCCATACCCGAAGTCTGGTGGGAATGGATGATGAACTACCGTGTTTGGGAAGCAAATCGAAAAATTTTCCTGTATCCCGAAAACTACATTGATCCCGCTCATAGAAATTCAAAAACTCAGCTTTTTAAGGAACTGGAAAATTCACTCAAGCAAGGTGATATCAACAGCAAAACAGTTGAAACCGCCTATAAAAAATATTTGGACAATTTTGCCGAACTGGCCAAACTGGTATACGTGGACGCATACTACTGCAATATCAGCGATGAAAAAAGAGAAGACGCACCTACTCTCTTTTTATTCGCTCGCACTCAAACACAACCCTACAACTATTATTACATCATTCAAGAAAATGACGGAACGTGGTCGGAATGGAATAAAGTAGAACTAACCATCAATTCCGAACACATAGCTCCCATGTATGCCTTCAACAGACTATTTGTCTTCTGGGTCGAATTTAATAAGAGTGACGACACCCAGGACGCAAGCAAAAAAATCACTAAACACAAGGCTTCGATAAAATATACCTTCTATAACTTCAGCGGAGACTGGGTTCAGCCCCAGACACTGGTGGAAAACATGGTTATATCGGTGCAGGGGGGGCCGCAGCTGCCCGGTTATAACGGCCTGTTTTCTGAAAGCCTTTTTGACACAAACCATCTATGGTGGAAAAAAGTCTATGCATATAAGCTGGAAAAGAATCGCTACTGGGTGCTTGGTTCCGGAGCCAACAAATTCGAAAAGATCATGCTCCTTTACGGCCCCATGCTCAATACCGGTGATTTCGGGGAGTGGACAGCCCCTGCTTTCAGCCAGCCTTCTTCAAACGAAGATTTTTACTGCCGGCTGGATCAAGCAGCCAAGAATTTTAAGGCGGTGAAGGATTACGGCTACGAAGGCTGCCTGCCGGTATTCAATCCTGTGATTATTAACGATGATCTGGAAAAGGGATTCCTGGCCGACCCTAATGAATTCATACTTTTAAGAAATGACTCGCCGCAAAGCATAACCTGCTTCAGGCCAAACATTGACAGTATTTCGGGGCGGCTGAACCTGATCAGTACAAAAAACATCCTTTATGATAATTGCAATGAAGCACAGATTACAGACATTGCCCCTGTTAAACTGCCGGACAAGCTTACTCCCGATTCTTTTGTTTCCTCAACTGCCGGTATACAAGCGGCAGATTCCGAAAGGATTTTTAAACAGCTATTGGAAGGCGCGTATATAGACAGTAAGGGAATGCCCGGAAATATTGATTTTTCCAAACTATACCAGTACTTAAAAAGCATTACCGGACAACAACCGGATCAGCTTGTGAAAATAAATTGCATCATGGAGAATATATGCAGATCAGCAGGTACCCCGTGTCTTTCCGGCGCTATGAGAAACAAAAATTACGAAATATTTACGGTCAAAAACCACCCGGCAGCCTTTGTTTTTAAAGGTGAAAAAGAATCTTTCCTGCTATGCGACCCGGATAAAAATTTACCGTCAATCAGCCGCTGCAGTTACAATTCGGACACTCTGTTCAAGCCTGATTCTTTTATTTCTTTGCCGATGGAAATCAACGAAAAAAGCTCGGAAAGCATTTTCAATCAGCTTGTGCAGTACGGCTATCTGTACCGGGACGGGCGTCTTTCCACCGACACGGTGCTGACTGATCTGACTAAGGATTTGCGTGACCTTTTTGCGGAGCAGCCCCGAGAAGACGATAAAGTGGCTGTTGTAAAAAATATACTTATGCACAGGCCCGTTATCCGGCCAGGTTCATTCGTATCCGAAGCCGCAAAAATAGAGGAAAGCAGTTCCCAGGCTATTTTCAAACAGCTTATGCTCTACGGTTATCTTGATCAAAACGGGCGCCTGGACGGCGACATCGACTATTACAGCCTTACGCAGGATGTTGCCGATGTATTGAAAGATCAACCCGATCAGGACAAGAAGGTACGCTGCGTGGTGGATACACTGTATCAGAGCGCTTTTCCAACGTCTGTCGGCTTTTTCGCAAGCAAGGACCAGGGTTACAATATCTGCGAATTCAAGCTCAAAGCCACCCGGATGACTACTGCGGCCGTTCACAGGCTGAGTTCGGCATTGTTTACCGGCAGCATAGACAAACTGCTGAGCCTGGATTCCCAGCAAATACCTGTTGAAAGTGAACTGCCCTTTTCAAGATTTCAATTCAACGACCTTAAGGTAGAAGCTCCCGAAGTCTTGGACGGTGCACAGGTTGACTTTTACGGCACTTACGGTCTCTATTACTGGGAACTGTTTTTCCACGCACCGATGTTTATCTACAACCTTTTAAAAACCAACCAGAAATTCCAGGATGCCGAAAACTGGCTTAAATATATTTTTAACACGAGTCTGCCTGAAAATCCTGTCAGGGAGGATTCTTTCCAGACTTCCACCCTGGGTATACGCGACTCGCGGGCAATCTATAAAATACTGCTTAACAATGGAATTATCACTGCTGAGGGCCTGGTCAATCCTTCCTTTACCAGGAAAACCCCTCTGGACACTTATTTAAAAACCATTTTGAATCAGGTACAGATTGAATCGGTTAAAAACATATTGTTGAATTACAAAATAAGTAAGCCCGTGGCACGTTTCTGGCAGTTTCAACCCTTCCGCAATCATACACTGGAATCACTGATTGACCAGTTGAAAAACCCCGGCGAGATTGCGGCTTATAACAATACTCCCTTCGATCCTCATGCCATCGCCCGGCTTAGAATAGGAGCCTATGAAAAATCGGTGGTCATGCAGTATATTGACAATCTGCTGGATTGGGGCGACGCACTGTTTGCCAGGTATTCCTGGGAATTCATTACTGCAGCGACACTGCTGTATATATGCGCATACAACTTGCTGGGAGAAAGGCCCGAGAGCATAGGCACCGGCAAAACACCTGCCCCAGTCTCCTTTAAAGATATTTTTGACAAATACCAATATGAAATTCCACAATTTCTTATTGAGCTGGAACATGCAACCGGCCAGAATCCTCCGACTCTGACCGGCACACCCTTTAACGAATTTGACACGTATTTCTGTATACCTGAAAACACAGAATTTATGGCTTACTGGGACAGAGTGGAGGACAGGCTTTATAAGATCAGGCACTGCCTGAATATTAACGGTGTTAAACAAAACCTGCCGCTGTTCGAACCGCCGCTTGACCCGGCTCAATTGGCTCGTTTGGCGGCCGCGGGAAGCGATATAATTTCCGTAATTTCACATGGAAGCACCGGCGTACCACACTACCGTTTTAACTATATACTGGAAAAAGCCAAAAATATTACAGGAACTCTATCCCAGCTTGGCAGCAGCCTTCTTTCGGTATTGGAGAAAAAGGATGCAGAAGCTCTGGCCCTGCTTCGCTCCACCCACGAAAAGAATATTCTCAATCTTACAACTCTGTCCAAGGAAAAGCAGATTGAGGAAATTACCGAAACAACAGCGTCACTTCAGCAAAACCGGAGCAGCGCCCAAAACCGGCTGGAGCATTACCAGAGTTTGTATGATGAAAACCTCAATGCCTTGGAAATCGCCAGCCTGACTCTTAGCGGCACTTCGATAGCATTACAAGTAGTGTCAGGCTGCATACGTGGATTATCCATGGCAGGTTACTTAATTCCCAATGTTTACGGTCTTGCCAACGGTGGTATGCAATTTGGTGACGCCATAAATGCCGGTGCCCAGGTTATTGATGTAACGGCCGGAATAATGAACCAGACAGCCGGCATCATAGCTACAGGAGCCCAATATGTGCGCCGCCGGGAAGAATGGAAGCTCCAGTGCGATATTGCCAGCTACGAGGTGGAACAGCTTAATAAACAGATCTCGGCCAACCAGGCACGACAGGCTTACCTGACAAGAGAACTGGAAATTCATCAAAAGAACATCCAGCAGGCTGATGAATACGAGGATTTCATCAAAAACAAATTCACCGGCCAGGATTTATATCAATGGATGATGGGCCGTATTTCAACTGTTTATTTTCAGACTTACAGAATGGCCCTGGACATGGCTCTTGCCGCTCAAGCGGCATACCGTAATGAACTGTGCCGGGACGATCAGTTTATAGAATTCAGTTATTGGGACAGCTTGCGCAAAGGGCTTCTGAGTGGAGAAAGCCTGCTGCTTTCCTTAAGCCAGATGGAAAAGTCCTATATTGAAAACAACCCGCGCAGGTTGGAAATTGAAAAAACTATTTCTCTATTACATTTAGACCCACAAAAATTCATGGAATTCAAATGGGGCATTAACGGAGCTGAAAGAGGAAAAATCAGCTTTGAACTGAGCGAGAAGCTCTTTGACTTTGATTTTCCCGGCCACTACTGCAGAAAGATAAAATCCGTTTCGGTAACTATACCTGCGGTAGTCAGACCGTATCAAAATATCAACGCCACCCTGGTTCAAAACAACAATAAAATTGTGCTAAAACCAGACATTAAAGCCATTGAACACGTTATTGACCCATCGACTTACCCGGATAACCCAGGCGGGTCCCTGCGTGAAGACTGGCTGCCCAACCAGCAGATAGCCATTACACGCGGTATTGACGACAGCGGACTTTTCCTGTTGGATTTTCGTGATGAACAATACCTGCCCTTCGAGGGAACGGGAGCAGTTTCCAGGTGGACCCTGCACCTGCCTCCGGAAACAAACAGGATTGATTTCAACTCTATATCCGACATCATCTTGCAAATAAAATACACGGCACAAGAAGGAGGTGAAAATTTAGCCAATCAGGTAAAGGCCTTGCTTCACGCAGATAACCCGCCGTACCCTTACACACTGGCCAAGTCCATTGATTTGAAGCAAAGTTATGCGGGAGAATGGAACAAATTTATCAATAGCCAACCAAGCGGCAATATTCAGCAGGTTTGCTTTCCAATAACGGATGAAATGCTTCTGCCGAATTTAACGGATGTACAATTAAGTACAGTATCCGTCTTCCTGCAAACCCCGCCGGGGCTAAAGGTATCGGATAAAGACAGTAATACAGGCTTTGTTTATTTGCGTACCGGAGACGGAACCAGCAGCCCTGTTTCGATCACTGACAATGCCGGCAATATAAACCTGTCCAAGACCGCCCCGGCAAAGGAAACCTGGGCTCTGGAACTGGACACCGCCCGCATGCCCGCGGTGCTGCTTGCCGAAGGTGCTGTCAATGCCGGTGTTTTATTGGATATTGTAGTCCTGATTGGCTATGAATCAAATGTTTTTAACAAGCCTAAGCAAGGTTGATCTAACCGCGGCTTCAAAAAAATCACCGCTATTCAGCCATAAAAGTCGGATAACTTAAGACGCATGTGCCAAATAACTACAAAAAATTTATCTAGGAGGGTTTATTATGGCTTGGGAAAATTGTGTAGATAACATTAGGGCCACTCTTGATCCAAAAGCTAAGGAAATTAATGCAATCAACTGGTCTTCAATAAGTCAGGACAGTCTGGACAACGATACTTTCGCAAAGGGAGAACCCTTTTCTCTCATTTGCCCGTCCAGGCACTGCCAGGATTTTGCCGACTTTTCTCCGCAGGCCCACAGGATTTGTCAATGTCTGGATATGGAAGGCAAAAGAATACCAAACTGTGAACCTAAAGACTATTTGTACCCCTATCCTTCCCAGGTTTGCTTAAATATTAACAATCCCGCCGATTTCAGCGGCAAAAGGAGCAAGGCTTGCACCAGGCAAGGAGACAGTTATTATCAACTTACCTGTCACTGCTGCTGCTCCTGCTTTGCCTACGGAACCAAGATAGGCACACCCAACGGGCTTAAGAAAATTGAGCAATTCGCAGTAGGCGATTTAGTTCTGGCAGCCAGTCTCGAAAGCAATGCCGGAGGCATAAAGTTAAACTGGTCGCCGCTGAAAGTATCTTTCAGTTCCGGCACGGGACCCGACAGCCACCAGCCGGCCATGATATACATCAGACACGGCGAAACAGGTTCCATTATAGTTACTCCGGACCACTTGTTTCTGATGCCCGAAGGAAAGCTGAAAAGGGCAGATCGCCTCGTTCCCGGCAAAGATCAACTTGTCTCCTACGAAGGCCAGGCTGTGCCTGTTCATGAAGTACACTTAGGCGAATATGAAGGCGGAGTCCACCATATTGCCACTGATAACAGCTTTACGGGAAGCCTGAACGGCCACCTGCTTCTGTCGGAAGGAGTGGTTTCCGGCGACTTTAATCTGCAGATACATGCCTCGGAATTAAAAGAAAACTACTTTATCGATGACCATGACAGCTATCCCAAAATCGGTACCAATGAATATAAAGAGCAAAATACCGAGCTGCTGGAGGGCAGGTATTTGAGTTTTCAAGCCTCCGGCATAAATGAAGTTAACCCTGTGCCCCAGCCGTCGAAGTTTTACGTGCACGGGCAAAATATCTCCTATATTCCACAAACGGCAGCCAAATACTTGAGCAGCTTACAAGAGATAGATGTCAACGACAACGCCGAAAGGCGCAGTTTTTCCGAAATGAGCCTCGGAAACGCCGCGGTTAATTACGCTCTTAAACTGTTCAGAGGATTTTACCCGGACATCATCTTTCATCATGACATAGCACGGCTTGAGCCCAATGCATTCGCCTTCAACCAGTATGGAAAGGATATAGTCGTCCTGTCCGGAGGGTTGACCAGGATTAAAAACCTGCAGTTGGAAGGGATGACGATGGTATTGAGCCACATGGTTACACGCCTGCAAAAAATCAATCCAGTTGACTATAACGGTTTTACTTCCGCAGCCATGGCAGATTATTACAGCCCAGGTGTACTGCAGACAGTGCTGTTTGACAAACTGTACGCCGATGTCCTGAAAAAGGGCAAAAAACAGCTTGAAGACGGTATCTATGCATATATAAACAAACAGCATGAGGCCTTTGAGGAAGACCCGTATGCCCCAACCTGGGAAACCCGCCTAGACGCCATAGACGCGGGTTATGCCATGGACTTTCCGCCGGAAGGGATAGGCGGACCGGTATTCCAGGGATTGCAAGTGCAGGCTGCAAAAGCTTTTCCGCCGGCACTTGCCCCGAACTCTTTTATAACTGAGGACATTGACGCGGCAGCTTCCCGGCAGGTCTTTGACCGGTTGAAGGAGAACAAAGTCTTGGACGACCAGGGAGTACTGAACACTAAATTCAGCATTGACACAGATCTTTCCTTTTTATTTAAAGATAAGCCTGATAATCTTAACAGGTATCTTACTGAGGAGATTCGTTTCATCTTAAGACATGTACCTGCCAGAATCCGCCTGACCTTTAATCTGCCGCTGTCTGCCGAAAAGGCATCTGCTGTCGGCAGCTATGAGTTAGAACCCGAAAGCAATATTATGCATGCCGGAGTAGATGAGAAGGATCCCGCCGTCCTGTGGCTCACCGCTCGTTTGCAGAAGGAGACGGAATATACTTTGACCGTTTCGAAATATTTAAAATCTAAGGATGGCTCTACTGTTGATCCCCAAAACAACAGCATCCAGCTTAAACTGGTCTAGCAGGACTGTCTTGCAATCACTTCCCTATTAATTCTAATTGTCATTTAATTTCTTAATTCGGTGTCCTAGACACCGGCAAAAGGAAAGTATTTAAAATCTTACAAAAGCTCAGAGAGGCACACTTAAGTGCTTCTCTGAACCGTCTTGTTCGATAAGACATAATTAAACCCTACGTATTTAGTGTTTTCAGAGAAAGAGGGATACATATGAAATCAGCAACAATAACCGGCAGCAAACAAACTGATCAAAAATTAAAATTTGGGAGGTTTTTGGGATTAAATAACCCCGTTTCATCTGAAGTATTATATGCAGCTGCAGCTAATCCGGAATATCTGCACAATCTAATAGTCTCTAAAAATAATCACGAATTTATGAATCACCTCTTGGAAAACCCTGCAGGTACTGATGCTGTGAATTTCAGTGAACAAGAAATCGAAAAATTTGTAGCCGAGCAGGAAAGGAAATTATTCCACCTTGAGCAAAAACAGGCTTACGAAAAGAGATACGGTATTTTCTTTGAAATGGAACAAAAAAAGGACCCGGAGGCCGAACCCTGCAAGCCATGGGCACCATTAAAAACTCCTGATTTTCGTGAAGTTTACCTTGATCATAACGCCACAACCCCTGTCCGTCCCGAAGTAGGCCGCATACTGGCAGAATATTATAACGGCAAATACGGCTATGATAATCCAAGCAGTAATACGGCACAGGGTTATTTCACAACGGCATTTATTAATGAGGCCAGGCGAAGAATTGCCAATTGCCTCTCGGCAGTTCCCGAAGAAATATTCTTTACCGCTTCAGGCACCGAAGCCAACAACCTTGCTATCAAAGGGGCTGCTTTTAAATATTTGAATAAGAAAGGACATCTTATTACCAGCAAGGCAGAACACCCTTCCGTGCTCAGAGTCATGGAATACTTAGAAACTCTGGATTTTTCCGTTACCTACCTTGATGTCGACCAATACGGCATGGTTTCGCCGGATTCAGTGCAGCGGGCTATCAGACAGGACACTGTTCTTGTATCCGTCATGGCAGCTAATAATGAGATTGGGACCATCAATCCAATAAGCAAAATAGGGCGAATATGTAAAAAACATAATATCCTCTTTATGGTTGATGCCATTCAGGCTTTTGCAAAAATACCTCTCAATCCCAAGGACATGGGAATTTCCCTGCTATCCTTTTCGGGACATAAGATTTATGCGCCCAAAGGAATCGGCGGCCTTTATATTGAAAAGGATCTGTCCCTTGTTCCACAGATTCACGGGGGCGGTCAGGAATCAGGAAGACGTTCGGGCACCGAAAATGTGGGGGCCATTCTTGCCTTTGCCAGAGCGGCAGAACTGGCTCATTCGGAAATGGCAAAGGAAACGGCACGCCTCCTTGAACTGCGAAGCTTCTTTCTTGAAGGCTTGAAAAACGTTGAACCAGGTTATATTGTCAACGGCTCTCTGGAACACCGTATCGCCAACAACTTAAGCATTGGCTTCCCCGGTGTGGACAGCGGTGCTTTGCTGCGCAGTCTCAACAGGATTGGCATAAGCGTTTCGGCAGGGTCGGCCTGCAGTTCAAAAAAAATCAATAATTCACATGTTTTAAAAGCAATAGGAGCTGACACAAAAAAGTATGCCACAATACGTTTCAGCTTCGGACTCCAAACCCAAAAAGAAGACCTGTCCTATCTCCTTAAATATCTGAGTAAAATTTTACACTTAATCGGAAAAAATAAATAAAATTCTCATATACCCATTCAGGCGCTGTCAGGGTTTTGCTGATTTTTCTCCACAGGCTCATAGGATTTGTCCATGCCGGGATAATATGTGATAAGATAAAAACAGCGCTGAATTTAAGCTGGCCCGGCTTATTTTTAAAATACGGAGAGGCATGCTTTGGTGCCTCTCCGCGTCATTTTGGATGAAGTGCCACTTTCATATAATCCTTTATGCAACAACTTTAACCCTGGTCTTATCCTGCAAATCCAAGCTTCCGTCCTTGATAACCTGCTCACCGGCAACCAGGCCGGAGGTAATTTCTATATTCTCATTATCACTGATACCGGTCTGAATAACCCGATGCTGAACATGGTTATCCACCACCACCATAACTTCTTTACGGTCATCACCATTGGTTATAACCGCTTCCTTTGGCAAAACTAAAACATCCTGCCTGGTAATCGTTCTAATAGCTGCCCTTACCTCATAGCCGGGCTTTAAATTAGCCCTGTCAGACAAAGCAATGATAACAGGTACCCGGCGCTGAATAATACCCAAAGCGGACTGTTTTTCCTCCGCACTGGGGTAGATTTGCTTAACTTCACCCAAAAGTACTTTTTGTCCCAACACCGGTGCAGTAATGTCAACTTTTTGTCCGACTTTGACCTCCGCCAGGTCATCGCTCAAAATATCCGCCTTAACTTCCAGTTGCTCCGCAACCGCTACACCGGCCAGCAAGTCACCGGAATTTAACACCTGTTCCTGTTTTACCGGCAATTCCAGCACCGTACCTTTGACAGGAGTTTTTACCACTAGCTGCTGCTCTTTAGTATTAAGCTGCTGCAGTGATTGTTCAAAACCTGCAGACTGTTCCAGAGCACTGTTCAATTTCGATTTCTGTTCCTCCATATTTTGCCGGATTGTTTCCACCTGCAGCCTGGCCTTATCATAATCCACCCGGCTGGCTGCACCTTCCTGATAAAGCCTCTGAAGCCTGTCAAAATTCTCAGCGGCATCTTTTTGTTCCAGTTGAATCCTTTCCAGAGCGGCCATGGAACCCTCAGCAGCAGTTCTTGCCTGAGACAACTGGGAGCGCATATCACTGATCTGCAAAGCCAAATCCAAATTCTCCAGCACAACCAAAATTTGGCCCTGTTTAACTGTTTGTCCGATTTTCACCGGAACCCTGAGCACCCTTGCATTCTGCGTGGCATGGATATCATAGCTGACGGCTGCTTGTACATAACCGGTATCAGATACTGTGCGCATAATACTGCCTTGCCGCACCTGCACTGCTGCCACTTCCTGACCGCTATTCTTAAGCGCCAGCGCGGTGATAGCCAGAGAGATCAGAATCGCAGCTGCCAGGTATAGCATTGTCCTCTTCTTCATAACCGCCCTCCGTTAATCTCTGTTTTTCAATACCTCTGACAAATCCAGTTTTTTAATCCCTCTGACCGCAAAAAGGTGAGCCAAAGCTATAAAAAATATTCCCCCCATGGCAGAGAAAAAATAGGTTTGAGGAGAAACAATGACGGGTAACGTAAAAAGATCAGTACTGACAGCCTTAATATACCACCCGGTCATCAGGCGACCGAAAGGCAGCCCCAGGATCACTCCCAGTATTGACTGCAAGAGGGTTTCTTTCAGCAGGAGTCCGGATACCTCCCCAGAGGTAAAACCAATTACCCTCAGTGAGGCCAGTTCTCTTTTACGCTCGGCAAAGCTGATTACCGACGAATTATAAACAAGAGCAAAACCCAACAGGACAGCAAAAGCAACCATAACAGACATTGAATAAATCATACTGTCCAGGTTCTGGTTCAAGTTGTTCAGTTCTTTGCGCAAGCTGGAGATGGAAGAAACATTGGTCATTTCATTTAATTCTTCTTCTAACAGCGTAATTCTGCCGGGATCAACTTTCAACATAGCTCCTGTAACCAGACCCCTCTCCCGCAGAATCAGGTTGGCCTGCTCAATACTGATGTATGAGGCGCTTCCGACAAGCTGTCGGTTTGCACCCATTACTTTCAAACCGACTCGATGAGAAGGACCGAGGCTTAACAGCGTTTCCGCCTCTACAACGTCACCGGTCTCCGCGCCCAGTTTGTCTGCCGCCCTCCGGCTGATCAAAATGCCTTCCTCCGGTAAATGCAAGGGCTTTCCCGTATCGTCGGTTAATTCTTTTAGAGTTAATCCCGCGGGCAACCCCTGCAGAGAATCGTCCTCTGAACGCCCTTTAAAATGCAGCTTTACCGGGATTTCAAAAATGGCCTCTGTCTTTATTACCCCTTCCAGGCGGGAAAGGTTAAGCAGTTCAGCCTCTTTAACCGGAGTACCGAAACGGACCAGTAAATCGTAATGCTGCTCCTGATAAAAATGCTTATTTATTAAATAATTAACAGAATCATTCGAAAAAAGTGAAAGCACTAAGAGAGCTACAGCAAAAACCACGCCCAACAGGGTAATGGCAAAGCGGCCCCATTTTCGCCCGAGAGATCTTATGCTCATCTTCCAGGTTGCACCCAGTCTGTTCCATAACCAAGCCCAATCCTCAAGAAATATTTTTCCCTTTCCTTTGGGAGGCTCAGGGCGCATGGATTCAGCCGGGTTAATGGATATAACTGCCCGGGCAGCGCTTAGCCCGGCCAGCAGGCTGACTCCCAAACTGAGTATAAAACCGTATAAAATGGCTTTTAAATTCAGTGATCCAATGGTTTCCGGCAAGTTAAAATACTGTGTATAGACCTGAGACAAAACCGAGGCCAGCAATACCCCCGTCAAGGTGCCCAATAAAGCCCCGGCAAAAGCCACAGCCAGAGAATAACAAGTGTAATGCAGCATGATTTGTCCACTTCCGTAACCCAATGCTTTCATAACTCCTATTTGCAAACGCTGGGCTTTGAGCATCCTGCCCAGCATGATAAACTGGATGGCGGCAGCAACACCTAAAAATATGGCCGGCATAAATCTGGCCAGCGCCTGCAAATTATTCAGTTCACCCTGCAAAACCGTGTGACTCAACTGGTTTTTACGCGGGTAAGAGGCCAGATTGCCGTATGGCTCCAAAACAGCTTTAACCTTCTCCACCACTGATTTCTCATCTGCTCCGGGAGCCAGGTTTAAAACCACCTGGTTTATTTGCTCGGACAGGTTCAAAATTTGCTCAGCCTGGTTCTGGGGCAGCATGATAATGCCAAAGGTTTTAGGGTCCGGCATGAGTGTGGCCGCATCCTTCATGTTGATAATAAACTCAGGGCTGATGGCGCTGCCCACCAGGGTTAATGGAACCTTTTTACCCTCAGCCACAATGTCTACCATACTGCCGTAGGAAAGGTTATTGGCTTTGACAAATTGAGGATCAGCTAAGATTTCAATTCCACCGCTCTGGGGGTATTTTTCAAAAAGACGCCCCTGCTGCAAATCAAGCCGGTTTACTTCATTATCCATGGGCAAAGGGTAACTGATCAACCGTGCGGTGGCTCTTTGCTGTCCCTCTTTGAGCAGCGGCACATCCTTTTGTATTCGCCCCGTAACCCTGGTTACCCCGGGTATCGACTCAATTTGTTTGACGATTTGACCGGGTGCTCTGACTACCTGGAAATAATAATCGGCAAAATTAGTTGCTTCGTAAAAAATCTCCTGAGACCTGCTCATATTATAATAAGCAGTGGACATGGAAATATAAACACAGATACCTACCATAACAACTGCTACAACTGCCAGGAACTGCCCTCTGGTATTTATGATGGTGCGACATAATTTTCTGCTCAAGACGCTCATTACCATTCAATCCTTTCGGGCGGCAAAGGAAACCGGTTTTCTGAAATGTCTACAACAGCCCCGCTGCTCATGCGAACAACCCGGTGAGCCATGGCGCTGATAGGGGTATTGTGGGTAACTATAACTACCGTGCTGCCCCGCTCCCGGTTAATTTTAGCGAGTAAAGCAAGGATAAGTCTGCCGGTTTGGTGGTCCAGGGCACCGGTTGGTTCATCGCAGAGCAGCAGGCGTGGATTTTTCACCGCCGCCCGGGCGATGGCCACTCTCTGCTGCTCACCTCCGCTGAGCTGGGAGGGAAAATGATCGCTCCTGCTTCCCAATCCCACATCCCTTAGCACTTCCTCCACAGGCAGAGGGTTAGCCACCAGGTTAGCGGACAGTTCAACGTTTTCTCTGGCTGTCAAATCAGGAATGAGATTGTAAAATTGAAAGACGAAACCCAGTTCGTAACGCCTGTACCTGGTTAACTGTTTATCGCCGGCCCGGGTTAAATCCTCCTGCCCGAAATACACCTGCCCGCCGGAAGCCAGATCCATACCTCCCATAATGTTCAGCAGGGTACTTTTACCGGAACCGCTGGGACCCAGAATAACCATTAATTCGCCCTCGTATAACTCCAGGGAGGTCTCCTTTAAGGCCTCGACAGTGACCTCACCCATAACATAAGTTCTGGTTACCCGGTTAAGTTTCATCAATACTTTTTTCGTCATTCATTACACACCCTCATAAAGATTCGGTGAATTTAGATGAGTTCCCAAAAGCGTTTTAACAGGATTTTTCCATATACATGTTCCCGCACAGAATTATGCAGCTGATTAATATCATAGCCTTCCTTGATCAAGCAGGGTGCTTGTTCATTAATATATTCCCGTGTAATACCGGCATTAAATTCCGGGTGAAACTGAACACCCCAAATATTATTGTTAATTGAAAATGCATGATGTCCCTCAAAGCAGTTTTTGGCTAATAATTGTCCGCTCACCGGCAGATTTATTACGGACTGAGCATGGGTTACATGACCCAGAAATTTTTTAGGCAAAACACTCAACAAAGGATCATTTTCCCCCTGCTCGGTAAGTTCTATATTAACAGTCCCAATTTCTTTGCCCCCCGGATGAAAATCCACATACCCGCCAAATGCTCTGGCCAGGAGTTGGTGGCCATAACAGATGCCCAAAACCGGTATGGATTCATGAACAGAAGCTCGCAGCCACCGGGAGAGATATATGCTCCAATTATCATTGTCCGTAATCATGGAATGGGAACCGGTTATTATAACCGCTGAAACGTCTTTATAATCCGGCAAAAATTTATCTTTGTAGATAGCTGAAACCATAACGCCGGCAGGCGAGATATCTGCTTGATTAATTATAAAATCATCAAAATCACCGTAAGTCTCGCGTATGGAAGGAAAAGTTGTGCCGGTTTTAATAATCAGTAACTTTTTCATATATGTATCCTTTCTCTCCTACCTGGCTCCAGGCTCGGAAACAAATCAACAACTCCAATATATAAGGGACCGGAGTTGTCAATTTAGAGCATCTTTCTTTGTTAGCTTTTTCAAAATTGCAATCCAATACTTAGGAATTTTTATATTGCCACCTTATCCCGGGTAAAGAACACCAGATCACCCAGCCGTGCTCCGGCTACCTCAGCAACACAATCACATTTTATTTTCAGCAGGAAGAAAATCCGTTCCCTGGCCCACGCCTCCTGCTCCAGTGATTCAAAATTAGCCTGGCCTTTTGAAATGATCAAGTCCGTTTTTTGCAGCAATTGCAGAAGTTCAGGTGAAATATTAGCCAGTGAAGTACCCAGGTACTGGGAACCGGTTGTTATAACTTCCGCCACCCTGTGCATTTCCACATATTCAGCATCTTCCACAGTGGCATCATTTAAGATAGGCGCACCCTTAACCACATAAGTAACCTTTTTGTTTTGGCTAACCAGTTCTTCCACCAACAGTTTATCAAAAACTATCTCTCCGGAATTGTCACCCAGTATCAAAACTCTGTCAACATTATTCAGGCCGGCAACAAACTTTTCATAATCATCTCTGGCAAAACCAGCTTCTTTACTTTGCCGCAAACTTTCGTCAATATCAAAGGTTTTGTTTATGCCCAGATCAATCACATTACCGGCCACTGCAAATTTAAGTGAATCATAGAGCCTGTCTGTTGAATTCTCCAGCATAACTTTTAGCTTTGGAAAAATACTTAGAGCCAAATCATTAGATTCCCTTTTGGCCTCCCGGTAGGGATCGTCCATACCCAGGCTCTTATATAATTGCAGCAAAATCTCAGTGGAATTATCACAGGGTGTTTGGTCTCTGTCAAAACCCTTGATGGTATCCATCAATTCATAGAGAATCCGGTGCTGCCTGTCCTCACTTGCTCCGGCAATTGTCATGCAAATAATTGCCTGTTTTAAATAACAAGGCACGCAATCCACAAATGTTCTCATTTACATCCCGTTCCTTTGCTTTAGTATACATTTTTTATGTAGAAATTCATTAATTATATTAAGGCATATGTCTTTATTCTAACATAAACGGCTCAACTCTTTTCAGCAACAGTCTTAAAAATTTAAAAAAGAATAATTGGAAAAATTCATACACCTAACTATTACTGCCATATATATTTCTATCTATAATTTTTTCATAATTTTCACTTTAGCTTCACAATACGAATGTATAATTATAGATATTATTTAATGGGAGGATTTCGAATGATTAAAAGCAGGCAGCTGCATCTGTGGATTGGCTTAATTACTTCCGTTTTTATTCTGATAGAAGCTGTTACAGGCTTGATCATGCTTGAGCCATGGCTTATAGGTGTAAATCACAATACTTCCAGGACTGAGGTTGAGATGTCCAAATCCGGTTTGCCCACAACCGCCGGTGAATCGGACAACAGAGCACACTTTGACGGAAAGGCACCGGGAGGCGCTGATTATAAAAATCCCGGCAATAGCTTTAGCCTGATGGGCTTGATCAAGGGGCTTCACAGCGGAAGAATAGGCAATACCGATATCTCTGTTTTTCTTGATGCAGTAGCTATTAGTCTAATTATACTGTCAACAACCGGCATTATCTTATCAGTTCAGATATTGAGCGTCAAAAGAAGAATACGAGGAAAAAAATAATTAAACAGTGTTTTATCTGCAGACCTGCAATAAGTATAACTTACCATATATTAAATAAAGCGGTGGCAGTTTCCAACTTTAAACTGCCACCGCTTTATAACCGTCAAATATTTAAATATAGCCGTAAATTATCTATATGGTACAAGAATGCAATCTTGCAGATGCCCCAAATAACTAAGCTTAAATAAAACTATTTCCTTAAACGGGCCTTTATTTCCTGCAAAAACTCTCTGGTATTAACAATCTTCTTCTCGCCTTCCGCCAGTATAGCCAGGTCCTTGGTCATAACCCCGGCTTCTATGGTATTTAAAGCAGCTTGCTCCAAATCACCGGAGAATTGGACTAAACTGCTGATACCATCCAATTCCCCTCTTTTTCTCAGAGCCCCTGTCCAGGCAAACAAAGTGGCCACAGGGTTTGTCGAGGTCTCCTCACCTTTGAGATACTGGTAATAATGCCTGGTTACCGTCCCGTGAGCAGCCTCATATTCAAAATATCCTTCGGGCGAAACCAGAACAGATGTCATCATGGCCAGGCTGCCAAAAGCGGTAGCTACCATATCAGACATAACATCACCGTCATAATTTTTACAAGCCCAGATAAAACCCCCCGAGCTTCGAATTACTCTGGCTACAGCATCATCAATCAATGTGTAAAAGTATTCAATTCCCGCAGCCTTAAATTTATCTTCATATTCATCATCATAAATGTCCTGAAAAATATCTTTAAAATTATGATCGTATTTTTTGGAAATAGTGTCTTTTGTAGCAAACCATAAATCCTGTCCCTGATCAAGTGCATAGTTGAAGCAGGCTCTGGCAAAACTCCCGATGGATTTATCCACGTTGTGCATAGCCATAACAATTCCGGGCCCGTCAAAATCGTGGATAACTTCTCTGGTAATTTGCCCGTCTTCACCGGTGAAAACGATTTCCGCCTTACCTTTTGCAGAAAGCTTCATTTCAACACCCTTGTAAACATCTCCATAGGCGTGCCTGGCAATAGTAATGGGCTCTTCCCATGTCTTAACAAAGGGCTTGATGTTTTTAACTATTACCGGCGTACGAAAAACAGTTCCGTCCAAAATAGCTCTAATAGTAGCGTTAGGGCTTTTCCACATCTGCTTTAAATCATACTCTTCAACCCTCTGGGCATTAGGTGTAATAGTGGCGCACTTAACCGCTACACCGTATTTTTTGGTAGCTTCCGCTGCTTCCACCGTTATCCTGTCATCTGTTTCATCCCTTTTCTTAAGTCCCAGATCATAGTAAACGGTTTTTAAATCTATGTAAGGCGTCAATAGAATATCTTTTATATCCTGCCAGATAACCCTGGTCATTTCGTCGCCGTCCATCTCAACCAGTGGAACATTCATTTGAATTTTTTCTGCCATCTAATCCGTCTCCCCTTCTGAATCTAATCCATGATAGTACATTATACAACATCTAAATTGGTAAATAAACCTCTGAGACACATGCTAACCTCTACGGCCAAGCTCAAACTTATTAAAGAAGTTTTTTTTGCAAGCATATTAAATCCGTCGACTGCCAGTTCATGTTTTTATAGAATCTCAAAGCAGTACCGTTATGCCTATCTGCCACTAAATCCAGGCGCTTGACCCCCTGGTTAAGCGCCCATTCCTCAAGCTTAAGCAGGAGTCTTTTGGCAACACCCTGACCTCGAAAACTTTTAGCTATTACCACGTCTTCTATAATTGACTTAAGGCCTCCTTCGGCTGTTGAAACCAGCAATTGTGCGGAACACATGCCGATTATTTCTTGATGCAGTTCAGCAACTATCAGGCAACGATGATTCTCTTCATCAAGCATCATTTCCAATCCTCGGCGTTGTTTATCCCAATCAAAGTCAAAATCTGTCTCAATTTTAAACAGTAATTCTAGAAGACCAACCATTGCCTCTATATCCTTTGCCCGTGCTTTTCTAATTACAATACCAAACTCCAAATGCAAAACACCTCTTTTAAAAAAATAAATTTTTACCGGGACGGCCCGTAAAGCCCTTGGCTTCAGACATGGGGATATAAGGGCCATCGGGCGAAGCCCGATAATTATGCAATCTTGTTATTTAGTTATATAGCTTTATAGTGTACAATAACATCATGGAATATAAATCCAACAACAATGTAGTGTACCCATGCAAATATCATGTAGTATGGTGTCCTAAATATCGTCGTAAAGTGCTAACCCAAGGTGTAGATGTTTGACTAAAAGAGTTGATACATCAGATTTGCAGCGAACATCAATCAGAAATCCCGGAGTTAGAAATTATTAAACAGTAAATTGAGAACCAAAAGAAAGTATAAGACACTAAACTTCTACATAGAAAGGAGGTGAAACCAAATGTTTGCAACCCAAAAGAACCGTATTAAACATCTAACTAAAGAGCAATATGCTCTACTGCAAAACCTCTGCCGGTATGCTAAAAACCTGTACAATGTGGCATTGTACAACATACGGCAGCACTACTTTGTCACCGGCAAGCTTCTAAGCTATGCCAAAAACTGTGCCCTGTGCAAAACCAACGAAAACTTTAAGATGCTGCAGGCCGGTGTTTCCCAGCAGATTATCCGGGTAGCTACTCAAAGTTTCAAAAGCTTTCTCGGATTGAAAAGGTTAGTGGCTAAAGGCCAGTACCCGGCAGAGAAAGTCCGCATCCCACGTTACCTGAAAAAAGACGGCTATTTTCAACTGGTACTGTCAACCAACGCGATAGCCATAAATGCCGGGTACCTGCAGCTGCCGTTATCAAACGTATTCAAAAAAGACCACCCGGAGGCCAAGGACATCCGGTTTCCGTTTCCCGAGCGATTAGATAAAACCAGTATTCGGGAGGTACGCATCAATCCGGCTCATAAGGCCCACTTCTTTGAAGTGGAGTATATCTACCGTGACAAGCCGGCAGTGCTGCCTTCCCTGGATAGCAATCGCATCCTGGGTATAGATCTGGGTGTAGATAACCTGGCTGCCTGTGCATCCACCACCGGGCATGTCTTATTAATTGACGGCAAGCAACTCAAGGCCGCCAACCAGTGGTATAACAAAGAAAGAGCCAGGCTGCAGTCGATTAAAGACCTGCACAACATTAAGAGTGAAACCTACAAGCTGGCTGCCCTTGCCGTATCCCGGGAAAATTTTATCACCGACTACTTGCGGAAAGCTGCCAAACATATTGTAGAATTCAGTATCTCCCTGGAGATTGGCACAGTGGTAGTTGGTGTAAATAAGGAACAAAAGCAGGGAGTCAACATTGGCCACGTTAACAACCAGAACTTTGTACAAATCCCCCTCTGGAAGTTCCGGCGTATTCTGAAAAACCTCTGCGATAAGTACGGTATCACCTATATTGAGGTAGAGGAGAGCTACACCAGTAAAGCCAGCTTCCTTGATAAGGATTTTTTGCCGGAGTACGATCCCGCGAACAAAAATGAATATACCTTCAGCGGTAGACGGATTAAGCGGGGGTTGTATCGAACAAAAAACGGTTGTGTTATTCATGCCGACATCAACGGTGCAGCGAATATCATCCGCAAATACCGGTCGGATGGGGATTTTTCCGTTCTGGATAAGGATATATTCTTAAATCCCTACCGGGTGCAGGTTCTAAATACACCCCGTAAGAAACCACCGATAGTCCAGAAAAAGAAAAGTAATGCAGCGGCGTAAGCGACTGCTTAGAGGTGATTGTACTGCCCTCGGGGTTCGACCTCGGAATCTCCTGGCTTTAGCTATGGGGAGAATGTCAAGTTATATACATTATACCTCCGCTCAAACACTTAAAAATATATTAAAATTATTTTAATCGGCATTAAACTGCCAGGTGGAAATAATATATAATTAGTATCCGACTGCTTTTGAGCAAAATATTAGTTTAAATCCTATTAATAAAAGTTGGGTAAGAAGTTAAACCCATGTTAAAATAACAGTTAGCAGCATAAGTTATCCATGGTTGTAAATAAATTTAATGAGGGATGAGATTTTGTCTACAACAGGCCTTATACTAGCATCATTATTTTTTTTATTTGGTCTTACCGGCACCTTTATCCCGGCACTGCCGGGCGCTCCTCTTATTTTTCTGGGTATGCTTATTTATGGCTATTTTGATGGCTTCGTTCATTTGAATTGGACTTTCTACCTGCTGCAAGGCCTGGCTGTAATTATTGTTTTTCTTCTGGACTACTTGGCCGGTGTTTGGGGAGTTAAACGCTACGGTGGTTCAAAGATAGCGGTATGGGGAAGTATTATCGGTTCTATCATAGGCTTAATATTCCTTGGACCTTTAGGTATTATTTTAGGTCCCTTCCTTGGAGCGATCGCCGGCGAAATTTTAATGAAAAAATCTGCCGAACAGGCGCTTCGCAGCGGCTGGGGTACTGTAATCGGATTTTTAGGCGGGCTAATGATGAAACTGACGGTAGAAATTGCCATGATTATATGGTTTTTTATGGTTGTATTATAGTAATGTTCCTTGCAAATAAATATATCGAGCACATCAACCCGCTGAAAAGCGGGTTTTATTTTTTTGCTTAAAAACAAAAAAAAAATTTCAAATCTGAAAAGTGTCAATGTGAGCCTCACAGAAATGAAATAAAGTATAGCCATAAAGATTAGGCAGGTGATGATGAATGTACCCGGAAATAATTGAATTTTCAGAGGAAATACCGGCCAAAGTCTCGGTGCAGAGGATCGACGAATACCCCTACCACTGGCACAATGCCGTGGAGATCATTCTGGTGCTGGACGGCCGGGCCGAGGTAACACTGTGCGGTGAAACCCATCTGCTGAAAAAGGGCGGCGTTGCCGTCGTCAATGTGAATGAGCCGCACCGCATCAAAAAAAGCGGCGGGGAAAACCGGCTGCTGCTTTTGCAGATAGACCCCGCCTTTTGCAGGAGCGTTGATCCGGAGTTCGACGATGTAATCTTTTTTTGCTGTTCCACTTATCACGAGGCCGAGGTACCGGAAAAATACCGCCGCATGAAGGAGAGCATCACCCATCTGGCGCTTCTCCTTGACGAGGATGGCAGCCCGGTCCAGGAGGCTGATGTCAGAGCCGGACTGAATGAACTGCTCAACCATATGATTCAAGGCTTCGACTACTTACACTACGGTGCCGGAACCCAACCCATCCCTGAAAAGCTGGTACAACGGTACAGAATGATTTATGAGTACCTTCGCCAAACGCCGGGAGCCAAAAACCCTCTTTCGGAGCTGGCAAAGGCCGCGGGTGTCTCTCCCCAGCATCTGTCCGGTGACATCAGTGAAAAATTCGGCCTTACCCTGCGGGAGCTGATATACAGCGGCAACTGTATGGAAGCAGTCCGGCTGCTTTTAAGCACGGATAAAATGATTTACGAAATTTCACCGGCCAGCGGTTTCTCCGACCCCAAGTACCTTATCAAGGCTTTCAAACAGTTTTACGGCTGCACCCCCTCCGAATTCCGCAAACGTCACAAAGTCGGGCCGGAAGGACTGGCGGCGCAAACACGGTATGAGGACTTTCCCCCGTCCTTCATAAAGAAATATATAAATATTTTTCAGGACCTGAAAAGTGTCAATGCGAAGGATAAAAAATCCATTTACAATAGATAAGATATAAAATATTAAAATAAAATTTCTGTGAGGAGGTGATTCGTATGGAGGATATATACATCGGTACCATTGTGCTTTTTCCTTATAATTTCACGCCGGCGGGCTGGCAGTTGTGCGGCGGGCAGTTCTGTTCAATAAAGCAATATGAAGAGTTGTTTAGGCTTATCGGTACATCCTACGGCGGCGACGGCATAAATAATTTTGCCCTGCCTAATCTGGCCGGGACGGAGCCTTGGCCCTTTGTGAAATATTATATTGCAACAGCAGGAACTCTGCCGCCCCAAAGATGATTACGGAAGGAGGAATCTTTAATGTATGACCCCTTTTTAGGGCAGATACAGCTTTTTGCCTTCGGCTTCGCTCCCAAAGGCTGGATAATATGCAAGGGAGCAACATTATATGTCAGGGAACATCGGGCATTATTCGAACTGCTGGGGAACAGATTCGGCGGAGATGGGGTAAATACCTTTTGCCTGCCAAATCTGACCTATGCACAGCCCACGGGTAAGCCGGACCAGATGTGTTATTACATGGCGATCATGGGGGTTTATCCCCATGAAAATTGATCTGCATGACCGGATTAATAATTAACTAAACTTTCTCACAGAGGAGATGTTGAGAAAGACTTACACTACTCTTTCCGAGCAAGAAATCGTACGTATCTACGAAATGCGCCGGGATATCGAGGTCTTTTTTAAATGTACCAAGAGCTTCTTACGGCTTCAAAAAAATTCCAATCCGAAAGAAGGTGTTCTAATGGTGCCTTATATAGGGCAGATACAGGCATTTCCTTATACCTTTGCACCCCATAACTGGGTGCTGTGCGACGGAAGATTATTACAGGTTAATGAGAATTTGGCTCTTTTTTCACTGCTCGGCACGACCTTCGGCGGTGATGGGCGTACCACTTTTGGGCTGCCCAATCTTACAGGAGCGGAACCGGATGCCAATATGCGTTATTATATAGCACTGGACGGTTCCTATCCACAGAGAAGTTAAGGAAGATAATCAATTAAATAATAGAAAAGGTGAAGAAGCAGATGAGTAATGTTGCCTTAAATAAAAGCGCAATAGCAAGCAGCTTTCTGGCTCCCTATAAGCCGGACAGGGCGGTGGACGGCAGCCGGGAGTTGGTGAGAAGATGGGCCGGTTATGTGCCGGGCTGGCTCTGCGTGGATCTGGGAGTACCTCATTGGGTGGACCAATGGGTGGTAAAGCATATGGGAAGCGCCGGATGGCCTGTACAGAGTTATAATATGAGAGATTATAAACTGCAGGCAGAAATTGACCGGGACGGTGAACCTGAATGGATTGATTTAGATGCGGTAACAGGCAATACGGAAGGTTTAACAAGGCGGAGGATACCGGTTTGCAAGCATAGATATTTCAGGATTTATGTTGCAAAGGGATTGAATGCCAATCATTCCCTGGCTTCTGCCGCAGAGATTGAACTCCATGAGCCGGCAACGGTTCCTTACCTGTCGGCCCTGTCCATGAAAGGGGATAACGGGCAGTTAATAGCGCTTGAACCGTCATTTTCCGGCAGGAGATTTGAATATGGGGCACTGGCGGCAATCAAAGTAGAGAAGGTCATTGTCATGCCGACGGCAATGAGTGCCGGTACATTGATAGAGGTAAACGGTAAACCGGTGAATAGCGGAGGCGCGTCGGAAGGAATCAGCATAGGCACCGGAAGTAATTTTATTGAAATACAAACGGCCTCACCCGACGGCATCATGAGTGAAACTTATAAAATTGATGTAAGGAAAGAAATAGAGAGGGCATACCTTTCCCAACTTAAGCTGACGAATCAGACCGGGCAGCCGGTGCAGCTGAATCCTCCCTTTACCAGGGAGAACTTTACTTATGCTGCAAGAGTGGGCGTTCCCGTTGCGGCGATAAATGTCATTCCTACGGAGGATAAAGAACATTCTACAATAAAAGTCAACGATATCGTCGTGGAAAAAGGCGGCTCGGCAATCATTAATCTGAGTCCCGGACCCAATGTGATAAATACGGAAGTAACGCTGGAAGTCGGTACGGCAAAGGGTACCTATACCGTCACGGTCACAAGGGGAAGCGGTCTAAGGGGTGACAAACATGGGGAATGAGGCAGGAGGAAAACTGATGGGGGGTAAATGGTTTGCCAAGAAAGTTACGGAATCTCATCTCGGTATTCCTGTGCATGGTTATGCTTTTTTGCCTTGCCGATATAGTTCATGCCGCAGGTGAGTTACCGGGATGGACTCTTGTGAAAAGCGGCGGGGCAGATCACCTGAATGCAGCTTTTGGGCCTTTGGGATCAATTATTGCAGTTCCGGGAGATAACCCTGTTATGGCTGTCTGCGGGGATTTCCTGTATGCGGCGTGGATTGAGGGGACCGGAGCGGGTAGTGAGCTCCACATTAAAAAGTATAACGGGGATTACTGGATACCTGCGGGAAATACGGCAGGCAGCTCCAGACTGGATGAGGGTATCAGCTATGCTGAGAATCCGGCAATTGCAGAGCTGAACGGCAATATCTATATGGCCTGGAAGGAAAAGAGAATGGGTTCTTACGATACCCGGATTAGGGTAAAAAAGTATGACGGCAGCTCCTGGCAGTATGTAGAAACCTATAATGCGGAATTCCAGGAATACAAGGATGGTGAAAGCCTGAATTACCGGGACGCTATGTCCGCCCGAGGTGTAAAGCTGATGGCGGATAACGGTGTACTGTATGCAGCCTGGACAGAATATATGGGAGAGGGCATCTATCGGGTGCGGGCTGCTCAATATAACGAAACTGCCGATGAATGGAGCACCATAGACGGAGAACAGGCAGGCGGATTGAACTATAATCCGCAAAAGGACAGCAACAATCTGAGCCTTGCAATGCATAACGGGAAATTATATCTTGCCTGGGAAGAAAGAGACGGCCGTATACATGTAAGAAGGCATGACGGTAATGGAAACTGGACCTTTATCGACGGAGGCGGGGAAAGCGGAGTATGTTATAATCCCGACAGCTACGAACGCAGTATGCCTGTATTAGCGGATTACAAAGGGGAGTTGTATTTGGCCTGGGTGGAGACTAGCTATTACTCCGATTATTGGGAACTTTACACTCCTTCAATAAGGCTGGCAAAATACAGGGGCACCGGCGGGACATGGAACATTATAGATTCGTCTTCGGATGCCGGGTTTAACTATAATCCCGAAATGAGTGCGTATAACCCTGCCCTGCTGGTGCATAACGATAAGCTGTTCCTGTCCTGGAGCGAGTTTGCGGAGTTTGAAGGATACAATTATTTTAATCAGATCCGGGTGATGAGCTATGACGGGATGAATAAAATTTTCATCGACGGAAACAGTTCCACCGGAATTAATAAAGAAATCATGCAGCATGCACAGAATTCGGCAATAACCGTATATAAAAATGATCTTTACGTACTGTGGAAGGAATCCAGCCGGCTTGTTGGCAGTCAGGGATATGACTGGCAGATGAGAGCAAAGAAGCTGCCCTTTCCCTCTGCCGTGATAACGCCGGGGCAGCCTTTGACCGAGGCTGATCTGAATGGGAACAGTATTGATGTCGAATTATCCTGGCTCAGTTTTTCGAATGGCGTTCCGGATAAAAATAATTTTACCCTCAACAACGCGCCCCCCGGCTTAACCATCCAAAATGTGCAGTACTTAAGTCCTGTTGCCTGTAAAATTAATCTGACCTTTGACGGCACCGACTTTGACAGGAATATGGAGCTTGGGCTGACCATAGCTCCGGCGGAGCTTTCTCTGGATACCCCCCTGACCTCCGTCAATATGCCTTTAACTTCCAAAAATACATTGGAGATAACCGCTAATAATGATGAAGAGTCCTTAACGATCACGGATAGCGATGATATATGGGAGGAACAGGAAGATCAAAAGGTGATTACCGTAACATTGAACGGAGGAACCTTTGCACCTGTCATTAACGCGGCAAACTGGACCGTATCCAATCTGCCCCAGGGTGTGAGTAAGGGAAGCGTTACCCGTACTGATGCCAATACGGTGGAAATCACACTGTCCGGCAATTCACAAATTGATTATACATCGGATATAACAAATGTAACCGTTACCTGTACGGTTGACGAATACAATGATTCGACGGGCGGAGGGACTCTTTCGGCAGCATCTGGCGTAACGCTTCGGGCAACCTATCATGTGATCTATTACGGCAACAACCATACCGAGGGAAGCGTACCCACGGATAACAGCGTCTATAAGCCCGAAGAAGATCTGGAAATTAAGAAAAACACAGGCGCTTTAGCCAGGCAGGGGTATTTTTTCACCGGCTGGAATACGAAGAACGATGGAACCGGAGACAGCTATGAGGCAGGGCAAGCCATAACTATGCCCGCGAAGAACCTGGAACTGTATGCCGTATGGCAGCAGTTGATCTGGTCCGGGGACGGCAGCAGTAACAATCCCTTCCGGGTAGAAACAGCCGGACATTTGAAGGATGTCCGCAATAAAACAGGTACGGGAGTATATTTTCTTCAGACCGGGAATATCAACCTGTCGGGAGAACTCTGGGTACCCATACCCGCTTTCAGCGGCCGGTACGACGGCAATGGATATACCATACAAGGACTTTTTGCAACCCTGCCCGCGGTTAATAATGTGGGACTCTTCGCCTCCATCACCGGGGGAACGGTGGATAATCTGCATATAGAGGAAGGGAAGGTAACCGGAAATTATTATGTAGGACTTCTGGCCGGGCGTATCGAAGAGGGCGGAAAGGTAACAGGCAGCTCCGTATCGGGTAATGTAACAGGGCACGAGATGGTGGGAGGTCTTGTTGGCTATATAGTGGAAAACGGTAATAATAAGGTGCAAAAATCCTTTGCTGCAGGTACAGTGACCGCATCCGGCAACTATGCGGGAGGATTGGCAGGCAATAACCGGGGCCAAGTTGAGGAGTGCTTCAGTACAGGTAATGTCAATGCCGGTAACGGCCTTTATATCGGAGGACTGGCAGGGGATAACTGGAATGGACAGATAAAAAACAGCTATGCGACAGGAAATGTGAACGGCAAAAGTGATGTAGGCGGTCTGGTGGGGTGGAACGGATACGCAAGCGGTACCATCGAAAACAGTTATTCCACCGGCAAGGTCAGCGGAACCAACTCCACAGGCGGCCTGGTCGGATATAACAATTCAGGGACCGTATCAAAGAGCTATTACGACAGGGAGAAGTCAGAGCGGGATGACGACAGCGGCAAGGGCTTACCCCTGGATACCCCGGCCATGAAGCATCAGAGCACTTTCACAGATTGGAGCTTTACAACCATATGGAAAATAGGAGAAAATATCTCCTGCCCCACCCTGCGCTGGCAGCCCTGGCAGCCGGATGAGCGGATTACCGCAGACCATACCGGCCTGGCTTGGGCTGATATAGCCGGTGAAAACAGCGGGCCGGACAGTATAAGTACCAACCTTGTACTCCCCCTGTCGGGGACAAATGAAACAATCATTAACTGGAGCTGCAACCCGGCGGGTTATATCAGCATGGCAGACGGGAGTCTTACAAGGCCGACGGGTGGGAATAAGGAAGTCACTTTAAAAGCAATGGTAAGCTATCCCGGAGGCATGTCACAAATAAAGGAATTTAATCTTACCATCCTCAGGGCAAGCATCAGGATAGCCGGTATCACACCGGTGGACAGCGTATCGGTGGCCTACGGCACAGATGAGACGGAGGCGATTGCGGCCCTGGCCAATACCACGACCATAACCGACAGTGAAGGCAATAGCCATACCGTCAATCTGAACTGGAGCATAACCGGTTACAGTGGAACCGCCTCCGGAAATTACACGGCTGCCGGGACCTTTGCCTTACCTCCGGGAGTGGAACAAACAGACCCGGAAACTCCTCTTGAAGTAACGGCAACCGTTACGGTGCAGGTTCAGCATATCAATCCGGGAATTAATCCTGCCGCAGCCAGCTTTGATCTGGCGGCCCCCGCCGGCATCTCTGTTTCCATCACCTGGGGAAGCACGGCGGTAAGCGTAGCAAAGGTGAGCTATGAGAGCAATCCTTTGGTATTGGATATGGATTATACAATAGACGGGGATACCCTGACCGTCAAACAGAGCTACCTGGAGAGCCTGAGCCTGGAGGAAGGGACCATAATAGAATTAGATATTACATTCAATGACAACAGCCTGCTGACGCTGGCAATCAATACGGTAAACAGCTATATCCCTTCCGATAATGCAAACCTGAGCGGCTTGACCTTAAGCGCAGGGACATTGGTTCCGGAATTTGATCCGGATGTAACCATCTACACCGTGAATGTTGGCAGCGGTGTGAGCAGCATTGATGTAATAAATGTCTTAGAGGACAGCCATGCGACAATGACAGTCAACGGAGATTCCGTAACCAGCGGAAGCACCGTATCCATTGATTTGAACATAGGAAACAATACGGTCGCCATTATCGTAACCGCCGAAAGCGAAGCCACAAAAACCTATACGGTTAATATAAACCGTGCGACTCCATCAGGCACCATCACCGGCATGGTCAAGGACAGCGGTGGCAACCCGATTTTAGGAGCGGAAGTGAACCTGACAGTGAGCACCGGCATCTATTCGGCGATAACAGATACAAGCGGAATCTACAGTATCACCGACGTGCCTGCCGGGACAGGCTATACCGTGACAGCCGGCAAACCTGGCTATGCCAGCACAAGCGTGACAGGTTTGGAAGTGACAGCAGATGCAATCACTCCGGAAGTGGATATCACCCTGAACTATGACCCGGAAGCTTCCCTGGCAACATACAAGGGTGCGCAAGTGAGACAGAACGGGGACGTCTATGATATTCGCTTTGTTGCCGTCATTGATACCCTGAATGCGAAGGAAGTCGGTTTTGTTTTCTCAAAAACCGAAACCGTACCGACCAGAGAGAATGCTTCCGTGAAAGCAACATCAATAGTATATACGGAAATAACAGCGTCAGGTTCACCCGTAACGGCAGAAGGACTGAGAGGAAGGTATATCATTGCGTGTACCGTTACCGGAATTCCGGTAGAGGATATCAACGTCGAACTTTATGTGAGAGCTTTTTCAACGGTAGGAACACTAACCAAATATACGCCGGTGACGACAGTCACTGTCGCGGATTTACTTGATTAGGGAGGTGTTTGTTATGAAAAAGGCTTATGAAAAACCTGAGATTGAAATTATAAAATTTGAACCGGAAGATATCCTGGCGAGTACATTATTTAACGGGGGCAGCGGAACCGGCGACGAATTCGGCTGGGGCGACATTCGTTAAAAAGAATTGATGGCTCATGGCAGGCGGTTAAACCCGCCTGCCATGTTTAGCCCATGTGTATGCCTTATCGGGCCGGAAGGGAAGAAAATCAATTTGAACCATTACAAAATAGCTGGCTTGACCATAGCAATGGAAGGCGCGTGTGAAACCCTGCAAAGACTGATGAAGTCCTACGGGGCAAATATAAATGGAAAAGCGGATATCACCATGAGTATCGACAGGGAAAAAATGCACAAGACCGGAGAGGAATATCCCCATCTGTCACCTGACGAGTGGGAATACATTCAGACGGGCTATGCCTTTGCCTGCAAGCTGCCGGACTTTGACGGATTTTGCCTCCACGCCTCGGCAGTCGCGCTGAATGGCAGGGCGGTCCTGTTTTCCGGCCCCTGCGGTACGGGCAAATCCACCCACACCCATCTGTGGCGGCAATATTTTGGCCCGGATCGGGTGGTGGTCATTAATGACGACAAGCCGGTACTGCGCCGGATAGAGGATATCTTTTACGTCTACGGCACACCCTGGAGCGGGAAAAGAGCCTTGAATACGAATATCCGCGTTCTCCTCAGTGCGGTTGTTTTTCTGAAACAGGCAAGGGAAAATCATATCCGGCGCTTGAGTAATAAGGAAGCGGTACAAATGCTGTTTTATCAGAGCCAGCGTCCGGGCAGTGACAGGGACAGGATAAACAGGCTTTTAACCCTGATGGACGCTCTGCTGCAAAAGATACCGGTCTATCAAATGGACTGCGACATCAGTTTCAATGCGGTAAAAACGGCATATAACGAAATATGTCAATTAAGAATGGAAACGGAGAATAAAAGATGAAGATAAAATCCGATTATGTCATGCGTGAGGTTGCCGGAACCTATGTGGTGGTGCCCACAGGCAAGACGTCCATAGATTTTTCCGGTATGATCAGCCTAAACGGCACCGGTGCGTTTTTATGGAAACAGCTTGCAGAAGATAAAAGTGAGCAGGATCTGCTTTCCGCGATGCTGGAGGAATATGAAACGGAGAAAGCTACCGCCAGAGCCGATATATCCGAATTCCTCAAGAAGTTAAAGGAAGCTGATCTCCTTGAATAAAAGAGTTGCCATGCGGGAGCTTTCTCCACTGATGAAGGAAACTCTGCAAAAAGGCGGAGAAGTTATTTTTACACCATCCGGCAGCAGTATGCTTCCTCTGCTGCGCAACCGCAAAGAGAAGGTGTGCATAGTGAAACCGCAGGAAAACCCTCTGAAGAAATATGATATGACTTTGTTTGTCCGCAACAACGGCCAATATATCCTGCACAGGATATTGGCGGTAAAAGCGGACGGCTATGTCATCATCGGAGATAATCAGTACGTCAAGGAATACCGGGTGCAGCATTCTCAGGTCATAGGCGTGGTCAAAGGAATCTGGCGAAACGGAAAATACATATCCTGTGAAGATTTTTGGTATCAGGCATATTGCAGGGCCTGGGTATGGATATATCCCCTCCGTTGGCTGTATTTTAGGGCAAAGCAACTTTTTTTAGAATGAAAAAATTTTTAGGAGGCGTCAACATGCAGTCCATACAGCTTGAAAGCTATTATTTAATTCACCTGCTGTCCGCGTTATTAAAGGATACACAGCCACAAAATCCACCGTATAAGCTGGATTGGGAAAAACTATATAAGTTTGCGGCCTGGCATGGCGTATCGAATATGGCTTGCTATGGCCTCAACAGGCTGACTTGTGACAATCAGCCACCCCAGGACATTCTGGAGAAATTTGAAAACGACCGCAAAAAGGCCGTAGCAAGAGAAGCCACCCAGCATATAGCTGTTGAACAGATTTTAGAAGCCTTTGAAGAAAAGGGAATTGTCAGTATGCCCCTGAAAGGCTGTCTGCTTAAATATCTGTATCCGCGTCCCGACATGCGCATGATGGCCGATATCGATATTTACTTCAAAACAGAACAGGCAGAAAAAGTAAAGGAAATCATGCCGGAGCACGGCTATACTGCCAAGCACCAGGGCGGAAACCATGATGTATACTATCGGAAGCCCTACATGAATATAGAAATGCACCACAGGCTTATTTCAGAAGATAGTCCCTACAGCGATTATCTGAAAAAAACCTGGGACAGGGTCCTCTTGAAATCAGGCTGCCGGCATACCTATGAGCTTTCTCACGAGGACTTTTTCATCTATTTGGTCATTCACCTCACCAAGCATTATGCCAACGGCGGGACCGGTATCCGTTCTTTTCTGGACATATGGGTGTACAAAGAGCGTTACAAAGCTGAAATGGATTGGGACTACATACAGGCGGAGTTAAATGAAATCAACTTTCTGGAATTTGCGGAAAACATCTTCGGCCTTTGTGAAGTATGGTTTGGGAATGCCGGGAGCAATGTGTTGTACGATGGAATGACGGAGTATGTTTCTTGCAGCGGCGTTTATGGCATAAGAAAACACGCTGTCGTATCCTCTATGGGCATCAAGTCAGGTAAACAGCATTCGGTCAGGATGGCAAAATGGCTGTACAGCTTGAAGCTGTTTTTTCCGCCCTTTGACACCATGAAAATCCAATACCCGTTCCTTGAAAGGGTGCCTAAACTACTTCCGGTCTGCTGGGTGCTGCGGGGCCTCCGGTGTATCGTATTCAAACGCGGGTATACGCTGCAAATGATAAATAATATCCACAACCTGTCGGAACAAGACATGAGAAAAATAGGACGGCTGCATGAGAAGGCAGGGCTTTTGAAGCAATGAGAAGGCAAACCTATAGAATTACCGGATTATATGAAGTTCTTTCGGGAGGAAAGCAGATGAAAAAATCAGGCTGGAACACGATCGCTGCGCTGGCGGGTCCCTCCTAAACAGAAGAGCACATGGGGTCTCCCGGGTTTCCGTGATATCATTGTATAGCATGCCTGGCTCTTAGACACCGGGGAAGTCTTAATAAACTCGCCATATCGCGTACCAAGATATAGTTTTCCGGAGTTTCGAAACCGTCAACCTTCCCGTTTGACCATTACGGGGCTCAATCACATTCAGGCCCACTACCTACCTGCCTGCCTACGCTTATCTCTATGAAACGCCCCAGGTGCAACCAAGGTTATATTGAATTTAAATCTAACCTTCTGAATATGTAGTCCTGCCCTGGTACGCATAACTGTTTCCGGACAGAGGCGCGGCAGGGATCGTTTACTATATAAAAAATTATTTTTTAATGTTTGGAGGAATGGTATTCTTGTATAATATTAATCCAAGATTGTAATATTAGAAACATATTTATTTAAATCTTCGATAGAATTTATATTGTGTTTGATTTTAATATGAGTATAGTAGTCTTTTATGTCTTCTTTAACTATTACCTCGCTACTTCTTTCATCTTTCTTGTAACTCTCTCTAACTTTTTTCCATGGATATTCAATATGTGTTAGTTTTTCAAGATATTTAGCGTCATATTTTCCATAAACTTGCCAAACCATATTTAATATAAATTTTTGATCGTTGTTGAAAATATTTTCGTTAAATCTTGTTAGCTTTGTTATAGGCTTATTACCAAAATCTTTATATATGTCATATAAACCAGGGAATACCGGCCCATGAACCCATGCTTCACAGTCTTCATGAAAAAACGGACTTTGGAAAAATGCAAGATACCAGGATTGAACATAATAAACCATCTTTTGTAGTTTAAGATGGGTAATAACTTCCCCTGCTTCAGGGTATATTTTAGTAATAAAAAATTTTGACACGTTTAAAGTATTAGATGCATTCTTGTCGCTTGCTACAAAAGAAGCAGGTTCCAGAATTTCATTAAGGCACAACTCTAATTTTTTACATGCTACGTCACTAATTCTACCTTTGTTCTTTTCATAAAGTTCTCTCATTTTAACCGGGTCGTTTAATAATTCTCTTAACCTATCACTATATTCCCTTGAGGGAGTCAGTCCTTGTAAATATCTCGTTATCGTGGTTTCTCCCCACCCTAAAAGTTTTGCTAAAGGCTTTTGACCAATATTATACTTATTAAGAAATTCCTCAATTTCGTTAACTTGAATTATGTCATGCAATTGCCTATATTTCTTATTAGCTCTTTTAACATTTTCGTCATCTAATTCAGCAATATATATAGCTTCCCCGCATTCTTTACAATACGCGATATTAGCAACATAATCAAATTCTATTCCTTTTATGTTCTCAGTTATTATTTTTTCTTGGATTATAAAAGATACATTTTCATCACAGTAATAACAGTAACTCTTAGTATCCATTAATACAAACCTCCTATAAGTAAGGATAATTTATATCACGGTCTTTCTCATGAAAAGATAGACAAACTACCCTACTTGTAAATTTTAACTTAACATATACCTCTATATAGTTTTTAGGGTTTGCTGGAATGAATATTTGACCAAAAATCCAAACATCTCCACCTCTTTTAGTATCGTGGTCTTTGTCAGTATACGAATAATTAGATACCTCTAATCTCAGTAACTCCGCACAAACTAAATCTCTTGTTAATCCATATTCGTTCATAAACCTTTTTGTTTTATCTTTATTATATAGAAACGATTAATAAAGTAATGGTAATTTTTACTCCTATCCTGTAAAATAGAATCAAGTGTGGGGAGGGGTATTATTACCATGAGGAAATTGCATTTAAACAATCCACAAAATTTAACCATTGAGGATTTGAATAAGATAAAAAGAGAAACACCATATAAACTAAGATGCAGAGTTCAAGCTGTCATTCTTGTCATGAAAGGGAGACAAGCAAAGCAGATTGCCGAATATCTTGATATAAGTGAACAAACCATAAGAAAATACGTTGCTTACTTTAATGAAGGTGGAGTTGAAAAACTGCTTCATGTATCAAAAAAACCGGGAAGACCGCCAAGGCTAACCAATGAACAAAAAGAAGAGGTCAAAGAGGTACTGAAAAAATCACCATCAGAGGTTGGTTTTAGTACCCATACTACTTGGAATTGTAAAACCCTCGCTGCTTACATTCATGATACATACGGCATTAAATATACATCAGATGGTGTTTGGCGCATGCTTCTTAAGATGGATTTTCGTTATAATCGTCCCACTTATGTATTAGCCAAAGCTGATCCGGAAAAGCAAAAAGCTTTTCAAGATGAGCTGGAAGAGTTAAAAAAATCTCACTGAATGTGAAATACTCCTATATGTGGATGCATCTCACATTAGGGACTATCAAGGTTTACAACGAGCATGGTTCCCAAAAGGTGAGCAAAAAAAGATTAAGACCTATGGACACCATGCAAAAGTTACATTATACGGTGCTTTAAACTACTATACGGGTAAAGTTTTTTGTGTAAATTATGACAAAATCAATGCAGAAAAATTCAAAGATTTTCTTAAAAAATTGGTATCACATTTTTTAAAAGATGACATTTCTAAAATTTACATTGTTCTTGATAATGCAAGAGTTCATCATGCAAAATTACTTAAAGACTTTTTAGACGAGCATAAGGATCATCTGTTTTTGAAATTTCTTCCACCCTACTCACCCAATCTGAATTGCATAGAAGAGTTATGGAAATGGTTAAAAAATACAGCTATTTATAATCGCTTTCATAAAAATGCTTCAGAAATTCAAAAATCTGTTGACTCGTTTTTAGAGGAAATCAAATGCTGTTCGGAAGATGTGAAAAAGAGACTTTGCGTTTAATTTATAACGATATTTATTATTTCGGTTCTATATAGATTCTAGTTTTTTAATTATGTACAAGTTATCAGACGATTCATCTAATACTGATTGCACTTTATCTAAAAATTCTTTAACTTTATCTGTTGGCTCAACTCTTTTCATAACAGCCCCCTAAATATCGTCTGATATTAGAATAGCACTACATCTTCACTTTTATTATAATTTCGATATTTAGGAAAGTCAACAAAAAGGTATCAATTGATACCAGTAGTTTAAACATAATTTTATGTATTAATTCATGAAATGTATACAATCTTAACATTTTTTACAGTTAAGTATTTCAGTGTAAAAAGTCCCGCCCTGGTACGCATTGACCGTCTGGCCAAGAGGCATGGCAGGATCTTCTGGTACTGGCGGTGGGGGTTGAACCCGGCATCAAGCGATTATAAGCCACCCGTTTTACCGTTAAACTACACCAGCATATAAAGGGTAAGAGTTTAATTCGTATCCCTTTGCCCCAACAAAAAAGAAGCCTTGCAGCTCCTTCGTTTCTTAACGTATGTGATTAATAATCTATCGTTTCTTATACCCATCTTAACTCATCTACAACCCTCTGTAAACCATCCTCGCCCGGTTGTGTATGTTAATATCTGCTGAATATTTGGGGTGCCATCGTTTTTAACATGACCTGCCAAACGTGCTACCACATCCAGGGGTGTCTTACGGCTAACCAGTTCATGGCAAAAACTGTGCCGGATTGAGTGAGCGTTTAAATGCTCGATATTAGTTCTGATATCTTATTAGTTTGGGCTGGCATACAGCGAATAAAAGAATTGATAATTAAAATTAAATAGGATTTGTATTATGCCGTATAGATTTGCGGCATATAATAGTTTGTCCTAACTTTATCAGTTATAGCCAAAGTCTTTTAGTGTATCTGACTTTACGCTCTCAAAATGAAAGGTGGGTACATCGTAAAAAACCACATCAACTTTCATTTTAAAAAGATTGCGGTTTTTGCGAAACAGTTGTTCTTCAAGCATTTCTTTATGTTCACAAAGGATGTCCAGGGAGCGATATAAGTGATTCAAATCAACAGAGGGCAAGCTTACATAACGGTTTTGATGGTTGTAAGTTCCCAACTCACTCCTTGGTTCAAGTAGATGCTGGATCGCCATAAGAAAACAAGGTCACAACAGCCGGAACTGTGTGACCTTAACATAGTTGAGTCTTTACGGTTTTAACTTTAACATGAAATTCTCAAAACTTTTTGCAATATACTATCGTTCAAATCATAAATTTATTAAGATTAATTGAATACGTCTTATAAATATTTTTTTGGAAAGTAGTTAAAAAATCCTTTACAGCAATAATAATATCTTGTATACAAAGATTCGTCGCTATATTGTCATTTCCCCAAATAGAAGTAACTACCCATGTTCTATCATTTTTTTGATTGAATTCAATGATTGCTCCTTCACTGTAATCCATTGTTTCATATACAAAATCTTGAAATATACCTTTCTCAACTTTTTCTAACCATGTTGAGATAGCTATAGCAAACTCAAGTAAAAGTATATAATCTTCTTGGAAGAAATCATTGCCATTAATACTGATATTCAAGCTTCCCTCAATATCAGCCAATAGTTTCCTATTGTTAGTATCAATCAGATTTTTATCAACTTCCTTAGATTTATCAATATCAAATTGTATAGCTATTTTACTGGGTATGCAGTCCATATCTTCCCATCAGCTCCTATAATAACTTGAATTTTTGTTTCTCCCTTTGTTCCAATAGTCTTGCCTAAATCAGTTATAATCTTATATGATGCTTCTTGATTGTTAGGTAAAAATTGGGCATTTCCTGAGCGTAAGCCTTCTTGCACCCAAGTATTCACTTGGCCCTTATCTGTGGTAGCAAACTTTTGCCACCTTCCCCCTGCGTCCATTAAGTGCTTATTTGAAACTGAAAAATCAGAAACATTGTCTGCCGCTTTAAAAGCAGATTGAGAAGCTTCTTTTAAAATACTCTTACTCGTTCCCTTTCCAAGGGCACCCGCCGCCTTCGGCGCTACTTTAGAAATTGCTTTTAACGCGGCACCGCTGCCGGCGGCTATTTGTAGTACATCCCCCAAGTTTCTGCCGTACTCGTAAACTTCTTTGTCGGATGGGTTCCCAACCCAGACGCTATCTGAATGTTTCCATACATAGTTAATTGTTCCGGCTATATCAGCTCCGGCACTTCCCAAAGCTAGGATTAAATCCTCCTTTGACAGTTCATTACGATAAATTGCTTTTGACAGTTCCCATAATGCGCCTGGTGAAGACATAAGTTCTCTTACGGCTTCACCTCCGGAGTCCCACAAACCTTTCCCTAAATCATCCAATTGGCAGATTTTGATATTCCCAGACGGATCTATATAAACTACCGGGTTATTACTACAATAAATATAAAGGTTCTGCGACAGCGGGGTGTTTAGCTCACCGGAGTAGATGTCCTGGGTGAGAAACCTGCCCGTGGACGGGTCATAGTACCGCGCTCTCAGGAATACTAATCCGCTCGGGTCATACGGTTCACCGGTGAAGCGGAACATGTTGTCAACGGTTTCATTAACCGTTAAGGGATTACCGAACGGGTCATAAGTGTAACGGTTGAGCTCCTCGCCGTAAACATCGCTTACCACTGATACGCTACCCAAACCGTCCGCGTGATGGAATAACCTTCCTTCAGGGCCAGTGCGACCGTATAGACCGTTAGCGTAAAGATAGTTGTTGGTGTTGCCTTCACTGTCTTTTTCTACCAATAGGAGCGGAAGTCCTGCATTGATGTCATAAATATAACTGTAACTTCCATAAACCACTCCGCTGACCGTTTGAGTCAAGCGATTGCCGTCACCGTCATAGGTGTATCGGTATGTGTTATTACCGTCATTAAAGCGTACCAACCGGTCTTCGTAGTCATAATCATAGTATACCGATTCACCAACCGATACGAGGTTCCCGTTGGCGTTGTAGCCGTAAGGAATGCCACCCTTTTGTATCAGCCGATTGACACTGTCATAGGTGTAGTTTACGCCACCGGCGCTGAGTCGGTTGCCCACTGGGTCGTAGGTATAGGTGACCGGGTTATCATCCAGGTATTTTACTTTAGTCAGTTGATTCAGATTGTCGTAAGTATAACTGGTTGTCTGACCGTTTTCGTCAGTAACGCTTAACCTGTTGCCTACGTTGTCCAGGGTGTATTCCACGCCAGTCAGAACGGTATCGCCATTAACATGTTGCAGTGAAGTAAGCCTGCCGTTATCGTCATATTGATAGCTTACTGTAATACCGTTGGGCAGCTCTTCCCCAATTATATTACCCAGTTCGTCGTAGGTAAATGTGGCGGTATACACGATGTCTGATACTGATTGCAGTTGGTTAAGCCGGTTATACGTGTAACTTATATTTAACCCATCAGGGTAGGTTATACCCGTGATGTTACCAGCCAAATCGTAATTATAATCAATGGAATAGACGGCCCTTGTTACCGAGGTCAACCGGTCAAGGTTATCATAGCTGTAAACGGTGGTTCCTTTAGGATCGGTCATTGCTGTCCGATTACCGTTTGCGTCATAGTTGAAGCTGACTTGATTGGAATCGGGATAGGTAATTTCAACCAATCGGTTATTGCTGTCATAACTATAGTTAATGCTGTTACCGTCCGGCTTGGTTCTGGTAACGCGGTTGCCCACCGGGTCGTATGAGTAATTTGTGGTTTGGCCCAAGGGGTTTGTTATAGCCACCAGGCGGTTCATACTGTCGAATGTGTAGTTTGTTGTGTGTTCGTTGGCGTCGGTAACCCCAGTCAGGTTGTGATTTCCATCGTACGTGTAATCCGTGGTGTTATCCAGGGTGTCAGTGACTGATAACAATCTGTTAAGGGCGTCATATGAAAATGATGTGCTGGCTTCGTTGGTATTGGTGCTGGTGATAACGTTGCCGGCACTATCGTATTGTACACTACTATCATGGCCCAACGGGCCGGTTGTTTTTACTGGGCGGTTTGCTGCGTCATAGGTATAGATCCAGGTAGCTCCTTTCGGGTTTGTTTCAGTCAACCGGTTGCCCACCGGATCATATGTGTAGCTGGTGGTGTTGTCTAACGAGTCAGTAACAGAAAGCAGTTTGGATGCCTGGTCATAGGTATATGTCGTGGTGTTGCCGCGCTGGTCGGTGACACCGGTTTGGTTGCCCAGGGGGTCGTATTGCATGGCGATGCTGCCGCCTGCCGGGTCAGTTATCTTGATCAGGCGGTTAAGTTCATCGTACTGGTAATTGGTGGTGTTGCCCTTGCTATTTGTTCTGGCAAGTACATTACCGTTTCCGTCCAAAGTGAGATTTTCTGTATTGCCATCCGGGTACATAGTAGATACAAACCGGTCAAGAGCGTCATACTGGTAACTGGTGATATGTCCATTGGCATCGGTTATTGAGCTCAAGTTACCGTTGGTGTCATATTGATATGTGGTTGTATTGCCATGCGGGTCTGTCTCAGTGACCAGCTTGCTGTTCTCATTATAAGTAAATGTAGTTGTGTTACCATTTGGGTCAGTGGTGCTGATCAGGTTGTTGTTAGCGTCGTAAGTGTTGGTTGTTACATTGCCTAATGGGTCAGTTACCGTAAGAACATTGCCTGCCTGGTCATAGGTATAGCTATAGCAATGCAATTCCGGGTTTGCGTCCGGCTCGTTGCCCCTAGGGCCAGTCTTTGTTATCTTGCGCCCAATTATGTCGTAAGTATAGGTGGTGGTGTTGCCCAGCGGGCCGGTAACCGAGGTGCGGTTGCCGTACACGTCGTATGTCACCGAAGTGCTATTGTCATTTGGGTCAGTAATATTGATAGCCTGTCCAAACTGGTCATATGAAAACGAGGTTATGACTGTTCCACCATATACTGCCTTGCTGACAGAAAGTAAATTACCCCTTTCATCGTATGTGTAATCGGTAACATAACCGGCGGCGTCAGTAACCTGAACGGGGTTGTTAAGGCTATCGTACACAAATGCAGTGGTATAGTTAAATGGCACCGGTTGAGTTTTGGTCAGCATGTTACCCATGTTATCATAAGTATACGTGATTTTATGTCCGTTTTTATCAGTTACTGATGTGCGACAGTTGTTTTCGTCATAGGTGAAGGACTCAGAAATATTATCAGGATAATTCATTGCGGCAATGCGGTATTTTTCATCATAATTAATAGTTACTGAATTACCCAGTGGGTCGGTCACTGTTGTTTGTTGAGCTTCTGGGTCATATGCGAATTGGGTTTGATTTCCTTTAGCGTCTGTTTGGCTTATTACCCGGCTGATGCTGTCATAAGTATTCTGGATAATGTGATTACTTTCGGTATCAATAATGTCTGTCAGACCGTGGGCATCGTAATTATACTGGGTAATGCCTCCATAAACATCCTGGACTGTGGATAAGTTACCATTATCATTATAGGTAAAAACCACGGTCCGGTTGGCCGGGTCGCTAATTTCTTGCAAACGATTATTAAAATCATAAGTAAAATTAAGGTTTCGGCCCGATGAATCAGTTACAGTTGTTATTTGTCCAGACTGATATGTTATATGGGATTTTTCGCCTGTTTGTGAGGTAAGTAAAAATATTTATAGAACCTGTTGCTAAAGGATAAGCTGTTAACGGTCTCTTTAAAAATTACCAGTAGGTCAAAAAGATCACGACTTAATAAATTTTTTATAAACTCATATCAAAGAAACTTCTAGAAAGTAAATTTTAACATGATTTTGATTAAATTATAGTTTTAGTACCCTATTTCAATTATAATTAAAGCAAGAAGTTGAGATAGGAGAGTATTAAAATGATTAAAATCAAAGCGGCGATTACTATATTAGTCCAATTCTTTTTAATTTCCGCCATTATCACCGGATTCCCCGGCAAACCCCAGGAAATTTGGGCCACCGAACAAAATCAGCCGGCAAATGAGGCCGGACAGGCAGCAGGCCAGTCGCTGCCTGAATTAAAAGAAAGATTGTGGAAGGCCACGGACAGGCAAGAAATCAAAAATATTGTTGCGATATTTAACGCCATACCGGGACCTGATGCCCAAGCGGCACATATTCTACTGGATTATCTGAAAGACGATCTCAGGGTAGAAGCCGGAAACATTGTAGATGCCCTGGTTAAGTTGATGACAGAGGAGCAGATCAGTCAACTGGCTAAGGAAATCGGCACCTACAGTCCGGCTAATTCTTACCGGTACCTGGTTTCGGTTTTGGCTGTCCGCATCAGTAACCCGAATGATTTGACCAACGCCATGCTTTCTCTGCAAGATGAATATGTTTCCGAGGTATACCTGCAACTTATGACACAAACCTGGCCCAAAATTTTTACCGACCCAGCCACAGGAGTACAATGGCTGGATGACACTTATAGCCAATTAAACAGTTCCACAACCCGGGAAAACCTTGTTTGTGCCGTTGGAACGGCAGCTAAAAAACAATTGAGCGGGATTAACCTCCCGGCTGTTACCGGTTGGCTGTGGCGCATTCAAGAAAAAGAACCGGACCCGGATTACCGATGTGATCAGTTGATCACCCTTTACGAACTAAAAGAAGCCAAAGCGTTGGAAGCAATAGACAGCCTCTATTCCGGTACTACGTCTCCAACAAAAAGAGTTGAATTAATCCATAGAATTACTGATTTCATCCGTTGGCAGCCGAAAGAAGCCGGTCAAGACGCTTTAATCGACTGGCTGTGGAAAGTTGCCGGTACAGATACATCGCCATATTGCCGTCAGGAATGCCTTTCTGTGCTATACACGGATTTGGGTCAGGAAAAAGCACTGGAACAGTATGTACAGGATACGGACCAAAACGGGGTAATGGGTCTGACTCAGGAAAATCAGGTTTTTATGGTGGGTGGTCTAAACTGGCAGTTTTTGAAAGCCGCCAGCCAAAAATACCCGCAAAGCTACCTGGCCCGGGGAATCAAAGCGTACGAAGCAGTGCGGGGCATACCTTATTTTGAAATAGACCGCATCAATGAAAAACAATCTCCAGCTGCCGGGGAACCTCCTTACTGGGACGGACAGTATCCCCCTTACGGGGACGAGCAGTATCAGCCAGACCGGGAAATTCCCGGCTGGGAAAAGTTTTTAGCTGAATTCCCCCGCCATCCCGCTTCGGATGACGCTGCCTATCGTCTGGCTCGGTGTTACGAGATCAAGGGGCGTTTTGCCGATGCCGTAAAAACGATACAAAAAGCGCGCTTTTCAACCGACGGAGATATACGCTATGCAGCCGCCGGCAGGATGGTCTACATACTGGATGTGCGGATGACTTACGAGCAGTTAAAGGAGCTGTCTTTGGAAAAACTGGACCCGGCTCTGCAGGCTTTTATCAACTACTCCCTGGCCGTCAGAGAAATTCGCCGTGAGGATTATCCCCGGGCAGCTTCCCAACTGGAGGAATTTTTAAAGCAGGAAGAAAACCTGGCCACTGACAAGCATATATTACCATTCGACAATTTCCTTGGCAATGAGCAATATGATTTCCACGGCGCGGTTAAAAAGCAGTTAGACGAAGTAAATAAGCTGGACAATTTAAAATCTCAATGGGAAAAATCAAAAACAACAATTGATTTGTACAACCTGGCGGCGGCTATCTTTCATAACCAAATGCTCTACTATAATCACTTATGGGCCGGACAGCGGCAATATTATAACTGGCTGGAGTATATCACCTACCAAATGGGCCGCGGACATGCACCCGTGGAAATGGCTGCTTTTATGCGGGAGATGATCAACTATAACCACAGCCTGCCGTATTTTCAGCAGGTTTACCTGGATCCGTCCTCTTCACCGGAACTAAAGGCCAAAGCCCTTTACTCTACCGGCCTTTGTTACACCGGCCTGCATGACTGGGGAGAAGACGCCGCTTTCGCCTTCAACTCATTGGATACCAGGAAGAAAATAATCTCCACTTACCAGCAATTTGTCGAAGAATATCCGGACAGTTCTATGGCTGATGACGCGTTACTGGCACTTGGCTCTTATACCGGCAACACCGGTTACCTGCAAAAAATTATCAAAGAATACCCTGATGGGGACATGCTGGAAAAAGCAAAAAAATTAATGCCAGACCTGGAATCACCCTACTATAGCTCTTCTCACCTGTTCGGATCGTCTGTGCCCTTTAAGATATTATCTCTTAATGACGAAAGCATTCCGCCGAAAGTCAAGGAATGGGCGGCTGCCAACTCTTTACGGTCTTTTAGCGGCACCAAAATCTCCGGTGAATGGAGCTACATGTTTATTTCGGCTGGAGAAAAGCCTACAGCCGGTTATAGTGTGGGGATAATCGGCATTTATTCGGACAACAGCAGCAAATTAAAAGTTCGTTACAAAATAAACAATCCGGCGTTCTGTGAGATAGTTGCGCAGGTGATTAGCTATCCATCGATTCTGCTGCGAATCCCGACAAGCGCTGCGCCGGTGGAATTCGTAGAGGAAAGCCCGCAATAAGAATCTGGTGAAGAAACATTCGTGAAATGCCCCCGCTTACATTCCACTAAGAAGCGGGGGCTTCCATGATGATAATGTCATGGTTCTGAACCACGTCTAAACTGGTCTTGCGTAGAAAATCTTTTCGTTGATTAAATAGTCATCACCAACCTTATTTATTATAATCCCATTTTAAGTTGTGTTCATATGAGTTATTATTAATCTTATCAATAAGTAACCCTGCTTTCTCTTTTATATCTTCATTTTCATGTTCATTAATTAACTCTTCTAATTTTGGAGTGAAATTTTTAAAAGGAGCTATATCAACACAAGCAAGGGCATCCATAATAATAATTGTATCATTGGTCTTATCTAGCATTTTTTCTACAATTAAGTAATTTTTATCAATATAGTATCTTATCAGGCTATCATCATTGATTATTGCTCTATTATTAATAATTGTTTGTACCGATTTTTCATTTCTAAATTCACATAAAGCATAAACGGCACCGCTAATAATTGACGGAGTTTTTGTTGTTTGTATAATGTTTTCAATATCATTTACCCTAGTATCTTTATCATTTATTAGTTGAATTGTATTCTCAGAAATACGAGCCATTAACTTCATTCCCACATTTACTTCCTCTACTGAATATAATTCAGGATTTTTTATTATTTTTTTCAATATATCATAAGCTTCTTTTTCATTTATCTTTTTAAGAACTTTTAAAGCTGCAGTTTTTAAATAATCTATTTCTTTTTCTGAATTTATTATTTCTTTTAATGTATTGACATCGTTTTCGTTAAAATTATCAACATGTTTTAAAGCATAAAAACGTAAACTAGAATCATAGTTGTTATCTTTAATTATTTTTTTGAGTTTATCGTTAAATATCTCGCTATTTTTTGCATTAACTCTTTTTTTAGAATAAGTATAAGTATCAATCATAAATACTTTGAAAAGATTTGAATACTCCGAGCTTTCTATAATGGAAATATAGTCATTTTCTGTTAACTTATCTATCAATTTTTTGTCTACAAATTCTGCAAACATTGATATTTCGGAATATGCACCTTGTTTATCTAATTCCTCAGCAGTTTCAGCAATGGCAAGCAACAGATCTTTTTCATTTAGCTCATTTAAATACTTATCGCACTCATCTTTTTGTTTAATTTTTAATAAATCATTATAATGTTCTTTTACTTTAATTTTCTCTACTTGAGGTAATATGGATTCATTTTCCGTAGCTAATGCCCATGTTCCATTATTACTTAAATACAAACTAAAAGCTAATACTAATATGCTTAAACTAGCAAGCAATTTTTTCACGCATTGGTTCCCCCTCTCTCAATAAATTGAGGTTATTTTTAGTTTTCTCACCCATTCACAATATTCATCTTAGATTATGTGAATTATAAGGCCTGCAGTATTATACTTAATAAACTTGGTATTATAAAATTTAAGCAAAGTGGTTTGTGTAGGATAAGCTTGGACAATGGTTAATGTTATACTAGGTTTTCCTCACGAACCACTATTTAATTTTCATTGGACTACCCCTTTCGTTGTATGAGTTATCATTAATGTTTAGCAAACAGTAACCGATACAGTTGCACAGAATTAATTAGCAATTTCAAATTCCTCTAATTGCCAGTATAAACCTTTCATAAATTTGTTTTTAGGGTTATTTACAAGGTGTTGATCAGCCGAAACATCTACTAAAAAAATGTTATTGTTACTCTTTAAACCTTCTAAGTTTATTGCAGGTACATAAGCACATATTTCAATAAAACCTTTCAGAATATCGTTATTGCCTTCCATAAGTTCATTTAATGTTTCTTTATCTATAAGATTATCCTTATTTGGAGATAAAGAAATCGTGACTCTTTGATTGGTATCTTTTTCGATAGCCCTTAATATAAAATGATGCACTTTTAAATTATTATCATTTATTATTCTAACAACTTCCTCTTCATTTAATGCTTTTGCAAGGGTAATCGTTACTTGTACTTCCTCATTATCTTCTAACCCAACAACTAATTTCTCGATCTTAGCATCTATCAATTTTTTATATTCTAGGAAATTTGTTTTGCTATTTTTTATTGTCTTAAAATTCTCATCAACTGGACGAAAATCTGTTTTTTCTGATTTTACGGTGTTTGCATGTGTAGAGTTTAGTACCATTGTTAACATAATTGTTACCATAATCAAACTTAATAGTATTTTTTTATAATCCATTCATCCTACCTCACTTTATATTTTTCAATATTCTCCTTTATCAAAGATTAAATTCCCAGGTTTCGCACTAAGGGATTATTAAACTGGGAACCACTGCCAAACCTTATTTTCTTAAATTATCCTTAAACCATTTCTCAATATGATAAGAAAAATTGATTGCTGAATTAATAACCTTTATTAATTCAAGTGTATGTGGTAAGTTAAACAGGTTAACCAATACATCAATGGTATTAGGAGTATTCGTCCCATTCCAATGGCGTATACCAATAGGCTGCAACCTTTGTTCTAAGATAGTTAGGTCGCCAAGTTCTTTCTGTATTTTTTGGGGAGACATCTTTTTGCCATTTTTAGCCAACAGCCAGGCTGCTAAATTAAGCACAAGCATAGCCAATACTTTTAAAAAGCAATAGTCATCTACCCTTTCAGGATTGCGAAGGAATATCTGTTGTAAATCAAGAGAACCCTTCAAAAACTCAAAACTGATTTCGATATCATTCCTACCACGATAGCGGGTAAGCAGTTCGTTAGCATCAACCTTCTCTTTGTCGTGGTTGGTTAAAAGCACAAAGATATCGTCGGTTTTCTCAAGCTCTGGAATTATTGCTTCATCTTTTGACCAGGACATAACAATAGCATTATGTTGCTTAAATTAAGATGTTACATTAAACAGCCTACACATTTCAGGCTGCCCTTTAAAAATATTATCTACTGCTTTTTCACAGAAGGACTATCTCCGCCACCGTTATAAAGGCACTACAAAACGAAGAACCAATTATATCCTTTAGAGAATTTTCTGCTTTTACTCCCGGTCTTATTGAACTTGCTAACTGGCTTAAAGAGCATGACAGTAATGTGTAGCCATGGAAAGTTCCGGTGTTTATTGGATTCCTGTACACCATGTGCTTAAGGAAGCCGGTCTTTCTCCTTATGTATATAGAACCGAAATAATAAATATCGCTATAAATTAAACGCAAAGTCTCTTTTTCACATCTTCCGAACAGCATTTGATTTCCTCTAAAAACGAGTCAACAGATTTTTGAATTTCTGAAGCATTTTTATGAAAGCGATTATAAATAGCTGTATTTTTTAACCATTTCCATAACTCTTCTATGCAATTCAGATTGGGTGAGTAAGGTGGAAGAAATTTCAAAAACAGATGATCCTTATGCTCGTCTAAAAAGTCTTTAAGTAGTTTTGCATGATGAACTCTTGCATTATCAAGAACAATGTAAATTTTAGAAATGTCATCTTTTAAAAAATGTGATACCAATTTTTCAAGAAAATCTTTGAATTTTTCTGCATCAATTTTGTCATAATTTACACAAAAAACTTTACCCGTATAGTAGTTTAAAGCACCGTATAATGTAACTTTTGCATGGTGTCCATAGGTCTTAATCTTTTTTTGCTCACCTTTTGGGAACCATGCTCGTTGTAAACCTTGATAGTCCCTAATGTGAGATGCATCCACATATAGGAGTATTTCACATTCAGTGAGATTTTTTTAACTCTTCCAGCTCATCTTGAAAAGCTTTTTGCTTCTCCGGATCAGCTTTGGCTAATACATAAGTGGGACGATTATAACGAAAATCCATCTTAAGAAGCATGCGCCAAACACCATCTGATGTATATTTAATGCCGTATGTATCATGAATGTAAGCAGCGAGGGTTTTACAATTCCAAGTAGTATGGGTACTAAAACCAACCTCTGATGGTGATTTTTTCAGTACCTCTTTGACCTCTTCTTTTTGTTCATTGGTTAGCCTTGGCGGTCTTCCCGGTTTTTTTGATACATGAAGCAGTTTTTCAACTCCACCTTCATTAAAGTAAGCAACGTATTTTCTTATGGTTTGTTCACTTATATCAAGATATTCGGCAATCTGCTTTGCTTGTCTCCCTTTCATGACAAGAATAACAGCTTGAACTCTGCGTCTTAGTTTATATGATGTTTCTCTTTTTATCTTATTCAAATCCTCAATGGTTAAATTTTGTGGATTGTTTAAATGCAATTTCCTCATGGTAATAATACCCCTCCCCACACTTGATTCTATTCTACAGGATAGGAGTAAAAATTACCATTACTTTATTAATCGTTTCTATATAGTAAAGTTGAACCTAGCCTTTGGGGAAACTTTAAGGCCTTGGCTTTCATACTCATAAAAAGAGGTATTTCCCCAATCTGGGGCATAGCTAGCTGATTATTATGCACCCCATGTTACGTTTGGGCTCCATGTACCAGCATATGAATAATTTGCCCCAAACATAATGTAAGAAACGAAAAAAAAGTATATATCATAAATTTTTTTACCATAAAAATCATCCTCACTTAATAATTATTAAATTGTCAATAAACTACTTTTTATGTTCCTAAGCATTAAACAGCTAAATAATCAAACAACTACCATTTATTTCGCTTCGCTCAAGGCACAAAACACAATAAATGTATTGGCTTTAAATTTTTTCTATTGCTTAAAAATTGTTTGCCAAATCTGTTGCAGCACTGATTCCTCAAAACCTTCGTTGTTGTTTGTATTGCGCCTCTATAAAAGATCGAAAGAGACGTTACGCTTTGTGAGAATAACTGCAAGGATGTGTATATGGGAAATGAGTCTCAAGAAAAGCTATGTCATAAAAAAACACCCCCTATCTCAATAATTATATCTTTAACTCTTGATATCTCTTTTTATCAGCCTTTTTTAAAGAACAGTGTCAAAATTGCGAACTAAGAAATCAATGCACCAAAAGTAAAGATGGCAGGACAGTAAGAATACATCCACATGAAGCATTGTTGCAAAAGGTGCGCAAACAACAACAAACCGAAGAGTATAAAGAGGAATATCGTTTCCGTAGTCGGATTGAAAGAATAATTTATTGTGTTACTAAAAATGGAGCCCGAAAGGGTAGATATAATGGACTTGAAAAAAATGGATTCAAGTTGCAACTCCATGCGGCTTTACATAATATCAAAACAATACTATTAGCTGAAAAAAATCCTGAAATAGTTGTTTAGGGACAAGTGTGCCTACTCGTTAGGGGTTATATGGAAACCAACATTATGTATGCATTATTATGCTGTTTAATTGCATTGTTGGATGAGCTTTTGATAGAAACCATCACCAAATATTGATGTTTTACCTGTTAATACCAGTAGTGTTCTTAAAATCATTAGGATAAATCAAAAAAAGAGTATTTTTGAAACAGTCTAGAAATATGCGAAGACAGTACTGGAGAAAAAGAATTTAAGTGTGGAAGTTGGGTCTCCCTAGAAGAGTAGGATTCTCGGCAATATGTTCGGTTTTAAAGGATTAAATATGGCCGAGAATATGCTTTTTATTTTTAAATAAAACTGGTATTAAAACTGTACTGAATATGAAATAAACAGACTTCCCATTATACCGCTAATTATTGAATAAAAAATCCACATATTATTTTTTTTGATAAAAAGTGAATGGAGACTAACAAAAAAAGATAAAGTAGCTCCCGTACCGGTTATGATTCCAAAAATAAAGTCCATAAAGACTTCTCCTTTCATACATGAATATTATAGAACTTATATTAAAATTTAGGCCAACCTCAAAAGAGGTTGGTCTAAATTTTAATAGTCTAAATCTATGAATCTAACGGCGTGATCCCAATTTGTTGTGGTAGATAGTGTAATTCCCGGAGAACCAATTGTTACAGAAGGAATACCAGGTAAAATTTCTCTTGTGCCAGTAATCAATACAAACACTGGCACTACCAGATTCATTAGTTCTATGATAAACATCAGCTCTTCCCCAGCCGTATTGTTCTAAAGCTTCTGCTAAAAGGTCAATATCAAAACAGAAACCAGCCTCACTGTCTATTTCATAGCAGTTAGTCTGATCAAGTTCTTCGTTTAATGTTCCGAAAGTACCATTTTCCCACACTACTTCACCTGTAATATTTTGAATAGTAAAATCGTCCAACCAAGAGCTAGCCAGTAAAATATAAAACATTCAGGAACAGATTGAAGAAAAATGGCAATCAACGGCATATTATCCATTGCAAATAGCCCATAATTAGGGTTCTATACATATATCGTCCAAAGTCCGATAGCGGTTAATAACAACGATTCGTGGTAAACTGTCCATATAACGTAACTTATATAGACAGTTTGGCAATAACCTGGTATCATAAACAAAATAAATAAGTTTTACACAGTGATCATATGCTAGAAAAATATACAAATTACCTTTTGTCGTCAGATAGGGAATACAGCCGTATACATTGAAGACATACAAAAATAATGCATCGAAGTTTCTTCAATGGGTTGGTGAGAGGTACAACGAAAAGAATCCTGGCGCAGTAACTTTACTTAATATTAGAGAATACCAGTGTTTCTTGCTCAATGTTAAAATATATTCTGCTAATGGACTTTGGGACGATTTGTGTATACGTAGCATTTGCATAAAACTACTGATACCCGATATGGAAAGAAATAATAAATGTAACAAGTTAAATATCCTTGTAATACAAGGATTTGTGATGCCGAAAGGTTATTTTAGGTATCACAGTTTTTGCAATAGGTTTAAAAACACCATTAAAATACCTGTCTAAAACTTTTCATGCAAACACTACGGTATAGAACCCCAGTTATCCCTTCCATAAAATATTTTAATTTTTTAAAAAAAATTAGATATTAAAAAACATATTCTCTAATAAATAACAAAATCCTTCAAATTTGCTGGATAAGTTTTCCGACAATATTTAATATTATCCGACATAAAAAATATTTTCAAACGTACATATTCAGTGATCCCACTATAAAATAAAATGAAAGATAAAAAACTTTCCCCAAAAACTGAACACGTTATAATCTTTCTGATAACATATATCGTATCAGTCCTTTGATTATCTACATCTTACCTATTCCTAAAAGTCAACATTATCCACTTAAATATCTAAATTAATTAAATATATACATATGCATATTATTGCCTCTAATAGGAGTAGCCCCAAAGAAAATTGTCGAACAAACTAAATTAATGATAATTTAATAAATCACCAATTCATTTTTGTCTCATAGTATAACCAATGAATTAGCGCGTACGCAATTAATGCATCAAATAATCGCCCATATACAGCATTATTTGATTTTCCAAACAGATTTGTAATATTTAAATGTTGTTTGATAAAACGAAATAATAATTCCACTTACCAACGTTTTTTGTACGTATTTGCAATCTCGTTAGCCGGGATATCCATACAGTTAGTTGCTAAAATAATAAAATGTTCTGGTTTATCTTCAATAATCACAATTCGAGAACGATTTTCAGAACGTTTTTGCTCGGATCTAACATAACAGGTAAAATCTTGTACTGCATTGGAATCTTCCACAGAAAGCAGTGCTAACGGCTCTTTATCGCTCAAGGTATAATTTTTTAGGTAACCAAACGACGAAAAGATGACTATCATTTTCATATTTATCCATACGTGAAATTTTGGCATACCCTCGGTCTTTAATAAGTACCTTGTTGCTATTAATATAGCCCAAACTGTCATTGGCAATTTGAAAGCGGAACAGGCCGAGCTTGAAAAAGGCGTGATAACAAAAACCCATTTTCAACCATATCTAGCAGATATATAAACACCGACAGACTAACAAGGGAAATTCTGATTGAATTGGTTTAACACATCAAGGTACATAAAGGCAACAACATCAGCATACGGTTTAAGTTTTCCGATGAGTACCGCAGAATAGCGGGAAAACCTCATTTTGCCCTAATTGATTGGATAAGAGACATAGATCAACATATTCAAAAACTACACTAAGTTTTATAACATTGGAGTGCTAACCGGCAATATCCAACTCAAACCAAAATTCCACCCCGGCATTTTTATTTAATACACCGTACTTGTTATTATCTATTTCCTGTATAGCTTTCACAATAGATAGACCTAGTCCGGTGCCTCCGTAAGCTCTTGTCCGGGCTTTATCTTCTTTATAGAAACTTTCCCAAACCTTATCCAACGATTCGGGGGCTATCGGGCAACCGGAATTATAAACTGTTACACGGGCCTTGCTGTTGATTTTCTGAATAGATATAGTAATTTTCTTTTGATCATTAACATGATTAATAGCGTTATTAAGATAATTAAAAACTATTTGTTCTGTTCGAAAACGGTCAGCTGATACCGCAAATTCAGGTTCTTCTTGCAAAGAACAATCAATTTTTTTCTCTAAGAGAATGGGTTTATACTTTTCCACAATATTTGCAATAAGCCGGGATATATCAAAATTGCTTTTTTCCAACTTAAATGTACCGGCTTCTATCTGGGCAAGGTCCAATAACTCTCTTACCAGTTTGCCCATTTTATTAGCCTCATCGGCAATCACTTCGCAATAAAAATTCTTGTTCTCCTCGTCCTCATTGACATTTTCCCTTAAACCTTCAGCATAACCCTGGATTAGAGAAATCGGAGTTTTTAGCTCGTGAGAGACATTGGAAATAAATTCTCTCCTCATTTCATCAATTTTTCTTTCCCGCTCAATGTCCTCCAATAACTTATGGTTTGCCGCAGTCAACTCTGATATGGCAATATGCAATTGGGTTGACAGGGAATTAATGCTTTCACCAAGCTGGCCAACCTCATCGTTAGACTCAACTTGATATTTTTGACTAAAATCCAGTTTGGCCATTCTCTGTGCGATATCATTTAATTTTAATATAGGCATAGTGAGCTTTTTGGAAAAGATAAAAATAACAATACTGCCTAGAACAAAAACCAGCAAACCTGTAAATAAAAAGAACCGATTTGCTATCCGCACACTCTCACTTATTGAAGCAAAAGGGGTGCTAAGAATCAGGTAATCACCGTTATTCAATGAAGTCAATAAACTGATAAAGTTTGTCTGAATTCTGGGATCTTTTGAAATATTAAAAACCATTTTACCTTCCTTAACTTCCTTTTGATTCAATTGCAGAAGATTCTTCTCAAAACCCTGTTTTATTCCGGGAGGCGAGGGATCTGGATTTTGCAAATTCCTATTTGGTGAAGGAATAAAGGGATTATCATCAGAACTCCTTTGGTGATATTGCTCATCATATTCTTGATCCTCAAAGTGTTCTTCAGGTATTCGCTGTAAACGATATATCGGTTCAAAATTTGAATTAAAAATAATAATATGAATACCGGTAGTTCGTTCTAATTTCTCTAACTGCAAAGAAATTTCTTCAGCATCTCCTTGGTATATATCATTAATACTTGCATATATATTTGTTAATTGTTTCTTTATTTCAGAAACGTAATAGTCCTCCAGAAAACGGCTATTGAAAAATTGCGATAATAATACAAACATCATTATCAGACCGCTCATTCCCCAAAATAGCTTCTTGGTGATAGTTAAATTCATGATCTCACCTCAAACTTATACCCCAAACCTCGAATAGTTTTAATAAACAAACCCTTAGCACCAAGTTTATGCCTTAGATTTTTTATGTGGGTATCAACGGTCCTGGCATCTCCAAAATAATTATAATCCCACACCGCATTCAAAATCTGATCCCGGTTCAACGCTCTGCCCTGGTTATTTACAAGGTAGTTTAACAACTCAAACTCCTTCATACTTAAATCCAGAGGCACCCCGTCAACTGTCACACAACGACCGCTCTCATCTATTTCCAGCCCTTCAATGGAAATCATCTGATTTTTGTGCTCCGCTATTCTTCTCAATAAGGCTTGAACTCTGGCTACCAATATTTTGGGGCTAAAGGGCTTTGTAACATATTCATCCGCTCCCAATTCAAACCCAAACAGTTCATCCGACTCTTCAGCCCTGGCTGTCAGCATAATTATAGGAACATGAGAAGTTTTGCGGATTTCCCTGCATACAGCCCAACCGTCATACTCAGGCATCATAACATCCAAAATAACCAGATCCAACTGCTGTTCATTGAAAATATCCAAGGCCTGTCGACCGTTATCAGCTACGAAAACGCTATGCCCATCTTTTTTTAAGAAATCGGATACCAGTTTTAACATGCGCGGCTCATCATCAGCTATTAAAATTTTCTTTACCGAAGCCATAAGAAAAAACCCCCAATACTTAGTCATGACATAAATTTCTATAGCGTAATTATTTTTTCCTTGTTGATTGATTTAAAAAATGTCAATGCGGAAGCAGTACAGTTTAATTAAGATGAAATTAACGATATGCTCATATTAATATCATGTATAATTTTTATATTATAAACTTAAATTGTGAACATATTATGAACATATTGTGAACAGCAAATAAACCAAGCCTCTTGACAATTCACAATAAAGTGATATCATATTAATATGCTTTAAATATCTATCAGACAGGAGGCTCATAAAATGCAAGAACGCTCGGCTTGGAAAATTAACGGGTTTCTGGCTTTATTGCTATTGCTGCTTCTTCTTGCAGCTGTTCTCAGCTCATTAGTCTTTCTTAGGATTGGTATAGCAGTAATATTAATTATCTTATTTGTGGTTTTATCGGCAGGAATGGTTATTGTTCAACCAAACCAGGCAAAAGCTGTCACCTTCTTTGGCAAATACATGGGCAGCATCAATACAAACGGTATTTGGCTGACAATTCCCTTTTCCCAGCACAAGAAGGTATCCTTAAGAGTCCGCAATTTTAACAGCGCAAAGCTAAAGGTTAATGACGTAGAAGGCAATCCTATTGAGATTGCTGCTGTAATTGTCTTTAGAGTAGTGGATTCAGCAAAAGCCTTGTTTGATGTTGATAACTATGAACAATTTGTTGAAATACAAAGTGAAACAGCTCTGCGTCATGTTGCCACCAAATACCCCTATGACAACTTTGAGGAAGCCGGTTACTCACTGAGAGGCAATACCGAGGAAGTTGCTTCGGAACTGGCCAAAGAGCTTCAATCCCGTCTTACTCTAGCAGGAGTGGAAGTAACGGAGGCCCGCTTAACCCACCTGGCTTATGCTACTGAAATAGCCAGTGCCATGCTGCAGCGGCAGCAAGCAAACGCCATCATAGCGGCCAGACAAAAAATTGTAGAAGGCGCTGTCGGAATGGCTCAAATGGCCATAGAAAAGTTACTCAAAGAAGGAACCGTTTCCCTGGACGATGAACGTAAAATTGCTATGATCAATAACCTCATGGTAGCAATTGTTTCGGAAAAAGCTGCTCAACCGGTGATTAATGCTGGCAGTCTGTATTAGCAGGTGATATTCGTGCCGCCTAAAAAAAGTTTTCTACTCAGAATAGATCCAAAACTATATGAAGTATTGGAAAAGTGGTCAGCAGATGAATTTCGCAGTGTTAATGCACAAATTGAATACATTCTGCGAAACGCGGCCGGCAAGGCCGGCAGGCTGCCAAAAAAAGAAACTGCTCAAATCCTAAATGAAGATAAAAAATAGAAAACAATATACAATACATAAACCCGTAATCTTTTTAGATAATACGGGTTTATTTCTGAAATTGAATAAATGCAGTTATTGGTAAAAATTATTTTTCAAAACGGAGAGCCACAATAGGATCAAGACCGGCTGCTTTCTTAGCAGGATAATAGCCAAAGAAAGCTCCGATAGCCACTGAAAAACCGGTTGACAATAAAATTGAAGACATAGTTATGTAGGTTGACCACCCGGATACTTGGGAAATTATTTTTGCCCCTATGACTCCGGTAATAATACCAATAATACCACCCACCATACAGAGCACCAGAGCTTCCACCAGAAACTGGTTGCGAATATTGCTTTCAGTTGCTCCGACCGCCATCCGCAGTCCTATCTCCCTGGTTCTCTCCGTAACAGAAACCAGCATAATATTCATTATACCAATACCACCTACCAAAAGAGAAACGGCAGCCACGCTGGCCAGAAGCAGTGTCATAACACCGGTGGTGGTTTGTGCGGCTTCCAGTACCGAGGTCAAATTGCGCACATTGAAATCATCTGTTTTATCGCCGCTGATGCGGTGCCTCTCACGCAACAGGGTTTCTATGCTGCTCTGCACATAAGTCATACTGTCTTCCGTAGCAGTCTGCACATTAATTGTGCGCACATAATTTACACCCATCATCCGCTTTTGAACCGTACTGACAGGCACATAAATGACATCATCCTGGTCCTGCCCGGCCATAGCCGCTCCTTTGGAGGCAAGCACACCGACAACAGTAAAAGCCAGCTTATTAATTCTAATCGTTGAGCCTACCGGGTTAAAACCGGTCGGGAAAAGGTTTTCCGCAACTGTATTACCTATCACAGCTACCATACTGGCACCGGTTATGTCTTCCTTGGTAAAAAATGATCCCAGACTCACAGACCATTTTTTTATCGATAGCATTTCAGGTGTAGTTCCATCAGCCGTGGATGTCCAGGTTTGGTTATCATAAGTTACAGTTGCACTGGTACTTAATTCAGGCACAACATTGCTGACCATATTCAAATCCGCTATAGCCTCAGCATCCTCCAGGGTGAGCGTATTAACGTTTCCCGAAGCCCCCCGCACGGGACCCGTTCCGGCTCCTGAGAAAACCATCAGCAGGTTTGAACCCATACTGGAAATTTGATCGGAAATCTTTTTGCTGGCGCCCTGCCCCACGGAAATCATTATAATGACAGCAGCAACCCCAATGATAATACCCAGCATGGTCAAAGAAGATCTCATTTTATTGGCCTTAATTCCGTTTAAAGCAACTTCAAAATTATTAATAAAATTCAAATCAGAGCCCCCTCCGCTTCTCTGTTAAATTCACTTAAATCCATGGCGGCGTTTCTTCTTTTCAAAACAGGACTATCGTTAATAATACGACCATCCTTAACATTGATTAAACGGCGGCAATATAATGAAATATCTTTTTCATGAGTAACCATTACCACAGTAATGCCTTTCTCGATATTTAACATCTGAATTACCGAAATTATCTCTATGCTGGTTTTCGAATCAAGAGCACCTGTAGGTTCATCCGCCAGAAGCATAGAAGGATTATTTACCAGAGCCCTGGCTATAGCCACTCTCTGCTGCTGTCCGCCCGACATCTGGCTGGGATAGTGGTGCATATATTTCGAGAGCCCTACCCATTCCAGAGCTTCTTTGGCCCTGTCCACCATATCTTTCTTATGAGTACCGGCATAAACCATCGGTAATTGAATATTAGCCATTACAGAGACTTTTCCCAACAAGTTAAAACCCTGAAAAACGAAACCAATCTTCCTGTTGCGAATAGCAGCCAGTTGATTTTTATCCATTCTGGAAACATTTTCTCCGTCAAGATCATATCTTCCCTCAGTGGGGGTGTCCAGACAACCTAAAATGTTTAGCAAGGTACTTTTGCCCGAACCGGAAGATCCCATGATGGCTGCCATTTCTCCTTCCCGTATGGCCAGATTAATGCCTTGCAAGGCTAAAATTTGCGTTTCTCCCATGTCATATACTTTTTTTACATCTTTCAGCAAAATCGCTGTTTTTTCGGACATTGACAGCACCATCCCAAGCTCTGTTTTATACTATCTTTTTATTACCAGAAAGTCGCTTAAAGCGATTTTCGAGCAGCCACAGGCATTCGTTGGAAATTATGCAATAGCAGCCTTAACTTATCCGCGGATTCATAATAAGCACAATTTCCAACGAGTATAAAAAACTTTTACCGCGGAGGCCCTCCGCCTCCCAGCAAACCGCCGCCGCCACTACTGCTCTTACTGGTGCTCGCAGTCCCGGTACTTGTTGCGCTGCTGTCCCCTACTATTACAATGTCACCTTCGTTAAGACCTTCCAATATTTCATAGTTTTTCGAATCCGACAAGCCTAATAGCACTTGATGAGAAACCGGTTTACCCGATTCATCTTTACCGATTATAGTGGTCTGTGTTTTTTGACTGCTTTCCTTGGCCGCTCCTGAAGTTGTAGCTGCCTGGCCGCTGCCGGATCTAATTGAACCTTTTGAGCTGCCGGAATTGTTGCCGCTGTTGCTGCTTTTGGTTTGATTGCCTGTTGCTTCCGTTTTTAAAGCAGTGCTCTGTTCATTTTTACTGAGATAGCTGGTGGCATAAGTAACTGCTCCTTTAGGCACAGTCAATGTGTTTTCTTTTTTATTAATTATTATGTTTAGGTTTGCAGGCATACCGGCTTTCAATTCCTGCTGCTCACCCTCTAATTGAATAATTATATTGTAAACCTGCACATTAGATACAGTTTCTGCCTCCGGAGAAATACTGCTTACCTTTCCGGTGAAAACTTTGTTTGGATAAGAATTGACCGTAAATTCCGCTGTCTGGCCAATTTCTAACTTGCCAATATCAGCTTCATTAACTTGAGCTTCAACCTGCAGAGATTTCGAAATCAGAACTATAAAGCCTGTCCCGCTGCTCGTACTGTTATTGTTGGCCGTTGCCCTCTGCCCTTCCCCCCCATTTACTTCGCTTACTATACCATCCATAGGACTGATCATTTTTGTACCAGCCAGGTCTTTTTGAGCTATTTTAAGCTGTGCATTACTGCTTTCAACCTGAGCCTCAGCTTGTTCTATTTCTTCTATTCTGTTTCCTTTTTGCAACGATTTTAAGGCTTCCTCAGCCTGTTTTAAATTACCCTCCGCGCTGATAAATTCATTGTTTATATCGTCAAAATCAGTCTGTGATATAACCTTCTCAGCAAGAAGTTTTTGATTCTTATCAAGTTTTGATTTTACCAGTTCATACGCTGAACGAGCCACCTTTACACTTGACTCAGCCTTAGCTATCTCCTCTTCAGTAGAACCTTTTTTCAGAAGTGCCAGTTTAGCGGCATTTGACTTTAAACTTGCTGAACTCTGAGTCAACTGAGCTTGCAGGCTATCTTCTTCCTGCTCAGCCAGCAGTTGTCCGGCAGTAACCGGATCCCCTGTTTTTACATATATTTTCTTTATTACCTCAGCATTCTCAAAACTTAAGGATACTGTGCTTACCGGCTCTATGGTACCGGTAGCCGGAATGGTATTGGTTACAGATCCCTTTTTAACAGTATCAGTAATATAACTTACCTCAGTTTTATTAGATCTCTGAAAAAAATAGGCGCCAACCAATCCTACTGCCAGAATGGCTAATAAACGAAACAGAAATTTTTTACCTTTTAAAAGAGCTAGAATTTTATTTGGTTGCTTAACAGCGGAATCCGTATTATGCAAAACCTTCTCCCTCCTATAAACTTTATTTCGATCTATCTTATAGAAGTTTCATCTGTATAGATCTACAAATAGCACTTCTCCGGTCATGTTAATATTTATTTCCTCTGCTGTCTGGGCCTAATTATAAAGGGCAATTGTGAACATTATGTGAACGAACGGTGAAATGTTCAGGAACATGTTAATATAACTTAACCTGAGGTTTATGGCCTTTTTTATCAGACTTTTTGTTCTGAAATCAACAAAAAAAGTCGCTTTACGCGACTTTCAGGTGTTTTTAAAACCCCAGATCTTCATTGACCACTAAAACATGTATATCTGTAAACCTGGGTTTGTATTCTATAACACTGGTTATCCGGCAGATTCTATCCGGGGAGCTGCAGTCTGCACAAAAACCGGTAACAGCACAGGGAGTATTGCACTTCAACCGCTTGGCATTAGGAGGTGCCGCATAATCCTTAATTCTATGCAAAGCACCTTCAGTATCACTGACCAACTTATTGCGACCGGCCACTACAATTACCTTCCTAGGTCCAAAAATCATAGCCGCAACTCTGTTTCCGGCACCATCTGTGTTAACCAGACAACCTGTAAGTGTCAGGGCGTTTGTACCGGTCAAAAATAAATCGCAGTTTAACTGACGGCGCATAATTTCCAGTCTTTCTTCCTGGGATAAATCAGCCACTCCATGGTTTAAAAGCTGCTTGCCCATTTCCTTTAACTTGTCACCCAGTTGTAAACCTGTCACAGACATAGAACCGCCAAAGCCAATTGTAACAGCCTCTCCGGACTCTTTTAAAATATAGTCAACCGCTTTCCCGGAGTCAGCACAATAAACAGCTGTAAATCCCTTTTTATTGAGAGCTTCCACTGCCTTCATACATCTCTGTTCATATTTCCAATTATTCATTTCCCACGTTAAACTCAAATTTAATTCCCCCAAATAATAAAATACAAATCATTCAATTATTTTACAAATTACTGTTTTTCTATAGTAATATCATAAAACAATTTATTCTTGCAAGTAGAATCGCCTAAAAGACACATGATATCACCGTTTTTGCGAGTTACACCCTGGCTCAGCATTTCCTTAATTACCGGTTCTAAATTAAGTTTGCCTGCACCGGTTTCTTTTAATTTATTACATTCACGAAAAAAACAGTCAAATGATATATTTGCCGAAGAGTATATTTTTGTTTCCATATCAGGATCAGGGAAACAGGTCTGCCGGTATTCAACATATACCTTGATTTCTTATACCCCCCAACCAGCATCAGATTGCAGATATGAAATTTTTACCGGCCTAATACCTATAAAGGGCACGGCTTCATCAGATCCTCCAAAAATTTATTGTATTGCTGTTGTACCTGTTCTTCAATATGTTTGTTTATATAATACTCAAGGTACTTACTGTTTATAGTTTCACAAACAGTTTTTGACCAATTTTCCAGATCAATTCTGTCAATTCGCTCAAGGTTTTGCTGTTTCAAATACTTTCGAAATTCCTCAGCTTGAATCGCATCCAACAGCGCGAAAATAGTTTTTTCTACTTCCTGTTCATAATCCCAGGGGTCAAACCTTGAGAAACTAAAAATAGCGACCGCCTGACCCAGCCATACATCTAAAGGACAATAATCCTGGTGGTTTTCATATTGTTCCACTGCCCCATACATATTGATCTTTGCGTCTTCCGTATATTCTTTCGGTCCACTTGAACCACAAGCATTTTTAAAGGCCCGACGTCCTGCCTCCAAAATTTCTCCCTCGTTGGCTCTAATAAGTTCCAGCCAGTTAATCTCTATTTGCATGCAATTACTCCTTCTTATTTTCTGTATAGCCATGTATAGTCATAAAATTGATTATACATAGTTCAATATGCAAAAACGTTTTTCCTTTGTGATCAGGTAATTCATTATAATAAATCTTAACCCCAAAAAGAAGAAACACTGTATAAGAACTGTTGACAAATCTCTATTCAAAGCCGGTATTAAAGAAAAGATGACTGATAATCCCGCTTTCGAGGATGTTCAGTCACCTTTCTTAAAACATTTAGCTAAAAACTAATTGTCAAATTCTTTAATAATAAAATTCTACCGGACAGTCTTACCCTCTTAACCTTTTACTTATAAACCACACGACTGCGCCAATAACAGCTATAATCAAAGCAAACTTAATTATACCGAAAATTAATTTTGAAATTAAAATCACAGCAAAAATCCCGGCAATAATAACCAGTACCTTTTTAAGGGGGTTATTTTGAGGCAGCATACAGATAATCCTCCCATATATAAGTTTATAATAACGTTATATTATATTATAACCTTTTATAGAAATATTTTTAACTATGAAATTGTATCAGGTTGCTATTTTCACAAGAAATAAATTTTAGCTTAGTATAACCCATGCAGGATTATACGGCATTAGAGACGCTTAAGGCGTCTTTTTTGCACTCCGGCAAATCATGCTTATGAAAGATTTGCCGATAATTCATTCCTTAATGTAAATACAAATTTATACTAAATAAGCCTATGGCTGCCTCGAAATAGCTTAAAACAACTTTCTTGTCGGATAAAAGACATTTTTATGTCATGAAAGTGACATTTTTATGTCGTGAAAGTGACAGACGAATCATCATTGACATGTCATAATATTTATGATAAATAAATATAGCTTTTTACTAACATAAATTATATTTATTGTTGTTTGGTTTTGGTATTCATTACCTTAGTTATAACAGATTTATGATCCCCAAAACCGAAACAGGAGGTGGGCTATCGAAATTTATTTGAGAGAGGGTATGCAATATGCATCTGGTAAAAAAATGTTTTAGTGGCTTTACTAAAAGAAATCCTCATACTAAAAAAGTTATGGAATTAAAAACCCAATTAAAAAGTTACCAGGAACTGTCGTCAACAGCTTATACATTAGGCGAGGTGGAGGCTTACAAGGCTGTTCAATCCCTATACAAAGAAACTTATATGGAATTGCTGGCCATTTCCTTCTGTGAAAACCTATACTCTTTATTGCCTCATATATTATGTATCTGGCTGCTTAGTTTTATCTTTAGTGAAATAATTATAGGGAGCTACAGGATTGGCATTTTATTATGGTATCCAGCCGCTATTATTCTCTATAAGGCAACTCTTAAATTAATCAGGGCTGTCCTTGTCAAAAACAGGACGATATAAGATTGCAAGGGACAAAACATCTATATCATAAGGAGGTAAATTTTATGTATTTCAGTGTGGCTGATGTTACAGTAAGCCCGGTATTGCTTATACTCTGGTCAATTGTTACAGGCTATGTGTTTTCCTCGGTAGGTGCCGCAGGAGGGATCCTTGGAGGTATAGGCCATATATCTATTTTTGGTATTAAAAACGCTAATATAGTTAAGCCTATGAATCAAATTTTAACTACCGTCAGTCCGGTTATTTCATCACCCATGTACATTCGTGAAAAAAGATTGGTTATACAGGTCTCTATAGCTTTAGCAGTTGGCGGAATTGTCGGTGCTTTATTGGGTTCCTGGTTATCGCACTCATTTCTGTCTGATATGGGTAGTTATAAGCCCTTCTTTGGTCTGGTAACTTATATAGTGGCAGCCAGACTTTGGTATGAACTGACGCCCGGTTTCCGAAACGGTCAGGCTAAAGTTAAGGAAGCAACAAAAACATTTGAAGCAAAGGTTAAAGAACTGAAAGCAAGCGGCAGAATGAGTGAGATTAAAAATATCGGTGTTAATTTTATAGAATCCGGTCTGGGAAACAATAAGTTCACATTTGCCGGACAAACTTTTGAATATAAAACCGTTGTTCCTTTCCTGGCAGGCTTTGTAGTGGCCATTATATCTTCTTCCATGGGTGTTGGCGGAGGTTTCCTGCTGGTACCTTTTATCTCAAGCTTCATGGGTTTTCCCATGTATATTGTTGCAGGCACCGTAGCACTATCCATTTTAATTACTTCACTTGCAAGTATTGCAAATTATATGCAGTTGGGAAGCACCGTGGATTATAATATGTTAGCTTTTGAATTAGTCGGTATTGTTATAGGCTCCTACCTTGGACCCAAACTGTCAAAACATGTTAAAGCAATTTATCTTAAAGGTCTCTTAGCAGTAATCTTAACCTATTCCGGCACTCAATATGTGTTTGGCAAATTAATTTTTCAACTAACAGGTTTTAAAATGTAATATAATTTAATCCGTAATAGTCATTTAAGCTAATTAGGGTTTAGGAAGGTAAGGAGGTCTTTTTTTATGAAATGTGCCGATTGTAAACAGGAGCAAAAAAACAGGTGTGACAAGGAAGGTTTTGACTGTACCGGAGGCAAACAGGATTTAACTCCCTATAAGGAAGATTTCAACCAAGGCTGCCACGTGATCAGCGGACACCTGCAGGCTGAATTTGGAAATAAATTAACGCGTTTTGAGGAATTGGTTAACTTTGCTTCCAGAATGCAATATAAAAAACTGGGCATGGCTTTTTGTGTCGGCTTAGCAGACGAGGCAAGCATTCTGGCTAAGATGCTGGGAAATAAGGGATTTAATGTGGATTCTGTTTGTTGTAAGGTTTGCGGTCTGGATAAAAAAGACTATGAAGTGCCTTATGCTAAAAAAGATAAAAAGTTTGAAGCACTGTGCAATCCGATAGGTCAGGCTATGATTTTAAATAAGGGCAATACCGAGCTGAATATATCTGTGGGATTGTGTGTCGGGCATGATATTTTGTTTCAAAAATACTCAGAAGCACCGGTAACTACCTTTGTCGCTAAAGACAGGGTACTGGCCCATAACCCCTTAGGTGTGGTATACTCCAGTTATTATAGAAAAAAATTTATTGGCAGTTAACTTTTAGATATTTATATCAACTTTTTCACAGTCAAATACTTAACACATGCGTAGATATGAATTTCTGGGACTGATTAATTCAGTCCCTTTTATATTATCTGCATTAGTTTATAATTCATACAAATTAATATTAACTTTTGTATTAACTATTTCAGATTGTTGTTAAATCAATTAATATGTTGTAGAATATATAATGTCTTAATTTATTGAGCATAAGAAAGGACGATCAGAAGCATGAAAGACACTAAGAATACAGAATTAATTGAAAACAATAACAATATGGACACATTAGTTTTAGAGGAAGAAGAAACTAAGGCTATAATGCAAACCGGTCTAAAAATAAATTACCCCAAAGGCCATGTGATTTTTTCCGCCGGTGATAAAGCTAACCAAATATATTATATCGAAAGCGGTTATGTAAAAATATACAGGTTAAATGCTGACGGCAGAAAGGTTAATGTAGGCAGTTTACGTAACCCGGGAGAAATTATGGGCATAGCAGAGACTCTTTATGAAACTGAAAGAACCTGTTTTGCCGGTACTATGACTGATGCAGTATTATATGTGGTTACTTACAAGGACTTTCTAAAGCTTATGACTGATCATCATTATCTCTCTATTAAGGTGGCCAAACTCCTGGGAACTCGTATGCGTGAGGCAGAATCAATTATTCACGAACTAGTCTGCTGGCAGGTACCGGGCCGGCTGGCTCTCATGCTGCTGAAAATAGGCGAGCGCTGCGGTATCAACACAGAGAACGGAACACTGATTAAGCTGCGCCTAACTCATGAGGAAATAGCCAATATGATTGGTACGTCTCGACAAACAGTAACTTCTTTGATTAATACATTCAAACAGGAACAGAGTATTACTGTAGAGGGTAAGGATATTAAAATTGTTAACCCAAACAAATTGGCCAATTGGGTAGTATAAAAATATTATTCATTATTCATTATTTTATTAACTAAATTATTGAAAGAAACCTTCATAGATTTCTTCACCAAGACTATTGTATTATCATCCAGCAAAGGGCAAATTACTTGATAGGCTTCATCGGCGTCTGCACAAATAAATATATTTTCACTATTCATTCCTTTTTCCAGAGCTCCCCTGGCTATTTCTGAAGCGGCATCACCTACTGTTAATAATATATCCAGTCCGATCTCTACTGCCAGGTTACCAATTTCCCTGTGTAATTCCTTTTCCCAGCTATATAGGTAAAACATATCCCCTAGTATAGCTGCCTTTCTCTTGTTCCCGGAAAGATTTTGCAGGGTCTTCAGCGCTGCTTGCATAGATGTGGGGTTGGAGCTCCAGGTGTCATCAATAATTGTGCTTCCGTTAACACCTGGAACAACTTGTAAATGACGTTCCAGGTGCTTGTAGGAAGCCAACCTCAGTGCCGCTTCCTTAATACCCAATCCCAATACGTGAGTACAAGCAATCGCTGCAAGAGCATTATAAATACTATGCGTACCGAAGCCGGGAACAAATATATCATATCTTAATTTCTTATATTCCAGTGAAAATTGCATCCCCTTGTCTGTCAAACTAATTTCAGATGCTCTAAAATGAGATTTTTTACTCAGTCCGAAATAAATAATTCTTCCTTTATAAGGCTGTAAATCAATCCTGCTGATGTTTTTATCATCAGCGTTTAATATCAATGTTCCTCTATAACCTAAACCCTCCATCATTTCTGCTTTTGCGTTTAAATAATTATCAAATGTACTGCAGCCGGACAAATGATCAACACCAATATTCGTTATAATGCCTATATCAGGCTTGAAATACCGGCAACTCTCAATTAAATCCTCTGGGTATGCCACAGCAGTCTCGAAAACCGCCGCTTCCGTTGTTTCATCTATTTCAAGCAGATAAGGCAAGTGCATCCTCCACCCATTAATACTTTTGTAAGTGGCTGCTGTTTTAAAATGCAGTGACAGAATATGCTTGATCATTTCCTTTGTAGTGGTTTTACCACAAGTTCCTGTTACAGCAACCACAGGAATATTAAAGAGATTGCGATAATATTTTACGAATCGCCAGAAAGCCTTTTCTACATCCTCTACCGCAACAACAGTCCATTTACTGTTTTCAACATTATAATGCTCACTATTTATAACCATAGCACAATTTTTAAAACTATTAAAATCTACAGGGTCATCCTGCATATTAAAATAAAGTGAATTGTCTTTTAACTTATGCGGTACTATTGCTGCATGATCAATTAATAGTTCGTCAGTACCTCGTATTATTTTCCCCTCTATTATTGAAAGCATCTCTTTTAGATTCAGGTTTTTCATATTAACCCCCACCCTCTATTATCCAAGCATTACAATAATTATGCATAATGGTGTCAGATTTTTTGTTTTTCCATATATTATAGATATGCCGTTATTCTTTTTTGGTTCTATGAAATCTACTGGAGGTATCCCATGTTAGTAAAAATATTACAGGAAAATAATCACCTGATGCTGGATTTAAACCAGAACTATTTTGATAATACCAGTCAAATTTTTTGGGGTATACATAGATGCGATGTTATCTATAACAGTTATCTCAAACATGCAAAGTTTAATAATACATTCTATAAAATAAAAAATTTGGAGCATATAAACATATTTTACGATGAATCAGATTGCATGAGAATTGGTCCTTTTTTAGGAATATTAATTTCTGCCGCTAAAAAAGAGCATGTGCTGGAAGGATATCAGGATAATGTTTACATAAAATTAACTAATCATATGAGGAATCTTGGGGGATTGCTTGTCTTCTTCACTATAGATGATATTGATTGGAATGAATTGCTAATCAAAGGACATTTAATTGGCACGGATAACCTGTACCATGAGGTATGCGTTCCCTTTCCCAGAGTGATTTACGACCGCTGCTTTGGATCTAAGGGTAGATTAGTAGGGGCTGATTTTCGGGAAAAGATAAATGAATTTGGATTAACAGATATTAAAATATATAATTGCATGGTTAAATTAGGGAAATTAGAGACCTATGAATTATGTTCAAAGAATAAAGATCTGCAAAAAATAACTCTCCCCTATTCGGAGTTCAGCTTTCAGAGCTTAACTGGTTTTATGGAGAAATATGATAGTGTTTATATTAAACCAGATCTTTTATATAAGGGTGAAGGCATTATCAAAGTATCCCGAACCGGTCAATATTTTTCTCTGGAACACCATCGTGATAAGCTTTTCACCAGAAAATCAACCAGTGATTTAATGTCAGTTATTGATTTAATGGAGGATTTTGGACATTTAAGTCAAAGATACGTTATTCAAAAAAGCATTAGCCTGGCATCTTTTTTAGGCAATCCTTTTGATGTGCGAGTTATGCTGCAAAAAAACGGTCTAGGAGAATGGGAGGTCAGCGGGGTATTAGCCAGAGTTGGCCCTGAGAATTGCTTAATTACCAGCCCACGCAGCGGGGGCCAGGTTATACGTCTCTCAGAAGCTTTATCCAGCGCTTTTCCGGGCCAAATCGGCAGGCAAAGAGAAATCAAGCAAAACATTGAAAACTATGCTATTAAGATAGGACTGGCGATGGAAGCGGAATATGGATTAATTGGCGAACTGGGTATCGACATGGGAGTAGATTCAGATGGCTCTATCTGGATGATTGAGGTTAACGGAAAACCTCTAAAAGTAAGCATGAAAAGATTAAACAGCAAGCCTGTTGATATTAAAATAAATCGCTATCCTTGCCTCTTCGGAGCTTTTTTAGATGGCTTTCCGTGCAAAAGTACAGAATCACACTCAGCTGCTGGAACTATGGAATTGATTGAGCTTACCACACTGCCCCCAAAAACTATAACTATCAATAAAAGCGAGGTCTTTCAGACAATCGATCCGGGAAAACCTGTTCTGATCAAACTGGGTTCAAGTGAAATTACTGCAGGTGTTCATATCAGCAATTCGCTGGTAAATCATAAACAGATTGGTATCAGTTCTGATATTATGACCGCAATGGGCTGCTGCTCGGGTATAAAAATAAATATGTTTGCCTGCAGCAATAATGTTATCTGCCTTGGACCACTTCTGGCAGTCTTGAAGTCACCTATTGAATACAAATATATTAAAAATACCAAATATAAAGAGATCGAATATATTGAAAAAGTTGCTTACGAACTTGGCTGCACGCTGTTTTATTTCACTGCTCAGGATATAAACTGGTCTGATGAAAAAATGGTTGGGATATTTTTCAACAGAATAACAGGGAAATGGGAGGATAAATATTTTCCACTTCCTGATATAGTATATGATCTCGGTTCCTTCCCAGAAAAAGTTGTGCGGGAAACGGCCAAAGAAATGATGAGACTGCTTAGAAAAAGAGAAAACACAGCTCTAATCAACAGCCGCCGTTTTTTTGGTAAATATCAAACCATTCAGTCTATAAAATTTTTAAATCAAACCAAAGATTTAATACCTGCAACGCGCCATTTAACCATTGACAATCTTCAAGAACTACTGCTCAATTGGAAACGTGTCTTTGTTAAATCCGAATATGGCAGCCATGGCCATGAAGTCACTTATATTGAGGAAACTGATGGAATTTTTAAATGCGAAACCGGCGGTCGAAGGAATAAATACACTACCTTTAAGGAGTTTAAAGAATTATTTCAATTCATAGAAACTAAGTATGGCGAAACAATGGCGGTAGTTCAACAAGCTATTAAACTTAGCACCTATAAAGGCAAAACCTTCGACCTGCGTATAGTGATGCAAAAAGATGATAAAGCAAACTGGCAAATCAATCTGGTTTCCCTGAGGCTGGCTCCATATGGCAGCTTAATCACCAATATAAGCTCCGGCGGAACCGAGTTTGTACCGCCGCTACATGAACTGGAGCACCATATACCGGGAATGAGTATGCAATACCTGGTTGATTTTGCCCGAAAAATCGCACTGGCTATTGAGTGCTCTTTTGGCAGACAGGGGATATTAGGACTTGACGTGGCTATTGACACTAAAGGAAGGTTATGGTTGTTAGAGGTTAACAGTAAGCCCAGTATTATGGACTATATAGATCTCTGCAGTGAAAGCCAGGCCTATAAATTTTACGCAACACCAATAAAATACAGTTTATATTTAGTTCAACAGACAGCAGGATTAATTTGCAGTAGACTGGAGCATAAACTGGCAGGAGAAATAGCTGTCTCACAAATACTTCAATCTGAAGATTGATCAGCAAATACGGAATGCGCTCAAGAAAGTCGCTTAAAGCGACTTTCGAGCAGCCACAGGCACTCGTGCTCGTTGAAAATTATGCAGTGCTGACATTGATTATGCAATATAAATTCTTACTTCATTATGCAATGGCTTATCCACAAATTCATCATAAGCATAATTTCCCAGAGTGCGAAAAAGCCTAAGAAGCCCTTAGTTTTCAGGAGGCGTATAGATAATGAACGATCAAGAACATGTTAATTCTATGAAAAGGGCCAAGGAACTAAAAAGTAAAATAAATGATTATTTAAATGCTCGGGATAATATTCAAACAGGGCTTGAACGGATTGAGGAAAACTCTCAAACCAAAAGTAAAATAATAACGACTCTCAAGGCCACTGATAAGGACTGGTCAAATTGGAAGTGGCAAATTAAAAACAGGTTCAGTAATGTTGAACAACTGCAAAAAATCTTAAATACCTGCCCTCAACTGGAAGATATAAAAAAAGTTGAACGAGTATATCGCTGGGCAGTTTCACCTTACTATTTGAGTCTGTCCGCTGTAGACAACGTCAACTGCCCTATTAGAAAACAGTTTATCCCCAGCATATTGGAACTGCAGGATGAACTGGGCTTGAGCGATCCGGTTGATGAAAAGAATACCTCTCCTACGAAAGCAGTGGTAAGGCGCTACCCGGACAGGTTAATTATCAAAGTTACCAACCAGTGCGCCTCCTTTTGCCGGCACTGTCAGCGCAAAAGGACAATTGGCAAACAGGATTTGCATACAAGCAGCGGGAACATTGAAAAAGCGGTAGACTACATTAAAAAAAATCCTGAAATCAGGGATGTTTTGATTACCGGAGGTGACGCTCTTTTATTGAGCGACAAAAAACTGGATTGGCTGCTTACAGAATTAGATAACATTAATCACGTAGAAATCAAGAGAATCGGCACACGTGTCCCGGTGACCCTGCCTATGAGAATTACAGAAAAATTATGCGGCATACTCGGCAATCATCCCCCCCTCTATATCAATACACAGTTTAACCACCCGCTGGAAGTTACGCCTGAGGCAGCAACCGCTTGCAATAAGTTGATTCAAGCAGGTGTGGTTCTGAGCAACCAGAGTGTTTTATTAAAAGAAATCAACGATAATCCCCATATAATAAAAAAATTAAACCAGGAATTGCTTAAAATCAGGGTAAGACCATATTATTTATTTCACGCCATGCCTGTCAAAGGAACACGGCACTTTTCCACAAAACTATCAGTAGGCTTGGAAATAATGGAGAAACTAAGAGGTTATACCTCAGGACTGGCTATTCCAAGCTATATAGTAAATGTCAACGGCGGATTGGGTAAAGTCCCTATTCAACCTCAATACCTGTTTTTCAACGAACATAATGAGATTACACTGCGCACCTGGGAAAATAAACTGGTTGCCTTTATTGAAAAAAGCTAGATTGTTTCTCATGAAAATTTTATAATATCTACTTGACATCTGTTTTTATCTAAGGTATATTATTACCAAAGTTCACTCAATAAGTATACTTTAAACCCGCCAAGGGAGACTACAATGAAAATTAATCAGGCAACCGACTATGCATTTAGAGCAGTTTTTTATTTATCTCTTCTCCCCCGCGGCCAAGTAGTGGAAGCAAAACTCATAGCAGAAGACGAGAATATCCCCACTCGTTTTTTACTAAAAATATTTCCTCAACTGATCAAAGCGGGAATCGTCGAATCCCAGCGTGGAAACAGGGGAGGTTACTCTCTGGCTAAAAAACCTGCGGAGATCACACTAAAAGATGTGCTGGAAGCGGTAGAAGGTCCGGTTATGGTTAACAGATGCCTGCTTTCACCGGAAGGATGCAATAAAAATCATACTGCTATATGCCCAATACACCAGGCTTTACTTAATATACAGCAAACAATGAATACTGAATTAGAGAAGTATGATTTTGAGACACTGAAAAACAACTACAAGCAGCACTTATCTAAACTTTAAAGTGAGTGAAAAAAGCATTATCTTATCCACTCATTATTTTTTTAACACAAAGTATACTATTTTAGTATAGTATAAATTCAAGGAGGTATTTATAATAATGAAAATGTGTCCTTCAGCAGATAGTGTTTTGAGCGCTTTTATGTCCGCCAAATCAGATGTGGAAACATCCTTTAACCGTGTGCCGGAGCAGTCTTTAAAATGCGGTTTCGGTATGCAAGGCGTTTGCTGCCGTCTTTGTTCCAACGGTCCCTGCCGGATTACCCCGACTTCCCCGAAAGGAGTTTGCGGTGCCGACGCTGATACCATAGTTGCCAGGAACTTTTTACGTGCAGTAGCCGCAGGTGCGGCCTGCTATCTTCATATAGTCGAAAATACGGCCAATAACTTGCGTGAGACCGGTTTGGGCAACACCCTGGTGACCCTTAAGGGGCTTGATATTCTGCAAGAAACAGCAGAACTAATAGGTATTGAGGAAAGTAATCCCAACCTGCAAGCTGTAAAAATAGCCGATAAAGTACTTGAGGATCTTTACCGCCCCCGCAACCAGACTATGACTCTAACAGAAAAAATGGCATATGGCCCCAGGTACCAACGCTGGCAGCAATTAAACATTTTGCCCGGCGGAGCCAAATCCGAAGTATTTGACGCACTGGTAAAAACCAGCACTAACCTTTCCAGCGATCCTGTGGATATGCTCCTGCACGCCTTAAGACTGGGTATCGCTACGGGGCTCTATGGTTTAACATTAACTAACCATTTAAATGATATCATGCTGGGAGAACCGCAAATAACTCCCGCCAGAGTAGGCTTTTCAGTTATTAACGATGCCTATATCAATATTATGGTTACGGGACACCAGCATTCTATTATATCTGTACTGCAAGAAAAACTGGTCAGTCCGGAAGCAAAAAAAATGGCCCTAGAGGCAGGTGCAAAAGGATTTAAACTTGTAGGCTGCACCTGTGTCGGCCAGGATCTCCAACTGCGCGGCGTACACTGCAAGGAAGTCTTTGCCGGTCATGCAGGAAACAATTTTACCAGCGAAGCTTTAATTTCCACCGGTGCAATTGATCTTGTGCTAAGTGAGTTTAACTGTACTCTGCCCGGTATTGAGCCTATCTGTGACAGCTTCCTGGTAAAACAAATCTGCCTGGACGATGTTTGCAAGAAAGCTAATGCTGAGTATATACCTTTCGATATTAAAAACGCTGCTGCAACAAGCAATCAAATTATGCTGGCGGCTGTTTCCAGCTATAAGGAGCGCCGGGGTAAAGTACAGATAGACATTCCTGAACATGGTTATAACGACGTTATCACCGGGATCAGTGAAAAATCACTGAAAAAATTCCTGGGCGGTACTTTTCAACCTCTCATCGATCTAATCGCTGCCGGCACCATACAGGGTGTTGCTGCAGTAGTTGGCTGCTCCAATCTTACAGCCAAAGGACACGATGTTTTCAGTGTTGAACTGACTAAAGAATTAATTAAAAGAGACATTATAGTGCTGTCAGCAGGCTGCACCAGCGGTGGTTTGGAAAATTGCGGGTTAATGTCTCCGTCAGCTGCTGAACTGGCGGGAGAAAACCTCAAAGCTGTATGTAAACAACTGGGCATTCCACCTGTATTAAACTTCGGTCCCTGCCTGTCCATAGGCAGATTGGAAATAGTAGCCACAGAACTGGCCAGAGCTTTGAATATTGATATACCACAACTGCCCCTGGTTCTCTCAGCCCCCCAGTGGTTGGAAGAACAGGCACTGGCTGACGGCGCCTTTGGCCTTGCACTTGGTTTGCCGCTGCACCTGGCTATACCTCCGTTCGTAACCGGCAGCAAGCTGGTGAGCAAGGTTTTAACAGAGGATCTGAAAGAACTGACCGGTGGCAAGGTAATTTTAGAAGGGGAAATTATCCCGGCGGCTGATCAACTGGAAACTATTATCAAACAAAAAAGAAAAGCTCTGGGCTTATAGGGGGGATGGCAGTGAAACAGGGACGGCGCATATTAATAAATAAAGATCTATGCCAGGGATGCAAAAACTGCCAACTCGCCTGTATGGCCGAACACACTGGAAATAAGTCTGTATTATTGCTGGACTTAGAGAACAGAGCTAACCAGGCCCGCAATTTCATAGAACCAGGAAACGATGGAAAACCGGTACCAATATTATGCCGGCACTGCGATGATCCGGCCTGTGTAACCGCCTGCATGTCAGGAGCTATGACGAAAAATCCATATACAGGAGAAGTATCCTGTGATATTAATAAATGCGCAGGCTGCTGGATGTGTGTTATGTCCTGCCCCTTCGGAATTATTCAACCGGACAGGGTAAACGGTACACGTGCCGTAAAATGTGATTTCTGCGCCGGCAGGCATATCCCCCGCTGCGTGGAAGCCTGTCCCACAGGTGCTATAACAATGGAGCAGAGGTGAGCATTATAATGAAATATGTAATACTGGGTGCCAGCGCTGCCGGTATTAATGCAGCCAAAACCATACGCGAGTTAGACCCTAATGGTGAGATAACAATTGTCTCCAAAGATAAGGCAATATATTCACGCTGCATGCTGCATCATGTTATAAGCCAAGGCAGGCAGCCTCGTGAAATAAATTTCGCCGAAGAAAATTTCTTCGAAAAATATAACATCAATTGGCTGGCGGGTCAGGAAGTGCTTGGTTTGAACACAGAAGAAAAAACTGTTCTCCTCACAGGTGATTTAAAGATTAGCTATGATCGCCTGCTTATAGCTACAGGCTCCTCATCCTTTATACCGCCTATAAAAAACCTGGCTGCCGCTAAGCAAATATTCGGTCTTCGTAACATTGAGGATGCCGTTGCCGTTAATCTGGCTGCTGAAAATACCGGTGCAGCGGTTGTTATAGGAGCCGGCCTGATCGGTATGGATGCTGCCTATGCCCTCGCCGATCGAGGACTTGAAGTCACTGTAATAGAAACAGCTGAACATATTCTGCCCTTACAACTGGATAAAACTGCAGCACAAAAATATGAAAAACTTTTTCGACAAAACGCGGTTAACTTCTTTTTTAAGGAGACAACCGTTGAAATTAAACTCGACCAGGACAATAATGTGCGGGGCGTGGTCTTACAAAGCGGTGCCTTTGTTCACTGCGGGCTGGTCATTGTGGCAGCAGGGGTAAGATCAAATATAGAATTTCTCAAAAATACCAATGTAAAGATTGGCCGTGGCATACAGGTAAATTCATACCAAGAAACTTCCGTACCTAATATCTATGCTGCAGGTGATGTTTGTGAATCAACGGAAACCTTTACAGGCCAGGTTTCCCTGACACCTATCTGGCCTTCCGCCATACTGCAAGGGCGTACAGCAGGTTCCAATATGGCTGCAATTCCCCGGCAATTGGAGATAAACTTTGCTTTTAAAAACTCTATGACATTTTATGGACTGCACACAATCTCTTTCGGCTTAACCGGGCAGGCAGACAGCGATTCTAAGGAATTAATATACCAGGATGCCGGCAATTATAAAAAGATTATTTTTAAAGACGGGGTTATTAAAGGAGCTATTTTACAAGGCGATATTTCAAATTCAGGACTGATCGGTAAGCTTGTGCAGGATAAAACTAAAATATCTCACCCTGAACAAATATTTAATATGACTTATGCCAATTTCTTCGCTCAAAAAGAAAACGGAGAGTTTTGCTTTGCTTGTAATGACAACTGCCATTAGAGACTTACTCCCCGCCCCCTTCCATGCTGAGGCTAATGTTAACCAGTAAAACTATTTTACAATTAACTATTTACATTATTGTGGAATACCTGGTATAATATAATCAACTTTTTTTGTAGCATTTTGTTGTATTTTGTCATTAAGGGGATGGGATAGTAGTGAAATCAACAGGTATTGTAAGAAAGGTTGACGAACTGGGTCGTGTTGTTTTACCCGTCGAGTTGAGAAGGAGTATGGGTATAGCTGAAAAAGACCCCATAGAAATTTTAGTTGACGGTGAACTGATTGTATTAAGAAAATACGTTCCCTGCTGTGTCTTTTGCGGCAGCAGTGATGGCACTCAGACCTTTAACAAAAAAATAGTTTGTCAGCAATGCGCAACAGAAATATTTGAAAATACTAAAGCGATGTAATCGGGCGCACAGAGAAAAAGCCACCATTAATGGTGGCTTTTTATTCTACAGTTTATTTTCTATTGCTAACTCCCCCGCCAAATGATCAATAAACTGGCGCGCGGTTCTACCTGAACGACCGTTATGCCACATTTCCCACTGCAGAGCTCGCCTGCGCAAATCCTCTCTCTCTATCTCCAGTCCCTTCTGCAGCGCCAATCCCTCAGCAATTTCCAGATATCTTTTCTGATCCGGTGTTGTGAATACCACCGTGATACCAAACCGATCAGCCAGAGAAAGCTTCTCTTGCACACTGTCTGACATACGAACCTCATCTGAAGCAAGCTTGCGATCAGCGAAATACTCCCGCACTAAATGGCGGCGATTGGAAGTGGCATAAAGAAGTACATTATCCGGCTTAACCTCGATACCACCCTCTAATACAGCCTTCATATCCTTATATTCCACTTCATGATCCTCAAAAGAAAGATCATCAACAAACAAAATAAATCTCCCGGCCCGCCGGCGCAAAAGTGCAATTATCTCAGGAAAATCAGTCAGAGCATTTCTCGGCACCTCAATCAACTTCAAACCACGTGTAAAATACTTATTCAAAAGTGCCTTTACAGTAGAAGATTTACCGGTACCGCGATCTCCATATAATAAAACATTATTAGCCGGGTAACCGAGCAAAAACATTTCAGTGTTTTTAATAACCTCCCTCAGTTCCTCGTGATTGCCCACCAATTCCTGAAAACTTATCTGATCGGGTTCTTCAACACCGGTTAAATAGCCTTCCTGCCCCTTCTTAACCCAGCGAAAAGCCATATACTTACTCAGAATACCGCTTCCTGCGGCAGCATAATAATTAGCCAACTGCTCTAACTGCTCTGACCAGTCGGCAGATGAGGAAAGGCTCTTCTTTATATTATTTCTGAGCTTCGGTACATTAATGTCAAGAGAAGATAAAAAAGCAATTTCTTTTTTGTTACTTAAAGATTCAAAACAATCCCAAGCAGGTAAAGCCCTCACGGCAGATACCTCGGTGTCTGAGCAATCCAAATTTATATTCCGATCAATATCTTCCCTGGTTTTACCGTCTGCAATCCCCAGAATATCTGAAACAGCTCTGTTGATTATCCCTGAATCTAATTTCCAAAGCAGCTGCAGATTGTTTAAATCCGCCATTACAGCCTTTTTCAGAGACTCACCCATACCACCGATGCCCGCTGCTTCAGCTTTCCTACTAAAAACATTTTCATCCGCCAATACAGCCTCCAGTAAGTAATCCTGCCAGGCATCTCCCATTACATCACCGGTATTCATTTTTTCCTGTGAACCGGCTAACAAGCCAAAGACCTTATAATATTTCTGCAAAACTTTTGGGACTGAAACAGGCCTGCCGGCAAGACTTTCCAATAGCTCCCGAAAGGCGCAGATAACCGGCTGCTCCGATATGTTGCTATATATAAACAGGCATTTTGCAGCACTAATAGCTTCATTGATAAGGATTTTATCTTGCATAATTAAAAACGCCTCCCAATATGATCTGAACTGTTTATCACTACGAAACAGTATACTACAGCTTAACCTGGTTAACAATTGATTAATTGCTTTTATAATTCCACTGTTAATTTATTAGTTTAAAAGAAGGTATTTTAAAAAAAAAGTTGAAATATTTATGATAAAGGCAGCTAAATCTTTGGCATTATTGCTCTACTATTACAAATTATTAAACAAAACAGAGAGTTCATACTATTTGGGAAGGAGGTCATAAAAGTGAGTATATTTGAGGAAGTAAGACACACCGGTTCCGTTGGCAACACAGGCTTTAGAGGTACAATATCTTTTATGCGGCTGTTAATCATGGTCAGTATTGTTCTGGTTAGTGCTGGCTCAATACTAATGCTGGGTCTGCCTGTTCCGGTAGCCGGTATCCTGGCAGGTATCGCTTTAGCGGCATTACTTGTTGGCAGCAAAAATCTTTTTGATGTGGCAAATACAAACTGCCCCAATTGCTCCACTGAAATACTGACTATTAACGATTTTGGCTCATTACAGTGCCCAAACTGCCAGCAAAAGCTGCGAGTTGAAGGAAGAAAAGCATATATGAGCAGCTTTTAAACCTTGTCAAGAAAGTCGCTTTAGTGACTTTCTTACAGCCATAGGCACTCTTGCTCGTTGGAAATTATGCAGCACTAACCCTTAACTTATCCACGGATTCATAATAAGCATAATTTCCCAGAATACCAAAAACCACTGTCAGTACTGACAGTGGTTTTTTTAGAAATATATCCAGCAAAAGAAACACTTTTGAAAATTGTTTAAAACTCGCCTATAAAACAAATGCTTATACTAGAATCCTATCAATATTACAGTTATCATGAAATCAATAACTACATATAATTAAATATTTCTAAAACGGTGGTGATTCCAATAACACATCGCAGCACTGAAATGCCGGCCATCATTTCAGGAAATTCAAAAATGCTTGTCTGTTTCAGAAAAGACGGCAAATTGTACAAGTTATTCTGGCCTCACATTGACTACGGTGAAAATATTGGTATTTTCTTATCCGGCATCAAAATAATGCACGAACCGGTTAATACTCTCTGGCTGGGGGAAAACAGCACACAAAAAGGCCAGTATTACCTGGACGACACTAATATTGTTGTCACTCATATGACTGTAAATGATTATAATTTAGAGGTTGCTCAAACTGACCTGGTACTGCCGGAGCAGGATGTACTGGTACGCAATTATGTTATTCGCAATAACAATGAGCGCCCTCTGGAATTATCTTTTTTAACTTATACCCTTTTTGAAATAGAAGAGTCAAGCCATTATGACACAGCATATTTCGATCACGATATTCCGGCACTGGTACATTTTCGCAGGAATGCCTTTTTCGCCTTAGCAGCCGATAAGAAACTTTCCGGTTACCAGTGCGGGAGAATTAATTCCCCCGCGGATCCTATGATTAATGCTGTTAACGGTATTTTATCAGGTTATCCTAACGGTATCAGGGAAGCAGCAGGTGCACTGTCCTGGAGGCTGGGTATTCTGGCACCCGGAGAGGAAAGAGACATAACCTTATACCTTGCCGCAGCCCACACCAGGGATGACGCGGGAAAGCTGCTCAATGCCGTAAGGAACCGCGACTACTCCTACTGGTTTAATGCCACACGTGATTTCTGGCAGTCCATGTTGACTTCAAGTAAAGCTATTGATATTACTCAGGACAACATTTATCTTTACAATCGATCCCTTTTAACCGTTAAACTTTTATGCGATAAGCAAACAGGCGGTATTATTGCGGCACCTGAATTTGATCCGCATTACTCTGCCTGCGGGGGTTACGGTTATTGCTGGGGACGTGACGGTGCACTGATAGCTGCAGCCATGGATGAAGCAGGATTGCACAATATAGCACATAACTATTATATGTTTGCTGTAAGGACCCAGGAGCCTGACGGCACCTGGCATCAGAGACATTATATGGATGGTATTTGGGCTTCCAGCTGGGGTAAACAAATGGATCAGGGCGCGGCTATTCTCTGGGGTTACGCCCATCACTATCGTTTAACCCGGGATAATGATTTTTTGGAATACATCTGGACATCAACTCTTCTGGCAGCTGAGTACCTGGCTGATCACCTCTCGGAAGATAACGGACTGCCGGAACATACCGTTGATTTATGGGAAGAAGAATTAAGTCAGAATACCTATACCGCAGCCTCTGTCTGTGCAGGATTGTTGTCCGCTTCAGAGTTGGCGCTGCTAAAAAACGAAACAGTTCTGGCAGCCAAGTGGCGGGCAGCTTCTGAAAGGGTGAAACTGGGTATTACAAATTATCAATGGTCACCCTATCTTAACCGCTTTTACCGAAGTGTTAACCCGGAAGCTACATTTGAACAATATCAAAATGCCTTGCGGCAAGGATTGCCGGCAAAGTCTGCCTCGGACAAACTGGGTCTTTATCCTAAATACTTTGCCGGCTGCAATGAAAAGGTAGATGCCAGTGTGCTTGGCTTGAGTTTTCCCTATCAAATCTTAAATCCCCAGGATCCCAGAATAGCGGCTTCAGCACAAGCTGTTGAGGAGCACCTGACTAACCGCAAGATTGGAGGTATTCACCGCTACCAATGGGACAATTATGCGGGTGGCAATCCCTGGATAATAACAACTCTCTGGCTTGCTATTTATTACTGCCAGGCAGGCAATTTGAGCCGGGCCAGTGATTTGTATAACTGGTGCGCCGCTCATACCAATCCCCACGGGCTCCTGCCGGAGCAAGTGAACCGGGATAACGGCCATCCTGCCTGGGTATTGCCTTTAACCTGGTCTCATGCCATGTTTATCTTTGCCCACCTGGCTTTACAGGGAAAGCTCAGCATTTGCAATCAATCGGAATAAACAATTGTGCATATTTGCTGTTCTGTCAGATATTTTTAAAATATTTTAATGTTTTACCTTTTACACATTATGAAGGTAAATTACTCCTCTGCGTTGAAATAGATTATTTAAATTTAACAGACAGTGGAGGATTATACATTGATCAAAATTCCGGCTTTCACAGCAACCGGTATAGGAAGCGTGCCTCATAGCACAGCGCCATTAGCCATGGAAGTAATAAAAAATAATTTGCCTGTTATACCTCACTGGCCGCAGCTCCCTAAAATTTCCGCAACAGAAGGTTTAATCGGGCAAAACACTGCGCTTTTATGTGACATAGGTTTAATTGTTGACAACGGGCAAAGGGCCCCTTATTTTGATACCGCCCAAGAGGGCTGGGCAGATAAACTAACAGTTTTCTATACTGATTACCTGGAAGCAGTTGAATCAGATGAAATACCGCAAAAATTTGCCTACCCGGTTGACTTCGCGGCAGGGCTGTTTTACTTTCTGGAGCATTTTAATCCTAATCTATACAAAGAAGCACTATTTATTAAAGGTCAGGTAACGGGACCGTTAACTCTGGCCTTAACTATAACTGATCAGAATAGGAAATCCGCTTATTATGATGATATATTAAAAGATCTCGTGTTAAAAGTTGTTGAGCAAAATGCCAGGTGGCAGGTAAAAACTCTGCAAAGACTGAACCTCCCTGTAATCGTTTTTGCCGATGAGCCGGGACTCTATGCTTACGGCCAATCTACACATATAACTTTAAAAAGCAATGAAATAAGAAATGAGCTAAACCAGGTTTTTAATGCTATTTCAGCAGCCGGCGGCATACCGGGCATCCATTGCTGTGCCAGCACTGACTGGTCTATTTTGCTTAACTCCAATGCTTCAATTGTCAGCTTCGATGCTTTTGAGTATTTTGATAAATTTGCCGCTTATGCCAGAGATATTACAGGTTTTCTGGAAAGGGAAGGTTTTTTAGCCTGGGGTATTGTACCTACTTCTGATAAGATTAATGAATATGCAGCAGATGACCTGGTTAAATTGCTTTTGGAACAGATTGACTTACTCGTGGCTAAAGGCGTACCCGGAGAACGGCTCAAAAAACAGGCATTTGTTACACCCAGTTGCGGAACCGGAACACTTTCTCTGGATCAGACAGAACTGGTATATAAAGTGCTGAAGCAAGTATCACAAAAAATGAAAACAATATAGCAGAAGAGTCGCTTAAAGCGACTCTCCTGCAGCCACAGCCACTCGTGCTCGTTAAAAATTATGCAATAATAACCTTAATTATCCATGGATTCATGTTTTGTTTTTTATCTGCCAAAAACCTCCCTTGCTACCGCCACTCCTTCTCTGGCATCACGGGCATAGAAATCCGCCCTGATGTTCTCGGCATATTTTTCATTTAACACAGCCCCTCCCACAACGACCTTGCAGTCAGGCTTTTCCTGCCGTAAAAGATCTATGGTTTCCTTCATAAACACAACTGTGGTAGTCATTAAGGCGCTTAAACCTATCAGGCGAATATCTTTTTCTTTCGCGGCACGAACTATTTCTTCAGGCGGGACATCTTTGCCCATATCGACCACTTCATAACCGTAATTCTCCAAGAGCACCTTGACAATATTTTTGCCTATATCGTGAATATCTCCTTTTACCGTAGCCAGCAAAACCGTGCCTTTTCCTGAGTCTCCAGCCACCTTCAGTTCCTGTTTCAGCCTGGCAAAAGCAGCTTGCACAACTTCAGCGGACTGCATTAACTGAGGCAAAAAGAATTCTCCCCGGTCATATTTGCCTCCCACTTCGTCAAGCGCAGGCACCAGCAAATCATCCACTATTTGCAGAGGCATCATACCCTGCTTCAAAACCTCTTCCAACAAGGGCACTGTATTTTCTTTAAAACCGTTGATAATATCACGGTATAAACAATCAGCCGGTTTCCGGTCCTCTTCCACAGCTTGCTCTTCCAGAACTGCTCCCTGAGCCTCGCCGGCCGCAAAAAGGTTTATATAATTACGGGAATGTTTATCCCTGGCTGTCAATACCTCCGAAGCCCGCACAGTATTTACCATATCCTGGTTTTCAACATTAAAAATAACCACATCCACACCGCCGGCCAGACACATGGCCAGGAATGTATTATCAATAAGTGACCGGTTAGGCAAACCATAAGATATATTGGTAACACCCAGCAGGGCGCTTAAACCGAGTTCTTCTTTCACCAGGCGCGTACACTCAACACAAGCCAGCGCGGTATCCTGCTGGGCACTGGCGGTAAGCACCAGCGAGTCAATAATAATATCCTCTTTGGGGATGCCTAAAGCCAGAGCTCTTTGCATAATTTTTTCGGCTGCTGCCAGGCGACCCTCACTGGTTTTGGGTATACCCTTATCGTCTAAGGCCAGTCCCAGTATACAGGCCCCGTATCTTTTAGCCAGAGGCAAAATTGTTTTTAGACTCTCTTCTTTGCCGTTTACCGAATTTATAATGGCTTTGCCATGATAAGCTTTTAATCCCGCTTCCAAAACTTTTGGATCGGTACTGTCCAGTTGAAGAGGCACACTTATTACTTTTTGCAATGAATTAACGGCTTTTTCCATTAATGCTGCTTCGTCTATCTCCGGTAAACCCATATTCACATCCAGCAGGTTTGCTCCTCTTTCCACTTGCTCAACAGCCTCACGCAAGATCAAAGACATATCACCCTTACGCAGCTGCTCCGATAACTCCTTGCGCCCGGTTGGGTTAATCCTTTCACCCACAATGCGTACGGGATGACCACTGCCAATAAACAGTGTCTGCCTGGCGGAAGTAATTGCCGTAACCGGGGTTATATTTCTCGGCAATGGTTTTAATCCGGTTGAGCGTTCTTTTATCACTCTTATATACTCGGGACTCGTCCCGCAGCAGCCTCCAATCAGGGAAGCCCCTGCAGCCGCCAGTTTGGGAACATATTCTCCCATTTCAGCTGCCGATAAGGGGAAAACAGTTCGATCTCCCTCCAGCATCGGCATACCCGCATTTGGCTGCACAATCAGAGGTACTCTGGCATACCTGGCCATCTCCTCTATTACTTCCAGCAGTTCCCCAGGTCCTCCTGAACAATTAGCCCCAATAATATCTGCACCCAGAGCCTGTAAGGTAATCACAGCAGCAACAGGATCTGTTCCCATTAATGTGCGCTTGTTTGGCTCAAAGGTCATGGAACAAATAACCGGAACTCCGGGTGCCGCGTCTTTGGCTGCCAGCAAAGCAGCTCTGATCTCACCGAGGTCGGACATAGTTTCAATACAAATCATATCCGCACCGGCAGCCGCACCGGCTGATATCTGCTCACTAAATACGTGGTGCGCCTCGTCAAAAGTCAAAGGTCCGTTGGGAAACATCAGTTTTCCTGTCGGGCCGACAGATAAAGCAACCAATGCCTGTCCGTCTGCAGACTCTTTAGCCAGGCGTACTGCCGAAGCATTAATTTCCGCAACTTTATCCGCTAATCCGTATTCAAGCAACTTCAAGCGGCTGCCACCAAAAGTATTGGTTTCGACTATGTCCGCTCCTGCCTTAACATATTGGCGATGAATATTTTTTACTGTTTCAGGATTCTTTAAGTTAATTAATTCCGGGCACTCTCCTGCTCTCAGTCCGGCAGCCTGCAGCATAGTACCCATAGCACCGTCAAATACAAGAATTTTTTCAGCTAATTTATCAATAAAACGCATATATTTCTCCCCTCTTAGTTGTATTATCACAAAACAAAAAAATGTCCTACTAATATATTTCATCCCATAGAAATCTGTTTTTCTAAAAAATTACAGGTTTTAACGGTAAAGGACAGTCGTCATGAATACTTTCCAACAACAGAACAAATTTCATCTTTTCCTCACCATCATATGTATAAAGGATTTCCTGGCCTTTATACAGCCGTAATTCCCCTATGCGCAGTTCTCCTGCATCAGTATTCTGATCATTCCCGCCAAAAGAAGAATTACCCCGACACCAACCGATATCATCAACATAAAATTTGTATGGATAATTATTCTGTGAACCCAGAGCTTCCTGTACAGCTAAATGCAGATCCGCAAGTTTATGCCTGGAAGCTAATTCAACATGCCTACAGTTATTTTTGTTTAGACCCTAGTTTGGCGACATATATTGCCAAACCCTGTAATACCAAGGCCTAAAGGGTATCTACTTAAAAAAGTGTAGTCCCAACACTTTTTTAAGAAAAGTCGACTTAACTCTTGATTATATAAGGTTTTTGGGTATAATTATTGTAGTCCCAATAATAATGGAGGGCTACAATGTTTCTAAAAAAATCGATTTTCAAACGAAACAATAAAATATACTGTCATTATAAAATAGTAGAATCCTATCGTGAAGACGGAAAGGTTAAACACCGCATTTTATTTAACGTCGGCACATTGTCAGATGAACAGGCCGAACGTTTACGAATTACTCTAAATGCTCATAACAATCCAGATATTATTGTTTCAAAACCGGAACAAATTGTTGTGACCAAGCATGCTGCATATCTTGATGTAGCAGTACTAAACCATTTATGGCACGAGTGGCATTTTCATCAATTCTTTTCAAAAGATCAGTGGGTAGAAGCACTTGTAATTAACCGATGTATCGACCCAAAAGCGAAAATTAATATCAAGGATTGGATGGAGAAAACAGTTATTCCTGCCTATTTGGGTATCGATGATCCTACCAAACTTGATAAATTTGAAGTTTATCGTACTCTTGACAGATTGCATAAATCAGAAGGTGAACTACAAACGTTCCTTTTCCATCAGATAAAAAACCGATGGCCACATACAGAGAATGCGTTTTTTTATGACATCACCTCATCTTACTTGACGGGCAGTCGTTGTGTAATCGCTAAACTTGGTTACTCCAGAGATCACCGACCCGATTGCGAACAAATAGTAATTGCCCTGATGATTACTCCTGAGGGGTATCCTTTTTACTGGCGTGTTATGCCGGGAAACACTCAGGACATCACAACAATTAAGCCTTTGATTGAGGATGTTAAAGCTCGCTTTGCACTAAAAAACTGTACCATGGTATTTGATCGTGGTATGGTATCTACAGACAACATTGTTGCGTTGGAATGCGAAAAATGGACGTATGTTTCTGCAATGGATCGGGATGAGATTAAAAAAGCAGATTTTTTCAATACAGCATTACCGGAATCAGTTACCCCAGATAATTATGAACAAATTATGGTCATGCAAGAGTTTCTCCCCTTTGACGAAAACGCTTTTTTATATTATCGCGAGTTTATAATTGATGATAGACGTTATATCCTGACCTTTGACGTGGCTCGTTTTTTTGATGAACATCATGCACAATTAAATAATGTTGCCTATTTTGTTCAATGGCTAACCGTTAAAAATCAGTCACTCCGTGAAGCTAAAAAGAAACGTTGTCAAAGTTTGCTTGAACGGGAAGTTGCCGCTATGCTGAAGCGTAAACATTTAAAAAAATGGGTATCCGTCAATATTGAACCATATGATTTTGAAGTTATCAATAAACGGGGTAACTCACGAACCATTCAATCCTTTCAACTGTCGTACACGATTAATACCGTGGCACAAAAAAATGAGCAAAGAATTCATGGTATTACATGCTTTATTACCAATTTGGATGTTACATCACATACAGCAATTGACATTATTCAATGGTATCGTCGCAAAAACAAAGTTGAAGAAGCATTCCATGAAATTAAAGATCATCTAGATTTAAGACCAATTTACCTTACCCGAGAACAAAGGGTTATGGCACATGTAATAATTTGTGTATTGGCATACTTCATTTTCAATGACATAGAGTACCGGTTAAAGCAAAATGATCTGGCTTATTCTACTGAAGAAGTTATTGGTACCCTAAGAGAATGTCTGGTTAATCGTCTTGCCATTCAACAAACAAATCGTTCTTGGTTGAGTATTACGCAACCTTCATCTCAATTAAAGGAGATTCTCCATGCGTTGAAATGTGAGGTTGTTATTGATAAAAAGCGTGTCGAACCAGTTCTAAAAGCAGCGGAGTGTTGGTTGTAGGGACAACACTCTTAAACCTATAGGGCTCAAGCCCTTGTCATATCTGCATTTGGCAAATTATGTCGCCAAACTAGGGTTTAGAAATATCTTAAATACATACGTACCTTCATGAAAATTATTCTCCAGCCTGGGCAGGGTTTTTTGCAGTTCATCCGACGCGAACATATTTTTAAAAGGCAGGAAAAAAGGTTCGGATAACTTAGTTTGCCTGGGTGGCACTAGTATCTTGGACCTGTCCTTATAAAACACCATCTCCTTAATAATCAAAAGCATTTCTCTGTAGCGTAAGTCTTCCGGCAAGGGAGTTCCGGGTACAGCTTTGTATTCACCATTCCACCGGCGAAAAGGCAGATTCCAGAGCGGTATATGCCTGTATTTAGTTAAAATATCCGCCATATGAATACCAAAAGCATTGGCACTTATGGAAAAAGGATAAAAAACACGGCTATTCACTCCATTAATCATTCTTTCATCAGGTATTACATCAAGCAAACCCAAATATGATAAGTAGAGATTAATGTAGCTAAGTTTCGAAAACAAATATTCTATACTGAGATGATCTGTTTTTTTTAAAATTATTGTTTGTCCCGGCCTCATACCGCTTATATAAGCGACTATCACAGGAACATCAAAAATACTGTTCATATCTTTGAGCAAACATTTACCGGCATTAATCCAATTAATATCAGTCCAAAAAGTTTCCAGCAAAAAGAAATATTTTTCCGTTACAGTCAATGCTTCATATAGCTTTAAACGTTGATCCGGCTCTAATACTTTTTTCCCGTCCTTAGCTGTTACTTTTACAAACAACCTTCCTGATAGTACTAAATGATAAAAAAAATTCAAAAGGGGGTAAACTCTCACTAGTTTTTCAGTTGACAGGATTTCCGGTTTAGTCATCAGCAAATTCAACTGATAAAGGTCTGTTTTGGATATATAAGAATTTACTTCTGCCAATGAAATTCTATTAGCCTTGAGATAGTCTGTAAATATGCTAAAATCACGGATTAAGGAAACAGGTTCCTTCTCAGTTATATTTAATCTGGGTGATTTTATCATCCTGCCAACCTCATTTCTAAACTTATCTCATATGTAGAGACACATTCATCTAACCTTCCCTTTTCTAATTTTTTTACGCACTATATAAACGATTAGCCCGTAAGCCAAAATATAAGGAACAAACCTGAAAAAGGTTCCCGGATTCTCCAGAACAATAGAAACAGCGCTAAAAAGAATTGATTCAGGGAAAAAACCGACAAAAGACGCCAGCAGAAAGCCCCTGTACGAAATACCCGAAAGACCGGCCAATAAAGAAAGTAAGTCAAAATGAACCAGCATGCTGAGACGAAGAAAAAAAATCAATTCAAATTTGTTCTGTTCTAACATATTCAGGTATTTGGCATCAAGTCTATCGCTTAAAAAGATTTGAATTCTCTCGGAAAAACACCTGGCTGCAAAAAACAGAACAGAGGCGCTAATAACAGCGGAAATATTTATTAATAACAGGCTCATACCAAACCTGTACATAAGAGGTACGGATAAACCGATGAAAGAAATAGGCAACAAAATAAAAGGTCTGATTATGGAAAGAATAAGAATACCGACAGGAGAAAGTAAATGTGAGTGGCGAATAAAAAGCTCAATTTTGTGTAGATGATGAGTTAAAACGTAAATATTATACATTAAAGTAAAACTATATGCCATTATTTTCTCCTCAAACAAAAAATAGTTTATCTTATAACAAATGTGCAGTATAATATGAATAGAAAAATACACTGGAGGAAAGAAATGATCGTTAAAGACAGTGTGCCATTGATACTGATACTGCTTATTCTGATAATAATATTTTATAATATTTATCAGTATCTGGCTATACTACCCGCAATATTATTATTATTTGTACTGTTCTTTTTCCGTAATCCTAAAAGGACTATTGCTTCTGACCGCAAACATATATTATCCCCGGCAGACGGAACAATTCTAGAAGTAAAGGAGTTGAAAGAAAACAGTTATATAAAAGGCGAAGCCATAAAAATCAGTATTTTTCTATCTATATTTGACGTTCATATTAACCGAAGTCCTATTAAGGGAGCTATTACATTTACAGAATACAGACCGGGTAAATTTCTGCCGGCTTTCAAAAGCCATGCCTCAGATATTAACGAGAGAAATACTGTTGGCATAGAAAATGATTGTTTAAAGGTGCTGGTGCATCAAATTACAGGATTTATTGCCAGGCGTATTGTTTGCTACATGAAAAAAGGTGATCAGTTGGAACAGGGACAAATCTTCGGTTTAATAAAATTCGGCTCCTGTACGGAAATAATCGTACCCGCCAGCGTAAAAGTTTTCGCCGAAGAAGGACAAAAGGTTAAAGGTGGATTAACAGTTTTGGGGGTGTTGCTTGATGAATAGAATTGGCAAAACGCTATTTCCTGTTGCGTTGCTGCCCAATATTCTGACCTTCTGCAATATCACAATGGGCCTGCTGGCTATTATTGTAGCTGCTTCCGAGCAATACACGCTGGCCGGCACATTGATTATTATAGGAGCTGTTTTTGATCGCTTCGATGGCAAGCTTGCCCGTAAATTTGAGGTAACCAGTGAGCTTGGCAAACAGCTTGATTCACTGGCGGACGTTATTACTTTCGGTATGGCTCCAGCCATAACAACCTTCATGCTGAGTTTTAGCGAGCTAAGAGTTCTGGGTTTGATTCTAGCCGTAACTTTTGTTATTTGCGGAGCCTACAGGCTGGCCAGGTTTAATATTCTTAATTATGATAATGTTTTTGTAGGACTGCCAATAACTGTAGCCGGCTTATTATTGGCCTTGTTTGCTGTATATCAAGCTAAATTTGACATACACCCCTATTTATCCGCTATTGGAATGGTACTTTTGAGTTACTCTATGGTCTGCAAGCACCAGATAAAAAAAGTTTAAATAATGGAAAATCACCTAAGGCGGCTTTCCAACGCTACATGCACTCGTGCTCCGGGAAATCATGCGGTATTAACCTTAAACTTACCCGCAAATCCATAATAAGCATAATTTCCCGAAGCATAAAGAAAACCGAATGGTTACTTATGACCATCCGGTTTTTTGTGCTTTACAAAGGCCTTCTGTGGATGAATAATAATAATTTATATATATGCACATATTATGGCAGTAATAAGCACATTATATGCTTTAGCATATAATATGGAGTGATCTTATGCCCTGGTTAATTTATACTTCTGCCATATGTTTACTGGCCTCAATCTTAGTCGGACGCAGGTTTTATATTCTTTGGGCTAAGAGTTTGCTCGGAGTATTAATTATGGTTATCGTTGATACCTTAGGAACCGAACTGCACTTATATTATTATAAACATGGCTTATTATATATAGGCAACTTACCTGTCCTACATATTATAGCTGTTTACGCCACCACCCTATTGTTCTTAAACTGGCTTCCTCAAGAAAACCCAAAGAAGATACTCTATACTTTATATTGCTCATTTATTTTCCTATTTTTGGAATCATTAATGTATCGCGCGGAAGCAATTATCTACCCCAATTGGCAATTATATTACAGTTTTTTCCTAACATTTAGCGGGCTCCTGGTCTTGATTTATCTATTGAATTTACTAAAAAATAACAACCGCAATTATATACAAAAATCATATTAATTAAAAAATTTTTCCACCCTGCCGATTAGTTCAGTCCCCCACCTGGCAAAATCGATATTAGTATTATAAATAAACTGCTTTATTCCGGGCTTACCTATCAAGGAAACCAGCCTATTCAAATCGCTATTATCTACACCTTTCAACAACTGCCTGAATGCCAGTGAGTGTTTCATATCCTCCTTTAGCTGCCGCAGCAGATCCTCATATTTTTTACCTGTAGCAACAGCCCTGCCAGCCAGAGCACCACTCTGAAGTGAAGCAAGCACTCCAAAACCCAAAAAAGGATCTAAAAACCCCCCTGCCACTCCTACCAATAATATATTCCCGACTTGATGAGGATAAACAAAACCCGCTATATGCTGCACCATGACCTCATAAACAATTTCCCATGGGTGTTTTTCAATTTCCCAAAACAGCTTCCAATATTCACGCGCTTGCTCAGGTGTGCTATAAGGAACAACCAGAGCCAAGAAAGCCCTGTTCTTTTCTAAAGGCGCTAAATAGGCGTACGCAGATTTAGCATACCTGGTATTAAGCCACATAACCAGTGTATTTAAATCAAAATCACCAATCACAATAGCTCCGATCAGGTATGTTTCGTAGGTATTTGACCATATTCCAAGAGTCCTGGAAATATCATACTGGCCATTGGCCACAACCACGTAGTCAAACTGCCTGGCCAGTTCAGCGTAATCTGCTCTAAAATTAAAATTCACTTTGCTTCTAATGCTCTCAAACAACTGAGTTTCTATGGAAACCGGATCATGCCCCCTGAGGAAAAAGTAGCCTAAATTATCGCCTTTAACAGGAACTGTTTTTGTGGGAACATTCATAATAATTCTTTTTATCTTGCTTATTGGTCTGAGATGCAAATTATATTTAGACTGTAAATAATCCAAAGCATCATAAGGTCTGGTAAATAACTCTAAAGTGGCCGCACAGTGATCAAATAATTCCCCGGATCGATGCTTCTGTTCAAACACTGCCGGTTCAATACCATGTCTCTCCAATTCATGTACACAGGCCAGACCGGAGATCCCCGCTCCGATAACAGCCACCCTCATCATTCTCACCCTCTTATCATAAAGTAATGTATTTTATTTTTCGGATTCATATATAATATCTCTACTAAAATATCTTATTTGAGAGGTGATCATGTGACTAATTACTCCAGCTTAAGTGATAAGGACTTTCTCACGGCCTTTTTTAAAAAAGCTTCTGTAAGGGAAAAGCACAGGCGCGCAAAATTTCTGGCGCTATCGGAAAACATAACGGACAGGCGGCTGAAAAACCTTTTCGCAGATTTTGCTGCCGGCTGTGATAAACATCTGATTTTGTTAAAAATAGAAATGGATAATTTAAATATTAAATAGAAAAAACCGGAGGGCAATATGAACACTGTTGATCTATTGTATGATGTTCTTCAGGATAAACTGGCCAATCAGAGATTTTATAATGAGGCTATGCTTGTCGTTATTAATCCTTCCGCCAGGGAATTGTTTAAAAAATTAAGAGATGAAGAGGAGCAGCACAGCATAGTTCTCCAACAAGAAATACTGGCCATTGAAGCTAAGCCTTTTCCTATCAACAAATTTTTGGGGTTTAAAAAAGAAAAATACATTTCCAATATAGATATTAATAACAGTTCAGAAGACTCTTAGAGGGTTGTTAAAGCTTTCCTTACTTTATGCCGCGTAAAAACTGCAGCCACAATCCAAATATAATGCTTATGCCCAGCATCAAGAGAGAAAAGGCGGTCAGACTCATCAATTTACTATCTCCTTAAAATATATTTTAATAAGCTTTTTTTTGTTCTATTGCATTTATAACTAATCCCCCGATATAACTAAAGGAAAAAAAGGTCAATAAGTCTATTCCAAAGCTGGCCAGCAAATGCCAATTATGATAACTTGCTGCTCCGGATTTGACAATCAAAGATTCCATAGACAAATAGGCCACTGAAAAAACGAGTATATTGGCAACTTGCAGCAGCCTGTTTGGCTGCAAGAATTGAAAAAACAGGGCACCCATAGTAAATACCGGTCCCCAAATATAGAAGAGGGAACTACCAAAAAAAGGGATAATAAGGTACCTAAACTCATACAAACCCATCTGCTGAATGCCCCAATCCACTATCGATGCCAGGGCGGCAAACATAAATCCTCCCCACAGACCAACAGCCATCCTTTTCCTATCGAAAAACATGAAAAATAATATCCAGCTAAATATGAATACGATCAACCAGGGCATGATTGTTCTCCCACTCCTTTTGCTATCCCGGCTCGGTTGAATTGTATATTTATTATTCCTTTTAAAGCAGGAATAATTCTACGGACTAAGGATAACATATAATTACAAATAAAGAATAGGATGGCATGCTATGAATATGATTAATAAACTCCTTAAGTATATCAGTTTCCATGAAAGTTCAGCACAGGAAGAGTTTATTCTGTCTGAAAACAATAAAAAAAATAAACTAGGTTCGTCTCACACCGAAAATGTATCTACAGAATCAGAAAAAAGCTTACCGTCTGATGAACGTATTAAAGAAGATAATAAAAGCGGACATTTAGCCAATCAAAATAAAATAAACAACATCAATAATAAGGATAATATATCAGCTGTCAAGCGTAAGATTAGAAAACCAATCAGCCTTTCTGAGTTGAAAGTGCAAAAAAATACAAAACAAGATCAACATGAAGAACCTGGCGACACTTGTCAGATAAAGATTGACACTTGCCTGGAAACTAACAAAAAAATACTCAAGCTTCTCTACGGCCTGCCTAAGAATAAGGATGTTGTTATACGCGAATTCACTTTAGGTACAACACCTGAGATACAAGGTTTTCTGGTTTTTATTGACGGGTTAACAGATAAAGCCCTGCAAGATATGTTGTTAAAAACTTTAATGCTGCAGACAAAGGAAAAGCATCTCGGCCCTGATGCAAATAATGCCGAATTTATGATAAAGAATCTAATTCCCGGCAATCAGGTTAATACCTATAATAATTATCGAAAGGTTTTGGATGCGATAAATTACGGTGAAACAGCCATTTTTTTAGAAAATTTATCTCATGCAATTACAGTAGAAACTAAAGGCTGGGAGCACCGTGCCGTAAGCAGAACCATGGTTGAGCAAATTGTACGGGGCCCACAGGAAGCATTCACTGAAACACTCAGGGCAAATACTGCTTTAATCAGGAAAATGCTTAAAAACGAAAACCTGATCACTGAGATGATTCCTGCCGGCGTGCGAAATCACGGTAATGTAGCCATAATGTACATAAACAATTTGGCCAACCCAATGCTGGTAAAAGAAGTGAAAAAACGAGTGGCCAGTATAAAAACCGATCTGCTTACAGATAGCGGTCTGCTGGAACAATTTATTGAGGATCATCCTTACAACCTCAACCCTCAAGTAATTGCCACGGAAAGACCGGACCGGGTAACAGCACTACTGATAGAAGGCCGGGTTGCTATTATTGTTAACGGGAGTCCTTTTGTTCTGATAGTGCCTACAACCATGTTTGATTTGCTTCATACAGGAGAAGAAAACTATTTGCGCTGGCAATACGGTACTTTCCTGCGATATATCAGAACCCTGGCTTTCTACATAGCTTTTTTATTGCCTGGAGTTTACCTTTCCATCGTTCTTTTTCATCATGAAATGATCCCCACCGACCTGCTTTTAGCCATTGCAGGCAACAGGGAGAAAGTACCTTTCCCATCAGTAGTCGAGGTACTGCTGATGGAATTATCTTTTGAGATGATCAGGGAGGCGGGTCTTAGACTGCCCGGTATGATGGGATCAACCATAGGTATTGTGGGGGCTTTGATTTTAGGACAGGCAGCAGTCCAGGCTAATATAGTCAGTCCCATTTTAGTTATTTTAGTTGCCGTTACCGGCTTAGCCTCCTTTGCTATACCCAATTACTCCATGTCCTTTGCATTGCGCATCTATAGATTTTTTTATATCGTTCTTGGCGCCAGCATGGGTTTTTTCGGAATAACACTTGGACTGAGCGTCCATATTTTTTTAACGGTTAACATGAAATCTTTCGGCGTACCTTACCTGACGCCAATGGGTCCACGTGTAGCGCCGGGAACAGACGTAGTTACGCGATTGCCGCTATTCTTCCAGGAAAAAAGACCGGACTACATAAATCCATTGGATAAAATCCGACAGCCGGAAATTTCTCGCGGTTGGATCAAAAACCGGGAGGCAGGGGAAGATGAAGAAACAAAGTAAATTCGGCTCAACTGAAGCTTTTGTTTTACTGACTATGACCATGTCCGCCAGAATCTTCTTAAGTTTTCCTGCTAACTTAATCGATACGGGAAAAAATGCTGCCTGGATAACACCTATCGGAGGGCTTTTGGTTTGCCTGGGCGGTATGTTGATTATGAGCAAATTGTTAAAGCACAATCCGGATAAAAATATTGTGCAAATCACTGAAGAGACATTGGGCTGCTACCTGGGTACCGCGGTTAATCTGATATATGTTATATTTTTTATGTCGATAGCGGCTTTATTCACCAGAGAATTTAGTGAGGAAATGACAACAGTCGGCTTGACCAGCACACCGATTAGCATTATTACCATTGGATATTTGGCAGTTTGCCTGGTGGGAGCTTACCTTGGTTTGGAGACACTGGCTAGGGCAGCCAGCGTAACTTACCCCTTTGTGGCCATAGGCATTATAGTTTTATTGATAGCTCTTTACCCTATCTGGGAATACAGCAATATTTTTCCACTAATCGGCAGTTCATTATATGATATTTTTGTCGTTGGAACGTTCAAAACGGCTGCCGTCAGTGAGATTATTCTGGCCGGTGTAATTGTTAGGTCTTTCGGTGACTATAAACAAATTGTCCGCGTTGGCTACAGCGCCTCATTTGCCAGTTTCTTACTCCTAATAATGATGCTTCTGGTTATGATCCTGACACATAGCTGGCGCATAGCCGGAGAAGTAGCCTTTCCCTTTTATAGGCTGGCTAAAATAATATATTTAAGCATCTTCTTTCAGCGTGTTGAGTCCATATTTATTATCATCTGGTCTTTTATTGCTATTTTGAAAATAGCAATAACACTATATGCCGCGGCTTTTACCCTGGCTGAGAGCCTGAAACTTCCTGATCACAGGCCTTTACTATGGCCTTTAGCCATGATTTTGTTTATACTAAGCTTTTTGCCAAACGATATGCCGACAACGATATATCTGGACAGCACCTTCCTGCGCCCCGGTGCCCTGATACCAAACTATATTATTCCGATTTTATTACTGCTGATTATAAAATTCAAGGGGACAAGACAAAATGTTAAATAATCAGGCAGCGCCATTTAGACCGGCAAGGCTGGCACTTATTGCATTAGCAATAATAATTCTATTGTTGCAGAGCGGCTGCTGGGGCAGCCAGGAAACAGATGAGGTAGCTTTCGTGCTCTCCATGGGTTTTGACAAAGGTGAACGGGACAACCTGATTGTAACTTTTAATATAGCCAATCCCAGGGCAATGACAAGTTCCGCCCCGGGGGGCGGAGCCGGCGGCAGCGGAAGCATAACCCTGGTAGGCAGTGTGGAAGCTACCGCCCCGGTCAGCGCTCTTGACCTGATGAACAGCGCTACCACCAGAAGACTGTCTCTGCTCCATACCAAAGCATATATTTTTTCAGAAGAACTGGCCAGAGACGGTCTGGCCAAATGGTTGACTCCTCTAAACCGCCTGCCGGAATTCAGGGAAACAGCCAGTGTTTATATTGTTCGTGGTAAAGCTAAGGATTTTTTAAAAAACAATCAGCCTCTGCTGGAGATAAGTCCTTCCAAACAGTTCGAACTAATTGCACAAATATCAAATTTTAATTCCTTTTTCATGCCTACACAGTTCTATAAGTTTTATGAAAAAACCAAAATTATCGGTACAGAATCCACTCTTCCTATAATTGGCATTCATGAGGGCGGTTTATCCTCTACAAAACCCGGCCCTACCAAGGGGGGCAACTACGAAGTCGGCCCGTACCTGGCTGGTGAAGTCCCCATAGAGGGTAAAAATATAACTCAGTTTATAGGCACAGCAATGTTTAAGAGAGATAAAATGATCGGCACCTTAAACGGCACTGAAACAAGATCATTTTTATTGTTACTGGGACAGTTTAATAAGGCAACTATTAACTTACCGGACCCGATTGCCGGACCTGAATATTTTATAGGCTTAAAAATCAAACAGGGTCGTTCGCCGGAATATCACTCTAAAATAACCACGGAAGGCAGAGTAATAATCGATATAAATCTATTTGTAGAAGCTGATATAGCAGCAATATCCAGCGGAATAAATTATGAAAATCATAATAAAACAGGTATTTTAGAAAAAAGCCTGAATCAAATCATTGAGAAAAAAGCCAATGACCTGATAGAAAAATGCCAGGAAAATGATACTGATATTTTAGGCTTTGGCAATCATATCAAGAAGCATTTTTTGACCAGAAGAGAATGGGAAGATTTTAACTGGCCGGAAAGGTTTAAAGATGTTGAGGTCAACATTAAGGCACATACTTCCATCCGAAGAACCGGCTTACAGATAAAAACAACCGGTTCTGGGGCAAATTAGCAATAGAGAAAAGAGTGACTCCACATTGAAATGGTTAATTATGGTTTTCCCCCTCGGCATAACCTACTACACTTATACATTCGGACAGTGGGCCTGGCAAAAAGGGAACCGGAGAGGTGCTGTCGGAATCTTTGCTCTGGCAGCGCTTAACCTGGCTCTGGCGATATACGCCCTATATATCAAAAGATTTTTTTAGCGGCGCACATAAAGGGGCCCCCGCCATTATTCGACGGGGGCAGGGAGATTAGGAAGGTTCTGAGGTTAAAACTATTATTTCCTGTTCAACAATTTATATACATTATTCAGGAAAAATAAATGAAAGCACCGCAATTGAAAGGGTGCTTCTACTTCAGATATATTGCTTTTATCAGGTTAGCAGAAATCAACTTCACTAAAAAAGCAGTCTTCCCGGAATTAAAGGTTCCAACAATGGCTATAAAACCGGAGCAGCGTTAAATTCAAATTCACTGCTCATGGACGGGCACATTCACTGCCTTCACCTTTTAGCATTTCCATACCATGCGGTAATGCAGGCAGAATTACTTCCAGGCACTCACGAACAGCTCTGGCACTCCCGGGCAGGTTAATAATCAAGGTCTTACCCCTGATACCCGCAGCCGCACGGCTCAACATAGCCCGGTTAGTTTTTGTCAAACTGACAGCCCTCATCACCTCAGGAATGCCCGGAACTATGCGTTCCACAACGTCCAGTGTGGCCTCGGGAGTCCAATCTCTGGGTGCAAACCCGGTACCACCGGTAGTAAGAATCAAGTCCACTCCCTTCAAATCGGAAAACTTAATCAAGGTTTCTTTAATCTGCTCAACTTCATCCGGAACAATTATATAGTGGGTTACCTGGGCCCCCATCCCTGTAATAATTTCCCGAATAACTTGACCGCTTTCGTCCACTCGCTCTCCTCGAGAAGCTTTGTCACTGACTGTTACAATGCCTACTTTGATCAATAATATCACCTCTTTTTTCCAATATAATGGTGCCAAAGCATTTCCGGTTGATTTTAGCACTGCATAACTATATCTATTATAACTTATAAAGCTGAGAATTTATATTAATATCTCCATCATAAGCGTAATTTCCAACGAGTATAGAATGATTTGTCTCATTAAGGACTGCTCACACAGCTATAATTGTTCCTCCCATATTGATTCTTCTTCTCTTTTATATATTCCGCTTTTACCACCTGTTTTACTGACCAGGCGGATATTCTGCAAGGTCATGCCCTTATCCACAGCCTTGCACATGTCGTAGATGGTTAAAGCTGCCACACTGACTGCTGTAAGAGCCTCCATTTCAACACCGGTTTTGCCTGTTGTACGTACACGCGCCTCTATTTCCACCCTATTCGGGTGACACAGACGAAAACCAATTCCTGAACCCGTAATCAGAATCGGGTGGGCCATTGGTATTAAATGCCCTGTCTCTTTTACAGCCATGATACCGGCAACCCTGGCCACACCCAAGACATCTCCTTTGGACATACATCCTTCTTTGATCAATTTTAATGTTTCCGGTTTCATTATTATTTCGCCTCGCGCCACTGCTTCCCTTTCGGTGTCGGCTTTGCCCCCTACATCCACCATACGGGCCTGTCCTCTGTCGTCAAAATGAGTCAACTGGGACAACTTATATTCCCCCTAAACTAAGATACCAACTTACCAATATACTGGATTTATTTGATTTAGCCTGCTCCTCATGTGATACTTCAAAAGAACAAAAGCTAACCGCCAATCTGAGACATAACCCTCTCGCTGTCCCGCCAGCCTTCCATTAGCTTATGCTTCTCAGGCTTTAAATTTATCGCTTTGATTAAAAGCTTCCTTAATTCCTCTCTTCCAGCTCCCTTACGCAGAGGACCTTTTAAATCTGTTTCCTTCTCTGCATACAGGCAGGAACGCAGACTGCCCATACTGGTAAGCCTCAGGCGGTTGCATTGATGACAAAAGTGATTGCTTAAAGCAGTGATAAACCCTATAGTCCCTAAAGCACCCGGCAGTTGAAAGCTGCAAGCCGGACCGCTGCCGGTTACTTTTTTCTCCTGCATGGGACCCAAATGCTTTGTAATTACCTCCATTACCTCTTCGTCTGAGATGTAACGCCCTGCAACCCAGGGATTCTGTGTGCCTATCGGCATCAACTCTATAAAACGCACATGCAGCGGCATTTCCAGGGTCAGGCGGGCCATATCTATTATCTCATCATCATTTATACCCCTCATGACCACTGTATTGATTTTTACCGGGGTTAAATTCAGGCGTAAGGCCGCACGAATACCCTTCCAAACATCCTCTAAAGCACCCAAACGGGTGATTTCCCGAAAACGCTCCGGTTTAAGTGTATCAAGGCTGATATTAACTCTCTTTAATCCTGCAGCCTTAAGTTCTTCGCCGAAATCGGGAAGCAGTATTCCGTTGGTGGTAAGCGCAATATCGTCTATTGCACGGATATTAGCAATATTCTTGACCAATCCGGGCAAACCCTTGCGCACCAGGGGCTCTCCTCCGGTAAAACGGATTTTTCTTACACCTACATCTGCCGCTGCTCGAATTACCTGCTCAATCTCCTCCAGTGTCAGTATATCTTCATGCCGGGCTGCTGCCACACCGCCCGCAGGCATGCAATAAACACAACGCAAATTACACCGGTCTGTAACAGAAACTCTAAGATAATTTATTTCCCTCTGATATCCGTCAAGCACCTCATCACCTTCTTAAATTGTTCATCAAACACTTAACCCGTAATCCTTTATTTTACGATATAAGGTATTACGTCCAATCCCCAAAAGCTTGGCTGCCACACTGATATTGCCTTTGCAGCGGCTTAAAGCCCTGGCTACAGTTATTGATTCAACTTCCTGCAAATTCAAGGAGTAATTGGCACATACCTCCTGGTCATCACACAGCTTTTTCAATTCCTCTGATAATTCCCGCAAAACAGGAAGCAATTCCGGCAAATTTTCCGTATCTGCAGACAAAATCTTAATTAGTGAAAGTGAATTTCCCAAATAACTTTTAATTTCATTTACGGGAATATTCTTAACACTGTCATCACCGTTAGCTCCGGAGTCAACGGCTAACTTCTTACCGGAGAACTTTTTAGACAGGTGTGCGGGCAATATTATTTGACCGTCACACAGAGCCATTGACTGGTCTACAGTATTTGCCAGCTCCCTGATATTACCCGGCCAGGCATGTTCCAGCAGCAGTTCCATAGCTTCTTTAGAAAATGTCATATTTTCGCTGCCGTATTTATTTTTGAACTTATTTAAAAAATAATTAACCAGTACCGGAATATCTTTCTTATGTTCTCTAAGAGACGGTATCAATAATCTGACTACGTCCAGCCGGTAAAAAAGATCTTCCCGAAAGGTCTTGTCCCGAACCGCTTTTTCCAAATCCACATTAGTGGCTGCAATAACCCTCACATCAGTATGGATAGGCTTTTCACCGCCTACCCGCATAAACTCGCCTGTTTCCAATACTCGCAGCAATTTTACCTGTATAGATAAACTGGCTTCCCCTATTTCATCCAAAAAAAGAGTTCCCTTGTTAGCCAGCTCAAAAATCCCCTTTCTTTGGTTGGCTGCACCTGTAAAAGAACCCTTTTCATGGCCAAAGAGTTCACTTTCCAACAAGTTTTCAGGCAATGCACCGCAATTAACCGCCACAAAAGGATATTCTGTCCTGTTGCCTGCTTCATGGATAAAATTGGCCAGCACTTCTTTGCCGGTTCCTGTTTCACCCTGTATCAGCACATTTATATTTTTTCTGGCTATCTTGTCCGCCATCGAAACAAGTCTTAACATGGCCGGACTGTTGCCTACTTCGTAGCCTATTCTAGCGGCAATAGGCAACCAATCAGGTTGGGTATCAGTATCTCCCAGCATTTTCTTGCCAAATTCCAAGGCTTTTTCAATAAGCTCTTCTATTACCAAAATATCATCAAAAGGCTTTTCTATATAATCAAAGGCACCTGATTGAATAGCTTTTACCGCTGTCCTTGCAGTACTGTAGCCGGTCATAATAATTACTTCACAGTTTGGCTTTACAGACTTAATTTCCTGTAAAAGCTCAAGACCGTCAGCATCAGGAAGTTTTAAATCCACCATGGCTACATGAAAATTTCCGGTATTTATTTGTTCACGGGCCTCTTTGCCGGACAATGCAACAGTCAGATCATATGCCTTCCTGCGCAGCAGGCGACGAAAGAAATTGCCTACATCCACCTCGTCATCAATAATCAAAATATTAATATTATTTGGCACAGTCTCACCCCTCTACTCCGTATTGTTTTCTTCTACCGGCAATACCAGGGTGAATTTACTGCCCCGGCCCGTCTCACTGTCTACTTCAATTGTTCCGTTATGAGCCTGAGCTATGCCAAGACTTACAGATAAACCCAAGCCTGTTCCCTTGGACGCCTCTTTACTGGTAAAAAACGGGTTAAAGATTTTGGTCAAATTCTCCGGTAAAATACCGGGACCGTTATCCCGCACACTTACCATTGCCCACCTGTGTCCCAGCTCATCTTCTCGTACAGAGGTTAGAATTTCCACACATTTCTCTCGTCCCAAATCAGTATCCAAAGCGTCACGGGCATTAAGCAAAAAGTTTATTATTACCTGCTCCAGTTGATGGGTGTTAGCAAAAACAGGGGGTATATTTTTTGCCGCAGCAAAGGTAATATCTATATTATTATTGTTGATCTGATATTTTGTCAAACTCAGTGCATGTTCCACAACATCATTAAGATTAGTTGATGTATAGGGATAGCTATCCTGTCGTGAAAAGGACAATAGGTTTTGAATTATTTTCTTACAGCGCAGGCCACAGCTGACAATATCCTGCAGTATTTCGGAAGTGCTGTCATCCTCATCTTTTTCATACAATTCTCTTAATAAAAGCTGAGCATTTCCTATCATCACGGTCATCGGGTTATTCAACTCGTGGGCCACTCCGGCTGCCATTTCACCTATAGCTGCCAGTTTGGCTGACTGAACCAGTTGAGCTTTCATTTTTTCTCTCTCGGTTACATCTTTAATCTGTTGAATAACCGCATAAATCTCATTATGTTCATTAACCACAGGGTAACAAAAAACATCTAAAATAGTACCGCTGTCCAGTTGTTTCTGGTAATAGGCCGCTTTACTGGTTCCGACAACTGTCTCCAAAAAACAATCTTCACATTTGGCGGCCTTGCCCCAGAGCAATTCATAACATTTCTTACCCTCTATTTCAGCCGGGCTATTAACAAAATCCGTAAAATGCTCGTTGCCTCGCAATATATTATAATTCAAATCCACTAAAAAAATAGGCTCACTAACCGCGGAAAAAGTCTCTTCCCACTCACTTTTGCCACGTAAAACCTGTTTATACAAACGGGCATTGGCTATACAAACCGCCAATTGATCTGCTAACTGAGCGGAAAAGCTCAAATCAGCTTCTGAATAATGATGCCAGACCAGATTCCCGATGATTAAAATCCCTATTACCTTGCCCTGCACGAATAAAGGATTAACCGTCAGTGATCTTAAATCCCATTCACATAATAAGCCATCCTGCACTAAATCACAATAAGCCTCAGGCAAATCATAAGCTCTGTTTTCACCGGTATCTATGACTTCCCATAAAACAGAGCTTGCAGGAATAGTTTTGCCCACGTATCCTGTTTTAGGTGATACCGCAGATAAAACCAACTCATCATTCTCCAATAAAGCTATGGCCAGAAAATCACATTTTATTACAGCAGGCAGTTTATCATATACCCGGTCTAATATATCGGTAAAGGACATATCAATGTTTATATCTTTAGCAAGCTGATTGATTATGGCTAACCTGCTGTTTTGTAATTCGATTAATTTATTGATTTCTTTTAGTTCCAGATAATAATTTAATTTAGAGGAGTTTACTCCTGTAAGGTTTTCAATCAATTTACGCTTATTTTCAAACAAAATCCTAACCCCCTTACAAAGCCTTTCGAAAGATTTCTGTTAAATCTTCTTCTTCGACATCACGTGGATTTGTAATTAAACAAGCGTCATTTAGGGCGGACTTTACTAACTGAGGAATATATGAACCATTCAAGCCCAGCGCAGTTAGATTTTTTGGTATGCCAATATCACGGGTTAAGCGCCTCACAGCATGAACTGCCCTTTCAGCCGCCGCCCAAGAACTCATCCCGCGCACACACTCTCCAAAGGCCTCAGCGATCCTGACAAATTTATCGGTGCTGGCAATCATATTGAATTCCATTACATAAGGGAGCAGCACTGCATTTGTTTTTCCATGGTGCAGGTCTAAAAGCCCGTCAACCTGATGGGTCATGGCATGTGTGGCTCCTAATATGGCATTAGAAAAGGCCAGTCCGGCCTGCAGGCTGGCCATAGCCATGGCAGATTTGGCTTTCAAATTTGTTCTGGAAGCAACTGAGCTGCGCAGGTTATTAGCTATAGTTTGCAGCGCTTCTATGGCATGCACATCTGTCAAAGGTGTGGCAGCCAGGGATGTATATGCTTCTATAGCGTGGCTAAGAGCATCCATACCGGTTACAGCAGTCAATTCGGCATCCTTGGTCTGCAGCACTACCGGGTCAATTAAAGCTATATCCGGCACCAAGGATTTGGATATGATTGTCATCTTAACTTTGCGATTAGTGTCCACAATCATAGCGAACTGAGAAACCTCAGAACCTGAACCTGCCGTGGTAGGGACTACCACCATAGGCGGCAGCGGGTGAATAATCCGATTTACACCTTCATAATCATTTATCCTGCCGCCATTTGATGCTACCGCTGCCACCGCTTTAGCCACATCAATGGGGCTGCCTCCTCCCACCGCCAGAACCGCGTCACACCCGGCAAGCCGATAGGCCTCTACACCGCTGGCTACTTCAACATCCTTGGGATTACTGGTACTATCGGAATAGCACTCGTATTCTATACCTACTTCCTTTAATGAATCTAAGGCAGTATCCACCCAACCGGCACTGCTGACACCCTCATCGGTAACCACAAATACCTTGCGTGCACCCAGTCGAAGTACGCTGTCGCCAACCTGGCTCAAAGCACCAAGCCCGAATATAATCTCCGGAGCCACAAACTTTGTAATATGCACAACTTTATCTTCAAACACAGCAACACCTCCTGAGCGCGTAATATGTAAAAAACAGTATTATATTCCAAACATATAGTCATTATATCTATTATTATTATAAATATATAATTGAGAATTGTCCAATAAAGAATAAGAAAGGAGGCTGCTGAGTAAAGTAGCCTCCTTTCGATAGATATATTAAGTTAGCTGATGGTTTTCGCTATTTCTTACAGAGCGCTGCGATAGATTTCAATTACATCCTGCAGGGTGGCAATACGCGGGTTGGTGAAACTGCAAGCATCCTTCATAGCATTTTGAGCCATGGTTTCCAGATCCTTTTCCATAACACCAAGGGTTGTTAAACCGCTGGGAATTCCAACATCACTGGAGAGTTTTGCAATAGCACTGAGAGCCTTATCAGCAGCGTCACGCACGGATAATCCGTCAACATTTTCACCCATGGCAACTGCGATATCAACAAAACGTTCCGGGCATGCAATCAGGTTAAAACGCTCAACGTGCGGCAGCAGGATAGCATTGCAAACACCGTGCGGGAGATTATAGAAACCACCGAGCTGGTGAGCCATAGCATGCACATAACCAAGGCTGGCATTGTTAAAAGCCATACCTGCCAGGAATTCCGCATAAGCCATTTTATCTCTGGCTTCCATGTTTTGACCGTTAGCTACTGCATTGCGCAGGTTTTCAGAAATAAGTTTGATGGCCATGAGAGCTGCCGAGTCAGTAACGGGAGTAGCAATGATAGATACATAAGCTTCTACAGCGTGGGTAAGAGCATCCATACCGGTTGCGGCTGTTAAAGCAGGGGGCATGCCCACCATCATCACGGGATCGTTAATGGCTACATTAGGAGTACATCTCCAGTCAACGATAGCCATCTTGACATGACGGTCAGTATCGGTAATAATGCAGAAACGGGTCATTTCACTGGCAGTACCGGCAGTGGTGTTAATAGCAATGAAAGGAGGCATAGCTTTAGCGGACTTGTCCACGCCTTCATAATCTCTAATATTGCCACCGTTGGTAGCCACAATGCCAATACCTTTAGCACAGTCATGGGAACTGCCGCCACCCAAGGAAATAATCATGTCGCAATTATTATCCTGGTATACTTTTAAACCGTCATGTACGTTTTTGTCAGTCGGATTAGGTTCTGAACCGTCATAAATAACAGCTTCCGCTCCGGCTTCAACTACCTGAGCCTTAATTTGCTCGGCCATGCCCATTTTATTTAATACAACATCAGTAACGATAAGAGCTTTTTTGCCGCCAAGAACTTTAACCTGGCTCTTAACTTCTTTAACTGATCCTACGCCCATCAAATTTACTGTAGGAATAAAATAACCGTAAACCTGTTCACCTAATGCCATAATAAAACTCCTCCTCTTAATATATTGTGTTTTCTTGTTTTTTTGCGCAAGAGGGATCTGGCACCCTTATTTGCTATAAACAATATAATTGCAACAATTGTGCCAAAATTAAAATTAGCTGAATAATATTAATATTAATAGCAGCTATAATATGTTTACCCTAAAAAAATAGAATCTATTCAATATTCTATATATAGTTATGTTCCATTCTAAAACAATCCATGTATCATCAGGGACCAACTGCACCACACTTGAACGACAATAAAAAAGGCATTATCCATTAAATGCCTTTTTTAAGCTGTTTTTATTTTATTAGATGCGGCTAACGTTAGCTGCCTGAGGACCGCGGTTTCCTTCTACAACTTCAAATTTTACTTTTTGCCCTTCATCCAGGGTTTTAAAGCCATCCCCTTGGATAGCAGAAAAGTGAACAAATATATCACCGCCACCCTCCTGCTCAATAAAACCAAAACCTTTTTCAGCATTAAACCACTTAACTGTACCCTCCATATTTACAGGGCCTCCTTAATGATTTTTTATTAAAAAGCGAAAAATACCTTATGCATTGCCCTTAGCGTAAAACAAGAGGCTGTATAACCATTTGCGGTTCTTTTCAACTTTTTAACATTCTACATTAAAGTATGGCCGAAAATATTTATATTATACAAATCAGCATAGAAAAACAAAAACCGGCTTTCCAGTGCACATGGAAAGCCGGTCTTTTTACATGATTATATTGAAGATGGTTAGAAATCTCTTGAATAGCTCTGGAAATATCTTCCCTTTCCCTCAAAAATCTTTACCGGGCTACATTATTCGACTGAATCCTAAAAAACGGCTGCCCCAATAAGGACCATGTACAGAAGTAATGTCAATACCGTTACTGGATGTCGCACTGATAAATTGACTATCGCCAAGATATATCCCAACATGCGAAATATACCCGCCTGTTTTAAAAGCGACCAGATCACCGGGTCTGGCTTCTGCGGAAGAAACTTTTAGACCCGCATTATACTGTTCTCCAGCCGTTCTGGGCAAGTTTATACCAAAATGACCGAACACATATTTCACATAACCTGAGCAATCAAAACCACTTGGCGACGATCCTCCTGAAACATACGGCACACCGAGCAGAGATTTTGAAAAACTTAGTACTGTACTTACCCGGCCCAAACCTCTGGATACCTGCTGCTGTGGCTGGGCGGGACTCTGGCCTTGACCTCCAATCACTAGCTGCTGTCCCGGGTGCAGCAACGCAGAATTAAGATTGTTCAATGATTGAATATTGCTTACGGTAGTACCATAATCCCGGGAAATTTTCCAGAGAGTATCTCCCGGCTTAACTGTATAAGTTTCCGCAAAAGAAATACCCGGTAAAATACAAAGAGATATTCCCAGGGCAAGGGAAGTAAACATTATTTTAGCTCTGGACATAACGCCTCACTCTCCACACCTACGAGGTTAGCTGACGGGTTAGGACCGAAAGTTATAGCCCCTTGCAAAGAGCAACTCACCCCAAAAATTGGTTCCCCCGCTTGCTTAAAAAGCAACTCGGTGCAAATTATTCTGTTCCTTTTTCTAAATTACTTGGCATCGGTGCACACCTTTGTCATTGTACCATTTTTTGACCTAATCAGTCAAATAACTAAGCATCGAATATTGTCGTTTATGGCTTTTATAATCGAAAAGTTCCTCTATTTAGAGCCAATTACTGCTTATTCATGTTTTATCCATATTAGCCTTTACAAGTTCTAAGAGCGCACCAGCATACTATTAATGACAAGTTTTTCAAAAATAAGCTGACTAAAAAACATTTCTTACAAAAACACTCATTCATTGACAAAAGCCAAGTTGCAACTAACCCGTACCAACTTTATGGTACGGGTTAGTTGCAACTTGGCTTTGATTCACAAAAAACTATTTCTGCCGGGTTATCCTTACAGCTTAAAGGATTAAAATATTTTCTTGCCGTATACAAATCCCTGCACATCATTTAAAGCTTCCCCAAAACGCTGGAAGTGAACTACTTCTCTTTCCCTTAAAAATCTCAAACCGTCTATTAAGTCACGGTCGTCTGTTAGACAAATCAAATGCTCGTAAGTTGTTCTGGCTTTTTGCTCGGCAGCTAAATCTTCATGCAAATCAGTTATAGGATCACCGGTAGCCTGAATGTACGCAGCAGTCCAGGGAACTCCATTAGCATCATTATAAAATAACGCGTGATCATGCTGGGTATAATAGCCGGCTAGATCGACTGCTCTCAATTCCTCCGGTGTAGCTCCCTTCAAGAGCTTATACACCATAGTGGCAATAATCTCAAGGTGGGCAAGTTCTTCTGTACCTATATCTGTTAACAAACCCTTGGTTTTAGCTGTGGGCATGGTGTAGCGCTGCGTTAAATACCTTAAGGCCGCGGATAACTCTCCGTCGGGCCCGCCCGACTTATAATTTTATTCCCTAAATATTAAACCTGACATCTACAATATTACCATTGCCGTCTATGAATATATCAGTAAAGTTATTGACTAACTGAAACTTTTCCTCCATTGGCAGGCTATCAATATTATCGATCAAAGCCTTAATATCCTCATATACTTTATAAATCTTCTCCTCAATCATATCTATTTGTTCCAGTTTACGGTTTAAGCTGTCTATTTCCTTTTGAGCAGCCAGTTTATTATCTCGAAGTTCCGCCATTCTCTCTTTATACTCTGCCACCGTGATAATGTCCTGCTCAAAAGCTAACTGCTGTTTTTTTATAGCATTATTTATTTGCTCCAGCAATGTTTTTTTGACTTCACGCTTTTTAACTAATTCGCTAAGATCATTTGTAAACAAATCAACATTTCTTCTAATAAAATTTATCATATTTGCCCGATCAGAAAAAATCTCCGCGATAAAGGCCAATATGGTATTATCGATTTTTTTCATATTCCAAATTTTTATTTTTCCATTGCACTTCCCGTTTCCGCCAAGACAACGATATTTGTAGGTTATACTTCTACATTGCTTATCCGCAAATCCATATATTTTCCCTTTGCATACATTGCAGCGCAATATACTTGATAACAAATACTTCCTGTCGCAAGACCATTCATGATTGTATTTTTCTCTCCTCTGCCGCATTATCGTTTGGACTTTATTGTACTCTTCTTCAGTGATTAACGGCTCGTGTGTATTTTCCCTGACAATCCACTCCTCACGTGGCCGCACCACTCTTTTTTGCTGACCCTTGCTGTCTCTGACAAGAGTAGTAGCGTTATAAATAGTTGTGCCCAGATAAACCGGATTAGACAGGATAGTCCTAACCGAATTGGTGCCCCACAACCCTCCCCTGCGCGTGCGTATACCCTGCTTGTTCAGCCATTTGGCTATTTTCAATTGTCCCCATCCACTAAGAAATAATTCAATTACCTGGCAAAAAACAGGCGCTGTAACAGGATTTCTTATGAGGTATTGTCGATCATCACTCAACATATAACCAAAGGCCGGAACAGATACATTGGTTTTGCCTTCTTTGGCCTTGATAATCTGAGTAATTTTTACACGCGAGGAAGTTGTTTTTCTTTCTTTTTGAGCTAATCCGCCATGAATAATCAAGAGAAACTCGTCGTCATCTGTACGGCTGTCGTAGCTTTCTTTAATGGATAAAAAAAAGGCACCATGATCAGCCAAGGTGCGTTTAATGGAGAGTATATCCATTACATCACGGGAAGTCCTGGCTATTTCCTTTGCCACAATACCTTGTATTTTCCCTTCTTCTACATCTTTAAACATAAGCTGCATTTCATTTCTGAGATACGTATAAGCTCCTGACTTTACATCTGTGTAGTTTTTTACTAAGTTGTACCCGTTTAATTCAGCCCACTGCCGCAGAAGCTTTCCTTGATTTTGAATACTTGATTTTTGACCGTCTTTTTTTGTAGAAACCCTTATATATCCCCCGATGTTAACATTTTTTTCATCGATGGTGCTTTTCAGATCCTGGTATTTACCAAGTTTCTGCCCGGACACATGAGGAGGAAGCAGCATATTCCCTTCCCTCACCCTGTTTTTTTAGCAGACAGCTTAATAAAAAACCTGAGCAAGTTCTCATAAACCTTCTCTGGGATAATTATTTTCTTATCCCCGTTTAACTGAACTTCTATTTTCATAATCCTCACTCCTTAGTACAAAATATTCGAAGTCAGGATTTTATGAGACACTATAAAATAAAAAAAACACACATTCCTGAATTTATTTACAAATGGCTTCCTTTTTCTTTCTGGCCTCAAAACAACACTGGCGTTGCAATATATTATATTTGGTACAACCAGCACAACTAATGGTAATAATGTAATTTGCGCCAGCCGCTACCGCCAGGAACCAATAGCTCGTACAATGCCCTCAACTAAAATGAGGAAACTATTAGAGTGATTTCTACGATAATCAATATAAGGTGCAATAAGCCTCGCACCTTTAAGTTTTTGGTACCTGGGAATTAGCCTTTTCAATTCCTGAGCTGCATTACTCAGATTATCCGGCTCTCGAAATTTAGCTTTATTCTTCAGACGTGCAATTTCAGGTTTATTATAGGCCGCAGCCACTGCACCTAAATCCCCCAAAAACCATGACTCTAATTCGTTACAGGCAATTCTTACAACCGAATCATCTCTTCCGGCATCTACACACAACTGATACAATCTTTTTTTTAATCTAATGCAGTCAGCACCGTCTTGATCTCGTACAATAATAAATCTCACTCCGGGTTCCCGCCAAGCTCGTAACTTTCGGGGAATTGACTTTTCTAAATCCTGTTTCCCTTCATGAGGAATAGTTTTAAAACTAACTTCAGAAGTATCGATTTCCAGAGAAGAGAGCAACCTGGGCAACAGATTATCCAAAAGAACTTTCATTGAAGGTTCCTCTAAAAGAAAAACTATTTTCTTCATCTGGGACCCGCACCATCAAAGAACCCCTGTTTCCATAGGGAGCCAAGCAAATCCCTTTCATTTACAAGGTTTCGTACAAGTTCATTATCAGCTGCCCGCTGTACGATACTAAAACCGTCTTTCTTTGTTAACCAAAACAATTCAGATATATCTATTCCATTTACGAAATCCGGTGAATGCGTGGAAATAAATACCTGACCACCGTTATCACTATAACTTCTAAATTCCTCAGATAACTCGAATAAAAGCTCCGGGTGCAGTTGGTTTTCAGGTTCTTCGATACAAAGCAATGGATGTGGCTGTGGATCATTTAATAGCAGCAGGTAGGCAAACATCTTAATAGTACCATCTGATACAAAACGTGCTACAAAGGGGTCTTTAAAAGATCCATCCTGAAAACGTAAAACGATCCGTCCATCTGCTGTCTCGGTAGCTTGAACATTGGTAACACCAGGCACCCTTTCAGACATTTTTTGCAAAATACGCTGAAAACTTTCTGGGTAGTGTTCATAAATAAATTGAGCAACCAGCGGTAAATTCTCACCAGTGGGTGATAGGTGCTCACTATAACCGGCATCCTGACTGGCCCGCGCTGCCTGAATATGAAAATCTGAAATATACCACCCTTCTATTAATCTACGAAAAGCAGCGATCTGAGGAAACTTTTGAAACTGACCTAAGCCTTTAATGGCTAAGATTTCAGGCGAATCCAAGTGTTGTTCTTCCCGCTTTGGTTCTGCATTTGGTTTCACGTATTCATCCTCGTTAACAATAGCCACCCCAATACCCTCGCAAAAGTCCAAAAAGTGCCATGGTTGACCCTTTTGGCCCCTTCTGTATTTAAGAACCTCCCGCTTAACCACCGGGATGCCTCTTTTGTTCGGTTCAATTACTAAGATATATGTAACAATAGGATCTCCCGGGTTGGGTCGAAATTTAATCTCAAATTCAATTGGACCCTTTGCTCCCCGAGAAACAACCTCTTTATACCCCCCGCGTTTAACCAAGGCTGATCTTATGTTATCTGTTAAAGCGTCATGCAAAAAACCGAAAACATCAAACAAGGTAGATTTGCCCGAACCATTAGCCCCAAGAAAAACAGCCATATTAGGTAAATCCCGAATGCTTACATCACGAAAAACTTTGTAGTTTTTAATACGCAATGATTCTATTTTCATAATAATTCCCCACATTTTTTAGAAATAATATACCCCTTTTTAATATGATTATTTTTCATAATCCTTACGGTTTCAAACCCGCATGATCTAAGTTCACACACTTCAATGAAAATGTTAATAGCCCTAAAAATTTCAAAAGGATACGATTCTTTATTCTTTTATGGGTGAGCACGTACACCAATTCACATGCTTCAAGCATAATTTACGTAGTATTGTGGCGCAACCATTCTCTCCCTTTTATATAGATATCATATCTCGTCTTTAAGGGAGGTGCAACAATGATTCCATCAATTCATGAGATTTGTGCCGGTCTTGATGTTCACAGATTATATCCTTTAGGGAATTTTCTGCTTTTACTCCCGATCTTATTGAACTTGCTAACGTGCGCCGCAGGTACCGCCACATATATCCACTATTATTAAATTATTACGGTGATAGATGTTGGTGGCTGCACCAACGACATTTATTTTTTTACCGGCATAGAGATTTCCGTTACTCACTCAGATTAATGTACATTTTTCCACTTTTAATCCTCTGAATTAATCTAATACGGAACTGAATGAGCCAGCTTTCTTATCCGCCGTACAATTTTATCCGGCTCAGGGTTTGAGATTAACTCCTCCACCGCAGCAGGCCAGTGAACAAAGTAATTTGTCAGGGAGATTAGCAGCCCCTCTTTGGAAAGAAGTTTATTTAGACTATCTCTCAAAGCCTTTAACACTGACTTATACTCATTCTTATACTTAACTCCGCCCTGTGCCAGGATAGCAGCCTGCTCTGCAAGTATGCCCACGCCTATGGTATAGAGGGTGTCATTTTCTTGGCTGGCAAAGCATATTTTAAGTGCGCGGGCGTGTTTTTCCTGACCTGCTTTAATACTGCCATTTACCAGAAGGTAGCTGCCCCACTTCCAGAATAATATTTCAGCGGGGTGCTCATCACTGCCGGAAACTAAAAATGGATGATTCTCTAAATGATACTCAGTCCAACCCTTATATAGCAAGCCAGCTAATTTTTCCTCTCCGTCCAAAGCGGATCGGGCCATAAGGCGGCTGTAGTGCATAAGAGAAAATAATTTCTGCCCCTCGGGATCAGCCGATAAACTTTCTGCTATTATCTTTATTTCAGACTTAGGGCCCAGGCCCAAAGATTTAGCCAGCCAGTCCAAAGCATCAGCATAATTTCCACTGTCTGTTTCAATATAGCAGCGATAGAGGTAATGCCTGGCTAAGTCATCCCATTTTTCAAACTCTGCGATAGCCAAATCTGAGTCATATCTGGCTCTTTGGTAGTAATCAGGGTCACCGCGTCCGAGAAAAGCATAAGCCTGCAGCCGGCACCCAAGAACCTTTCCTTTAAAATCTGATTTAAAGCCTTCTCCAAACACCTGGGGCAGCGCAACCGGAAACAACTCGATAGTTTCCTCTATAAATTTATACATAACATTCATCAGCTTAATTGTACCCCAAAAGTCGTAGGAATTGGTAAGGTGCACGGCCTCCCTGAGGAAAAACTCAGAAATTGCATTCAAGTTTTCCCATCTTGAAGCCATAACCGGCAGCAGTCCACGTATATGTTGTACCTGCTTCTCCGCCATGGAAAGGTTGCCACGATGGGTGGCAATAGCCAGGTTAATCACCCTCAAATCAAACTCTAAAGCATCAATAGCAGCCCCTTCCGAGTCAGGCAACTTCTCTTTTAACGGCGGAATTAATAACTCCTGTACCAACTCAAGCAACTGCCGGCCCCGATGCAAGTCTCTCTCTACATGGACAAGGTAATAAAACCTCTCTCTCAATGTGGACAACTGGTGCGCCCGGCCATAACTTGACATGCCGGCTAACCGGTCTACGCAATCCCGAAGAAGTTCTTTTAATTTTTTTCCCAGTATCTCCTTATGAACCTGAGTCGAACCAAGGGCCAGAAGAGATGTAAAAGTCTCAAACATAGCCTCTCCAATAGCCCCCTCGCCCATTAGACGGGCTACTGCCCCGGTGCTGCCGTGCTCAAGAACCGTGTAGTAGAATCTTCCGACCTGTATTTCCATTTGATCTCGCTGACCGGGGACAATCCTTTTTTCGTTATTCCGGTTATACCAGGCATTACAGACTACGTCCGCCAGCATAAGCCTCTCATCTTCTCTGGCAGATCCAATATCAAAGGAGCTAACCTGCCAGCTGCCGTAGCCTTGCATAAGCCCCTTTCGGACCCAGGACCAGTGCAGCCGTTCATTAAGACGGGAACTATATTCTTCCTGCGCCAGCACGCGCTTATAGCCGGGATACTTTTTATCGTCTGCCAGCCGCCTGGCAGCCAGCACATTGAGACACACCTTTTTATTAACTGCACCAAGATGCTCAAACAGCCGGGTAATGCCTTCAGCCAAAATATTTAAAAATGTAACATCCGGATCAACTATAAGTACCCGCTCATTGTTTTCAATTAGCACAGGCTGCAAATTATTTTCTCTAAGCAGGTTAAAAACTGATAGAACAAAAGGACTTACTTTATCAGCAGGCATATCCGTCATATGCACCAGTTTTTGTCTGGGCAGCTCAACCTCATCAAAGGCACGATCAAAAATACTCTTTGCCAGGCCTGCTGTTAGCAAGCCTGCCGGTGCAAGCACTCCCCCTACCAGTGAATTGCGTTTCTCCCCAGAATACCGGTCAGCAAAGTCGCCACTCTCGTCTAAAAAAAGGCCAAAACTAAGGGTCATTTATATATCCTCCAGACATTAACAAATAATTAAATTATCTTTTAATTATTTAGTTAAAAATGATTTCTCTTGGAAATTGTATTTCTTCATTATAACGGTCTTTTAGCTTTAGAATCTCACCGACCTCATTAATAAGTAATTGAACCGGTTCATACATATCCTCGTAGTCCTTTTTACTCAGGGGGGTGATGCCATGGGCAAGAATTGAGGTGTTCCTTTTTTTCGTCTCATTGATTAATTGATTACGGTATATAGCAATTACTTCACTGATAGGGCCCTTAAGATCCTTAATTAATTCAAAATTTGCCCAGAGCCCGATCTCAATCTTTCCGCTGCGCGTGTTTCTCATGGCCTCATATTTATCCCGTATACTTTCCGGTAAAAGCTCGACTTGGATGTCGCCACTTTTCAACGAGGGGCTGTTGTTCAGCAGGGTAATTTGCCCCAGCATTTCCAGTGCCCGGTACATGCGGGCCACGCCATCATCATATTGACCCCGGAAGGCCCGCCTTTGGGCATTCAGCAGCAGGTCAAAAACTATATTGTAGCCTACCTTTCTTGTCAGTTCCTCCTCAGATTCATACGATTCCTTATCTCGCCTGACATTTATAAAAAATCCAAAATGGTCCTTTATATAAGCTGCATAAGATTCAAGAAAGCTATATGCCTTGTCATGGTCAAACTTATCCCAGGCATCCAACCCTTTGCTAATCACCTCATAGGCTTGAATTTCAGGCTCTATATCCTTAGGCAGCTCGAAGTCCGTAAGCTCAAGAATTAAGCTTATACAGCCCGAGTAGTCATATTTGCTGAAAAGCTCTTTAATCAACTTAAACCTTTTGTATATATATAAATCAGCACTATATTTACTAACCCGTTGGGTCCCGTCCCGAACCTTAACCAGGTCAGACCGGACTCCCTTAACAACACTGAGTAAACACCTGCCATCATCCATTGCTGCTGCGGCCAACCCGGCACTCATTGATTTCGTTCCACCGGTGTAGTCAATAATCAGCTGGCTGCCAGGGTACTCCAGGCGAACCCTTTGAATTATTCCAGCAGCGGTGACATAACAGTGATTAAGGTTATCAATCTCTTTAATTTTAATAATCTCATATTCTGAACTGGCCAGGCCTGTCCGCAAGGCAATTGGTTTTTCCCCATCCTTCCCCTCATTAACCATTATGTAGCTGCCCTTGTTTTTTGGCGTCTGCGTATCATCAGAGCAAAGGAAATAAGTAAAATCAGGCTTGTTCTGGGTAATCGAGGTAAATATAGGCTCAATAGAACCACCCACAGTAACAATTAAAACCTTATCCATACTCTTGCCCCCTTTATCTATAATTTAACTTAAATTTCTTGATAAACTTCTGCATGTTAACAATGAAACTCCTGCTTCATGTAGATTATCTTACACTTTAAAGCTCTCACCGGGCATTAAAACTAAATCATATATCAAGAAAATGTTTATCTCTGATTTTTCAAAGGATATGTATGGGTTTCTACTAAATATCTAAATTTTCTGGGTTTTCTATCATTCCTACTAATTGTCTCATTTCAGGCTAATTGCACCTGCCATCTATAAAAATCTTCTTCTTTTACTTAATCGCTAAACCATTACTGATAGATATTTAAATAAATTGGTTTAGTATGATATATTTTTCATGAACCTAAATGTTTGGTAAATACATTCATTTTATCATGCACAGGCAAAATAAAATTTTCCTAATATAATAAAAAAACCAACCTAAATGGTGGTTGCTAATCTTTAATTCCCTGCAGGAATTATTCTGTTTTCAGACGACTCCGCCCTCTACAACCCTTGAAATACAAGGCATGTAAATTCATTTTACGAGCGTCTAAAAAACTTCATATTTTTATCCATTTTACATCAAATAAATCATCATTGTAAACTCCTCTAAGCCGCATATTTAAAGAAATTTTTCAAGATCGAGCAACCCCCGGCTTTTTTGCACACCAACGACGCTCGATCTTTTACATTATAAGCCTAGCTAGAAATCACTAGTATGAGCTAACGCCTTATATGCACCGCCCTCGACTGCCCCATGCCCATTGTAGTTTTATATCCCACTCCGGCATAAAAGGCATATTCCGCCAGCATATGCAGTACGCTTATTATAATATCCTCCTCCTGCCGGCGTATCCTAAAGGTACAGGTACCGGTAAAGCCCACCTGCTTGTATTTGTCAAAGTGCATTATCCTGGTCTGCAATTTATACGAGCCGGGGAAAACGTTTTCCCGGATAAAGTCAATAAAGTTATCACCCAGGTTAATCGGGGAGTAATAATTCCATTTCTGCAGCAGATTCAAAAACACTTTCTGGGGGTCCGGCAAAGGATAATTGCTGCCCCTGGCCCTAAAGGTTGTTGGTGAATAAAATTCTATTGTAATCCTGTCACCGGCCCCGGGGCAGGATATAATATTGCTATATAGCTCTTCATAACTTGTGCTGCCTGCCCAAGAGTGAGCATCTGTGTTTAACGACCAGCCAGCCACCTCTAAACCAGCCCCTGCCAGCCCAATCTCTCCCGACAGCGAGGGGGCCCAGCTGTCAGTAAGCCACCTGGAGAATTCGGGATCTATAGAAGTTACACGAAAGGCATAAGCCTCCCCGGGGAACAATCTCCACCTGTTATCTTCATAGATAACCCTGCCCAAAAGAGGTGAGACACTAAAAGGTTTTAAAGGTGTGGGGCTGTGCAGCTGACCTGCTAAATCCGGGTTCAGGAGCCTGACCCTATCCAGGAAGAAAGCATGCAACACCTGTCCCATTGAGGGTGGTACCAGCACCTCCCTGTTAACTTTTAGAAAAACAACACAGCTAGCTAACAAAAATATTTTCCTCCATTGTTATTCATAAATATTTTACATATAGTGTTGTTAATAGCGTCACGTATTAATTTGTTCATTTGACTTAAGCATTATTTCTTCACTTTTCATCTGAACACAACTCCAAGACAGCCCAACCCAGTGGCAACTTTGGCCTGTCTCCCTCCTCAATTGTATTATATGGTATAAGTATAAGTTCTACTGCATTGTTACATTATCCTGCAAAAAACTGCATATTCTTCAACAATTCCGCCGGCATCACAGGTTTTAGAGTAAATAAGTTACCCTTTTAAAATTATAGACTGGAGAGCAGGAAAAAAAGTTTCCGGTAAAATTGCAGAAGAAAGCCTTAGAGATATGAAAGACACTGAAATATAAAAACCAGAGGCCTATGACACTCCGGTTTTTAATTCTTTTTTTCAAAACCACTGCCAATCACTTGGGGCAAGTGTATTTTGACACCAAGAAAACAGATAAAAATATCTGTAAGACTATATTCAATTCCCTATGAGAATTATTTTGTTTTTTGACGAGAGCCTTAACAGATTCCGCACCTTTTTATAATATTGAGCAACCACCCGATTATTTGCATAACAACGATGATCATTATTTTACACTATATATATGCCATCGCTAAACGGTTCCGGACTTGCACCCAAACGTATAATATCTTCCTCACATCGACTACACTGGCGATAAAATATAATACTGTCTTCATTTTTTCTCATTAATCGCTCCAGTTTGTAGCGCAACATTATATAATTTTCTTCTTTTAAACAAGCTTCAAATACACTGAGCTGAACAGGGATTGCATAATTACGCAAAGTTTTATATATTGCGCTGCGCCTTTTATCATCCTTGATGTCATAGGTTATTATAAAATGCTTCATCCCAGCTCACCTCACCATAAAAGGCTTGTATTCATTCAATTCCCCCCTTAATACCTTAGCAAAAAAGCGGGCTTGCAGTTCAAAAACACGCATATAAGATATTCTGTAACCAAACAACGGATGTGAGATCATCTCATGCCTCCGTTCTTCATAGGCACGGTAAAATTTCTTGCGACCACTGTCGTTTAAAAAACAACCACCCATTTTGTATTCAAAATCATCGGTATTTATCATACCCTTGTTTAAAACGGTCAAAACAACTGAATCTGCAACAATTGGCCGAAATTCTTCTATAAAATCCAGTGCCAATGCTGGTCTGCCATAATCCGAGCGGTGCAAAAAACCAATATACGGATCATAGCCCACGATAGACACAGATGCAATCATGTCTTTAGTCAAAAGAGTATAAGCAAAACTAAGCAAAGCATTCACAGGGTCTCCCGGAGGTCGCCTGCTGCGCTGTTGAAAATTGAAGGGCACATGCTGCTTGATCATGTAATTAAAAACTCTGAAATATTCACGGGTAGCAGCACCTTCTATACCCATTAAGCTATTTAATGAATCTGCTTTATATAAATTTTTGCTCAAAGACTTAAGTCTACAAATAGCTTCTTCTAATTGTTTTTCTTTAAGATCCCTATTATAACGAAGCAGTATTGTACGCATATTGGCCAGCTTTCCCTGCACAAAAAGAACGGCATACTTTAAGCGCAATTCCATATCCTGATATGCTTTATGTTGTGCTATGCGCAGAGCAGAATTTTTCGTCAGTGCCGGCTGGAGTGAACCGTAATACTTACCTGCGCGTGAAACGAAATGCACTTCTGTTCCTCTATCAAGTAAAAGCTTGATTACCTGCGCAGATATATTAACTGTACCGGCCAGCACCAATTGCTCCAGATTACACAAGGGTATATCAACCAGCACTTCTTTATCTCTGGTCACCTGAACTCGTTCACCTTTCTTACGTACATATGCACCCGGTTCATCAACATATAATACCCTGCCAAGATTTAATGACGGTAGTGGGCGGGCAGGTGTTTTATCATCTGCTCCGGTTAGATAATTCACCTCATAAGGCAAACAGCGACCGGCAAGAGAACAGCCATAACAGCGGAAATCTGCCAGCGGCTGAGGTATTTGCCCCGAATAGATTATTTCATAAGCCCTTTTAATCGTATTCTCCACCAATTCACGCAGTGATCGATCAAAGACCACTACACGGCGGGCATGTGATTGGCTGTAATATATGTAACCACGGAGAATTTCCCGACCTAATTTTTCCTCCAAAAGCATGGCCTGAGCACAAACCTGAACGTCATCATTCAGACTTTCCTTGAGTTCACCTTTTTTATACTCTACAGGATAAATATCCTCTCCTTCTTCAACCGCATCCAATACTCCGATTAGCCGCAGTCTTTCAGAAGAGACCATAACAGACTTATTCTGTTGGTATTCTTCTCTGCTTATTGCTAAACGATTGTTCCGTTTTTCTTCTTGCAGTTGCCCTTCTAAAAGGTGAGCGTTATACTCTTTAGCGCCCTCCACAATACGATAATAAAAGTTTCTCGGACAATAAAGAATTTCCGCTACAGCTGAAACAGGTAGATATTTATACTGTGAATCGCAACACATTTCATCCATAATAGTCACTTCCTAATTAACATATAGTGCCAATATAATTGCCTTTATGGATGTTTAATATACTTAGGGAATATAATTTTCTACTCACAGAACCTATAAGACGGACGTTTCAATTTCTTGTGGAAATGTTTGTATAGAGGTGATAATCTTGAATTAGAGGATGAGGAGGTTTCAATTCCCTTGGGAATTATTTTGTTTTCAGACATGAAGAGATGGATTTCATTAGACGGATAAATGGTTATGTTTCAATTCCCTATGGGAATTATTTTGTTTTCAGACCGTCAGCGAAGATTAAAGGCTCTTGGATTTTATGTCCAGTTTCAATTCCCTATGGGAATTATTTTGTTTTCAGACGATTGTAAAAGCTAAAATTGTTACATATAAAACTATTGAGTTTCAATTCCCTATGGGAATTATTTTGTTTTCAGACTTTACTATCCGATCTTGAATATCAAGTAGCATTATGTAGTTTCAATTCCCTATGGGAATTATTTTGTTTTCAGACATAGAGGTGAGGAACCGCCTAAATGAAGGCGGTTTTAGTTTCAATTCCCTATGGGAATTATTTTGTTTTCAGACATAGAGGTGAGGAACCGCCTAAATGAAGGCGGTTTTAGTTTCAATTCCCTATGGGAATTATTTTGTTTTCAGACCCTGCCCGCTATAAGCCTTGAAATACAAGGCCTACAAAGCCATTTTGCGAGCGTCTAAAATAATTTCATATTTTCATCTATTTTACATCAAACAAGTCATCATTGTAAACCCCTATAACCCGCATAATTAACGATATTTTTTAAGATCGAGCAACCCCCGGCTTTTTTGCACACCAACGACGCTCGATCTTTTTAGTATCTTTCTACTATTGGTTAAATCTCTCCTCCCCTTTAAAATACATACCAGCATTAATCCAGCTGTAATGATCAAGAGCAATAATCTGTGCAATCTCGTATTTCACATTAATACCGATTTTATTTTCTCCACTTTATCTTTGTTTTTCCCTTTCGGTTTTTTCCAATCGTTCGGCTTATTTTTCCGGTACCACTCAGCCAGTATAGCTGCAATTTCAAGACGCTCTGCAGGCTCAGCTTCCTCCAGGCGGGGTAACCATTTTTTAGTTAATTGCTCCATAAAATCATTCGGTCTGTCGCTTACCCCGTCCTCTTCCATTTCCCGCCGGACCTGGCTCATGGACGCTAATTCATTCAGGCGTTTTTCCGCCAACTCTTTTTCTATTCTTTCTTGCTCTTGCTGCTTTTCTTCTCTCTGCTGTTTTTTTCTCCTATCTTCCCACATCTGCTCAGCCTGAAGATCTTGCACAAAGCGACCATATCCTACTGCTGTCTTAGCACCGGCACCTTGCCAAGTTAGGGCTTCTTCCAACCATTGAAAAACCTTTTGAACATCTTTTTTAGACTGCTCTTCTTCCGGATGACACGGGGCTACTGCGAAAATAAAGGCCTGCCCGGGGGCAACAGTGAGAAATTGAATAGGCTCGGGTTTTAACCAGTCGGCCGGGGGGGTTTTATCACGGTAATAATCTGAATAATGCGGTGTCATTATTTCCGCTTCAAGCCGCACTGGATCTACGGGTAAGGCATCAAAAAACAGCACACTGCCTAACTTTTTCTCTGATTTATCCCGGGGACCGAATATGCGGTTTATAACATCCCCCTTTTCATCTCCGGGGAGATAATTTTCTTCCTGGTTTTCCACCCATGAACGTATTACTCCTTTAAAAGATGTGCCGGGTAAGTAAGGAGTACCCAGAGTATGATGCCAGGCAAAACCATTTTCTACCGGGTGTTCCCGCCCCAAGCCGCTAACAAAACGCCACTCCGTAGCCAACACACACATTTTGCCTTTCAAGATCTCAACCATATTAACCAATCGCCGGTTCATTTCACTTATTCGTTCTGCTTTCCCAATTTTCATGCCCGTAACTGTATTAATCCATTCGGCCTTAGGATTAATAGTTGTTTTATTTTGAGGAAAAGATTTTAGATTCCAGTAGCTCCCTCCATTAACTATCCACTTATGGCAAAACTTATCATACCACAGACCGGCATTGCTATCCCCAGCATTTAATTCCTTAGGTACATTATGCTCATAATATAAAGGCAGCTTCATTATTTTTCACCTTCCGGATTGTGCAAATACGCTGCTGCAAATTTTTTAAGCCACTGCAGCCAGGCCAATGCCTCGGCCTGGGCGCGTATATAGGCATTGCGGTCATTTGAGGTAATGGCCTCCATTAAGTCTTCTCCCTTGTTATAAGGCACTACTTCTCTATCACTGCAAAGCCATTCTCTTAAATGCGTATACAAAATATAATGTGCGTCTTTTTTATTGTCCTTAGCTTTAGCCAACAAGGTTGCTGCGGCCTGGCCTAGGCCATTCGCCAAAATAGTAGCTGGGAGACTCTTGGCATAAGAGGAATATTCAATCAGCAAATCCTTACGTTCCTGTCTCACCTCTTTCACTTTTTGCAGGGCATCCGCTGCCCGTTCTTGTTCAAGTGTTTTGCTCATTTGTTACCCCCCTGTTTCTCCGGCCAAGCTACCGCACACCAACCCTGCCCCACAGTTTCATTCCCACCAATCTGAAGATAAGGACACTCATTAAACAATTGCTTAACTTTGTCTAAAGAGTTATCTTTATCACTATGTGAAATAAGGAGAAAATAAAATAAGCTGTCCGGTGGCAGGGTTTCTTCATACCATAGATTCATACTGGTTTTTGTTATCTCATTCAGCTGGTTCCGGGCATTAACTTGTAGACCATAAGCTGCAAAATAAGCGAAATTGTCATCATTAATTATAACTAACTGGTCATTTAGACGTTCTTGTACAGACTTATGAGGAATTAAAGGTTTAATAACATCAACCATTTTAGTCAACTCACCTTTTACCGCTTTGAAAGATAACTCCTCCAAAAATATGCTATTTTCTTCTCCAGATGAAAAGGCCTGTTCTTTGTCCGGTCGCGGTATTTCTAAGGACCCACCCATCCCTGCTAATATTCTATCCCTCTGAAGGCGTTCTAAGATATACGGGCAGGTAACCCACTTATAATGCCCGGTCATTGACCGAACCGGTAACAACAGGAGCCGGGCATCGGTAACGGCAACCGCGCCCGCTTTATCCGGTTTACCGAAAATCTCATCCTCATCCACTAACTTTCTCCGGTGGGCCATATCTCTTAAAGCCCCTTTCATACTTGAACCAACAATAACAGGGTATCCGCTAAATGATTCCCTGGCCACCGGCATGTCCACTACACCGGTACTCTGTTCCGTACCCGGATGTAGACTGGTTTCCGCCAGTAAACCGATAATTGCACTTTTCATTGTTCATCCCCCCATCTCCCGATTACGATTTGTCCAAAGCCATAGGCAGTTTTATCATTATCCTTTTGTTTTTCATTATTGTTACCGATACATTGCCCGTGCAGTGAGTATACCCGTACCAACTCAGCTGCCGCTGCTTCAAAAAACCAGGTAGTACCTGCCGGAAGCACCGGTTTTAAGGGTCGGGGACAGCAATTTTTAATGTCCCAACCACCTACATGCTTTAGTTTCCCGATACAGGCAGTAACTAATTCTCCTGGAATGCTTTTCACAGGACCGCTTATTATAACTCTATCTAAATCATCAAACCAACCCGGCGTAATTAGAGTAACAGTAAACTGCACCTTGCCGTCCCTCGGCTTTAATTCCGGATGCGGGGGTAGTTCGAACCCGGTTTCTTTGATATCCAGGCTGGCCATTCTACCCTCACCACCCATCCGTACGACCCTGGCAACCTTATCGTGCCAGTCCTCCGGTATTCCATCCACATAAACTCCCAGGCTGACCGTCTGCTCAAAATCTCTTAGCCGTACATGCATGGAAGAATAAATTTTACCAACCGCTGCAGTACGCGTGCTTTGCTGCCGCTCTATACCTACCCGGCTTTCCTCCTGCCATAGTTTGTCCTGTTCAAAAACATCGTCTTTATCCGGCAGTCCGCCTGCAAGAATAGCTTTTAAGCCCTCCGCTGTAAGCCAATGTTTTTCCATTAATTTAGCTCCGGGAAGCTTCTCTTTAAGCCGCGGCAGACATACATACCCCAGATCACAATCAACCTTTTCCCCCGGCACCAAACGGCTAAATTTCATATCTTTATCTTTTTTTTGCATTAATAACAGCGGTACCGGAAAAAGTATTAGCCCGTCTTCTAACAGATAAGGGCCCATTAATTTTAAATTTCCCAGGTGCTCGGGAGTACCCAGCTCTTGTGGCCATTTTTCAGGGTTCTTTGGCGTCCATCCTTGCCCCTCGGCCAGAGCGGTACGAACTGCTCCCTGCAAGGTACTCATAAACGGCGGAAAACAGCCGCCTACCCTTGACTGACCACCCTCACCCGCATTGTAAGGGGTTCCGTCGCCAAAGAATAAACTATCCAAAGCTGAGAAAACCCAAAACCTTCCCGTCATTCCACAACCCCCTTTTCGGCCAAAAAACGAACTAAAAGGGCCCCGTCTACATTCAGTTTATTTAAAGACTGTACTCCATCAGGCCCGCGTAAAAACCTTCGACAAAACATTAATAATTTTTCGACCCGGCTTTTTGCTGTAGCCTCAGCAATATTTTCACGCCCGCGGTTTTTAAGGTATTCCGCTGCCAACAGGTCAACTGCTTCCTCAAAAGTTAAAATATTATTGTCTCCGGACAACCAATCAAAACGCTTGCGAAGGTTATAAAAGAATGAGCTGTTGTATTGATCCTCATAACTGGACTTTCCCCGAAAATCCTCTACCAATTCATCCACCAAACAACTATCCCCACTTGTTATTACTTCCCAGGGAGCAGACCACTGTAATACCCGGCCGGCAGTTTTCCAGACACTAACAGCCAGGCTGGAGCGCCCGGTTTCTTCTTTTGCTATTTCATCCAGCAATCGGTGTGCTTCTTGTAATATGGACTTTAAGGGTGCGTGGTTGTGGGCATAAACAATACCCGCAGAAATTGTAGCCTCCCCATTTGCCAATCTACCACTAAAACTATTGGAATAAGCCCTGGATATTTCTACTGCTGTCTTGATAGCATCTTCCAGTGGTAAAAGAGCCAGAACATCATCACCGCCGGCATAAACCAGGACACCGTTATTTTGTTCCAGTATTTTCGGAACCATGTCATTGAAACGTGACAACGCCTGGCTCACTTCCGCACTGTCATTAATTCGCAGCAAATTCCCTAAAGAGTCGCCGTCCATTATTAGAACGGCATAAAAAGGTTCGGGCGACTGCTTAAATTCCTTCAGTAACTTCGTTAAATGTTTTCTCTGCTCCTTAATACTTTCATCCCAGAGATTATCATTTTGTAAAGTGCTTTCAAAAAACAAATTGCCGTTTAATTTTGCAAACGCCGCTATTTCCGGTTTTTCTTTTTGCATCTGCCGCAAGCAGTAAATTTGGGCTGACTGTTTACCGCCTTCCGGAGCCAGGCCGCAATTGCGCGAATATTCTAAAAAATTTACAACCTTTTCAGTATCATTTTGCATTACCTTTTCTACCCAGTGAACTGCCGAGATATTCGAATTTGAGGGGTAACTTGTTGGGACATCCCACCCCAATACTGTTTTTGCAGTAAAGGGGAATAGTCGTTTGATTATAGTCACGGCACAGAGCCGCTCATCTTTTCGTAACTCCAACGCTTTAACTTTTTTACGCAGTTCCCCCCAAAATTCATCCTGTTTTTTACTATTTAAGGAACGGGTATGACCTGAAAGTTCCTGAAGATTACCCATGATAGTACATTTATCACCAGGTTCCTCAGCCTGCACATAACTGCGCCAATTTTTCCTCCGGTCAAGTAAATCATCACTTTCTGCATTATCACTAACCACCCAGGATACTTCCCAAAAATTATTTACCTGGCGCTCCCATATTTCTTTAGTACCTTTCCCATAGATAGCCACTGGTTCTATATACTTATTCCATACTGCACCGGCTATTTCTCTCCAGGCACTTATTACTGCCTGCCTGCATTCAACAGGCTTAAATTCACCGGGAATCTCAGCCTTAAAGCGATTGGGTAAAGTACCGGCAACAGGTTTTTTACTTATCGGCTTTCCCTCATTTTTGTCGGCTATTACATTCAGCAGTGGATCATTTATAATCCCGTTATTATCGTATACAGCAGGAAAAATTATCTTTCCCCCGGCTCTGTGTACTAAATACATAGCCTGTCCGGCCAGATATGAGAGTATAAATGAGCCGGCCCAGAGATCGCGGGTCCGCCGGGCCTGGGCGACAAAACTCTGTACCGGGCCGAGTGTAAAATGAAGAATTTTCTTACTCATCCCAGCCTCACCTCCAACCTGTCAGGAAAGCGTTCCAAAAAATTGTATAGTACAGAATAGTCCACCTTAACAGGTATCTTTTGAAGCTTTTGCTTTAGACTAATTTTTATTTTTTCACCTTCAGGAAGATAAACAGCCGGCAACACACTAATAACGGCTGCAAATTTTCCACCTACCAGGTGCAGGTGAATAAATAAAGGACTGGCCCGCCGCTCCTGTTTTTCCGCATTGACACTTACGTTACATCCGGAAACCCGGTAATTATGCGGCAACCCAAAAACTGAGCGGCAGGGGTGCTTAACCAGTTCTTTCCCTCTGTAAAAATCGTATACTAAATCATGATCCTCACTGAAAATCTGCTCCGCCGGAACATTCCACGGCAACATATGGATGCCATCCCTGCCTATTCCATAACTACGATAACTAATCAGTTCTCTTCCGATTTTATCAAACAGGTCTGTTTCGTCTCTGTCCGATGGCAAAACTATTACCCGACTTCGTCGGCTAAAAGCTGTATATTCAGGTAAATCCTCTGATAGGTCACCTAATTCATTGAGAAAAATTTCTATCCTATCCCGCAATCCCGTCGTATTTAGGGGGGCAGACCAGACTTCCTCTTTACCCAACTCCAGGGATTCCAGGCAAGCAGAACCAAAGCCTCGACGGGAACGAGACCCCAAACCGCCAAACAATCCTAACGCCTGTAATGCCATTATCAAATCTTTACGATCTGACTCATCTATTAGTTTACGAAAGGTAAGAGTTACTGAAAAGCGCGCATTCTGTTTAATAAAAGCTCTAACAGTTTTCTGATTTTTTCCCGGTTTTATTAAACCATAGCCCAAATATGACTTACCATCTCCGGACAGGTTATACTCCGGATCACAGATTTGAACATCCCCTTCCGGCTTCAATCTTATCAAAAACCTGGCCTGGCTATCAGTACTGCCAAAGAGTTCCTGCTCTTTCTTTTTTACCTCTGACCAGTCTTTATATTTGGGAAGAGTGACTGCCCGGTACCAAAAACGCATTACTCCCTTAAAAGAAGGGGGACGCAGTTCTGCACTATTTACTGGATTTGCTCCCCCCATAAAAAGGGGCGTTACCACTTGATAAACAGCTCTTATATTATTCATAACCCCTCCAGATTAATTCATATTGCTCTAATTTATAACCTTAATTATTTTACATAGTCATAATGTCAGTCCTGAAAAACTGAAAATCATAAATACTACAATTAAACCCTGATATTTCAAACGGTTTTACTCACATTCAGATCCATAAAATATCTTTATTCAACAACTAACATATCACCCATAACATAGGGGTTTTCCTGCTGTTCACGAACCGGTCTTTTATCTATCATGACTACATTAACTAACTCCTCACAATTATCTACCTTAAGCCCGGCTATACGGGTTGTTATATATTGCAGCAAAGTAGTACCCCCGGCCAAGTTTATGTAAATTTTGTGTGGCGGCAGCATTTCCAAATAACCCATAACTTTTTCTATTACTTCGGATAATTCATTGAATCCGGCAAAAGGATCTTTCACTTCTACCACTTCTATTCCTCCGCTATAACCTGCTTGAGTTGTTATCTCTGTCAGCAATGCCCTACCCTCTTTAGACGTGAGTACCAAAATACGATCCGGCTCAATGTGATTTATAGCGGTATATAAAAGTCCCGGAGACATTCCCAAAGGTGTTATAAGAACCTTTAAGTTTGAAGCTTCTCCATCTGAATCAGGTATCTCGTGACAAACTATCAGCCCTTCTTCACTGAATAATTCCTCCAATAATGCAAGACATTCACTGGTTTCCTGCATTACCTTATGGGATGACCTGGGATTGGTTCTCCAGCCAGCATGGATTACATCATTGCGTGGGTCAGACAGCTTAGACCACAGCTTTCCTGAGAGACTATTTTCCTTAGCCCTGTACAGCTGTCCTGCTGTCAGTTCACGCATACCCCGATCAAAAGCCTTCCCGTACTCTCCTTTCTGGCACATAGTAAATGATATTACCAGTTCTCTCATCATTGATAGTGCTTGAGGAGCATAATTATGCTCAACATACCAGCGGACCGCTGCCAGGTGCCTTTCAAGATTGAGAGGGTTATAATGATCTTCCACCCCTGCAAAGGCATAATACTCTTCTATGATTTTATCCATTAAGACACCAAAAGGAGCAGCCCACTCCCAGACATCACGTTCCAGAATATTTCTTTGCTCAGTTCCCTCTTTATAATATTTTAAATTGCGAGCCTTGTTGACCAGTTCAAAAGGTCTGGTGGTAAACAAAGCCCGGGAAATATCTTCAATTAACATACCAAAACTATTTAGCTCCCGACGCGCCGGGCCCTGCTTTTCCTTAGCTTTTTTTTGAGCCATTACCAGGAGACTGCTGATTTCCCGGGCACTGCCGTGCTGGATAAAAGAATTTACACCAACAATCCAATCAAGCAGTGAGCAAAAATCAGTTAAATCAAAAACCGGAGTAATATTTTTTTCTTTATCCCTAGCTTCATATGCTCCATAATAGAGACCCTTAATTTGCACATTCTTAACAAATTTTAGGTAGGCGATACTAAGGAAGCATACCAGGGAAAGAGATCGAAAACCGTGAGTTATATCAAATACCACACTGTCCTGTTCATCGACCTTATCTATTAATGTATTGAATATCTCCCAGAGTTCCTTTGTACTTTTTCCTTCCGGTACATCTATCGGAACAGGTTCAGAAAAACCATTTTCTAAAAATTCCTGACAAAGAGGACCCCAGTGCTCATTAGCTGCCTCCTCGGTTCTAACTACCAGAACTTCAACAGGTTTTATGATTGCTGTGGAAAATACGGAAAAATAGCGGGTATATATTTTATTTGTATCAAATATATAAGTAGTTTCCTCATATTTACCTGTTCCGATAAAAGTAATTAACTTACACATTTAACTCCCTCCCCTGCCTATGTCAATGTATTTTCTACCCCACTCCGGCATAAAAAGTTTCCACCAGTATGCATACCCTGGTCGCAATATCTTCCTTTTGCCAGCGTATCCTAATATATAAAAAAACCCACATGCTAACATTTTTCAAAGCTCATAACAATGGTTTGTAATTTATACGAACCGGGGAAGGGTTTTTCTTGATAAATTCAAGAATCAACAGATTTAAGGCCTTGCTTGAAAACCATTGTAAGGTCACTTCCCACTAGATGCATTATTAGGTATAAGTTTCTACCGCATAGTCACGTTTTCCTGCAAAAAGTTGCAATTTTTCCTACAATTTCGATATATATCTCGATTTAAGCCTAATAATGATTACCGTAGCATCCCGACATCCACGGGCCCATCTATAATATCTACAGCCCGATTTAATGTTTTTTGAGTAAGCACCTACTACCGCCACCGCATAACCTACTTCACGTACAGTTTTCGTAACTCATTCTTGCCAATAAGTCCTTCGAATAAGTTTTCTACCAGATTAACACCTGTTTTACAACCATTGCTGCACCATTAATTATTCTCTTAGAAAAAATGTCTAAAACCCCCATTCAATCAACCCCTATCCCGCAAAATAATAATAATTTTTTGTCATTACTCTACACAATTATAGCTAACCAGCCAGGTAAAATATTTTCCAGTCAGAGACGTATATACAACATGACGTTCATTCTTTAATGATTTGTGCAAAAGTAACCAATATATTTTAGATTGATGTAGTCTAAAATATATTTAATTTTGTACAATCCAGAAGAACAAAAAAGCCAGTTACCTGAAAAGCAACTGACTCGAAAAACCTCAATTAAATTAAGAAATTTATAAATGTATTTACCTAACCTTGAATTTTTGGGATATAGGATTGTTATATGAATGTTTTATGTATAGGAATTATTTTATTTTTAAACTTATATATGGCAATTGTTTTGTTTTCAGACTACGGCTGCAAATAAATGGCTTGAGCAGGAGATACCGTAGTTTCAATTCCCTACGGGAATTATTTTGTTTTCAGATATTGCATACTCAATAAACCGGGACCGTTGTCTGAGCAAGGTTTCAATTCCCTACGGGAATTATTTTGTTTTCAGATATATATAAGGCATAGTATTAGCAGCGTACTTTAAATCGTTTCAATTCCCTACGGGAATTATTTTGTTTTCAGATGTGATAAGGAATATTGATTAAGGAGGTAATTATTAAGTTTCAATTCCCTACGGGAATTATTTTGTTTTCAGATACTGCCCGCTACAAGCCTTGAAATACAAGGCCTGCAAAGCCACTTTGCGAGCGTCTAAAATAATTTCATATTTTTATCCATTTTACATCAAACAAATCATCATTGTAAACCCCTCTAGCCCGCATAATTAAAGATATTTTTTAAGATCGAGCAACCCCCGGCTTTTTTGCACACCAACGACGCTCGATCTTTTTAGCATTTCTCTACTATTGGTTAAATCTCTCCTCCCCTTTAAAACACATAGCAATTCCTTACGTTCCTGTCTCACCTCTTTCACTTTTTGCAAGGCATCCGCTGCCCGTTCTTGTTCCAGTGTTTTACTCATTTGTTACCTCCCTGTTTCTCCGGCCAAGCTACCGCACACCAACCCTGTCCCACAGTTTCATTCCCGCCAATCTGAAGATAAGGACACTCATTAAACATTTGCTTAACTTTATCTAAAGAGTTATCTTTACCGCTATGTGAAATTAGGAGAAAATAAAATAAACTGTCCGTTGGCAGGGTTTCTTCATACCATAGATTTATACTGGTTTTTGTTAATTCATTCAGCTGGTTCCGGGCAAAATGTTGAAGATAAGAAGATCCACGTATACGTTTTCTACTAGATTCAAACCTGTTATTACTATCGTTGCTGCACCTTTAATCATTCCATTTGTAAAAATTTATAAGCCCCATTTCAAATATTTGTTTCTCTACACAATTATAGTTATGAATGCACTACTACCGGGCATAGGCCTTAAAGACATGGTAACAAACCTTTACCGCCAGATAGACTGAGGTGGGCGCCGAAGTCGGGGGAAAAGACAGGAGAGCCATAATGGCTACAATCTTAACCACCTTAAGCCCGGTTATTTTGGCCACCCTGTATGCACACTGTTCCCTGGTGATATTTCCCCGCCACCATTCTCTCATAACCGGAACCACTAATAAGGTGGTAGACCACAAGACTGCGTGCGGGATAAAGTCCAAGGGACGTGCTGCGGCAGCATCGAGATCTAATAATTCCTGCCGCACTTCGTTTGTAATATCAATGTTGGAAAAGCCCGAATCATGCACCATTGAATTCCCAGCTAAATCATCTGCCACCTCAGATGTGGCATAAACCTCCGTGTCAGGGTATTTTTCTAAAGCAAGTTTTACCGGCTCAGAACTATTAACAGCCTTAAGCTGCACCTCCACTTCCTCACCGTCAGCATTGGTGAGTATAACATCACTGCCGGGGTAATTGACATCAGGATGCAACCGGGCATAGGTATCATCACCATCGGCATTTTCAGCCTCAACAAACTTTATCTCGTGATAAATACCCTTAATATTATTAATAAATCCAACCATAGAGGTATCACTGACATTGGATACATATTCAGACACCTCTTCCAGACTCGCATCAGGAGCAAGGTCATTAGTTGATCTTTTAATTGACTCCACAATCATCCGGGCCTCAGGAGTATCTATGGCATCATACTGGTTCTGCCGGAGAACCTGCATCACTGCCAGGATGCCTATTTCGTCACCGGTCTTTTTTAAAATCCCGGCTGTTCGGCCTTTTATATCCGGCATCTTGAGTTTTGCCAGAGCAATCATCCCCTTTACTAATATCAAATTACCGCTTTTTGCCTAATTTTTTACCCTCCTGTAGTGCTGCATTCCATATTTTGCAGACAATATCTCTATCCAGAGGCTCTCCGGCCCGGCGCACATCAAAATAATAGCTGACTACCCTTCCCATGGCATAGGTAAACGCAAAGGCTATGGGTAGGGTAAAAAAACCACCTGCAAAAGGTAGGCCGAGTTTGTAAAGACTTATGGTGGCCTGCTGTGCTAAAAAGCCCATCCCAGTCAAGCCACCCAATTCGACAATAATCTCCTTTGACCGCCACGTTGACAGTTCAAATCCCTTAATCTTGCCTATCTTCATGGCCATAAAAGCCTGTAGCGGCGTTAATATGGCAATATCGGCAAAGGGCAAGGGCTGAACAGCAATACCAGCGCACAGGGCGGAAGTAACCATAATAATCTTATCTACACTCTCATGCTCGCTGCACGACGAGCTTTCCAGCTGAGCATACTCACGGGCTAATTTTTCTTTTACTTCTTCAAATTTACTCATAATATTTAACCCTCTTTCGAGTCGATTAAAATAACTTATAAAACCCTTTTTATTTATAAAAATTATAGACTAAAGAAAAGGAGAAAAAGTTTCCGGAGAACCGCAAAAAAAATAGCCTTATTACAATATGGCTAAAAAATATAAAGTATAGGGTATATAAAACCGGAGGTCTATTAGAGCATCCGGTTAAAGTCAATATTTTGTAATACATTTGTTGCAGAACTTTTCCTTATGGGAATTTTTTTAAAATTTTACGTATTGATATATTTTATAATCTTTCATATATAGTTCTGGCAATTGATATTACCCGGCGACGCATTTCACCTGGTTCGATTATTTCCGCCGCTGAACCAAAGCTTAAAATCCACTTGGTAAAATTATTTTTACCCCGGATTTCGCCCTCCCATAAAAGGGATCCGTCAAGCTGTTTTTGGGGTGGTGTCAAACCTCGCCTTTTTAGTTCTGATCTAACTTTTTCATGCACACTGGCCCGGTCATAAAACTTGACTTTTACCTGAACCGGCGGAGACATATCCATACCCCATCTACACCGCAGGAAATCCTTAAGGGAAAAATCTATTGGATATGTAAAGCACTCACCGAGAACTACTAAGGATTTAATCCTCTCCAGGTGAAAAACAAGCTCCCTGTTAACATGATTGTCTTTGCCGGAAAATTCTCTTCCTATCAGATACCAGGAACCAGTACCGTTGTAAAAAACAAGCCCCAGTGGCATTAGCCTTACCTCTCGGTCCTCACTGTAATTCTTAGCGTAGTAGAGCATTTGCACTAATCTCTCCTGAATAACAGCCAGCCTGAGTTGGGAAAGATATTGTGCGCCTGCCAACTTCACCCCGGATTTTACTTTTATAGTACTGGAAAATTCCCGTACTGAATTCTGACCTGCATGGGGCAAAACCCTGGACCGCAGGCATTCCCGCAGCCACCTTAACTCCTCGCTCGGGGGATTTTCCTCCAATGCCCAGAGTAATCCTGCCGACTCTGCGGCAGTCAAAGATATTCCCGGCGTTGAATTTTTCCTGGACATCAAGAACCATTTTATTTTTGGATCATGCACTTCACAATCACCTTCATATGCTTCCTCCAGATTCGGATCCGGGAAAAGAGAGTAGTGCTGGGCATATTCCGACTGCATTGCAACCCAATTCAGATCCTCCAGTATTATTATCTCTGAGTATCCGGTTATTTTTGACAATTGCTCAGCTGAAAGACCCTCAGGGTAACCCTCCAGCAGTTGCATAATCCGCATTAGTCTGAATATAACCTCATCATGCATATGGGTCCTCCCCCCTATATACAGCCAGCATGCGTCCTGCTGTCTCCTTAACTGACTCCTGAAGCCAGAGTGGTGAAATAACTTCAACCACATCACCGTAGCCTCTAAGCCAGGACTTAAATTCTGAAAGACCGGTTATTTCATCCCTTAAAATAGCTGAGCCATCCGGGTAAAGCTTAACCTGGCAACCATCATAATAACTTTTTCTATAATTCATTTCACAAATCATCCGTTCAACTGCATTTGTATCCCAGGAAGTGTTTCTGAATCTAACCTCCACTTGAAAAGTTTTATCTCCGCTAACGCCCCAGTAGCGGGACAGCAATTGAGAAACTTCCTCCTCCCCCGGCATTGCAAAATCCCTATCCAACTGCTCGGCCTTCTCCATCCGGTCCAGGCGAAAAACCAGGGGAACCTTACCCTGCGCACGTCCTCCAAAAGCAATAACATACCACAGACCACGTCGCCAGTGATAAATTACACCCAAAGGCTTAAGCCTCGCTCTTCTACCCCGGTAGATAACCTCAACCACCTTTCTCCTGACTACACACTCCCTTAGGGTTTGAGCCACCTCAACATTTTGACTTTCCTCCGGTAGATACCCGTGCATCACTTCCCTTAAGAATAACTTCACCTGCTCCTCATAGCGTGCATCATCTCCACCCACCACTAGCGACGCATTAAGTTTTTCCCTAATGGAATTTATTTCATTCGGTTCCATGGGAAGAACAGCCGGAAGGGAATTAAGATAGTGCTGAAGCTGTTGCGACTGCCTATTGGTAAGAACAAAAGGTGCCATAAGGAAACTGCCCGGATGGTATCTGTCTCCTGTACAACCAACCAATCCCTCTACAGAAAGCTCCTCTAAATCATTTTTTACTGCATCCTTTGTAAATCCCAGTTCTACCTTATCCCCACAGCCCCAATCACCCAAACCGGTGGCGTTATATATTTCCGTAAATGTAAGACCTGCTCTATGTTTTGCCGTTCCTATTAGATTAGAAAGGATCCGTAAAATAACTAACTGACGCAGGTGCTTTCTCTTTAGCGGCCGGGCTGTCAGTTTAGAAATATTACCTAAGCATTCCAACCCTACACCAGTAATTTTAACACCACCTCGATATCTTACTACTAAACTCTGCTTTTCCAATTCAATACAATCAAGCTTTATAGCCCTTGCCGATAATTTAAAATATATTGCTAAATCATTAAATGAAGCCTGTCTATCTTCCTGGATTGAAAGGTATTCTAAGATCTCCGTTCTTCGCTTTTCTACCTCTTTTTGTTTTGCCATACTAAAACTTCCTCTGCAATCTTTTTAGAATTTTATATATTTATGCCGAATTTCTTTTTATTAAGCTAATGGTTATAAGATTTAGGTGCTAAAGTTAAAATCTAATTAGCTAACTTGAAATATAGTCCCATTGCTGCAACGAGTAGCTAGTAATTAATGGTTAGAAGTCTTGATGATTATTTTTAATTTCTACATTTATATAACTTTTCCTTTTATTACTGATAAATTTTACTGTTTAATTCGCTAAAATTACCCTTATATCTATATATACAAATCATACAACCATCGGATGTAGATATACAAGCAAAAAACCCCAGCCTATAGCATCAGGTGGGGGTTAATGAGACCGCTATCCTGTCTATCAACAAGAAAGAACCCATTATTCAGGTCATTTCATTATATTACACCTTTCAATTGTATCTCTAAACCGTCTAACAAGGGAGATGTCAATGTATTATCTTCACCATAGGACTGAAACAAAATCCAATTTTTTTCACCGGCTACAAAAATCTCAATAACTTTATGAACAGGATCAACTATCCAATATTCCTTTACTCCATGCTTGTAATACATTTTACTTTTTTCAACTTTATCATATTTGCCTGTTGACGGAGACAATATTTCAACCACGAGATCAGGTGTGCCTTGGATATTCATTTCGGTAATAATGTCCAACCGTTCTTTTGAGATAAACACAATATCAGGCTGAGGTTTTTCTTTTTCACTTAGCAGTACGTCAATAGGCGCACCGTATAATTCGCCAAGATTATTTTTATCAACAAATATTCCGATAGTCTGAAGCAGCTTTCTGGTTATCTTCTGATGTATCGTTCTCGGTGCCGGAACCAAAATCAATTTCCCTCCAATGAGCTCGTATTGATTGTCATCTTCAATTTTTAAATAATCCTCATAGGTAAACAATCTATCAGCTACTTCAATTTGCATAGGCACCTCTCCTTACCCAAAGACTACCTTTTCGAATAAACATTATTATGTACATATTATACCATATTCAGAAGCTAATACCTATAGCCCCGGACAGTTCCTTGCAAGCTTCCTGCGACTGCGATGAACAGGAATCAAACTGTCTCAAGACGTTCTGAGGCTGGCAAAAGAGCAATCGTTGCAAGCAAGATTGCAGCGTGTCGTAATACTCACCTTACATAATTTCCACCCCATACATCTCACACAAAGCTTTCAAATCATCCCTATATCCCGCTCCAACGGCAGCTAACTTCCATTTACCTTTGTACCGGTAGATCTCTGCTATTATTAATGAATTCTCCATAAGAGCAAAATCCTTGACTTCGAAATAAAACATCGGTTTCCCTGATTCATCCGATACTTTTATATATACCCTTTCCAGCTGATTAAAATATTGCTGTTTTTTCTTCCCCTCATAGATAGCCAGAGCTATAACAATTCTCTCATACTGTTGGGGAAGCCTTGATAAATCTATAGAAATTTTCTCCTGCAGGCCTTTTCCCTGTCCCAGAAGTGATATACTGCCATCACTGCTTGACCGGTTACCATAGAAAATAAGGTCTTCATCCCTGATAATTTTTTTGTTGCCCCCTAAAATAAACGCCACAGCATCAATTTCAATGGGGGCTGCCAATCTATTATCCCAGCCTATGCCGACAAAAATTTTCTTATCTCCGGGATTAAATTGCGATAATTCTATCCGCTGTCCTTTTTTAAGCACGGGTATTGAGCCGGTTTCTTGAACTAAACCGTAATTTTTATCTGATGGCGTTAACTTTTTATCAACAGCAGGGTCATTGGTATTTACACCGGTATTTTGATAATATTCAGCCACAGGTTCAGGTGCGCCCTCTGGCAGACAGGCACCTGACGGACTCCAGATCAGCTGACCGTTAGATACGAAAGCACTGCCGGTTACTATGGCGTTGACCGGAATGCGCCTGATGAATTTTGACACTAACAAAAAACTTCCGCACAGGATTGAATTTTGAAACAAAGGATTAATTTTTATCAGTACTTCCACCGTTCCGGGACCAACCAACTCAGGTTCAATAATTATACCCGCAATATGAGATATTATTTTACAGCTGACCGGCAGAGACAATCTCATCTTAAGTATAATTGCCCGGCTGTGAGGTAATTGCCCGAAATTCAGGGAGTCAGGAAAATCCCACACTCCCGATTCGGCTCCAAAACCGGTTACCCTACCCCTTACCTCCACGTTTTCAACCAATACCCCATAACTGTCCTCTGAACGGATGGCAATATCATTGGAACCCCTGGTTGCCTCCACTTGCAGGTTTTTTAATACGACCCCTTCTTTTGTGACATCAATAACCGGGCTGCTTCCGGCCCAAATTGTCGTATTGCTTCCTTCTATGGTCACGGGTTTATTTATATTGACAGGCCCCTTGTATTCACCCGCTTTCAGCTTTAAACAACCTCCGGTCGTCATACCGTTAATTTGTTCCTGCAAGATAATTTAAATCACCGCCTTAATACTTTAGAAACCTAATTTTCTTATAAGCTTCTCTTATATACGCAAGAACTGAGTAAGTATTAAGCGTCCGTGGGATTCAGAGGACAAACGCAGTTGCAGCCCTTCTGATAATCTCACATGCTGACCTTTGGGTACCGGTTTTGGATATCCGTTCTCAATTACTTTTAAGTCCATCTCCATGTTATAGAGGTACCAGTTGTTTTCATGGTAAACGAAATACCCTTGCGGAGTTTTATCGACATTTTCTCCGGCCCAAATATTATCAAATACATGCCATTTGTAGATATACATGCCATGCCAAACCACCAGCCGGTGCTTTTCATTTAAGAAATTGCCCGGTTTACCGGGCTGTTCTCTGTAGCAGTGAAGAATGGGTACGAAGGGAAGAGCAATCTTTTGCTTACAAAACGGACAACAATAATCCATAGCTTTAGAAAGTACAAACCACTTCATTTCACATTTTTCGTTACTGCAGGGATGAATCAAATCTGCTGTACGCACTAAAGCACTCTCCCAATCAAGGGCAGTAGGACGATTATCAGGAGAGTGCAGGGCATGAACAAAGGATTGGGGAATAACCTCGGACAAATATGGTCCCATACATTCATAACCGGTTACCAGCTTAGCAGGCCGGTTGGAATGATCCGTCGGGTTCTCTATGAAGAGTGCCTTTTCCCCCAGTGAAAGTTGTTCATCTTCTTCCGCAGAAGACGTGGAATTAATCCTGGGGCCTTTTAAAGGGTGCCTGAATAAAAGGGTTTGGTATATTAAAACTGCCAAAGCGTGTAAATCAGTCCTGATCGACGGCTCTGCCGTACCCATCAGAACTTCCGGCGCTATCAGGCCCGGAGTGCCGGCAATTTTCGGCGGGTGCAGTCCCGGCACAACCAGACCGTCAACATCAATCATAACTGTGGAACCGCTGACAGGATCACCCAGGAAATTATTATAGGAAAGATCCGAGTGCGCTAAGCCTGCGGAATGCAGCCTCCTGGTTGACCTGGCCATAGTAATGGCCATTTTTAAATGTCCAAGCCAGGTGCCCCTTTCAGCGGCCGGCACGAAATTTCTGGTCTTAGGATTTACAAACCAGCTTAACTTCTTCTCTATGCCGTCAGAGGTAAAGAATTTGGCCGGATAAACAGGAACCTTCACTCCGAGCTTAGGAGATACCACCAGACCGGCAGGCCAGCAATATAAATTGCTCCAATAATCTCCTGATATTTTATCCCTTGTCGGATTATATTTATTAACGATATGATCAATACGGTCTTTACGCTCCGGGTCTTTCAAGTCAGCTTCATCTTTATAAAACTTTATTATTGACAACCGGTCAGCGGTAAAGTGAACAATACCTTCACTTCCCTCGCCAATAATCTCAGGCAGGTATTCAAGTTCAGTTCCGTCAATCAAGGTTGCTACCGGATTTTTTGCTGTTTTTCTCTTAGCCAAGTATAGTTACCTCCTGTGCAAAAATACAATGGTCCGGTCGTCAAAAGAGCCCCTCTTTTCATACCCCAGCCAATCAACAAGTTTGTCTGCCGGATTTTCTCCCAGAACTATTTGATATACATACTCAAACATTTTCGGCATCATTGTATCTACAGGGAAAAAGTCGTCGGAAATGCCGTCGGTCATAACAGCTACAGCATCTACCTCCGGCTTGATAGCAAAAAACACCTTATGTTCAAATTCTTTTTCAATGTCCTTAGTGGTAATAAATTTTGTTTCACTGGCATACTCACCGCTGTCAGCAACACCCAGAATTGAAACACTGCTGCCGCCATGCCATAAGGCTATTGCCCCGTCCCCCACCTGAATGCTGGCAATCAAACTTTTACCCATCCACTCACGGTGAACAGCAATTAGCATAGTTGTTGACAAAAGATCAAATTCAATCTTCCTGGCGGCTGCTTCTTCCTTTAAGGATATAAGGACCTCATGCATTGTATCTACAAGAAAGGTCCGAATTTTTATCAAGTCAGTTTCCTCCGGAATATTTACACCTTCTATTTGCTTCACTTTATAATCTTTAAGAAATTGTTTTAAGGTTTTAACAGCCATCTCGCAGCCTATTTTTGAACCTACTCTTGATAAACGGCAGGAACCGGCTCCATCTGCCGCGGCTAAAATGCTCCAACCGTTTTCAAAATCAAAACCAAAGGAATCATCCCGGTGACTGCCTTCATGGGCATGAGTTTTACCCCGGCGGCTGGCGGCACAAATCCCCCAGCCATTCCATTCCTTAAAAGCGGAGTCGTTAATTTCAACCCAGTCCTCTTGGTCAGCCGGAGGCAGGTCCCTCCACCGGGGGTAGACCACCTCTTCTTCCTTTGGAGCAGGTTTTTCCCGGCTGTCTTTTACCGGAGGTTCCGTTTGCTTTATAACAGACTGCTTATTTTCAGACTGACGGAAGGATAAAATTATTTTATCTGTCTGAATTACTTTCTTATCTTTAGTATAATTTAAGTTTAATTTTATATCTCTCGTTGGAAGCAATACGTCCCCTACTATGTCGTAATCACTACTTTTTATAATCCTGTCATTTTTTGTTTTAATAATCTTATGATTAGGTTTTTCATATAGTTTTTCTGCTTCTGAAAAAAACTCATATATTGACATACTGCCCGAATTAAGCTTTTCAAGAAGTGTAGTACGGCCGGCATCCGCTGCCTTAACCATTACCAGTTCCCTGGTTTCTTCTATTGTAAAGCCCATATCTATAAGTTTTGTTTTCGCCTCATCCATATCAGCTTTGCCGGTATAATATCTTCCTATATTTACAACTAAATTCATATTAGCCCCCTTTTAAGAGAGACCTCCTGCTATGCAAAAGGCCTGGATAAGAAGCTGACAGACTAGGGAATAATTTGAATTGTTGGCGGAGGTGCGGGCAGGTTAGTCGGCTGGTCACTGTCTTTGGTAAATTTAATACTCGCCTGCTTTACTGATTGTGAAACCCACCGGAAAAACTGTTTAAAATCTTCAGGTTGATAGGAAGACATCAGCAAAACAATATCGGTTATTTTTTTCAGGGTATCTGTATTAACATCCGGTCCACAGCCAACTGCCACAATGTTAGCCACCTTACCGGACTTCTGTTTAATTTCCCGGGCGGCATTTTCCCAATCATCTGTTGGCTCACCATCTGTCATTATAAATACAAGCGGCTTATAGTCACCTTTTTGTGTTGGTGTGGATTTGCGAACTTCATTGTCAAAGCAGTTATTTAAGATATGGAGCGCGGCACCCAGAGATGTAGTGCCGTTAGCTTCAATTTGTGGTTCTTTAAAAGCGGCCAATTCCGTTAACTGAACATCCTGCCTTGCATCGCTGCCAAAGGTAATTACAGAAATATAAGCGGTTTCAATAGCCTGGGGCTCCTTTTTGAGTTCCGAAATCATATATTTTACACCCTGCTTCACTGCCTCTATCGGTTCCCCAAACATTGAACCTGACCTGTCAAGTAATAAGTAAACCGGCAGCCTTCTGCTGAGACCTTCAACTTCATTAAACATCAAATATTCCCCCTGTTGTTTTTTGTTTTATAAACACGGTCTTTGGGCAACATGCAATAAGGTTCTTTACATAGCGATCTGCTAATCTTCCTGTCCCCGGCTTCTCCTGATTCTTAATAGATGCGTCCCTTAAACCCGCCGCAGATTTACTTGCGGCCGGATGTCCAGCTCATATTCCAATTAAAGGCTCTGTCCATTTCTTTATGACCGGCAAAATAGCTGACCAATCGCTCTACACTGAAGGTTTCATTGTTAACATTTTCAATCATAGCTATTGCGCACATGATCTTTCTGTTATCGTGCTCATCCAGCTTTACTATAATATCCGGCCCTCCGGGCTGTTTAACAGTAACAACTCCGTCAGCTTCAGCCCAGCAGGCAACGCCTTGATAAATAAAGCTATATACCAGTATTCTTTTAAACTCATGAATAAAGTTTCCGTTAATCCTGATGTTTTCCCCCGTACTTACAGCACCCGTCCGATCATCACCGTCAAGAGCGATATAGGGATAGTTTTGATAACTGCCAAAAGATTTGCCAAGAGCCTGAATAGCCCCCTTATTTCCATTTTTCATTTCAATCAGGCAACCAAGGTCAAGATCAATACCACCATTTTTACCGCTGCCAAATAAAGAACCTAAAAATCCTTTGGGCTGAGATTTTTTTCCCTGGTTCCAGTTAAGGTTAATCAGAATTTCCCCTAATTTACCTTCCGCCTTCTTTTCAAGATTGATTTTCTGTCCGACTTTAGTCAGTTCTATTTTTTGCAGATTGATTCTTGCAGATTTTTGCACCGGTTTTTCTTGTGTCGCTGCAGTTTCCTTCTGAGATTGATTAGATGGTCGGTCATTGACCTGGATGCCAAAACCACCGCACAGGGCAGCAAGTCCACCCTGGTAGCCCATGGCGATAGGATTAAACTTCCACTCCCCTTTATGCCGGTAAAGTTCCGCTACCACTATAGCAACTTCTTCATTAAAATCCCTTCCCATCTCAAACCTTACCATTTCCTCGTTGCTTTGGGTTGCCACCCGCAGATAGGAACTTGACACTTGATTAAATTTATGGCCTCTTGCCGGCCCCTCATAAATCGTTAAAGTAAAGGCTATTTTTTCAACATCTTCCGGTATTAAATTAATATCTATTAAAAACTGAGCCTTGTCGCTTGATCTTACAATATCTGTATTGACGGTAATAGCACGACCTCTTCCGCTAGGATTTCCATAAAATACGAAATCTTCATCACCCCGGCATTTACCGTTTGACTGGAGTAAGAAAGCGGCTGCATCAACTTCAATGTTGGTGTTACCCATGTCCCAACCAAGGCCAACTAAAAAACTCCTGACTCCAGGGTGATTTTTGGTTAAATCCGTTTTCTGTCCCCTCATAATCAATTGACTCAAGTTTATCACCTCAATGTAAAGTACCGGTAAAGACCATGACATTTAACTCCCGTATTAAAACATCCCCCTAAATCAGCTTCTTTTGATAATCAGCAAATTCTGCCGTCCCACTATAATCATGTCGAAGATTATTCAAGAAAATTGCTTTATGCGACTCTAGAGCAGCCACAGGCACTCGCGTTCGACGGAAATTATGCAGCAACAGCCTTGCTTATGCAACATAAATTTGCACGCACATTAAGCAATGGTTTATCCACAGATCCATCAAAAGCATAATTTTATAGAGTATAAAAAATCAACTAATTTCCCTTTAAGCGTCCAAGCCATAGAGTCTAACCAATCCCTGCAAGCCATCATTAAAACCTTGACCTACAGCTGCAAACTTCCACTCTGTTCCCTTACGATATAGCTCACAGAAAACCAATGCAGTTTCAATACTGTAATCTTCCGATAAGTCATAACGGAGTAATTCTTGATTGTAGGCATCATCAACTACTCGAACAAATGCGTTGGATACAAGACCGAAGTTTTGACCACGTTCTTGAGCCATATGAATAGTAACAGTAATGGCTATTTTTTGTATATTGGCGGGAATTTTAGAAAGATCAATGGTAATTTGCTCATCGTCACCTTCTCCGTCACCGGTAAGGTTGTCCCCCATGTGTTGAACTGAACCGCTCTTGTGGGTAAGGTTATTATAAAACACAAAATCATCAGGGCTTGCGCACTTACCGTTATCACCTAACAGAAAAGCGGAAGCATCCAGGTCAAAATCAGGACCGTCAAATTTGTTAGTATCCCAACCAAGCCCTACAACTACCTTGGAAAGACCTTCTCTACCCTTTGTTAAATCAACCTTTTGCCCTTTTTGTAAATTAACAGCCATTTTTTTACCCCCTTATAAACAAAGTTATAACAGTAATTTCCGTTGAATACGAGTGCCTGTAGCTGCTCAAAAGTCGTTTAAAACGACTTACGAGCTCATATTGCTTATTATCATCCGGCTTAATCATCTTCGTATTTATAAATCCTCTTCATAGTGATCCCACTCCTCCCAACCATCTACGTCAGTATAGTTATTCCAACCATCAGATGCAGATAATTCAGAAGCAACTAATCTCCTTGCAATATCATTCTCAATGTTGCTGCTACCCACAACCACGACCTCCTTTCTGCATTTACATTTTTTTCTCGTACTGTTTGAACCAAATTAGAGATATCCCGGAAGAACATTTTTTTCTCTAAACACACTCCTTCCAGCCTTTCCGCCCCGGCACATGCATTACGACAGAGGGCGGTAAAGAAGCAGTCGCTGCAGGAAGGCGGTAATTTATGCTGCTTGATTACCTGCCCAGCCTTTCTGTAGATATCATTTAAATCGTCCAGCAGGATATTTCCTAACTTAAGATACATAGAACTACCATGCAGGCACTCGCAAGGGTATACATCGCCATTTGGCCTTACGGTCAAAAATCTCTTACAGTCACCAAGGTAACGACAAAGACGTGATTTGCCACGGATAAAATAATTCAAGGTACTGTCGATGGTGCGAATTTTGAGTGAAGCATCATCCAGTTTAAGCCACTGGTTAAAAATGCTTCTTATAAAACCGTAATATTCTTCAGTTGAAAGCCCACCGTCCGGTGCTTTGTACCTTAAAAAGTCAAGCTTTTTAACCCCAAGCAAAATAAATTCTTCCAACAAATTTTCACTGTGTTCCAGCATTTCAGGAGTTACAACTGCCAGTAATCCCCCACAAAGCCGGTCATTTTTAGTCTCTCGCATCTTTGATAAGGTAGTCAATATATTTTTGAAGGACCCGTTACCGGCAATGGTTTTGCGATTTATATCATGGCAGGTAGGACCGTCACAGGAAATCCCCACTCTGAACCCGCTCCCGGAAAACCAGGCATACCAGTCCTCGTCCAACAATAAGCCATTAGTCTGCAGAGTATTTAAGATTTTATTGTGCTCACCCCTGAATCTCTTCTGGCAGGAAACCACCTCTTCATAAAAACTGATTCCCCTTAGCAAAGTTTCCCCGCCATGCCAGCAAAACTGCACACGGGAAGTAGCGGCTAAAGCCTTTTGTGTCAAAGATTCTACTACTGAAAGGTCCATGTCCTCATCGGTCTTTTCTTCATAACAGTAACTGCAAGCAAGATTGCAGCGTGTCGTAACTTTTACAATGAAACAAATTTGCTTATCATCCATCATATACCCTCATACTTTCCGGCAAAGAAGAGCAGCCTGAACATTTCTCAACAACCTTCCGGTATATACCGTTATTAACCCATTTATCCATTTCGCTTGCTCTCATAACCGTCCAGGGGTGATCGGCAAACATAATGCTTAGATATTTAGCCATGGTGTTCATCTTATCATCATCCATTCCTTCGAACTCCCTGGCCTGTTCCAGAAAATCGGCAGGATTTAAAGCCTTGTAATACCTCATAGGGGCACCTGCTATCTTCATCATCGCGGATACAGCAGCATTAATGTTCTGACATGCCAAAAGACCACCCCTGTCTGCCGTATACTCAGACTTGCGGTACCAGTTAAGAAGAGCCACCTGGAGTCCGGAACCAACCAGAGAACCTATAGCGCCCATTAGGCCGCTAATAAATGGGAATATCTGGGCTATTTGATGATAGAGCATATGCTCGCTCTTGATATGAGCAACTTCATGTCCTAACAAAAACAGCAGCTCATCATAAGACAACAAGCTAATAGCCGCCGACTTAATCACTACAATAGGATTTTCAACTCCCACTGTAAGGGCATTAATAAAACCCTGCTCCACATAAAATTCCGGTATTTTCCCTACATTCAAGACTTCACAGACAGTCAACAGCGCCCTGTATAATTGAGGAAAGTTCCTGGTTGTTACCTTGATGTTACTGCCGGAATAAACTACCCGGTATAGTTTATCAAGACCATGCTCATTTACTTTTCGAACCAATTTATCAATACCCGGGATCTTTGAGAGAGCTTCCATGGCCGCTGTATCCTGGGGGTGTTCATACTCGGTCTTTGATAAGCCGTGAAGAATTCGTTTTTTTATATAGCACCCTTCCTGTACTGCTCCATAAGTCGTATCTTCCGCCCATTTCTGAAATTCTTCGCAGGGGTTTAATATGCACTCTAAAAGCGATGACTCGTCAATCCATTTTTTATAATGAGCCCTCCGCATTGAACGCATATAATAGGCAACAAAATCATCCGATACTAAAAAAACATCCCGGATGCTTTTTATATCGGCATCCTCCAAAAGGTTGCGATCCCGCAAGAGAACATACATATGAAAATATGTCATTAATAAAAGCTTCTGGTTGGAAGTTAACAGCTGAGCCTCATGCTTTAATGTGTTAAAGCTTAAATCCACGCTGGTTCCTTTTTGGGTAAGAACAGGTTTTAACCTGTTAATTAAGTAGGTCCTATCCTCAGAAGAAGCTGCGTAGTAGAAAGACATGGTTACAATTCGAGCAAATGACAGTTCATCCATTGTTCCACCTCAACGCCCAAAAATGGAAGTATCCACGATGCCCATGGACATCTGGCTTTTTTCATATTCATTTTTTTGCCGGTTGTTAATGAAAGTATCAATTCGAGCCAAGTGTTTTAATATAGCCAACTCTTCTTTTTTAGATGAAAAAATACTATTCTTTATTTCTACTCCATAGCTAGCGCATAAAGCCTCAAAACCACCGGCAAACCCACTCCCTATTGCAGATAGCTTCCAACTTTCATTGTGCCGGTACAATTCGGCAATTACAAGAGCCGTATCTCCACTTTCTTCACTTATACTGAAATATGCGATATCTTTTCCGTTTTCCAGATTGCACAGCTTAAAGGTCAAGGAGGGGATTTTATTTGAGGTTTTTTTTGCAGCCAAGCCCAAAATGATTTTTTGAACCAAAGGCGATACCTTATCGAGATGTACATTAACTCGCCGGTTGTTCTCCGATGTAAAAAAAACTGATTGATCGCTATTACTCAAATTGTCATAATATAAAAAGTCCCTGGTATTTCTGACTCTCCCGGAGATGTCTGTAAGTAAGACTGCCCCCAAAAAATCATTTGCGGGAGTATTTAAGGATAAGCACATTGCGATGCTTTTTAATCCTTGATCAAGCTTATAAAGATCAATTTTTTGTCCTTTGATTAAACTTATAGCCATTTATCCCTCACCTTTATAAAAAACTATGCAGTTAAGTAGAACTGTAATGGGGTGAAAATACATACTTCAATTTTGTGGTACTTTTTAAAATTAATAAGTTGTTTATATTATAAAAACCTTATTTCATTTTTCCAGATTATACTCGAATTCTTCGACATTTTTTAATTATTTTCCTTTTAACAAACCAATATATTTTCAAGAAAAAACATAACCCGAATTTCGATTTATAATGTCAACAGCCCAACTATAGTTGTATTCATTAATTTTTTTAGTATTGCCAGTATTTATACAGAAAAAGAGTATCGAAAAATGCTCACAAGCGCTGGTTTACGGAAATATCCATAAAACCAGCGCTTGTAAACGGTATGTTTATTGTGAGTGTGATAAAGCTATGAAACATAAACTTCATGGAGTAGCACCGGCATAGGATAAATCCACACGATAACCAATGCAAAACAATTATTCCACTAATCTTTTCCCAGCTTGAAATGCTGTTTCCATAAGAGTTGCATTATTACCGGATGTTGTAGGAACATTCGCACCGGCAGATATGATTGTATCCATAACATCTAAACCCATAACTTTAAGAACATTAGCGTTAATATCAAAAGATGTCTTAAAAGAATTAGCATCAGGGTTACCTTGAGAATATACCATAATGGTTTTCTTAATACCAAATCTAGGTTTAAAATTGGAATCAGTTAGTGGAAACAGCCTTTCAATTAAAAGCTTAGTCAGGGCTGTAACCTGGTGCATGTAAACAGGCGAACCAATAACTATTGCATCAGCTTCCTTTATATCCTCATATACCAACTGCATATCATCCTTGATCGCGCACATTTCCACTTCTCTGCAGTGGAAACAGCCTTGACATTGCTTTATATTCATATCACTCAAAGTGTAAACCTTTGTCTCCGCTCCCGCTTCTTTTGCCCCTCTGACTATTTCTCCTACAATAGTTGATATATTGGCATTCTTTCTTGGACTCCCTACAAAAGCTACCATTTTCTTCATTTGATATATCCCCTCTCATTCAAAGTTGATTCTTGCCTTTATCAAGTTAAATTAGCATAGCTTTCTCCATGAAATTTGGAGGTACTGACGGATGTCCCCTATTATTTGAGCAGAGATATACAAAATCATCTTCCATTGGATCGTTTACAACTTTTCTACGGTATTTTACTACCAAACCAGATGATATGTAAGTAAGGAGACTGAGTGACTATTTGTATCAAGTTCGCTCAATAATAATCAAACCTTCCTTATTGCTACTGATTATATTTTGCCATATCATAGAAGCTTTGGCAACCATTATTTTATTAGCATACAAAACAAGGCCAGCATTTATCCCGCCACCTTACTTATTAATGTCGCTAAGTAGGGATCCCTTTGTGAGGAAAAAGGTAAAAAAATAACCGGTTGGTGTACCGGTCATTCTCCTTCTGCACCGTCTTCCATACCACTAATTTATCAGTCCTGATGCATCAATGGTTATAGGCAAAAACCTATCTTCTAAAACCTGCATAAGTTCTTTTGCATTATAAATTTTAAGGTTTTCTAGTCCAACCAAATCTAGGCGGTGTGTCATAGGAACAATATATTCTTCACCCGATTCCGATAATATATACCCTACCCTAGTTTTTATATATTTCAATACATCAAATGTGACGGTTTCCCTGTCCTTGGGCGGTGGGTTGTGACTACGATAGTTATATTTCAATACATCAAATGTGACGGTTTCCCGAAACGAAAAGCGGAAATGAAAAAGTTCTCGAAAAAAATTTCAATACATCAAATGTGATGGTTTCCCGAAACGAAAAGCGGAAATGAAAAAGTTCTCGAAAAAAATTTCAATACATCAAATGTGATGGTTTCCCCAGTGTACTTGAATGGCCTGCACCAAAGTTTGAGATATTTCAATACATCAAATGTGACGGTTTCCCTTGGACAACCGGCCATGCCGGAGATATAAACAGCTATTTCAATACATCAAATGTGACGGTTTCCCTTTTGGTGCTGCTAGGAGTTCCATAATTACAATGGTATTTCAATACATCAAATGTGACGGTTTCCCATTACTGTTAATTTTGAAGGCGATTTAGTTTTCTTCATTTCAATACATCAAATGTGACGGTTTCCCTTACAAGCCAGCGCTGGTAGTCTAAACTATCAATATTTCAATACATCAAATGTGACGGTTTCCCGCCGGAAACTTGTCGGCAAAATTACGGCGTAAATCATTTCAATACATCAAATGTGACGGTTTCCCCCTTTAAAGCCTTGTGGTGCCTGTGTAGTTTTTCGAATTTCAATACATCAAATGTGACGGTTTCCCACGGACAGAATGTGCGAAGGGAGGTGAAAAAAGGTATTTCAATACATCAAATGTGACGGTTTCCCAGATAATCGCAAAGTATGCGGTGATGCCAGTTAACTATTTCAATACATCAAATGTGACGGTTTCCCTCACTGACCTACAACCTTCTGTAACCCACCAACCAAATTTCAATACATCAAATGTGACGGTTTCCCTTTTTTTACATCAATTATAACATTAATGAAGTTAATTATTTCAATACATCAAATGTGACGGTTTCCCCAGTCCGGTGTTAAGGAACAAATTTATTTTGTTGTATTTCAATACATCAAATGTGACGGTTTCCCTTTTGATTATGAGGTGATAATATGCTTTCTATCTTATTTCAATACATCAAATGTGACGGTTTCCCATGGCCAGGACCTCCGGAGCCGAACCGGAAAGAAACATTTCAATACATCAAATGTGACGGTTTCCCACCAAGCACCATTGTAACAAACACAATAAGTGCCATATTTCAATACATCAAATGTGACGGTTTCCCTCACTGACCTACAACCTTCTGTAACCCACCAACAAGATTTCAATACATCAAATGTGACGGTTTCCCGAAAAATATTTCGTTGGTGATTGTATTATGTTCGTAATTTCAATACATCAAATGTGACGGTTTCCCTTTTATTAAGCTTGTCTTGCTCACGCTTAATATCGGATTTCAATACATCAAATGTGACGGTTTCCCTCGCATTTCCCACACATCAAAATATCCTCAGGACGTATTTCAATACATCAAATGTGACGGTTTCCCCCCTCATGTGCAATAGATTTCTAGAAAATTATATCAATTTCAATACATCAAATGTGACGGTTTCCCTTTTGTGGGTTTTTTCGCTGAATAGCCATGGCATAATTTCAATACATCAAATGTGACGGTTTCCCCGTTCCTGTTTTCGCAACATATCAGACAAATTCTCTATTTCAATACATCAAATGTGACGGTTTCCCCTATAAACCTGGCACTAGGATAATCAAAACCAAAGAAATTTCAATACATCAAATGTGACGGTTTCCCGTCAGTCCCTGGGTATTGTCCTAACCGGTTCCTTTAATTTCAATACATCAAATGTGACGGTTTCCCAATAAAGAAAGGCGTAGCTTCGAAGGTAGCTAGTTATTTCAATACATCAAATGTGACGGTTTCCCTTTACTTCGGTATACTGGCATACTAAAAGTATACCAATTTCAATACATCAAATGTGACGGTTTCCCTTTTAGCACTCATAGCTATTTTAATTCCTGTTGGCTATTTCAATACATCAAATGTGACGGTTTCCCAATTTAGGAACAACTAAACCTAAATTATAAAACCTGATTTCAATACATCAAATTTGACGGTTTCCCACGTATATGGATGGTGGCAAAAGCGGAAAAAAAAGATTTCAATACATCAAATGTGACGGTTTCCCAACAGAGGGCAGAGGTTACTGTTTGGGAGGTAAGTATTTCAATACATCAAATGTGACGGTTTCCCTTGATAGGGGGGGTTATAAGTGTTAGCTTTAATTACATTTCAATACATCAAATGTGACGGTTTCCCTTTCCGGAGTTCGTTTATTAGGTGTCTTATCAGCAAATTTCAATACATCAAATGTGACGGTTTCCCTCCTAAGCCTTATATTTAAAGGATTTTCAAGTCAAAATTTCAATACATCAAATGTGACGGTTTCCCCAGCTTGTTGGCCAAACTGCACAGGATGTTATTGTATTTCAATACATCAAATGTGACGGTTTCCCCCCTTCAAATTCGGATTACAGGCAATATAATACAAAATTTCAATACATCAAATGTGACGGTTTCCCATAGAAGGTGAACAAATACCTTTAGATTGGTATTCATTTCAATACATCAAATGTGACGGTTTCCCCAACCTGGGCAGCAGCCTTGGCATCATGCTGATATATTTCAATACATCAAATGTGACGGTTTCCCTTGCGCCTGTTAATGAAGCTCAGGCGATTGTTCCTTATTTCAATACATCAAATGTGACGGTTTCCCTACCCTTCCTCATGCCAGCGTTCATAACGTGAAACTATTTCAATACATCAAATGTGACGGTTTCCCGTTTTTCATCCAACTGTTATGATGGTCAGTATTTCTTATTTCAATACATCAAATGTGACGGTTTCCCTCACTGACCTACAACCTTCTGTAACCCACCAAACAAATTTCAATACATCAAATGTGACGGTTTCCCTGCTGGCGCAAAATAATACCCGGGAAGGTGATTTCAATTTCAATACATCAAATGTGACGGTTTCCCGAAATTAAAGCATATGTGGAGGCAGAGCTTAGGGATTTCAATACATCAAATGTGACGGTTTCCCAACCAATTGACCAACGCAAAAAAATCAGAACTGCTATTTCAATACATCAAATGTGACGGTTTCCCGTGGATCTTTAAATATAACTACAGATGCTAATGAAAAATTTCAATACATCAAATGTGACGGTTTCCCTCAGGGACTTCATGTTACTAACCGACTGGAACCGTGATTTCAATACATCAAATGTGACGGTTTCCCAAAAAACAAAGGATGGTAAGTACCATCCTTAAGAGGATTTCAATACATCAAATGTGACGGTTTCCCAACGCCAAAATTATCATATATTGGACAATCATTAAAATTTCAATACATCAAATGTGACGGTTTCCCTACCATTTTAAAATTAACTATGTAAACTTTTCATTCATTTCAATACATCAAATGTGACGGTTTCCCATTCGTAATATAAATAAATATGAGTGCTATTGTGTAATTTCAATACATCAAATGTGACGGTTTCCCATAAGAATTTTCTCCTGTTCATCTGTCGGCAGAGCATATTTCAATACATCAAATGTGACGGTTTCCCTTAACAGCCTCAGACACTGTAATATTTAATGATTTATTTCAATACATCAAATGTGACGGTTTCCCTTGATAACCTATTAACCAACTGGATAATATCTGTAAAATTTCAATACATCAAATGTGACGGTTTCCCGTACTTCTTAAACACCATATTACTACACACAAAGTGATTTCAATACATCAAATGTGACGGTTTCCCAGAGGGTTAGCAAGCAAATACAGGTATCATTATACCATTTCAATACATCAAATGTGACGGTTTCCCCTTTTAACTTTTACCTTTTTTACAATCTCTAACCAACATTTCAATACATCAAATGTGACGGTTTCCCTATCCAGCATTCTTCATCTTGATCGTATTCAACTGAATTTCAATACATCAAATGTGACGGTTTCCCTTATCCAGCATTCTTCATCTTGATCGTATTCAACTGAATTTCAATACATCAAATGTGACGGTTTCCCTTTTTCTTTTCAAGCAAAAACTTTGCAGCCTCCAATATTTCAATACATCAAATGTGACGGTTTCCCACAGAATGAAAGATTTTAGACTAAATATGGGTAAATATTTCAATACATCAAATGTGACGGTTTCCCTTTAATTAATACCCAAATATAAGGAGGTCATACAAATTTCAATACATCAAATGTGACGGTTTCCCAAAAAAGAAAGCTCCCGGTTATGGAATTATACCTAAATTTCAATACATCAAATGTGACGGTTTCCCGAAGTTGAAATTGGTAACATGAGTAACATTAATAAATTTCAATACATCAAATGTGACGGTTTCCCCAGTATCGCGGGTCAAGATTACCGGAAGGTGCTACATTTCAATACATCAAATGTGACGGTTTCCCTTATTGTATTTATGCTTAATAACCGTACCCATAAAAGATTTCAATACATCAAATGTGACGGTTTCCCCTGATATTGAAACAATGCTTAAAAAGACATTATGCAAATTTCAATACATCAAATGTGACGGTTTCCCCTAGAAATGTTCAAGAATTTTGCCGCAAGATTATGACATTTCAATACATCAAATGTGACGGTTTCCCTTATATATTTGATTGCTAATACTGGTATTAGAAGAGGATTTCAATACATCAAATGTGACGGTTTCCCGATAATGAATAGAATATAATTATAATTGTTCACACATTTCAATACATCAAATGTGACGGTTTCCCTAATATTTTCATTAGATTCCTTCTTATTGATTGTTATTTCAATACATCAAATGTGACGGTTTCCCAGAATCTGGAGAATTAATTAACGTAATGTATCAAGGATTTCAATACATCAAATGTGACGGTTTCCCGGCATGGCGCGGATGCCTGGGGTTGGAACCAACGCATTTCAATACATCAAATGTGACGGTTTCCCCAGGGAAGCTTATATAATAAGTGTGTTTGGGTTGTGATTTCAATACATCAAATGTGACGGTTTCCCTTGATAGTGCTGATATAAGTATTAGCCGCTACTTTAATTTCAATACATCAAATGTGACGGTTTCCCCCGGAAGAAACGCATTTTTTAAGGTATTTGAGGCATATTTCAATACATCAAATGTGACGGTTTCCCCCATAAGCCGGTGTAGTTAAAAAAGGAGGTGTTTTATTTCAATACATCAAATGTGACGGTTTCCCGGGATGTCAGAAATGATTTTGAGCAACACATTAACCGATTTCAATACATCAAATGTGACGGTTTCCCATATTTCGTTAACGAACCCGTGCTAGCTAGAATAACATTTCAATACATCAAATGTGACGGTTTCCCTACTCAGGCGGTGATGAACCGTTTAAATGCTATGGCATTTCAATACATCAAATGTGACGGTTTCCCCCTACCATATAGCAAAACAGAAGCTTACATTGACACATTTCAATACATCAAATGTGACGGTTTCCCTTGTTAGCGCATTCAGTACATAAGACAAAAATGCCAATTTCAATACATCAAATGTGACGGTTTCCCTTACGATTCGGAGGCTATTAAAGAGCAGTCAGTAAGATTTCAATACATCAAATGTGACGGTTTCCCAATGCGGAACGGTAAAATATACACATTTCCATACAGATTTCAATACATCAAATGTGACGGTTTCCCTCAAACCAATCGTAAAACCATTTATAATCATTAGGTAATTTCAATACATCAAATGTGACGGTTTCCCTTAATTTTAAAATTGGTAATTTAAGCATTACTTTCAAATTTCAATACATCAAATGTGACGGTTTCCCAGTACCCCTTATCGTAACTTTGTAACAATAAAGCTTAATTTCAATACATCAAATGTGACGGTTTCCCTGCCATATAAATGTTCATTTCCTCCGGAACTACATTTATTTCAATACATCAAATGTGACGGTTTCCCAGAACACGGAAACGAGTTTTGAGGGAGGGGTTAAAAATTTCAATACATCAAATGTGACGGTTTCCCGGCGTTATATAATGCCTGCTCCATGCGCTTATGGCATTTCAATACATCAAATGTGACGGTTTCCCAAACTTAAGGCTAAAGATGGATTGAAAGCGGAACTATTTCAATACATCAAATGTGACGGTTTCCCTATTCTGACTGGCACACCACTATCACAGGGGGTAGTATTTCAATACATCAAATGTGACGGTTTCCCTTTCACCTTTACATATCTTTGAAATATAAGAATGATATTTCAATACATCAAATGTGACGGTTTCCCTTTTTGGTATCTTAAAGGTAACTTCGCTGTACCTGAATTTCAATACATCAAATGTGACGGTTTCCCCTGCTATTCAATCGGGGTAGTTGCAGGGGAAATTGAATTTCAATACATCAAATGTGACGGTTTCCCTATCCTGCTTGGCTGCTGATATATTCACCTTTTGGAATTTCAATACATCAAATGTGACGGTTTCCCCATCTAAATTGCTCATTTCCTTAACGACCCACCACTATTTCAATACATCAAATGTGACGGTTTCCCGACTTAAGAGGATTTTTAATGTATCTTGGGAAGCCAATTTCAATACATCAAATGTGACGGTTTCCCGCCCTGATTGTGGCGGTGGGCCTGGATATTTAGAGGGATTTCAATACATCAAATGTGACGGTTTCCCTGTTGCCAGGCAGCAGTGCAGGCAGCTAGTCCTGAAATTTCAATACATCAAATGTGACGGTTTCCCTCAGCAGCAGTCCAGAAAAGTATCTGGTAATACTCAATTTCAATACATCAAATGTGACGGTTTCCCCGACATACAGAAAAGGTTTGTGGGATTGGTATACTTATTTCAATACATCAAATGTGACGGTTTCCCTATACCATTTTGAGGAGGAGATACGATGCCTTTATTATTTCAATACATCAAATGTGACGGTTTCCCGGGGTTGCAGGAAATCAGGGTTTCCAGCCTAATACAATTTCAATACATCAAATGTGACGGTTTCCCAGCAGGGAGGTAATTATAACAGCAAATCTAATTGGATTTCAATACATCAAATGTGACGGTTTCCCCATCGTCGGTAATGCGGTTATCCTCACCAATTTCCAATTTCAATACATCAAATGTGACGGTTTCCCCTCTCCCCGGCCGGTTACTTACTGTATATAGAAAAACATTTCAATACATCAAATGTGACGGTTTCCCTTCAAAATAGACCGTATCATGGATTACCGAAGGAATATTTCAATACATCAAATGTGACGGTTTCCCGTAGTCGTACATCATGTTTATGTTGCAGTAAGCTTTATTTCAATACATCAAATGTGACGGTTTCCCTGTGCAGGGGCCTTTTTTAAATTCCATGACAGCGGGAATTTCAATACATCAAATGTGACGGTTTCCCCTTAAAGATATGGAATACAGAATTGAATATCAAACATTTCAATACATCAAATGTGACGGTTTCCCGAAATATCCACTTGATTTGTTATCTGAAGCTATTGAATTTCAATACATCAAATGTGACGGTTTCCCTTCACCGTCATCTTTGCGCGTGTCTTTCCAGCCGATATTTCAATACATCAAATGTGACGGTTTCCCTGATACCGACATGGTCGTTAGAAACTTGCTCCATCTATTTCAATACATCAAATGTGACGGTTTCCCTTCCGAGAATATTTTGCAGATACAGGCTGCCGGTGAATTTCAATACATCAAATGTGACGGTTTCCCCCGAGAAGGTGCCTGCTGCATGGTGAGGTGGGCAGCAATTTCAATACATCAAATGTGACGGTTTCCCGGGGCAGGGGCAACCTTATTCCCAGACGATCAGCTGATTTCAATACATCAAATGTGACGGTTTCCCGGTGTCGGATAAAGAATACTACGAAAAACGCAGAATATTTCAATACATCAAATGTGACGGTTTCCCGGGTGACGGAGAAGCCGGAACAGCAATGATTAACGGATTTCAATACATCAAATGTGACGGTTTCCCGGACTTGCCCCCGGTTACAGTAAAACTGCCGGACGGATTTCAATACATCAAATGTGACGGTTTCCCCTGAATTAATTGAGGCACTATACAATGCTTTTGTGTATTTCAATACATCAAATGTGACGGTTTCCCACTACCGCCGCAAGTGGCATAACGGTGCCCAACCTAAATTTCAATACATCAAATGTGACGGTTTCCCGAAACGTGAAATAACTGGTCTAATTGAGGTAAAGCCATTTCAATACATCAAATGTGACGGTTTCCCGAGCTATCACGAGATAGTATACAAGCTTCGTATGGGATTTCAATACATCAAATGTGACGGTTTCCCCTCTAAAGTCAACACTTGAAGAAATGGCTTCAATTGTATTTCAATACATCAAATGTGACGGTTTCCCGGATACATATCTCCAGCCTCTTGCCAAATAGAATCCCATTTCAATACATCAAATGTGACGGTTTCCCGACCATCAAAGCATCCAGATCCTCCAATATTAAATAAATTTCAATACATCAAATGTGACGGTTTCCCCAAATAGAAAAATATTCCCTTAGCAATGGGGATTGTAATTTCAATACATCAAATGTGACGGTTTCCCACGAAACAATGGATTTAACTGGTGCAACTAATACGTATTTCAATACATCAAATGTGACGGTTTCCCGGTTATTTTCCCACTGCAGACGGAAGCTGATCTGCTATTTCAATACATCAAATGTGACGGTTTCCCTAAAACACTCTGATGGGTAAATATAATCAAAAATAATTTCAATACATCAAATGTGACGGTTTCCCGAAATATTGGTCAGCGGTACGCTAACATGAACATTATTTCAATACATCAAATGTGACGGTTTCCCAAGGTGAAATTCAAGTCCTGGCTAATAACAATGCCGCATTTCAATACATCAAATGTGACGGTTTCCCGGGACTGTTTGTAGCGCATTTCGCCACTATATATCTATTTCAATACATCAAATGTGACGGTTTCCCCAAAACAGCTTTTTTAGCTAATTTTATATCTCCAATATTTCAATACATCAAATGTGACGGTTTCCCTCACCATTTCGATACATTGTCCAAGCGCCCAAACCTATTTCAATACATCAAATGTGACGGTTTCCCGTGTTTGCAATACCGGTTAAAGCAACAACACAGGTATTTCAATACATCAAATGTGACGGTTTCCCTCAGCCATTTATGGTTGCCCAATCTAAGTCAAGAATATTTCAATACATCAAATGTGACGGTTTCCCAAGGATATTATGCTTAATACAACCGTTTATTTAGAATTTCAATACATCAAATGTGACGGTTTCCCAAAACATAATGTACAAACAAGATTAACAGAAATGAATTTCAATACATCAAATGTGACGGTTTCCCTTATATTCGACGTTCAGTATTTAAATTCCTTCTTTTTATTTCAATACATCAAATGTGACGGTTTCCCACAATTATAAAGCACATTTGGGGAACAGATAAAAAATTTCAATACATCAAATGTGACGGTTTCCCGGAGAAAAGAATGGAGAAAAGAAAAAATATAGCAAATTTCAATACATCAAATGTGACGGTTTCCCGAATTTAATACATATTTAATAGGAGGCTCACAATAAATTTCAATACATCAAATGTGACGGTTTCCCGAGGAAGAAGAAAAAAGGATACTGAGACAGTTAGCAAATTTCAATACATCAAATGTGACGGTTTCCCCAACGCAAATTGGACATTTTATTTCTTAAGATATTCCTCTATAAGGCATTATATCAGGCCTTTACATTTATTTTTCCAAGTGATACCCACTTTCAAAAAAATAAATCCAAAGTCCTCTCCCCTCCTATTTTCAAGCGCTTTACACTATTAATATATAATCTTACTTGGAAAAAATCAAATAATAATTGACTCAGGACTAACTCCCGTATTCCCAATACTTTCTTCGTGGAAAGAAGACTCACTTATAGTTTGAATAAAGGTTATGAAATCATGATCTGGATCAATGGCTTTCTTTAACTTGTTTTTAAGTTCCAGATAGTTTCCTGGAGTGATGTGTCCCCTGAACACTGATTTTTGATAATGTTTTAAATACTGTTTGCAGATTTTAAATATTTTAGCGACCCGTTTCTCACCCACATCATAAAAAACAATGGCATAATTAAAATTTGGCTTGTTCACTTTTTATCCTCCATGCAAAAAGGAACGAAGTTTTTTCCTTCCAAAATATGCTTAATGAGCTTATATCCGTCTAACCTGATAGCTTGTTTGTAACTACACCTTCTTCTTAAGGTTTGATGTTCAAATGTCTGGTTCAACCGTTCTTCAAAAGCCTCGATAAACACTTTGCGCCCAAGCTCGTTTAGCAGGGCATAATTCAGCTTTTTGTCAAAATGCTTTTCTACCATAATTTTGCGATTATTTACACAATCAAAAATAGTTTTGCAAACCAATACCGGTTTAAATACTTCCGACAAATCCAAGCTTAAGGAAAATCGTCGTTCCGCCGGTTCGTGCAAGAAGGAAATAGTTTGATTCAAGTGGGTATGGAAAATTTGCGTAATGGTTTTTGTGTACAACAAGGTATTACCAAAAGATATCAGTGCGTTAATGGGATTATCGGGCGGACGTTTTACTCTTTTGTTCATAGCAAAAGACTCGGGCAGAAATACCCGGAATGACTGATAAAACCGGGCCCATATTTCCCCTTCAATACGCAGTAGCTGTTTAATATTGCCGACAGAATCGACCAAGCGCGAAACATCCTTACGCAACCAGTCCAAAAAGTCTTTTAGTTCACTTTTCCCATGTCGGTAATAATGGTAAAGTACAAAATAAGTATTTTTAGCAATTCCCTTAATAATTTGTCCCGCGATCTGCAACCTGTTTTGCTCATAAGCCAAAGCCTGAGCAACCGTCAGCCTCCCGCTTAATAATTGCTCTTTGGGATAAAATGTCCCTATATAATTTTCATAATAACCGAAGAAATGCACCACAATACCGGCTTTGGCCAAAAGTTGAAGCAACTTTGTGCTCAGGGTGATATCATTAAAGCAGTATAGTTCCCGCGTATCCTTGATGGGAATATAAAAATTACCATCTTCTTTACGGAATGCTATGGAAAAATCCTTTTGATACAAATCTCCGGCTGAAAAAATATACCGGGTATCACTGCTCTTACCCATCCTCCATCCCTCCTCTAAATGAAACAGTATTCAAAATATGCACATTTTTTACAAGTCGGCTTTCGAATAGGCGGAGGCGGCAGTTCTTGTTTTAAGAATTCCTCTATTTGCTGGTATTGGGTCTTGCAATCCCTAATATCTTCTTCCGTCAGTATCAAAGTATGAACGCTTTTACTTTGTTTATTTTTTTCCAGACATTCCAAACGTCCTTTTCGATTAACTCCTTTGTCGTGTAAAACAACCAAATAAAACTCCAATTGGGCTCTGGCCGCTGCCAGATCAGCATCAGATTTTTTGATTTCAACAACATATTCCGCCGTTAATTTATCAAGCTTGATACCCTCCAGCGCTATCTCATCTTTGTCCTGCTTTTTTAATTCATGCATTATTTTCCCAACCCGTACATCTTCTGAATTGTCCTCCAAATTTATTTTGTGGTAAAACAACCAACATTGCCTTTGACAATGCGTATAATAATTCACCACCGTTCCGGTCAGCATCACAAAAATATCCCCCCATAATATTTTTCCAACTCATCTCTGTTCAAAACTCCATCATCAATAAAACGCTCCCCGCCTTCAATAAAATAATAGCCGCCGTATTCCTCGGCACCGGCAGGAATCTTATCCCTGAATACCGTAAAGGTAAAGTAGGACATTTCTAGAGCTAGTCTGGAATACTCGACCATACGCTGGGCATAGCCCATTTCCTTATAGCTGCCCAAAGCCTTGAATTCCTCCCACACCTGATACCCGTCTAATTCTTCCCAGACATAAGGAATAAAAAGCTGCCAACTACGTTCAATTAAGCGCATTTTCTCTTCTATGTTCCTGCAATTAAACTGCGCACAATTCTCATATAGATTAGCCAGGTTTTTCCGGTTAGCTTTACTTGTCTTGTCTATTAAATCCCTAAAAACCCGCGCATAAATTTCGTCAAATCGTTTTTCCTGAAGATTTTGCCGTATAGCAGGATCCTGGATAGAATATCTCAGCCTGGCATCCCCTCTATAGATCAACGACGCATCGTCAAAATCGAAAAAGTAGGCCACAGCACCACCGGCATTTAGACAGGACCTGTTGATTCGTCCCAAAAATTGCTCTTCGGAATCAAGAAGAGAGATATCTTTAAATCCAATTTCCATGTCAATGTTCACACCTGCTTCAATGACTTGAGTGGCAATGAGAATTAGCTTCTCACCTCTGTCGATCCGCCGGATTACCTTATCCCGTCTGGCCGCACTGTCGTCACCCGTAAGCAAAACAGCATTACACTCTTCCTTGCAAAGCTCGAAAAATTGCCTGGCCGTCTTTTTCTTGATAAATTCCACCAACACACGTTTGTCCCGGAAACGCAATACTTCTTCTTTCAGTTCCTCCAGAGCAATCTCGCCTTTTTCCAGCAGAGAGAAATCCAACTGCACCCTTCCCTGAAAAAGCGGGTGCCGGTAATACCTTTGCGGAACTTCCACAAGTGCGGCAAATTTTGCGTCTACCGTCCTAAGCAGTTGATTCAGCTGCGGCAGAGTGGCAGACATCATAATGATCTTAATATGAAGCTGTTGAGCATAACTTTGCAGAAAACCAATTATTTCCCGCCAAATACTGTTTTTGTAGCTTTGGATTTCATCAAGTATGACCACACTGTTGCAGAGTTTGAGCAAGGGGAAGCACTGCTCACGCCCACAACCGAACAAAGCATTGAAGAAGTTAACATGAGAAGTCAAGACAATTGAATAATTATTGAAGATATAATCCAGCCAGGCTGCCTCATACTTATCTTTCCGCTCTTCCCTGCCCATCACAACCGGCGTGATGGAATTGATTACCGCCAGTTGATCGTTGAAAAAGGGAAGCAGAGCTTTCTTAGTCTGCTCTACAAGGGTATTAAAAGGGAAAACATAAAATACACTATTTATATTGGGATCCATCTCCAAAACACGTAAGGTAAGGTTGACAGCCATATTGGTTTTTCCGGCACCGGTGGGTGCCTCCAGGTAGTAGATATTGGCCTCCGGTTGAGCCAACAAGTTCCGCTCCGCCTCTAAAAACAATTGATTTCGCAAGGCGTTGATCGGATCTCCGCTAAAAGTTGCCGGATCCTTCTGGTAATTACGAATGCTCCGGCAGATAGTACTGTCATCATAGCACCGTTTCAAATTTTCCCCACTGTTTTCAATCACTGCAGGCCGCATGGCGTGGCCTGTCATGAACTCCTGAGCAGCACAGTAGTCGCAGCCTGTAATCAAGGCGTATAATAACCGACACAGGATATAAAAATTTATTGGGCTTACAAATACTTCAGACTCCTGCATATAATAACGGATATTTTCAAAAATACTGCTGTCTAGATCGCTTTTGTAATATCTCTCACTCCAAGTTTCCAGCTGCGAAAAATCATGCCCGTTGTCTAATTTTCCATGGTGTTTACAGATACAATAGGCAAAGGACGCGAGGCATTTTTGCACAGCCAACGTTGGATTATTGAGCAGAATTTTGTACATATGATCTATGTACAAATAAGCGGAAGCCAGGGCATGATGAGAATTTCTTGCCTGCCTGCACATTTCCTTAAACAATCCGTTATCCAGCACCTCGTATTGAAAGCGGGGATTAATTTTTCCCGCATCATGCAAATAAATAGCATAGAGGAACAAAAGATAAACTGTTTGCTCCTCTTCTCCCTGAAAACCACATGCGGCAATTAAACCTTTGATAATTTCCTCCATTCCTTTTTTTTCACAATACACTTCGTAATAGTGCATCGTCAGTTCGGAATGAGCCAGCAGAGTTTCCGTTTCTCTGCTGCCGCCAGTATTTCTGGTATGAGCCAAGTAACGAAGATCCCGCATTATCTCCGGCGCAATCATATTGATCTTACTCATTAATGTACCTTCCATTCAATAATCAATAAAAGCAATACTGCAGTTCCCCGTCCGCATATAGCAGGGGAGGCAGCACCGCTTCAGGAACGGTGCAATTAGTAAAAATATAGCGTCCAAATTCATAAAAATTGTACTTAGGCACTAAACCGGTCGGAGCAGTTTCCACAAATAAATATTGCGCAGGCCCGCCTCCACCCAAAGCATTGAGATCCCCATCATATAAAAACAGCGAATCAATACGGGACTGCCTGGAAGGAAAAAGCTCCACCATATGCATATCCTCAATCTGGGCTGGAAAATCATTGCGGCCTAAATAGGGAAGATAAACGCATCGTCCTTCCAAAAGACTGCTGCAAAGCTTATCCCAAACAATATCATCCAAATTATTCTGCTTCAGAAAAATAGTCCAACTGGGATTTTCCAGCCATTGTTCCCGCACCTGCAAATTACCGCCTTTTTCCCTCGACGCATACCCCACACTGTTATTAAAATATTGTATTTTTTTAGTAAAATAACCGTTTTTGGTATTGGGAACTACGGATATCTGCAGGGAAGAAAGCACCTCGTAAAACTCCGGAAAGATTGGATCCTCCTGTCCGTGGAGTTTGGCATTGCGGTACCCGCTTAATCCTAAAACCGCTCCCAGCAAGCCCAGCAGAGCAACTTTGTGGATATTGTTATAGGTAAAATAAACAAGAGTGTTAACATCAGGCTGTCGAAAGCAAGCCGCCGAACCGGAAAGAGTGAAGCGCAGACTTTTCATCGTCTTCACCCCTTAATAAATGGAATAAACGCTGCAATTAAGCGAACCATACTCTACATCGACAGTGACCGGATTACAGTAAAGTTCCACGAATTGGATTTCCTCCTGGCGCGGGGCCAAGAAATTTGCCAGTTTGCTCAGGTCAAACAAAATCCGATCTTCCTTCTTGCGTACCGTTACATAGCGATCCAAATTGGCCAGGTATAATTGGCTATCCTCTTTCATTTCAATAAACAAGGCCAGTTCATTTTCGCAGCCGCTTTTGGAATTAGTATTAAAAGCTGTGGTGGCTACTCTGGCAGCCCATTTAAATTTTTCATACGCTTCAACGGTATAACCCTCAAAGCCGTCAGCCAGCCCGATAAAATCATTATAATTGGCGGGATTCACTGAGAAAGAATATACGTAATGCGCTTCATCAGTGACAATCTTGGTCCCCATGGTAGAAGCCAGCTTGCCCTCACTTTTCTCATTAGAATTGCGGAATGGAGAAAGAATCTCCTGCGTCAGCACATGGGTATCCTCAAAAAGGTTGCGCCCCTGGTTAATCTGCACTGCCCCTGTGATGCTGATGTTCTGTTTTTTCTCGGCAAAGGTGGCACCGAAATTCATGACATCTATGGCGGAAAACAGTTTGCCTAAAACCTCTTTAGAAGATGTTTTTTCATCCAGGTTCCCGAAAAGTTCCGTATATCTCTCATTCAAATCCCTGGGTTGAATCTTTTCACCTTCTTCTTTATTTTTCATGCTTTGCATGCTTTTAATATAAAGTATTGGGTCACCTTGCATTAGCCACATGCGCTTCATTGGATATTTCAGGGCTTTATCGCTGCCAAAGATATGACTATCGGTAGTCGTTTTGGGATATCCTGACAGGTCTGCATTGAAATTGGCCATATAAGCACCAACGGCAAGAATTCCATACACTCTATTAGTTTTCTGCATTTTTGTCAGCCTCCTTATTCTTTTCATTACCTTTTTTATCTTTATCCTTGTCCTTATAATAAATAATGCTACTTGACGCAAAACCGTAGAACAGGGCGTCCAGGTTAATGGATTCCTCTTCTTTTGATTCATAGGAAGATACGATACTCAACATATTGTTAAAACGAGAATTATCGGTGTCAATAGCGTAAGCATACTTTTGAAAATGCTTACGATGTTCCCTTTTGATATCTTCCACACTTTTGGCGGACGCAATCCCGCGCCATAAAACATCATAATGCAGTTTCTGTGCTTCACTCAAACTGAAATAATAATAAAGAAGTTGTCCCACCGCCAAATAAAATTCCATGGAACTTTGGCAGGCAATATACTCTTTACTGTCGGTTTTGAGAACTTTTTCTTTTAATACGATATATGTCTCTTCTATGGCATATCCCATATCGTTTTCCCCCCTACGAAAATAGTTTAAGAGTGATAACCGGACATTGAGTGCATGAGCCAGATCAGATATATACTTCAGATTTTGCAGCCTGGCCAGGAGCACCCCCATCGTGACTTTGTCCACACAGCTTTGCATAGGACAATCGTTTTCTTTTCTCAACCAGGCATGCAGGGCTTCTCGCGTCAGCACGATTTGATCGGCCAGCACTTGGGGTAAGCTATCGGTCACTTGAATTTTTTCCGTGTAATAATTACGGACCAACTGTCCCCCGTACAAATAAGCGTTGATATGTGCCTCCACGGCGCTTAATTTGTTCAGTTTGTCGCCCGGATATTTCGGGGCATCCAGGTAATTCTCGAAATTCACCGGATTGTCCATCCGATCCCGGAAGCTTGGCAAAAAATCATAATCATTTACCGTTACATTCATTCCCCTGTCCAAATGGACATAAACAGCAGGCTTTCGCACTTTCATCTCACTTGCCACGGTAAACAGTCCCGGAAGATCATGTTTACCAACGGGAAAATAACCGGTATAAAGTGGTTTCCCATCTTTTTCCTGTCCATTAAGCCATAAAAAGAATTTGTGCAATAAAACGCCTTCTTCTGCCGTAATTCGATAAGGCACCTTAAATTCCGTCGTTTTATGTTCCAGGTAGGGTTTTTTGGCATTCATGCCCATATTGGCATTTGATAAGCCAAGAACCTGGCCGTTGATTTTTTTGTTGTATTTGTTATCGTTGAATATTTTAGGCAGCAGGTAACGCCCGCTTTCATATATATAATCCTCTAAATTTTTGTCCAAAAATAGTTTAATATAACAGTTATCTTTGATATTATAATGATTAATCCTTTCCTCTACCGTTTTCAAAGAAGAAAGAAATAGCGCTTTGCTTTTCTCAACGGTTTTGTCTTGCAGCGGCTCATATCCTGCGGCTTTTAGAATTTCGGCACTTTCTTTATCCCTGGTGCCGAGCAAGGCGTTGAAATAACGGTCAATATGTTCCTTTAACTCAGGATTCACCGCCCCAACCCCAAAAGTATCGTGTTTACAGAATAAAGTATACAGATTATTGCTATGAATCTTCTTTTTGGGATCTACCGGTTTATTCATTTCAATCAAACTGCTGGCAAAATCCGCCTGTTTAAACCACTCAAACAAAGGGTCATTTTCCGGCAAAACCATTTTTTTTGTTACATAAAATTCTTCCATCCCGCTATCTTTGTTTAAACGAAGATACAATCCGGGTTTAAGCCGGTAATTTTGCACAACCATGCTATCGGCATCAAACTCAGGGTATTGAGATTGATGATCAGTAAATTCATGAAGGAGTTCCTTCAGCATTTTTTCACCTCCTGGCAATGCAGTAGCCAAAACCCAGTCCGTTTTTTTCCAGAAGACCTACCGCCAAAGCTGTAAAGGCAAGTTGCTGGGCCCAAGGGTTGGGCTTTACTCTCAGTCGTATTTTATGGCCGAGCAGTATAGCCCTTTTCCCTCTATAGCTCATGACTATGGGTTTTTGGTTGAGCATTGTAATATGGTTGAAAAAAAATTCTTCGGGCACGGAAAGGGACGCATCCCAAGTCTTGGATTTTTTTAGAATATTCACATGCAGACGCTCGGACAAAAGCCCTATTCCGTTCTCAGGCATCCAGCAACGGTTATCAATCGTACAAACAATAGGCGTCAATGTAACCAGTTCTTCAATAGTCTTTAGCTTGTAATTTTTTAATTCACTTGAAATAACCTTAGCCAAGCCTTTCGCTTTTGGTAAATACTGCTTTACCTTAAGAGCAAATTTTAGATCCAGCGTACGCAAGTGGAAACAATATATTCTTCCTTTGCGATAAATCCGGTCGGCCTCCAGGGGATAGGGCGCAGAAAAAACATAAAATTTGAATGTATTTCGATGATGGAAGTCTTTTAGTTGCTCGTCATAAATCATGCTGTTATTAATAATTTCCGCTAAAGCAGACTGCACCTCGCGGGCAGGTATATCTTCATGAAATCTAACTGTCGATAAGATTTCATGGTAACACTGCACCATGATCCCATCTCCCTTCAATGTTATATTATTATTAATTTAAGTAATATGTATGTATAAATAATACCCCACATAGCAAAATCCGTCAATATCTCTTTTAATATTTATTTCCAGTTACTATTTTGATGTTTTTTGAGTATACTATTTATTGAAACAAGCAATGTATTGAAATATGTTTTATTACTATTAAGTGTTCGCAACCTTCACATCTGATGTTTAAAATGCATTGCACACCTGAAACCGAAACATAATGTTTGTTTCAATTACAAAGACAGCACCCTTCTTGAAAGATGAAGAGTGCTGTTCTTTATATTTTAGAGAAGATACTAGAAAAAACCGCCTCATGCTCAAAAAAATAAGACAGAAGGTGACATTGTTATCATTGAGCTATAGAAAAAATTAATACCGCAAACAAGATGATAACAACGGAATCACTGGATATTGTAGTGGTTCCTTGTATTTTTAAAATAAATTTAATTTTTCAGTGGCCTCCTTTAGAGGTAGGGGAATTCTGGCTGGTTTTGGTGTAATTCTCCAACTTCAAGATATGCTAAAGATCTGGACGCAGTTCATTTGGTATTTTAAACCGTATAAAAAAAGTGGTACCGGCAGGACCGGTTTCTACTGATATAGCTGCGTTATGTCTATTGGCGATGCTGTAACATGTTGCCAGACCTAAACCCGTTCCATTGTTTTTGGTAGTAAAAAAAGGTGTGCCCATTTTATTCAGTATATCAGGGGCGATTTCTTTCCCCTGGTCTTGTACCGACAGAACAACTTCATCACCTTCCATATACGTTTTTATAGTTAAAATCTTACCGGAAGGCATTGCTTCCAGTCCATTTCGAGTAAGATTAAGAACAATTTGTCGTATCTCCTGTTCATTCAATAATAAATCTTGAATATCTCCATATTGTGCTATTATGTTTTTATCGGACTTGATGGCATCAGCCGTAATTAGCGGCATTAACACATTTATAATACAATTAAGACTCTGTAATTTAAAATCATTTGTATTGTTTCTGGCTAAAGAAAGAAATTCAGATATTATTGAATTAGCCCGATCAAGCTCATCAATCATTAGGCTATAGTATTCCTGATATTTAACACACTCCTTTTTAGTTCCCAGCAATTGCAGGAAGCCCCTAACTGTAGTCATCGGGTTTCTTATCTCGTGGGCAATACCGGCAGCCATTTCTCCAACTAAATCCAGCCGATCCAAACGTGCTATTTCCCGCTCTGCACGTTTTCGCTCACTTATATCATGAAAATAAACTGATAATCCATCCTGGTAAGGGTAAGCGTGAACCTCTACCCATCTATGCATTACAGGTAAAAATGCTTCAAAATGAACGGCCTTCTGCCGGAATACTGCTTTATAATACTCACTTTCAAGAGAAGTGCCAATGGCTTCAGGGAACTCATCCCACATGATTTTACCAATTAGTTTTTCTCTTGTTATACCCCATAATCGTTCTGCCGCCGAGTTAACATATATAAACCTCCACTGGCCATCCAGTGCAAAAAAGGCGTCTGTGGTACTTTCAAGAATGCTTGCAATTCTTTCGTTTGATTTTGCCAGCCTTTCCGAGACTTCTATTCGTTCCATAACCTCTTGCTGCAGGCGCTTGTTTGCTGCCGATAAATCAGAAGTACGCGCCTGCACCAACTTCTCAAGGTTCTCACGATCCCGGTAAATACTAATATATAATTCAATTTTTATTTTTAATGTATCAGGATGAAAAGGTTTAATAATATAGTCCATAGCACCAAGTTTGTATCCCTGGACGACAAACTCATTAGCCTGATTTATTGCGGTAATAAAAACAATCGGTACATTTTTAGATTTTTTCCTTGATCTTATTAACCTGGCGGTTTCAAATCCATCCAGTCCCGGCATTTGAACATCCAATAAGATCAAAGCGAAATCATTCTTTAAAACACACTTTAAAGCTTCTTCCCCTGAATAAGCTCGAACCAGGTTATAATTCTGAGATATGAGCACTGCCTCCAAAGCCAGCAAGTTTTCCGGACGGTCGTCAACCATTAATATATTTATTCTTTGATCATCCATCTGAAACACGATCCCTTTCCTATTTCCATATAATTAGATAGTTAGCTTATTTTATTTGATCTTACGATAAAGTTTTTCTTGTACACTCAGTTCCTCATAGCATTGAGCCAGGTCAGTGAATACAATCGCCTCCTTATTGCCCAAGCCTAGAAAACCCTGCAAACACAGGCTATCATAAAATAATTTGTGCACCCGGCTTTGCAAATATTTATCAAAATATATCATAACATTTCTGCAAAATATTACATCAAATTCATTAAAAGAATTATCGGTGACTAAATTATGCTGTGCAAAAGTAATATTATTCTTTAGATACGATTCAAATAATACTTTTCCCCCTATAACTTTATAGTAGCTGGAAAAACTTCTGGTCCCCCCGGCTTTTATATAATTTTGTGTATAAACTTGCATTTTTGAAATAGGCAATATCCCCTTCTTGGCCTTTTCAAGTAAGAATTCGCTTACATCGGTGGCATAGATTCTTGTTTTCTCGTACAATCCCTCCTCTTGTAAAAGAATTGCCAGGGAATACACTTCTTCACCTGTAGAACAACCGGCATGCCAGATTCGAATAAATTCTTTGTCTTTCAGCAAAGGCAAAACTTTTACTCTAAAGAACAAGAAGAAGCTGGGATCACGAAACATTTCCGTCACATTGATACAGAAATCGCCCAACAGCCTATCCATCACCTGCTTACTATGCAAAACTTTTTCCTGTAATCCTGAAATACTATATAAATTCTCAGCCAGAATTCTGTGCCAAATTCTTCTGCGAAGAGAGGAATAAACATAGTTTCTGAAATCAAAGCCATAATGCCTATAAATACCTTCCAGAAGCAACTGAATTTCAAGCTTTTCCAACTGTTCATTATATTTTGCTTGATCGGCTGCTTCATTAATTATCATATATCCACCACCTATTTATACAACCATACCTGTATTAATGAAAGCAGTTGCTCCACATTGACCGGCTTACATATATAATCAGAAGCTCCCACACTAATACACTTCTCACGGTCATTTTTCATGGCCTTCGCGGTCAGAGCTATAACCGGCAATGTTTTGTATTCCGGCATTCGCCGAATAGTTTGAATGGCCTCATAGCCATCCATTTCCGGCATCATGATATCCATTAGTACAAGATCAATACCGGGGTTTTTATTTAAAACATTAATGCCATCCTTACCATTTTCCGCAAATAAAACCTTCGCCCCATACTTTTCAAGAGCTACCGTTAGAGCAAAGACATTGCGCATATCATCGTCTACCAACAATATTTTTCGATCCACCAGCAAGTTCTTGACATGCTCCATTGCAATAACTTCACCGACATTATCCTCACCTGTATTCTGTTCATCAGCTACGGATTCAAAAGATTCATAATTAATCGGTTTACCCGGTTCTGCCGCTACTTCACTTGTGGCCGCCGCTTCCGCCAAAGCGCCATCTAAGATATATGGCAAATAAAGTGTAAAGGTACTGCCCTTTCCTTCTTCACTTTCCAGTTCAATAAAACCACCCAGCAACATGGCAATTTTATTGGAAATGGACAGGCCTAGGCCTGAGCCCCCGTATTTACGGCTGGTTGTCCCGTCTGCCTGACGGAATTCTTCAAAAATCATAATATGCTTTTCTTGAGAAATTCCAATACCCGTATCGGAAACGGCAAAACTTAACATCGTCGGGAACTCTTGTTTATCAGTGAGCTTCTTTTGCACCTTTCGTATACTTAGAAGCACACATCCTTGTTCCGTAAATTTAAAAGCATTAGATAATAAATTTTTAAGTATTTGCAGCAATCTTTGTTCATCGGCAAAAATAGTCTCCGGCAAATCACTGTCAATCAATATTGTAAAAACAATTGTCTTTTGGTTAGCAACAGGCAGATATTGACGTTCTAAAAACTTTTGTATATCCTTTAACTTCACTGCCCTTGGACAGACATCCATTTTGCCCGATTCTACTTTAGATAAGTCCAAAATATCATTAATTAGAACTAATAAATCCTGACCGGAAGATAAAATAGTCTCCGCATACTCGACTTGTTTCGGGGTAAGGTTACTTTTATCATTCTCAGCCAGCATTTGAGCGAGAATCAAAAGGCTGTTTAAAGGTGTCCGCAGTTCATGGGAAATATTAGAGAGAAATTCCGACTTATACCGGGAAGTTTGTTCTAATTGACCTGCCTTTTCTTCCAGCGCAGCCCTAACCTTTTCCAGCTCAACCGTTCTCTGATGGGAAGTCTTATACTGCTCATCCAGCTTTTCATTAAAGGTTTTTAATTCCTCTTGCTGGAGTTGAAGTTCTTCAGCCTGGGTTTGCAGCTCTTCCGTTAATACCTGAGACTCCTTTAGCAGTTTGCTCACCTGCATGTGGCTGGTTATTCGGTCAATTGTAATTCCTATATCATCTAACACCTGTTCAAGCAGTTCCTGCTGTATCAGGCTAAATTCCTCTAAAGCCGCTAATTCCAATACTGCCAGAACTTGTCCTTCAAATTTCACCGGGTGAATTATAATATTTTTAGGCGGTGCCGAGCCTAACCCGGATGCAATTCTGATATAATTATCCGGTATTTGTGTTAAAGTTATCATTCTGCTTTCCAGAGCACATTGTCCTACCAGGCCTTCCCCTAATTGGAAATTAGGGCAGGCGATATCCTGCTTGTCAAAGGCATACGCAGCTATTTTAGATATGCAATATTGTCCTTCTTGCCTTTCTAACATATAAAAAGCACCATAACTTCCACCAACTACCGGGGTTAATTTATTTATAAGCAAGTTAGCAAAAGTTTGTAAATCCTTCACTCCGGAATACATTGTAGAAATTTCGGCAATTTTTGATTTTAACCAGCTTTGCTCCTCAAGTGTTTTGGTATACATCTTTTGCCGGTTGACCTGATCCTCCAAGGTCCGGGACATTTCATTAAATGCTGCCGCAATTTCACCTATGGCATCTTTAGTAAATATTTCTACACGAGGCAACTCTTCTTTAGGACCCAGGGAGGTAATTTTGTTTATCGCAGTAGTTACTTTATTAATATTACCGGTTATATTGCGTATTGCTATTATCGTAATTCCCGTACCGATCAATAAGCCCAATATTATGAAGATGAGATATATTCGTACGGCTTGCCGGTAATTATATTCACCTTGTTCAACTAAATCCCGCATAGTCTGCCCCTGGATTCCTTTTATTTCATTAATCATTCCGTACAATTGCTCTCGATACTTTTGACCTCCTACTAATAAAAGATTCGTTGCCTCATCTTTACGCCCAGCCATAACCGCAGCTTCTATTTCTTTTTGAAACTCAATAAACGAGTCATACATAAGCTTAATTCGAGATACTAATTCTATAAGCTGCGGCCTATCAACAATTCTATCCATGGTATCCAGAGCGAGCAAAGTACTTTCCCGGGACTTTTCTATTTTCTCAATGGTTTTTTGTATGCTGTTTTTATCATTATCCAACAAGATGAGATCCCTGAGATAACGGCTAATGTTATAAGTCTCATCACTGATAACTCCTGCCAATCGAACCTTTTCATACCTGACCACCATTGCTTCATGTATGTTGTTCTTTAGTTGGTTGATAAAACCAAGAGCAATCCCCATAGTCATCATTATCAATAGCAAAAGGCTGCCAAAACAAATATAAAGCTTAGTTTTAAAGCCCATATTATCTATCACCCCTACTCTATAAGCCTCAAAATAAACCAATAAATTAAAGAGTTTATATCAAATATTCTTATATCTCTTATAATTTACCAATACACCTCATTTACCAACTATTCAACGCAAAATGCTAAATACCTACTGAATATTAAAAAAATTTTTAATATTATATTTTTTATGCAGTTTAAAACCATAGAAACAGGCAAAAAGACGGATAAAATCATAAATCGGGCCCGCCGTATTGAGTTATCAGATATTTAGCCATTTTTACATCTTTTTTAGACACGCGGACAGGATACTCCAGTTTCTTTTCATAAATCCACATACCTTTACTCCTCTCCCTAAATCACTAATATACAATTTCCCAGGGCCAGGGTTCTTCTATCCATTGCCAGTAGTTCTTATTGGAGGCCCCGCTGTAAAAGGTCAGTGGTCCATATCTTTCTTCATATTCTCTTTTTTCTTTTCCCAGTTCCATAACAGTTTTCTCAAAATGGGCCAGTGCTCTTCTGTCATTCGGGTGTGTATCCAGAAAAAGATTCAAATCAATAGCCGTAAATTCAAGTTCCATAATACATTTTAACTTGGCAAGTCTTTCCTTATCCATATATTGTTTACTCATAAAATCACCCCAAACCCAAATTATTTTATAAATTCTGGGAAGATGGTTCCCATTCTTAAAGCCTCCGACGGATTAAAAACCTTACCATAGGACTGCCAGCACACAAATGATTTGGCCAACGGGCACCGGTCAGGCATCATATTATCTTCTCCCGGCTTGTGCATGCAATCCTTATCTTCTAAGCAATCATCAGGTTCCTTTGCCGGGTGGTGATAATAGTCATGTTCCTTCATATTATCTTCAGGATAATAAAACTTGTCATGTTCATGCCCGCAACCACCATGGATATCCCCCGGATAGTTAATATAATTAAGCTTTTTCGTCTCCTCGACAGGCTTTACTGGTTGAGTGTTTACTTTTTTATTGGGTCGTGGCGGCATCTTAGGATTGCGCATAAAGAAAGGAATAAATGTTTGTTTCATAGCAGCCTCCTAATTAATAATAGTTTCCATTTATAGTATTCATTTCCTTAATACATGTTCCGTTAGAAAAAATTTTTCAAATTATTTCCGTATATTTTTTAAATAATTTAATAAATTAAGTGGTGACTGAAGCAAAAAATTGCTATACTACTACAAAGGAGGTGCTCAAATGGTAAACTATCTTAGCTTGGAGCAAGTTAAGACCCTTCATAATTTAATCGACCCCGGCATTACTGTTATAAAAGATGAAGCCGCATTACAAGACGCTTTAGCCGGACCACAGGCTACCGTCCTTGGAGAAGATGCCTATTCTACAGTTGATGAAAAAGCCGCCGTCTTGCTTGATCACATGATTAAAGAAAAACCTTTTAAAACAGCTAACAGGCGCACGGGCCTGCTCACCTACCTGGTTTTTCTTTATGTTAACAATCACCAGATAACCGTCTCGTCGGATAAACTGGTGGAACTGGTAGATTCAGTAGCTGTTAAGCACATACCCATCAGCGATATACTTGCTTTTACCAGACACTCGACAACAGTAATTCAACCTAAATACGAGAATTTTTCAGATGTAGCAAATTTTATTTATAATCATTATGAAGAGGCCTTCAACGAACTTTCATAAGCTGACATGCAAAATATAAAAGCTGCTCCGTTTATAATTAACGGAGCAGCTTTTATATTTTGCATTGGATTATTCTATTTTAGACCGGAGATTCTGATTTTTATGAGCAACTCTGCTGGCAGCGGCGGCAATAATAGCACATACAAGGTCATCCAAAAAAATATTTATTCTTTCGTGAGAAGTATCCAGTTTTCCAATGATGCCTGGCTTGGTTTTATCCAAAAAACCAAAATTAGTAGAACCGATAGTGCCATAAAGCGTGCCTGCTCCAAGAGCAAGTATTTCATCAACACCGTACAAACCGTCGTCATTTTTCAAAACAGACAGCAAAGGTTCTTCAATTAAGTTTTTCTCAGCCAATTCGTCAATAGCTATACCTGTCAGAATAGTGTGTTGAAAATCCCTCTTATTCAAGACCGCCAGAATACTTTCCAGGCACTCCTGCAAAGTCAAGCCAGGTATATAAGGTCGCTGAAGTTGCATAACCAGGGGAGCCATATCCTCAATAAATACTCCCCTTTGTTGAAGCTTTTTTATAGTATGTTCCTTTATAACCCTCACCCCTCTCCCCAAAACTCTCTAGTTTTACTATATAATAATAATCTTTGATTGCTACTAAAAATTTTCTTACCAGTTTTTACATCTACTTTCAGCTTTAAAATTATTGAATGATTGCACTTCCTATTTATCAAGAGAAATACTTGTAATTTATTTCCTACACAAAATCACTAATAATATCTTCCTGCATATACTATAAAAAATGTAAAGGAGAGTATATTATGGAATTTATCAAAAGACATTTATCTGATATGCTGCCTCACTATAAAAACAAGGACCCTTTTTGCTTTGGTCCCGGCAGCGGATGGGTCACTAAAAGTTTCTTCACTGCCTATGAAAGTGAAATTATCTGGTTGGTATATATTAAAGAATTAGATACTTATGCGCATTTGAAAGTAGGTTCGACATGGATAGAAACTTGCGCACCTCTTATTCTTAACTCGCCACATGTCTTTGTCAGCTGGACAGAAAAACACAAAATAATTTACTGGGCTGTCGGCCAAGAAAAAAGCAAATTGCATTATGAACATTGTAAAGAAAAAAAATCACAATAATATCAATAATGCAATTATGAATTTTTGGAACCAATAACTGAACCATGAATATATTAATAGTATAAATTGGCATATTTAAGTATGTTCTAAACATGGATTTTCTTCATACAATAAAGTTAGTTAGTTAAGTAAAAATTAATTTTCTAGTAGGAGGGAGCAATATATGCAATATACCTCTTCCGTACTAGAAGAATATAATAATTTAAGGGGGTATTCCCATGGCAGTAAAGCACTCTGTTGCATCTTCCAGTTTAGTAGAAGTTATTGACCGTATCCTTGAAAAAGGTATTGTAATTGATGCATGGGCAAGAGTATCACTGGTAGGAATTGAACTTTTAGCAATAGAGGCCCGTGTAGTCGTTGCTTCAGTTGATACTTTCTTAAAGTATGCCGAAGCAATCGGACTTACCAAGTTTGCTGCAGTTCCCGCATAGTTTATTTTCTTTTTACAGGCCCTTACCTTTATTTAGGCAAGGGTCTGCAAAAAATTTTTTGGGAGGTAGATAAGATGGGAAGTATGAAAGATATGTTAGAAAATGAAGCGCTTCGTCAAAAAGAGGCTACCCAAATAATTATGGAGCGTAAAAATAATATAAACAACATGCTGGAACAGTTTCAAAATGAACGCATGCAAATGAACAATAACCAGATGCTGCTATTCAATAAATACCACCATGAACGGATTACTATGGATAAAAAGCGCCAAAAAAGAAATGACCAGGCAACAAAGGATAGAATAAATAGCGTTAAACATATTCATAATTCCGTAAATAACTTACTTAAAGATTTCCATGAAAATCATATTGATTTGCTGGAATTCCTCCGGCATAGGTTTCAAGTAACAGAACATATTCGAATGAAAAAAACGGCCGAATTAGAAAAAGCACTTAAACACTATATGGCAGGTATAAAGAAAGATACTACTAATTTGTTAAATGGCTTTCATTTAGAACACAAACATATGAAAAGACAGTTAAGAGAAAATATGAATGACTATATTGTACAACTTTTAAGGGATGCAAAGCACGAGCACAAAAAAAGAATGAAATTTCTATCCGAACTTCTTGACCTTGATTATAACCCAAATGCTCCCAAACACAAACCAAAAGACAAAGAAAAAGAGATCCATAAACATGATCATAAAAAACATTATCATGAAAAACATTATCATGAGAAATACGATCATGAAAAACATGATCATGAAAATTCTTATCCTTATGAACATAACTTCTTTGAAGAATAACTTATCATATTCTTTTTCATGCCCGGGAAATATAAATAATAAATATTAAATATTAAAAATCAAATACAAAACCCTTCCTGCATTTGGCAGTAGGAAGGTTTCTGTGTTTTATATCATTTTTAAGGAGTACAAGTCCATTATGAAACCATACGATTTATCAGTACAAAATAAAATTCTGGTGCAGCTCAAAGAGCAGCAGGCATCAATAATTGTATATTTAATCAACGGTTACCGTCTGGGCGGTAAGCTAAAGGATTTCGATACATTTACCGTTATTTTAGAGGAAAAAGAAACTCAATATATTGTTTACAAGCATGCCATCTCCACGATCATTCCCGAAAAACTGCTCGAAACAGTATAATTCCATTTCATCACCGGAGCTTATACTTTTTAACCCGTGCCAGCATAAACTCCCATTCTAAAAATACACGTTTTTTGAACTCATCCATAAATTCTTCCGGAATTTCTTCAATGTCCCGGTAAGATATTCTTATAGATAAATCCTTAACTAAAAGCTCCACTGTCTTCTGTTTTACATTAAACTCCTGGGTTTCAGCAATAGACGTAAGGTTAACTATAGTAGAGGTAATTTGACCCAATTCATCGGAATAAAGATTACGCAGCCCGTTATCACGATCAATCTGAACAGCAATTTGCCTGAACACTCTACCCAAATCCCAAAAAAACCTGTCAATAATTGGCCCGTAATCTTTATCACCATCTAACTTCAAAATAATACGCATAATTAATTCCACAAAGGATGTAAGTTCTATAACAGTTTGAGTATATCTATCGTAATCCTCATACACATCCTGAGCCAAACATGTTTGAACCACCTCAAGTAATTCTAAAATATTGGCAATCTTCTCGCAGGCTTGATAATGTACGGGTCCTACATGCTCACGAAAATTCTGCAATGTTTTATTACATTCCTTAAGAATAGAAGTTAATGATTGACGGGCTTGAATAAAACTTTCCTTATTGCCACTTATACCGGTTAGCAAGTAGTCCACTGTAACACCTAAATCCGCTGCAAGTCTATTCAAAACAGCAAAACTGGGATTTTTTATTTTCTGCCGTTCAATTAAGCTGAGACTCTGTTTAGTAACTCCTATACGATTTGCTACATTTTGCAGGCTATATTTTTTTTTATCCTGCTTCTTTAGTTCCAGTCGCAAGAATCTGATTCTCTCTCCAAAAGTTAAGTTTAGCATCATTTGCCCCTTAATAATTTTATCTAATAAGAAGCTGTATTTTGACGATGGTGCCTTATAGCATTCATAAAATGTTCTTTTCTTAATTCTAATTTGGTATCGTCTTTTATGCCGCTGCGTATACACTCCCTAATTAAATACAGCATGGCATTTTTACATACCAATTCGATATCGGCCCCGGACATATCTTCTGTAAGAGAAGCTAATTCAACAAAATTCACACACGAATTAAGAGTACAGCCCTTTGTATGGGTAATAAAAATTTCTTCCCGACCTTTTTTATCGGGTAAAGGTATTTCCAGCAATATATCAAATCTTCCCGGACGAAGCAGTGCCTCATCAATAATATCTATTCGATTGGTGGCTGCAACTGCGATTACCCCTCGCAGTTCTTCCACACCATCAATTTCGGTCAACAGTTGACTTACCACTCTGTCCATCACTGCCGAACCTTCGCCGCCAGACTGCCGTCTTGGAGCCAGCGAATCCAATTCATCAAAAAATATGACACAAGGGCTGACTTGCCTGGCTTTTTTAAATACTTCCCTGACACCCTTTTCCGATTCACCAACCCATTTAGACAAAAGCGCCGGTCCTTTTATGGATATGAAATTAGCATTACACTCTGTGGCAATTGCCTTTGCAAGCAGTGTTTTACCGGTACCCGGAGAACCATACAAAATAATTCCCTTAGGTGGAGTAAGACCGGTCTTTTTGTATAGTTGCTCGTATTTTAAGGGCCACTCAATGGTCTCTATAAGTGTTTGTTTGATCCGGTCAAGCCCCCCTATATCCGTCCAATGAATATTGGGATTCTCAACAAACACCTCCCGAATAGCGGAAGGCTCTATTTCCGAATAAGCCTGCAGAAAATGCTCCATTTTGATCTCTAAACACTGAAGCAGCTGATAAGGTAATTCAACCTGAGAAAAATCAATCTGCGGCAATACGGAACGCAAGGTTGACATAGCTGCTTCCCTGCATAAAGCAGTCAAATCAGCTCCTACAAAACCGTGAGTAATCTCGGCCAACCTCGTTAATTCTACATCATCCGCCAGAGGCATACCTCTGGTATGGATCTGAAGTATTTTTAATCTTCCTTTTTTATTCGGTACTCCGATTTTTATTTCCCGATCAAAGCGGCCCGGACGCCTCAAGGCGGGATCCAGTGCATCCGGAATGTTCGTTGCGCCGATAACAATTATTTCACGGCGCGCTTCCAATCCGTCCATCAAAGCTAAAAACTGGGCTACTACTCTTTTTTCCACATCCCCGGTTACCTCAGTTCTTTTCGGGGCAATTCCATCCAATTCATCTAAAAAAATAATACTAGGCGCGTTTTGAGCTGCGCGTTCAAAAATATTTCGTAACTTTGCTTCACTTTCTCCATAAAATTTAGCAATAATCTCCGGGCCATTAACATGAATAAAATGTGCATCCGTCTCCTCCGCCACTGCCCTGGCGATTAAAGTTTTTCCGGTACCGGGAGGACCGTATAAAAGAACACCCTTGGGCGGGTCAATACCCAAATGTTCAAACAATTGAGGAAATCTTAAGGGCAACTCAATCATTTCACGTATCCGCTGAACTTCCTGTTCCAATCCACCGATATCTTCATAAGATATTTTGTGACCACTTTTCTTTTCACTATTATCATTGTGCTTAATACTAATTTTGGTAGAGTCACGCAGAACTACTGCCCTCTCCGGCTTGGTTTCCAATACCCTGAAGTCCTGAGCGCTGGCACCAAAAAGATTAACCCGGACCCGATCACCGGCTATCACCGGTTTTCCGTCCAACAAACTGCTTAAATAGCCGATATTCTTTTCAAGCATTCTAAAATTTTTATTAAGCGGCGTAATGGTAATACTATCCGCAAAGCCAAGATTTATTTTACTAATCTCGATTTTTTCTCCCAGCCCGCTTTGCACATTCTCCCTGGTAATACCGTCAATCTGAATTATTCCTTTATAACGTTCCGCTGTAAATGTCGGCATCACCCTTACCACAGTCACGCGCTGCCCCTTTAATTGAATAATATCCCCGATTTCCACAGCAATTCTTTCAAAATACTCAGGATCAATCCTGGCAATACATCTCCCCACGTCCCTGGTTAAGGCCTCGGAAATCTTTAAAGTTATTCCGTCTCCCATTACTTTGATTAATCCTCCCAGCAGTAGAATAGGTTAAACTAAACCGGTTCATTTTTTCGTTCCAGCTTTATTTCCAGGATACCGTTATTGTAGTTATTTACCAATGACTCCGGTATTACCGGAACATTTAGACATACTTCTTTTTCATACTTACGGCCATTTTTGATTCCGGTAACTGTTTTGATAAACAATATATTGTCTTTTAACCCGACTTGAATCTCTTTTTCTTGCACACCCGGCATTTCCAATATTACTAATACATGATCATCTTCCACAAACACATCGGTGAGGGGCTCGCGAATATCGTCCAGCACCGGACCGGCAGCACCGTCCCGCACGTTACCAAACTGCTCCACCCGGGGACCGTTTCCTCCCAGCTTAACACTAAAACCATAAACACCTTTAAGCCCGTCTTTCTTGCCTCCCCCGATTTCACCAGTTTGAAAAAACTCATTTTTCCCTTCCCTGTCCATTCGACTCACTAAATCCAAAAGATTGGCTACTCCCTTAAAAATATTAGAGAAACCTCCCACATTCAAAATATCAAATTCATCGTTTTTCTTACCCACGTCTATAACCTCCACAGAAGTTTTTAGTGCCTGGAAGACCGCAGCCTTCTTTCGGCCAAACGGCTTTCCTGATCCCAATCAATTAATAAGCCATATTTTTTCATTGTTTCCATACCGGCAATGGCTGCCTTAAGGGTAATTCCAATCAAAGGTACACCCGCTACCGAAATTAAAATATCGGCATTCAATAACAGCCCTTTATCCAAAACCCTATCCAGTAAATCAGTTAATGTCGCTCTTTCTTCCCGTATCGGAAGCAAAAATACCACCTCTCTCGATCTTACACAAAACTATATGCGGGCCAGGGGCCACTAAATTTAATTTTAATAGCAATATCATTGCTTTTAATTTTCTCCAACACATCACCTAACACTTCAACCTCATTGTCACCGGCCAGGCAAACAAGGTTAATAATCATAATCTCATTACGCCCCGCCTGTTTTAGTTTACACAGCTTACACTCGCTTACAACACTGCTAATTTCATGATAAAATTGGCGGCAATAACTGTCAGCACGATTTGCCATCAGTTCCCCTATTTTTTTATTGATCTTCTCCTGAACAAAATAGGCCTTTCCCTTCGCACTTCCTAATAACTCCACCTGCAATTCCAGAATATCCGATTCTGACTGAAGCAGCGATAATGAAACTTGCTTATCCAAAAATAACTGAACGCTATATTCTTTTTTACCCTTTATTTTTCCGAGTTTTAATTTAAAATTGTCATAATTGTCTTCTAACCAATTTACTAATATTTCATGAGAAGATAAATCTTCTTTGCCCTTTACAATTGAGTTGAAGGTAAAGGGCAAAACACTGCTATAACAACTGCAGGCTTTATCCACTACCAACTGATGACCTAAAACCCAATCAATTACTTTATTATTGTCGTCAGAATTATAAGGTTGTTCCGCACAGTCATGTACAACAGCCGCAATATCCCGGTAAACAACGTGATAAACCAAACTACCTTCTACTCCCATGACCTCCGAAGGCCAATTGCCAGGGTTCTCCCCTATACAATAAATATATTTAGCTTTGCAGTCATCAATTAAATTCATTCTCAGCAATCCACCTTTCGGGATTGAAGGTATCAACTACCTCATTTACTACGTTATCCAAGCCTTCACGAATATTTTGGACAACATTTTGCAAATTGTGCTCCATTTCAATTTCCACCAGTGCCTCTTCCAGCTCATGAAGGGCGTTTCCCAAACGCTCAATCTCATCTTCCGTTAAGCTGTCACCTTCTATACGTTTTAGTGCCTGAATTTTCAGGGCATCCTTAATTATCTCCACCAGAGCAAGCAATAACCCCAGAACTCCCTGCTTTAAACTACCCTCTGAAATATCAATATACATTAACAACCACCCTTACCGCTGACTGTGTTCTGTTTCTAATCTCAGCGCCCTGGCGCTGATCCAGCCGCACCAGGGACAGCCTTCATGCAATAACTCATCCCTACCTGATTTCTTACCGCACTCCGGGCATATCTCTTTTAGCTGCTTGGCCGCTTCCGATACTTTCTCATTAATCTCCGTACCCGTGGGAAATTGCAAGCCATATTTGGCAGCTGTTTCAAAAGAGGCAACAGCCGCCTTTATCTTAATACCCAAAAGCTCTACACCGACTATAGAGACGGAAATATCAGCGTTAATTACTAAACCCTTATCCAAAATACGATCAATAACATCTAACAAGGACAGGTTCCCTGTACTTTTTATCGGTCCCATTTGAGGTCCCATCACTAGTCCTCCTCATTGTCCAGATGATCTTTGAGCCAGAATGAGGTTACTTCCAGTTCATCATCTAAAGTAATCAGATAAAGATTTTTATCATGAATTGTCGGCACCCCCTTCATTTCTAAATAGGTATTAACTTGGGTTACCTGTATTAATCCCTTCCACCCACCTTTACTTCTATTTATCCCCAGAACCACAACTGCTTCCCTTGGTAAATGAAACTCCATTTCAAAGAAGCTGATAATTTTTTTATGAGCGTCAATCAGCTTAAAGTTACTGTCACTTAGGTCACCGGGCACAACAGTATTATACATATATACTTAAACCTCCTCTTCTTCTGTTTCCATAGACGCTAACTCATCCAATCTAACCAGCAGTTCTTCCTCTCGCTGTAGGTAATACTCTTCAGTTATCTCCTCCAGCTCCAGTTTTATTTGCAGCTCCATTAAATCTTGTTTAATCTTCGACTTATCGTAAAGCTCCTGATCAGCTTGCTGCTTTATTTTTTCCGCAATAAACTTAACACCCATTACAGGTCCCAGTATCGGAGATAATAATAATTTTCCCAGCAAATAACATCCCAGCTTTCTTAAAAATTCACATATAAGGTTACAAAATTATAAGGAGGCAACGGACCAATATATTTAAAAAGAGCTTGCTCATTAAAAAATTCACCCAATTCATTAACCTTTGCATTAAAATCATCAAGCGAGCTCCGGCTAATTAAAAAATCCGCATTTACAAACATTTGATCTCCGTATAAAAAACTCTCTTTTGTCTCTAAAGCAATTTTTTGCAGGGGCTTTAATACCATCTCTTTTTGCTTTTCTTTTTTTCTCAACAATGCCTGGTTGACCATTTGCCCCAAATCAATCATTTCATAATGAATAGTTTCAGCTGGTTTGCTCTCCAATTTTTTCTTTAGGTTCTTTATTTGTGGATTTTCCTCCACGATTTCTTGATATACCGTCTTCATATCAGTCCATAAGACTTTTAACCCCATTTGAACTTTTCCCGTTACATTATGCAGCATTGATCGCAATTCAGCATAACGTTCCTGCAAAAGAAACTTTTTTACAATTTCTTCATTTTGAGCTACCGTACCAAACCGTACAGGCAAAAGCGGATGGGATACCAATACCTCCTCCAGAACCTTCTGATGAGCAATGGTGTTTTCTCTGCACACATTATATTTTTCTTCCGATGATTGGCTTACTACAGCAGCAAGTTCTTTATAGTGAACGGTAAATACTCCCTCAGGTTCATTTCCTACCGGTCCGGACATAAATGTCAACGGTTCAATAGAATTTATTACACAATAAACATATCTGCCTGTGCTCATTCTAAAACCTCATTCTTAGTCAATTTGAAACTTCTCATCCACATCTGAAAGTATTTTTACTCCATATTCATAGAGTTCACATTACTTTTATCTGCTTTTATCACTTTCATAATGTAATAGTCAGTTATCAGGTCAACATTAAAATCAGAAGAATTTTCTTGACAATATTCTTCCAATAATTTATAAGCAGCGTTAATCTCCTGAACTTTATTTACTGCCGCGTGATCATTTTTATCCGGATGATAGCAATGCAGCAGGGCTCTCCTTGCCGCATTGATATCCTGAAGACTTGCTGTGTCAGGCAATTTTAAAATATCCTTTGCCAGCAGCAACTGATCCATGGTAATTTTCTTTATGCTCACAGTTGAAAAGCCTTGCGGCAATAGACTTTTAGTTAAACTGAAATCTAAACTGTCCCTGTATATTTGATTTAGATACTCTATTTTTTTATTAACATCATCTACTTTACCGGTTATTGCAAGTAAGGTTAGATTTAATATAGAGTTTTCATCAACTACCTCATTAATAAAATAATCCTCCCACAAATTTCTTAATTCAGATATGATGTACTCTCTTGCAGCCTGCTTTTTCTGCTGCATCTGAAAACTTATTATTTTCCCGATCTTTATCAGGTCTTCCTGGCTGACTTGCTCCTGAGCTAACAAAGATTGCTTCAGTTTCTTTACTTCATCTTCTTCACCTATTTTTGCAACCACTTCGTTTAAGTCATTCCAGGAAACTGACAAATTAAGTTCCACCTTATCCTTCAGGTAGTTTAATAAATCATTAAATTTTTCTTCATTATTAGCTAATACCGCGGCAGCCTCTGTCACACTCTCTAAAACAGTACCCAGCTTTACCGGTATGAGAGAAAATTTTTGCCGTAGACATTCTAAGACCTGCTGGTGATCAACAAACAACTGTATTATTGATTCTTTAGATAAATCTTTTAAAGGATAATCCGGTGCGGCACTAACAGCAAAACCTATATTTTTATGCCAAACACCATAAATGGGTGTATTTTCCTGAATAACTGAAATTTTTTCTAATTCATCCTTAAAGGGCGTGCCACCGATCAGGCCATATATATACAATTCCTTAAGGTGATCAGTATTATGATTTTTTACCATGTTATTTAGACTCCTTGTAAATAAAATCTATATTTCTGTTTCCCTGCGCATTTTCAACTCATACTCAATTTCATGCAATTTTTTCCTAATTATCCTTATATTTTTTAATAACTTTGCTCTTTTAACATCTACCATCTCAAGTTCCTGCGTTAATCTGTTCTTTTCAGTTTCAGACATATACAACTCCAAATATTTTTTCTTTAAAGAAGCCTTTCGAGGAAAACTGCTCACCTTTTCAGTACTAACCGTACGAATGGAATTGAGATTGCTTATATCTCTTAAACCTCTCACAGCTATAACACCCCCTAAGCGTACTTATTAAACAGTTCATTAATAACTTTGCGCACCTTTCTAAGTGCTTGCAAATTGCCTGCCCTGCTTGTTTCGGAAGCCAGCACTTCTTCACAAATTTGCCGGAACATCTCGTTATTTTTATCTACCGGGGCACCTAATACCTGAAGTGTTTTCGCAATCATTATACCGCCCCGAATGGTGGGTCCATATTCACAATCACCGAGCTCTCTCAGATCACGAAGAATATTAACCACTCGTTCGGAATCTTCCCGTGACAGCTTGGATTTACTTTTAATTATGCTAATCTCCGTTTCTTTATCATAGTTGTCCAAATCCAAGGTCACCATTCTGTCTCTGAGCGCATCCTGACTCCCATAAACACCGGCATAATCTTCCGGATTACTGGTAAAAATAGCTGTAAAATCCGGATGCACTTTTACATATCCTTCCTCCGCTCCACGGGCTACTGATATATCCAAAAGTCTTTCCTGAAGAACAGACAGCAAAATATTATTGGCTTCCGGGCGGGAACGGGTAAATTCATCATAGACTAAGGTATACCCGTTTTTACAGGCGGTAGTTAAGCGACTGTCCACCCACCGTTCAACCAGGTCCTCTTCTACTTTTACAACTGATTGAACAAAATTATCTATTGTTTTGCGGATCCGGTAACCATAACGGCCGCCTATTAAATCAGAAGTGCGAAATTCTTCATCACCATGAATGACCAAGGTCGGTCGGTTTAATTTACTGGATATATACATAGCAATGGAAGTTTTGCCTGTTCCGGACCTGCCACGCAAATGTATGGCAAAACCCGCCTTAATATAAGCAAGCGCTCTATCTACAACATTCGAAATATAATCCGTAACAACAAAATCTGATAGGACAACCGGATTTATAATACTGTTTTTATCCAATCCATTTAACTGCATTAATAACACCCCGTCTTTTAATTTGTTTTATGCTGACTAACTATTTTAAACACCTGTCAATTATAATTTACTATTTACAATACTAATTTATGCTAATATTTTTTTGGGGTTACAGTTTTTTATTTTAATAAATGAATTTAAATATAAAAGGTAAACGACACTATATGTCGAAGTATTTTTAGATTAACTATTGCGGGGGGTCAACCTTTGTCAACTGAATTGCTGACAGAAGCACAATTATCAGAAATCACTCTTAACCCTGATAAGGAAATTGCAATCAATAATATTTATCAGCTATACCAAATTATTGATCAGGCCAATTTACAGCTCAAACAGGTTCATGATGTTCCCGACTGTCTCAGGTGCGGAGTTTGCTGCAATGGAGTTTTCGAAGTTTCTCCGGTGGAAGCGCGGGTAATTCAGGTCGCTCTGGAGGGTTATGTTCCGTCAGGCCTGTTTCCTCCTATTTCTGAAGAATCATTGCGCAGTCGTTTAAACATGGCAAGCGACCAGCTCTCAAATGCTCTTTGCAATAATCATTTCGTCTGTCCTTTTTATAACAACAGATTTGGCTGCCTGGCTTATCAAGTCAGATCTGTAATTTGTCGTGTTTTTGAAACAGCTGTTCCAGACTTTAGTTTTATTCCTGAACTCAATGAAGATATTCTTGGTGACACAGACATAAAAAAAAGCGGTTTTCTATGCCCCAATCTTAAAAAGGCAAAAAAATATCCCGGTACCTTTGCGGTCTGGGATTATACGGGATTAATTTCGGTTCTGGAACAAATATATCCCGGCACAACCAAATATGAAGCCAGATTACTGGCTTTTTTTAAATACCCGGTCGATATAATTGCGCTAAAAGGACTGCCTTATAAATTCAGGCTTAATAATTTTTTAAAAGTTATCCATCCGGGTTAAACAATCCGAGTATCAAAACTATCTTCCGGGCAGAGGATACGACCACAAAAACTGCATAATATCACTTCACTCTTTATTTTTTGAGCATCGCCTGAGGATAAACCTATATGGCAGCCGGAACAAATACCGTTATTTACTATGGACAGGGGATTGGGGTACTTTTTCTTCAATCCCATAAATTTCAACCACAAAGGTTCTTCTACATTTTTTACCAGCACCAACTTTTGTGCAACAAGTTCCTTTATTCTGGCTTTTAACTTATATCTTTTTCCCTGCCATTCCTTATGCAGGGACTTAAATTCTTCCTGCAAAGAAAACAATTCTTGCTTTAAATTCTTATACTCAAGCTTTACCCTGTCCTTTTCCTCCAACTGCTGTAAATAAATATCTTCTGTTTGTATAAAGCTTCTTTTTAATTCCTCTAATTTTTCCATTTGTACAGACAATTCCTTGTAATCACTGTTTCCTTCAGCGTAAAGCTTTTCGTCAGACACTTTTAAATCACTGCTCAGTTGAAACAGTTTCCTCTCCAAATAATTACCTTCCTTTTTTCTGGCATCAAAATCATCTTTCATAATTGTTAATTCCTGCTGTATATTTATTATTAACTCTTTTAGTTCCCGCAACCGGTCCGTCACAGGGTCTTTATTCAATTGATTTTCCAATAAAACCAATTCCATATCCAATTCTTGAATCTTCCATAAAGCCTGCAAGGTCATTCTGTTTTCCTCCTCATTTTTGTCTAAACAAAAAAGGACAGGAAATAATCTTCCTATCCTTAAACATACACAAAAACATCATTTTGCTTTTGAGAAAGCAATATATCCACAGCAAAATTATGCTTAGAGCATACTTTGATCAGATATTTATATAAAACAGGCAGAATAATTCTCTCAGTGGGGAAATGGCCCGCATCTATGAAACTTAGGCCCGCCGTTGACATATCCAAAGCCTCATGATACTTAATATCTCCGGTAACATAAACATCAGCACCCTTACTCAAAGCCTGCTTCCATAAAGATGCCCCGGCCCCTCCACAAACAGCAACTTTACGTACAGGTTTTCCGTGTTCATTTCCCCCCAGACGAACAGCATCAACCTGCAAGGTCATTTTTACCAGTTTAGCAAAATCACCTAGAGATACTTCCTGCGGCAAACAACCTATTCTACCTAAACCATGTCCGGCTGTATTATTGGCCAGAGGATATAAATCGTAAGCAACTTCCTCGTAAGGATGAGCGTTAAGCATAGCTGCTATAACGCTTTTTTTATCTTTTTCCGGCACGATAGTTTCCAAACGGAATTCTTCAACTTTTTCCAGCAGGCCCGTTTGTCCTATAAAAGGCTTGCTGCCTTCCAGCGGTCGAAAGGTACCAATACCTGTTGACTGAAAAGCACAATCCCGGTAATTGCCAATCCAACCTGCACCCGCCTCTGTAATGGCGGTTCTGACTTGCTCAACCTGCTCAAGCGGTACAAAAACTACTAATTTGTAAAGCTGCTCCGCTTTACCGGGAAGCATATTATCGACTTCAATTAAGCCCAACTGTTCAGCCAGAACACTGTTCACTCCGCCTGCCGCGCTGTCCAGATTGGTATGAGCAGAATATACAGCTATATCTTTTTTTATTAAAGCCTCAATTAGTTTTCCCTCAGGCCGGTCCAGGCAGAGGTTTTTCAGCCCTTTTAAAAACATTGGGTGGTGACTGATAATCAATCCGGCACCGGCAGCGGCAGCTTCCTCCACAACAGGAGGTGTTATATCCAGGGTCAGCATCACTTTAGCAGTCGGGGCACCCGGGTCGCCCAGCTGCCAGCCCGAATTGTCCCATTCCTCGGCCAACCTCAAAGGAGCCAAATTTTCAACCAGCTTAACTATTTCTTTGTTAGCTACAGCCATTTTCCCAGCACCTCTCTAATTGCAGCTGCCTTATTTTCAACACTTTGAGCTTTAGCTTTGTTCTCCGTCTTTTGGCTTTTTGCCAGACCCTCAAGTATTACCATGTAATCATGCAGTAGTTTCCTTAGCAATAACGACAAGTTGGGGTCATTTTTTAAAATCAAACAAGGCCCGATTTCCAGCAGCAAATCCTCGGATAGTATCTCGTATGGAAACGCAGGCTTACTTTCACAGGGCGTTATTCTGGCGCAAGGTTCGGCCACTATGATAACATATAACCTATCAGCCTCTAAAACCAGTTTCTCATCTATTAAACACCAACCATTCTCTAATAGCCAGCGGCGCAAATCGCAGGCATCATTCATAGGCTGCAGTATTAATCTTTCAAACAGACCAACTTCGGCCGGGCAATCGGCCAGCACCTGGCGAATGGTATTGCCCCCCATACCGGCAATAATAACTGCCTGTACCTCTCCCGGAAACAGGACATCCAGCCCGTTACCCCTGCGCACATCAATCATATCCTGCAGACCTTTAGCCTTTACTGCCTGTCGGGCGGACTCAAAAGGCCCCCTATTAATATCCGTGGCAATAACCTTATTAGTTATTCCTCTTTCTATTAAATAAACCGGCAGCAAGGCATGATCAGTACCGATATCAGCCACAATTTTTCCTCGCGGAACCAGAGCGGCAATTTCTCTAAGCCTATTACTCAATTCCAAAGACAATCACCCGTTCAATCTATATATTCTTTATTATTTCCCGTTTTTCCTCTATTTCAACATCAAAGTTATTATTACCGTCCCGGTAAAAGAAAAAGTTTCAGGTCCATAAATGATTTGAGCAGCTATTTTCATATGTGGATTGAAATTTTAAGTTTATGAAAACGGATAATATAACTAAATCATTAAGGATTTTATATTCAGAGGAAAATAAAAAACACCCGTATAACAGGTGTGTTTCTGGTGGGCGATGACAGGATCGAACTGCCGACATCCTGCTTGTAAGGCAGGCGCTCTCCCAGCTGAGCTAATCGCCCTTGATTTTTTATGGTGACCCCACCGGGATTCGAACCCGGGTTACCGCCGTGAAAGGGCGGTGTCTTAGACCGCTTGACCATGGGGCCGTTATAATTTGGTGGGCCCACCAGGATTCGAACCTGGAACCAGCCGGTTATGAGCCGGATGCTCTACCGTTGAGCTATGGGCCCTATATGGCTCCCCGAGTAGGACTCGAACCTACAACCTACCGGTTAACAGCCGGTTGCTCCACCATTGAGCTATCGAGGAAGGCTACGGACTCTATTATAACAAATCCATATCCGTGAGTCAATATTTATATTAAATTAAATCAAAGTTAGTCCAGATAATCTTTTAATTTCTTACTGCGACTGGGATGACGCAGCTTGCGCAGTGTTTTAGCTTCAATTTGTCTGATCCGCTCACGGGTTACACCGAACTTTTGGCCCACCTCTTCCAAAGTTCGGGCACGGCCATCATCCAAACCAAAACGAAGTCTTAAAACCTTTTGCTCCCTGTCAGTAAGAGTTTTTAACACATCATCCAGCTGCTCCCTTAATAAGGTAAAGGATGCTTCTTCAGCAGGAGCACGGGCATCATGATCTTCAATAAAATCGCCCAAATGGGAATCTTCTTCTTCACCAATAGGAGTTTCTAAGGAAACCGGTTCCTGAGCAATTTTCATAATCTCCCTGACTTTATCTTCAGTTATGTTCATTTCCTTAGCAATTTCTTCGGGCATTGGTTCACGACCCAATTCCTGAAGCAGCTGGCGGGATACTCTAATCAGCTTGTTGATAGTTTCCACCATGTGAACGGGAATTCTGATGGTTCTGGCCTGATCGGCTATCGCCCTGGTAATCGCCTGCCTGATCCACCAGGTAGCATAAGTGCTGAACTTATAGCCTTTGCGGTAATCAAACTTCTCCACTGCTTTAATCAAACCCATATTGCCTTCCTGAATCAAATCCAGAAACAGCATGCCCCGTCCTACATAGCGTTTGGCTATGCTGACCACCAGCCGTAAATTCGCCTCAGCCAAACGCCGCTTAGCCTCCTCCTCGCCCATCTCCATGCGCTTGGCCAATTCCACCTCTTCTTCGGAGGACAATAAAGGTACCCGGCCGATTTCCTTCAGATACATCCTAACCGGATCGTCAATGCCAATACCTTCCGGCACACTCAAATCAACTTCAACGTCTTCATCAGGTTTTACTGCCGCCTCATCCATTTCAGGCTCTGTGGCTAAGAGATCTATCCCCATCCCGGACAACTGTTCATAAACATCATCAATCTGATCCGGCGTAAGTTCAGTAGTTTGCAAAACATCCATTATCTCGTGGTAAGTCAGGTAGCCTTGCTTTTTGCCTTTCTCTACCAAGCTTCTTATATTTTCTACTTTCTTTTCATCCCTCAAAGCACACTCCCCCTTTCTAAGGGTTTAACATTAGTAACTTTTCTGTAATTCCTGGAGTATCTGTGAAAGGCTTTCCCTATCATTATTTTTCTCAGCTTCTGCCAATTTTTTCAGCAACAACTCATGCTGTTCTTTATAGATAGACCGTTTGACAGTTATAATAAAGTCTGATATTATTTGAACTAGGTTATCTCCGGGAATTTTCTTACTCAGTAAATAACTTAAAATATTCTGCTCACGGTCATCTAAAAAACTAAACAGGCAAGAAGCTTGGTAATCGTTTTTTGTTGATTCACGAAGCAGCAGATCAAATATTTTTTGATATTCTTTATTACTGAAAAATACTTCTCCTAATCCCTTTTTAATAGTTTCTACCCAGGATGGGTTTTCTAAAGCTAAAATTAGCAGTCCCTGTTCTGCTTTTTCCACGGCATCCATTTTATTCTGACCATGATTTATTAAATTATGCTTATTATTAACATTTTTATCGTAATTTGTTCTTGTTTGCTGATTTTTTTCCGTATTTTTTTTATATCTAAGAAAATCAGAGTAAATCGCTTCCCAACTTATTTTAAGCAAAGAAGCAGCTTTTTTGGCAGCTTCCTCTCTTTCCACGGCACTGTACATATAATTAAGATTAGGAAGTATGGTCTGTACAGCATTCATTTTATCGGCAAAAGATAAATTATGACCTACAGAATTTTCAAATTGCCACAGTTTATATTCAACCAGATCAAGGGCTTTTTCAATTAAATTTTCAAAGGCTCCGGTTCCCGCCATTCGGATAAACCCATCGGGATCTTTACCGTCAGGAACTGTTACCACCCGTACATTAAAACCTAATTTTTGCAATATATCAAGAGCACGCAGCGTCGCCTTAATGCCAGCCTGATCTGAATCATAAGCTAGAATCACATCCGTTGTGTAGCGCATTAGAAGCTTGCCTTGCTCCAGAGTTAAACTGGTACCAAGTGAAGCTACAGCATTTTTTATGCCAGCGAAGTGAGCTGTAACTACATCCATATAACCTTCCATAACTATGGCAAAGCCCTTTTCGCGAATGCCCTGACGGGCCAAATGCAAACCATAAAGAGTTTGACCTTTGTTAAAATATTTCGTTTCAGGTGAGTTTAAATATTTAGGGTTATCTGTCTCATCCAGAGCCCGCCCACCAAAACCAATTGTTTTACCTGTCTCATTGATAATGGGAAAAATCAATCTGTGCCTGAACCTGTCATATCTCCTGCCGGATTTATTGACGGCACACAAACCAAGCTCAAGCATTTTTTCATAGTCTATGCCATGTTTTTTTTGTAAATATAAAGCTAAGCTGTCCCACCTGGGGGGAGCATAACCTAGCTCAAATGACTGTGCTATATCATGAGATATTCCCCGTTTTACCAGGTAATCGCGAGCAGGCTGGGCAATCTTATGGTTTAACAAAACATAGTTATAGAAGTTTTTAGCTAAATCATTAATTTCCCATGCCGCCTGCCGCTTTCGCTTTTCGTCCAAACTTTTGGGGTCCAGCTCGACCGGCAAATCTATATTTAAAGTTTGGGCTAACTTTCTCACTGCTTCAGGGAAGCTTATAGCCTCCTGCAGCATCAAAAATCTAAAAATATCGCCACCTGTATGACAACCAAAACAGTGGAAAATTTGTTTTTCCCTGTTTACCGAAAAGGAAGCTGTTTTCTCCTGGTGAAAGGGGCAATAACCAATATAATTTTTACCTTTTCTTTTCAAAGGCACATATTCCGATATAACCTGAACTATATCTGAACGAACACGAACCTCTTCTATTATTTCTTGCGGAATCACACCCCGCACAATTAACCACCCTAACGGCATTATCTTAAAACAATATCAACAATAAAGTCTTATAAATAAGAATTTCTACACTAAATCAGCTTTTCCTTCTATACTTTTTTATACTCCAGGAAATTATGCTTACGACGAATCTGCAGATAGATCATTGTTTAATGAGGCAGATATTTATGCCGCTATATTTCTGTACAATCAATTCTACTCTACCTACCTGCTTCCTGTTGCTAACTATTCGCCGATATTTATATATATTCCTGCAGATGTTCGACATTTTTTTCGAACAGTTTGCCTAACTATATATAGTTACATGATATATGATACCTCGCTTACTTCAATTATTCTATAATACCTATACTTCCCACAACAGAGCATTATTAGACTACCGGAAAGCCCTGCGGGACAAATAACTTTTTAAACATGGCTATAGCATATCGATCGGTCATACCTGCAATATAATCGGCTATAACCAGTTTTACGCCTGTTTCTCCAACCCTCAATCTATGTTCAACCGGCAAATCTGCCTGATTGTTAAGGAAATAATTATAAAGCGCCCTGATAAGATTAACTGCTTTGTTTTCTTCCAGCTTGGCTTCCGAACCAATATAGACATGACGAAACATAAAGCTCCTTAATTCATCCGTAGCCTGCTGAATCGGCTCGCTCATGCTGATTTTGCCGGGACACGAAAGTCCTGTTTTAATCAGATCTGTGACCATTGTATTAATCCGCTCCCTGTGCTGCCAACCCAGAACATCCAGGCAAGCAGCCGGCAATTGTTCCATTGTTAAAACACCGCCTCTTATTGCGTCATCAATGTCATGATTTATATAAGCAATACGATCGGCAATCTTAACTATCCGTCCCTCCAGAGTCAGAGGCTGAACCTGCCCGGTATGGTTTAAAATACCGTCTCTCACTTCGTGCGTTAGATTCAGGCCCCGTCCGCCCTCTAAAATATCAACAACACGCAGGCTTTGTAAATTATGCTTAAAACCTGTCTCCCCTATAATAGAGTTTAAAGCGGCTTCACCGGCATGGCCAAAAGGAGTATGTCCAAGATCATGTCCGAGCGCTATAGCCTCAGTAAGATCTTCATTTAGTCGTAGAGCCCGGGCTATTGTCCGGGCAATCTGAGCAACCTCCAAAGTATGAGTCAATCTGGTACGAAAATGATCGCCTTCCGGTATAATGAATACCTGTGTTTTATATTTCAGCCTCCTAAAACTCTTGGAATGAATAATTCTGTCCCTGTCACGCTGAAAAACGGTTCGCACCGCACATTCTTTGTCAGGGAAAAGCCTGCCCCGGCTGCTGTCGCTAAAACAAGCGTATGGAGACAGGTATAATCGTTCTAATTGTTCGGATTGCCGGCGAATTTCCATAAAAAGTCCCCCATTTGCTCCGGGATACAACAACCCTGACGGGTCATTCAATGAGATTATCCGCCAGGGTTGCCAGGTTGCTTAAACTACTAATTTTGACGGTGGGCTCTTAGAGCAGCGGTGGCTTGAGCCACCTCCAGCACTCTTTGGCCTAAAATACGGGCCCTCTTCAAACCGTCACTGTCCTGTGCGGAAGGTTTTTGAGCCGCGGCACCGTAATGACCGGCATCACTGTCGATATGACCGTCACCAACCAGTGTCATACCCTGCACCAGCATCATGTCCATCAAAACTTTTATTGTAGTTTCCTGACCACCGAAGCGGGACGCCCCAGTAGATAAAGCACCCCCGACAACATTGAGCAAGGCTTTATCCTTTCTAAGTGATCTGCCTTTATCCCAAAAAGCTTTTAGCTGAGCTGATACTGTACCGAAATATACAGGACTGCCCAGTAAAATTCCGTCCGCACGCCGCAAAAGTTTATACATTTCAGCCAATTTGGTATCCTTAAAACATTTGCCTTCGCAAACAGTGCTGCAATTAACGCAGAAAGGATTTTTCAGCTCTTTAACTGCTTCAGAAACTTGCATAAAAGCAGTTTCCACCCCGGCAACTTGAGCAGCACTGAGTGCAATTTTTAATAGCCCGGCGGTATTCCCTTCCGGATTGGGACTGCCGTTAATTGCTACAATTAGCACAATAATCCCTCCCTAAATAGCAGTTTGAGCGAAAATTATCTTTAAAATACTATTAATTTACCAATTCGACTTCAACAAAAGAATTTCCTCTTTTTTTAGAATGATTAAATATATGTATTTTATATTTGTCTTAGACCTCATCTTTTATTTCGCAAGAAAGTCACCTTAAGCGCCTTTCGAGGCGGGCATAGGCACTTATGTTAACCTGAAATTATGACTACTGCCCTTGCTTAGGCAACATGAATTTGTACTTCATTAAACAATGACTTATCCCCGGATCCATCATAAGCGTAGTTTTCCAGAGTATAAAAACAAGCGCTACAATACAATACTTTCCATTATAGTATAAATTGCTCCATTCCTGGTAAGCTCGCTCCGCATAAGGTCAACAGAGTCAATAATCTCATCTCCTAAAAAACAATTACTGCTGTTAAAAGAAGCCATAGCTGCCGTTAACTCTTTGGTCCCACGGGCTGAGCGTACCCTGCCCAGGGTAAGGTGCGGCGACAAAGGCTTTTTATCGGGCGCAAAGCCCAGAGTCCGGAGAGACCGCTGCGTCCGGTCATATAAATTCCTAAATTTATCCTTTTTCCCGTTCACTCCGGCCCAGATTACTTTTGGCAATCCCTTGCCGGGGAAAACCCCCAATTTTTCGATTCTTAAAGTAAAAACCCCCAGGCCTCCTACTTCTTGCTTCATTTTTTTAACCATAACCGGTACAATTTCCGGTTCAGTGTCGCCCAAAAACTTTACCGTTAAATGAAAATTCTCCTCGTCAACCCACTTAACATCCGCCCCGCACTTCTTTAGCTGTGACTGCAGCACAGCAATCTTTGCCTTTAGTTCCGAAGAGAGATTAACTGCCCAAAACAAACGTATGGGCTGCATTATATCACCTCAATTTTTTTAAAGAGAGTTCTATAAGTTTATCTACTACCGGTTGAACAGCTATGTTTGCGTTTACTACCGGTTCATTATCCACAACGATTACCGGAGCAATCAGAGTACCCACAGCAATTCGTGTCCAAATCTCCGGGTAATTTTCTTTAGCCCAATCATTAAAAATATTGACAAATTTTATTTCGATCTGATCACCAAAAAAACCACGCAATTTCTTAGCTAAAATTTCATATCTTGCTTTAACAGAAATTAAATTAGCGCTGCAGCCCAACGAGCTGCCCGGCGCTCTTCAGCCTTCCCAGCCAAAAACAATAACCTGTACAGGCATAAAGTTACCTCCCGAGCTCTTTTACCAATACATTTTCTATAGTTGCCTGCATATTCCTTCTTTATTCTAAACAAAAACCCTGCTACATTGTAAAAAGGATTTGTTTTTTACACATAGAATTATTATAATTATCTCCTGCAGGAAAGTCGCCCTAAGCGACTTTCTGGACAGCCACATACACTCGTGCTCGACGTAAATTACGCAAACACAAATTTCCTATTAATTGGATCAAATTATCACGGAAATAAGCTTACGGTTATCTACAGATCTGTCATAAGAATAATATAACATCATAAAAATATGCTCTATTGAAAGTACGGGCAATTTCTTGTAAGATAAAGCAAAGTGATACCGTTTGGAAATCCTATCAAAGAAATACACAGGGAGTGATCCGGCTGGAACCCAGGGAATTAATTTTTCACCTGCTGCAACATTACGGTTATATCGGTCTATATTTATTGTTTATAATTGACACTCTGGGTGTTTTTCTACCTTCTAAGACTATACTGATAATTTCAGGCTTTTTAGTCAGTCAGGGCTTTATTAAACACCTGCCATTATTTATTGCCGCACTGGCAGGCAGCCTGACCGGCTTTTTTACCGGCTACCAGGTGGGCACAAAAGTAGGTAAACCGTTTTTAGACAAATATGGCAAGTGCATATATCTCACGCCTAAACTGCTGAGAAAAGCGGAGAAATGGTTTGACGCCTACGGCACAGCAGCAATTCTAATAGCTTACTTTATACCCGGCTTAAGGCATATTGTACCCTACCTGTCCGGTATAGCCCAAATGCCGGTCCGCAAAGTCATGCTCTGCGCCTTCAGCGGGGCAACGCTCTGGGTTTTGACGTTTACATTAATAGGAAGATTTTTAGGCAATAACTGGTCTACAATAATAAATATACTCAATAATTATAGGTTAGAGATTGGTGGGATTGCGGCAGCAATGGCCTTAGTGTCTTTTTTAGTAAGACGGGCTTTTGGGAAAAACTACAACAATAAGAGAGCATAAATATTCACTAAACTGCAAGCCAGCTTCCGGCAAATTTCAACTACTTAACCGCACCATCACTCCACAATTATTCTTCACACATATGGGAATTAAAGAAATTGATAAAAAATGCGGATTTAAAACGGAGAACATATAAAGTTTCTTAGATGCGCATTTAAAAACCAAAGAACAAAAACTTACATTAAGGAGGTATTTATTATATGGATAGTATGAATACAACTTTTTTTGCACAAATTTTTAATTTTATTATTTTAATGGGTTTTATTTCCGCGATTTATTTTTCTGTTCAATTCATTAAAAGCTTGAGTAAAAAAGTAAACTCAATTGAGAAAAAACTGGATGATTTATCAAAAAAATAGTTTAAAACATATATTACCTTTGCAGCTTAAAACCCCTCCGCAATCGGAGGGGTTTTTATATCTAAATGAGTATTTACTTATCAACACCGGCAGCACTGCGCTCTTTAGCGGCAGCCTGAGCCGCAGCCAAACGGGCGATAGGTACACGGAAAGGTGAGCAGGATACATAGGTTAAGCCGGTATTGTGACAGAATTCGATAGATCTTGGCTCGCCGCCGTGCTCGCCGCAAATACCCAGCTTAATATTCGGACGGGCCTTGCGTCCCAATTCACAGGCTATATTCACCAGTTTACCGACACCTGTCTGGTCAATAGAAACAAACGGGTTTTCCTCAAGAATCTTCTTCTCGATATAATAATGCATAAATTTACCCTCGGCATCATCACGGCTAAAGCCCAAGGTAGTCTGCGTCAAGTCATTGGTACCGAAAGAGAAAAACTCAGCGTACTCAGCCACCTCATCGGCAGTCAGGGCAGCTCTGGGTATTTCTATCATAGTGCCAATACTTACCGGTAAATCCACACCTGTCTCAACCTTAATCTCTTCAGCAATAGCTGCTGCCTGGTCACGCAATACCTGCAATTCTTTAGCATGGATAACCAGCGGAATCATAACCTCCGGCTTAGCATCAACACCTTCTTTAATCAGTTGAGCAGTAGCATAGAAAATAGCTTTTACCTGCATAGCATAAATTTCCGGGTTGGAGATGCCCAGCCGGCAGCCGCGGTGTCCCAGCATGGGATTGAATTCGTGCAGTGCTCTGGCTTTCTTGAGAATAGTTTCTTTCTTTTTAATTACTTCCGGGTCACCGTTAGTCAGTTTCAAAGTGGTAATTTCAACCATCAAATCCTCAATATTGGGCAGGAATTCATGCAAAGGAGGATCCAGCAGACGAATAGTAACCGGCAGTCCCTGCATAGCCTTCAAAATACCGTAAAAATCACCCTGCTGCATAGGCAGCAGCTTAGCCAGAGCTGCTTCACGCTCTTCCAGAGTATCGGACATGATCATCTGCTGCACTACCGGCAAGCGATCCTGTGCCATAAACATATGCTCGGTACGTGTCAAACCAATACCTTCGGCACCGAAAGCCCTGGCTTTTTCAGCATCCTCCGGAGTATCGGCATTAGCCCGTACACCCAGAGTCCTGATTTCATCAGCCCAGTAGAGCATAGTTACAAAATCATCATTTAATTCGGGATCAATCATCGGTATTTCACCGGCAATAACCCGGCCGGTGCCGCCGTCAACCGAAATCAGTTCACCTTTCTTAAACACGCGTGAGCCAACTGCAAACTCTTCTTTGGCATAATCTATCTTTATAGCTTCACAACCGCAGATACAAGGTTTGCCCATACCGCGGGCAACTACAGCAGCATGCGAAGTCATGCCGCCACGTGAAGTAAGAATAGCCTGAGCTTTAACCATTCCATGGATATCGTCAGGAGTAGTCTCCATGCGCACAAGAATGACTTTTTCGCCATCATCCGCCATCTGTTCAGCCTCATCGGCGCTGAAAACGACTTTACCGCTGGCTGCTCCCGGTGAGGCGGGCAAACCTTTGGCTAAAACTTCAACGCTGGCATTGGGGTCAATGCGCCTGTGCAAAAGCTGATCCAATTGAGCGGGATCAATACGCTGAACGGCAGTGTTTTTATCAATCAAACCTTCATTGACCATTTCTACGGCAATTCTTAAGGCAGCCGGAGCGGTTCTTTTACCGGTTCTGGTCTGCAGCATATAAAGTTTGCCCCGCTCAATGGTAAACTCAATGTCCTGCATATCTTTATAATGCTTCTCCAACAACAAGCAGGTGTCCACAAACTGCTGAAAGACAGCCGGCATTTCCTCTTTTAATTTACTAATCGGCTGCGGCGTGCGAATACCGGCAACCACGTCTTCGCCCTGGGCATTAATCAGGTACTCACCATATAAAGCCTTTTCCCCTGTAGAAGGGTTGCGGGTAAAGGCTACCCCGGTACCACAATCGCCGCCCATGTTGCCAAAGGCCATTGACTGCACGTTTACGGCAGTACCCAGGTGACCAGGAATATTGTTAATTTTACGGTAATAAATAGCCCTGTCGTTGTTCCACGAACTGAATACAGCTTTTATCGCCATTACCAGCTGCTCTTTGGGATCCTGCGGAAACTCACGACCTGATTCACGCTTGACCACCTTTTTAAATTCTTCCACCACACCACGCATAGTAGCGGCATCTATTTCATTATCATATTTTACACCCAGAGTTTCTTTGGTATTGACTAAAACATTCTCAAATTCATAATGCTCAATACCCATAACTATATCAGAAAACATTTGAATAAACCGGCGGTAACAGTCCATAGCAAAACGCTCATCCTGAGAATTAGCGACTAAAGCCTGTACTGTGGTATCATTTAATCCCAGGTTCAGTACTGTATCCATCATACCGGGCATGGAAAAAACGGCTCCTGAACGAACCGAAACCAATAAAGGATTGGTAGGGCTGCCAAACTCTTTGCCTGTCTGATCTTCAATAACCTTAAGGCTGGCCCATACCTGCCCCAGCATACCCTCAGGAAAATCCAAACCTGACTCATAATACTCGTTGCAGGCCTCAGTGGTAATGGTAAAACCCGGAGGTACCGGCAATCCGATATTAGACATCTCCGCCAACCCGGCACCCTTACCACCCAGGAGTGACCGCATATCAGCATTTCCTTCTTTAAAGAGATAAACATACTTCTTGGACATTCTTCTTCCGCCCCCTAAATTATTACTTTTCACAAATCACAGGTACATACTGATTATACAAAAAAACTCAATGTAGCATACTAATTATTTAATCATCTTATAAGATATATACTATATAAGCAAAAAATATCCTCTTTAAATTTTAAAAAATTACAAAAAAAATTGATAAAGAAAAACCGGTTCCCAAAAACCGGTTATCTATATATTAATTTACTGTTTGCTTCTCTCTCCGCGATAGTATAACTCCATCACCTTGCTGGCTGTTTCCTCTACAGCTTTATTTGTGACATCTATCACATGACAACCCACTCTTCGCATAATATCCTGAGCATACTCAAGTTCCTTGATAATTCTGTTGATACTGGCGTAATCAGCGTCAGAGGTTAAACCAAGGGTTTTTAAACGCTCTGTTCTGATTTCGTTCAATTGACTCGGTTTTATGGTTAAGCCAACAATTTTATGAGAGGGCAGTTTAAACAATTCTTCCGGCGGAGCGGCCTCAGGTACCAGAGGAACATTGGCCGCCTTAATACGCTTATGAGCCAAATACATACAAAGAGGTGTTTTGGATGTTCTGGAAATACCGATAACTACTATATCTGCTCGCATTATTCCCCGCGGATCTTTGCCATCATCGTACTTAACAGCAAACTCAATGGCTTCGACTTTTCTAAAATACTCATCATCTATCTTACGCACCAAACCCGGCTCTAACCTGGGGGAAATTCCCTCCGCTTTAGTCAGCGCATCCAGCATCGGGCCCATAATATCTACAATAACAACTTTATGCAGTTGGGCTTCCCTTATTAAAACCTCACGCAGATGTGGCATCACCAGAGTAAAAGCGATAATGCTCTCATCCTCTGCTGCCATCTTTACTATTTCCGGTATTTCCTCGGGATTCTGCACGTAAGGCACGCCATGTATTTCCACCCTGCCGCCGTCAAATTGACTGGCCGCGGCTCTGGCTACCAGCTCAGCAGTCTCACCCACCGAATCAGAAATGATATAAATAACGGTTCTGCCCTTTTTTTCAGCTGAAATAATTATCGCCCCCTTTTAACTCCCTTCACCTAACTCGACAAAAAAGCGAACAATATTGGTTTTGCTGATTCTGCCAACTACCTCATAACCTTCCTGTTCCTTTTCTGTGGTAATTTTTCGAATTACAGGCAGAGCATCCACTTCATGCACAATCATTTTGTATGCCGCCAGCCAGACCGAATCCTCCAACTCAACTGTTATAACTTTAGGCATACGAGTCATAATTACACCAACAGGAAGCTTATGAATATCCTGTCCGCCAAGAGTAATCTTAAGAAGGTCTTTGCGTGATATAACACCTTCCAGCAGTCCACCCTCCCGCACGACAAATAAAGTGCCGACATCCTCTATAAACATGGTAACCACTGCATCATATACCGAACATTTTTCTGACACGACAATAGGTACCGATTTGATTTTGCTGACCATAGCACTGTGAATTTTCTCAGCCAGAACCCGGTTAAAAGATTTTCCGCTATAAAAATAACCGACCCTCGGCCTGGCTTCCAACAATCCCGCCATAGTCAATATAGCCAAATCAGGTCTCAACGTAGCTCTGGTCAGGCTTAAACGTTCAGCAATATGTTCTCCGGTTATAGGCCCGTCTTTTTTTACTATTTCAAGAATAGTTTCCTGCCTTCTGGTTAGCTCCAATTCTTCATCTCCCCTTACGAGGACAAATATGTGTTATACTAATTATCATATACATTCAAATAATATATATTATATACTCTATTAATCTTGAATTACCTCCTGAAAAATCCACAAAACATTTATTTATATGGATAGTCAGCTAAATTTTTTCCTTAATCAAATGTCAGGTTCATTTTAATTTTTCTATCACTCGCCTGTAAAGTATATTTTAACATAGACTGGCAGAAGTAGAAATTAAATTTTTTTTATACTCTAAGAAATTATGCTTATGATAGATCTGTGGATAAGTTATTGTTTAATGTTAGTGCAAATTTATGCTGCATAGGCAAGGCCGGTACTGCATAATTTCCATTGAGATTCCCACGCGGCGGTACAACACCACGGAGAATGAAAACGGTACTTCTTTAGTTTATTTTCAGGGTAGCACGAGTGCCTGCGGCTGTCTCGAAAGTCGCTTAAGCGACTTTCTTGTCTTCAACAATTTTACTAAAATCAGCTACTGACTGCATTAAGCCGGCCAGGCTCTTTAATAATGCCAGCCGGTTATCACGAATATTCGTGTCTTCCGCCATAACCATAACCGAATCAAAAAATTTGCCCAACGGTTCCCGAATTTCTGCAACTGCTTTAAGTACACCCAGGTAGTTTTTCTTATCCATTTCAACTGCAACCTGTTTTTTTAAGGCCAGAAAATGATCATATAAATTTCTTTCAGAGTCATCCACCAGAAATTCCGGTTTAATTTCTGCAACGTCCACGTTTTTGGATAAATTATTGGCTCTGTTAAAAACAGTCAGCAGATCACTGAAGGCCGGCTCATTTCTGAATTGAGACAGTGCCCTGGCCCGCTCCCAGGTATCGCTGAAATCATCAAAACCGGCAGCCAGCACAGCATCTATAGTATCATAACCCAGCCCGCAATCAGAAAAAATATTTTTTAAGCGGATCTGGAAAAATACCCACATTTCCACCAGCAGTTCATCCAAACCAAGCTTAAGCTGCACCTGCTCCTGCTCCAAGTAACTTGCATAAGCTGCCGTAACCAGAGCGCTTAAGGAAATTTTTAAGCCGCTGCTTAAAATAATATGACATATACCCAAAGCCTGCCGTCTCAAGGCATGGGGATCTTGTGAGCCGGTTGGCTGAATGCCTATTGCAAAGCAGCCGGCTACTGTGTCAAATTTATCGGCAATAGCTAAAATTTTTCCCGGCAAAGTTTCCGGCAGGCTATCACCGGCAAAACGAGGCAAGTAATGCTCGAAGATGGCCTGAGCAACAACCGGCTCCTCACCCGACTTCAAAGCGTATTCCCGGCCCATAATACCCTGCAGTTCAGTAAATTCATAAACCATATTAGTCACCAGATCAGCTTTGCATAGTACAGCAGCACGCATGATCTGCTCCTTTACCGCGGCGCCAACGATTAAAAGATCGCTCAAGTAATCGGCCAGTTTGATTACCCGCTTGACTTTGTCGTGGACTGTGCCCAGGCTCTCCTGATAAACAACCTTTTTCAGACCCTCAACCTTATCCGCCAGAGGTGTTTTCAAATCTTCCTCAAAGAAAAACTCTGCATCGGCCAGGCGGGCCCTCAGCACTTTCTCATTACCTGCCCTCACCGTGTCCAGATATTTATGAATACCGTTTCTGACAGCAATAAATTTAGGCATCAATCTGCCTTCACTGTCTAAGACAGGGAAATACCTCTGGTGCTCGCGCATCGGGGTGATTAAAACTTCTTTTGGCAAATGCAAATACTTTTCCTCAAAACTGCCGCATAAAGCAGTAGGGTACTCTACAAGGTTGCAGACCTCTTCCAGTAAATCCTCATCAGGCTCAACCACCCCTCCTGACTGCTCGGCTAAATTTTGTATCTGCTGCCAGATCATTTGTCTCCGCTCATCAATATCAACTATCACATAATTGCTGCGCAGTCTGGCCAGGTAATCCTTGGGACTGTCGACTTCCAAAGGACCGCTTAAAAACCTGTGGCCAAAAGTTACTTTTCCTGAAGATAAACCGGCAAAAGAGAAATTAACCGTTTCTCCGCCCCAAAGAGCAAGCAGCCAGCGAATCGGGCGGGCAAAACGCACCTCTAAATCTCCCCAGCGCATAGGTTTAGGAAAATGCAGCGAGCTGATTAATAAAGGACACAACTCTGTGAGAACTTCGTAAGCAGGACGGCCCAGTTCCTGTTTAATAGCATACAAATACTCTACTGTAGCTACCTGGCGCCTGACCAGATCTTTGATGTCTACCTGCTGGCTTTTGGCAAAACCGACAGCCGCCCTGGTTGGTTCTCCCTCAGGAGTAAAGGCTACTTTAACCGCCGGGCCTTTGACTTCTCTGAGAAGGGAATCCTGCTCTTCAGCCAGCGCCTCAATATAAAGTACCAGACGGCGCGGGGTCCCATAGGTATTGACTTTACCGTAGGAAAGACGGTTTTCTTCCAGAGCCTTGACTGTTATTTCCTTTAGTTCCGCCAGGGCCGGTGCTATAAAGCGGGAAGGGATTTCTTCCGTACCAATTTCAAATAAAAAGTCTTTAGCCAACCTGTTCAGACTCCTTTCTTTTCAAAAGCGGGAAACCAAGACGTTCCCGCTCAGCTACATAAGCACTGGCACAAGTGCGAGCCAGATTGCGCACCCTGCCGATATAATTGGTGCGTTCCGTAACACTGATAGCTCCCCTGGCATCCAGGAGATTAAAAGTATGGGAACACTTTAAAACATAGTCATAGGCCGGCAGCACAAGGCCTTTATCGGCTACACGCAGCGCTTCCTGCTCATAAACATTAAATAAATTAAGCAGCATAGCAGTATCGGCGGTTTCAAAATTATAGTGGGAATATTCCACCTCTCCCTGGTGGTGTATATCACCATAGGTAACCCCGTCAACCCAAACGATATCAAAAACACTGTCCTTATTCTGGATAAACATGGACAGGCGCTCCAACCCGTAAGTGATCTCGGCTGAAACAGGGCGGCAATCCAACCCTCCGCACTGCTGAAAATAAGTAAACTGAGTCACTTCCATACCGTCCAACCAAACCTCCCAGCCCAGTCCCCAGGCACCCAATGTCGGTGATTCCCAGTTATCCTCCACAAACCTGATATCGTGACGCTCCGGATCGATGCCTATGGCCTTCAAGCTTTCTAAATAGACTTCCAAAACATTTTCAGGCGATGGCTTTAAAATAACCTGGTACTGATAGTAATGCTGCAGGCGATTGGGATTTTCCCCGTAACGGCCGTCAGTCGGCCGGCGGGAAGGCTCCACATAAGCCACCCTCCAGGGCTCCGGGCCTAAAGCCCGGAGAAAA